>NZ_LMML01000029.1:240460-240569 GCF_001422215.1 Methylobacterium sp. Leaf89 | reverse complement strand
GGCGGCCACCACCGCGAAGCCCCGGCCCGCCTCGCCGGCCCGCGCCGCCTCGATGGTGGCGTTGAGCGCCAGCAGGTTGGTCTGCCCGGCGATCGAGGTGATCATCGTC
>NZ_LMML01000029.1:231462-240303 GCF_001422215.1 Methylobacterium sp. Leaf89 | reverse complement strand
CCCCTTCGAAGCTGTCGGCCATCGCCCGCATCGCCGCCTGGCGCTGCGCCTCCGCCCCCGCCCGCGCCAGGACCGTCTCCTCCTCGAGGGCCCGCATCCTGATCAGACCGTCCTTGAACACCTGGACGGCGTCCGCGATGGTGCCGATCTCGGTCCGGGCGCCCAGGTGCGGGATGGTCACGGAGAGGTCGCCGCCCGCCAGCGCCTGCATGGGCCGGACCACGGCGCGAATGCCGTGCGTGACGCCGTGGATGATGAGCGTTGCAGAGACGGTGGAGATGAGGAGACACAGTGCTATGGCGATGAGCCCCCAGGTATGGGTCGTCTCGAAGACGGTCTTGCTCTCGGCCTGAGCTGCACTGGCGCCCTCGTTGTTCATGGCAACGAGCTTGTCGAGGGCTGCGGAGGCTGCACGGCGGGGGATGATGCCCTGACTTTCATAGAGCGCGTAGGCTTGAGCCTTCTGACCGGCACGCGAGAGCTGAAGAATGGACTGGCGCACGCCCTCGAAATTCCGGGCTTCACGCGTGAACGTCTCGTAGAGCGCACGCTCGTCAGACGTGTCGATCATCGGCTCGAAAGCGGACTTCTTCTCGTCGAGCTTTTTGCCAAAGCGCTCCATGTCGGTCTCGATGCTTGCGACGAGTGCCGGGTCGACGGCTTGCGTGTGACGCAGGACGAGAGCGCTGGTCCGTGCAGTGAGCGTATCAATCTCGCCGAGGAGGCGCATGCTCGGCAGCCAGTTGGTTTCGATGTTGAGCGCCTGCTGCCGCATGCGGTGCGTGCCAATCACCCCCAGCAATCCTAACCCGACAGCAAGCAGTGTCAGCAGCGAGAAAGCGGCGATCAGCTTGGCGCGGATAGACAGGTTTCTGACAGACACGATGAGTTCCCGACGCTACCGAGCGGAGAAGTCCGATGCAGTGGCAGCGCAGCATCACGGGAAAGTGTTAAGCGGATACTCTCTGGTGTCCCAAATACTAGCCAGCGCCTTCAGCCTCGACACGCGGGAAGGCGCACTCTCGCTGGCCGATCTTGCTTTCGTCTGAGTCCGGCGGCCGCCTGAGGACACCGCAGCGCATCGGGATAGGCACCGCAACGTGAAAGCGTAAGAGCTCTAGCCCATTGCCTATAACAAATGAAATTGCTGCGAACCATGTAATGGCAATTATTCATAACTTTATATTTTCAATAAATTCATATCCGATTATAGTCCGTCATATTTTTCCAACGAGATCTCCAAAGTGTATCAATTCGTTTCGATGGCGCGACCCTTCTCATGGAGAGCCATGACCGCCACTCTCAATCTGTTGGGCAAGATGTCGTGTAAATCCACCGGAAACACCCGATTCAGCGTTCCACAAAGACCGAATATTTTCAGTTCCGCCCGTGCCGGAACGCCCGCACGGGACTGGTTGCAGGACCACATATCCATCTGACTAAGAACCACCCCAACCATGCACTGGAATAGTTGATTGAAAATAATTAAACGCAGACAAGCATGATCTGTAAAATTTAAGGATATCCCCAAAGGGCGACGCAGCGCCTGCTCCCCAATTCTAGGCTTGATCGCTCGAAACGCTTCCAACGGCATTGCAATTCTTGCACGAGAAACCACCGGATCGGCGACAACGCGGCCGATGGGACCCATGTCTTCATTCGGGCTGGGCAGGGGGCGGGAACCGGTCGCTTTCCAAAGGACCCCGGTCGTGACACTCACACCCCATGAGCAGCTTGAACACACTGATCGGGACGGTCGCCCTCCGACGTCCATCAACAATCACCGACTACGGTGTCACGCTGCTGCTGGTGGGCGCCATGACATTCATTCGGTTCCTGGCTCCAGCCTATGTCGCCCCTTTCCTTCTATACATTCCGGTCCTCCTGGTCGTGAGCTTGGCTTTCGGCTGGCGCGCAGGAGCGCTGGCACTGTTCTTATCGACCCTGATTGCCACGTGGTTCTACACGCGGGATGGAATCCTCGGAGGCGTGGATGTCGCCCTGCTGGGGCAATACCTCCTGGTCGGCGCGACCATGGTGTGGATCTGCCATGCCCTGCGACGGTCCGTGGCGCAGAACGAAGCCACGCTGGAGCGGCTCAACACTGCGAACCACGTTCTCGTCGACAGAGAGGCGGCGTTGACCAGCGCCAATGCCGCCGCAGAAGCCGCCAAGGAGGCGGCCGAGCTGGCCAACACGGCGAAGAGCGATTTCCTGGCGAACATGAGCCATGAACTCCGCACCCCTCTGTCCGCCATCATCGGCTACAGCGAGATGATGGGAGAGGAGATCTCCGATGGCTGCGCGGCGTCGGACCTCGTGGCGGATATCGGCAAGGTCGAGCGCAACGCCCGTCACCTGCTTGGGCTCATCAACGACGTGCTGGACCTCTCCAAGGTCGAGAGCGGCAAGATGGAGGTCTACGCCGAGGATTTCGCGGTGGGGGACATGCTGCGCGACGTTGCGGGTTCGGTCGCGACGCTGGTCAACAAGAAGGGCAACGCCCTGGAGACGAAGCTCGCGCCTGGGCTGGGCCGAATGCATTCCGACCTGACCAAGACCCGGCAGGTGCTCTTCAACTTTCTGAGCAACGCGGCCAAGTTCACGGAAAGCGGGACCATCACCCTGGCGGCCTCCCGCATGACCGACGCCTCGGGGGTCGACCGGCTTTCGTTCTCGGTCTCGGATTCCGGGATCGGGATGACGGCCGAACAGGTGTCGCGCCTATTCCGGCGTTTCGAGCAAGCCGATGCGTCCACGACGCGCAACTTCGGGGGGACTGGGCTTGGCCTCTCGCTGACCCGTGCCTTCGCCGACATGCTCGCGGGAACCATCACGGTGTCCAGCGTCCCAGGCCGAGGCAGCACCTTTACCTTCACCGTGCCGGCGACGTTCGTTCCTCCGGTCGACGCGCAAGCCTTGCCCGATCCGGACGTCATCGCCGCCGACGTGGCGGAAGGCGATGTCATCCTCGTCATCGACGACGATAGCGACCAGCTCGCCCTCACGACGCGGTTCCTGCATCGCGAGGGATTTAAGGTCCAGACGGCCACGAACGGCAGGAGCGGGCTCGAGATCGCCCGACGGTTGCGGCCACGGGCCATCCTGTTGGACGTGATGATGCCGGGCGTGGACGGTTGGTCGGTGCTGAGCCAGATCAAGGCGGACGAAATGCTGGCGCAGATCCCGGTCGTGATGGTGACGTCCGTCGACCAGCGCAATCTCGCGGCCTCCCTCGGCGCTTCGGACTACATGCTGAAGCCGGTCGACTGGACGCGGTTCGGCAAGATCGTGAACCAGTTCAGGCTGGCGGAGCCGGACCGGCGCGGCACCGTGCTTCTGGTCGAGGACGAGGCCGTCACGCGCCTGGCGATGCGTGCCAGCTTGGAGGACGAAGGCTGGTCGGTCTTGGAGGCCTCGAATGGTAAGGAGGGCCTGCAGCAGGCGACGGAGACCAGGCCGGACGTCGTGATCGTCGACCTGAACATGCCGATCATGGACGGCTTCGGCTTCCTGCAAGGCGTTCGCGCCATTCCCGGCTGCTCGGATATCCCGGTGATCGTCCTGACAGGGCGAGAATTCTCGGCGGACGACCGGAGCAAGCTTCGCGGCGCGAGTCAGATCCTCAATCGCGGCGACTTCGCCTCGGCAAGTTTGGCCGAAAGGCTGATCGGTCTCAGAACCTGAGAAGGGTTGGAGCCGGCTCGGCGTCCGCTTTGGAGCTTTGGTTCTGCGAGCCGGAACCGCAGGGTTAGAATGGCGGCGGCCATAGGCCGCCGGAAAGCGAGATCCGGAAGGTTCCGGGCGCGGGTGGGCGGTCACCCAAGGAGACGTGCGGCTGGAGGTGGTTGGAGGCGCTCTACCGGATCCCGATGAGGATCTGCGCCGCCTTTAGCGGTTAGACGATCTCTTGGCGGAGGCACTCGTCTCTGGGCTTGCCATTGAAGCTCACACAGTCGGCGGCCTCCCGTGGCGAGCCTGGGCCAATGCTTAGCTCAGGCATACCAGCGCCGACGCTGATGCTCGGACTGAGCGTGGCTCCTGCGACTGCGTTCGGAGAGGGCCGTGAGGTTCTTCGTGGCGGTGTACGCCGTGTCCTGATTCGGTGCCCGGCGGCCAGGACGAGGCGGGGGGCAGAACCTGCCCGAGGATATCGTCCGCGCCAATTGTGAGGCTGATGAAGCGCCCTGCCCCACCGGGATCGAGGACGCGCTGTCGTATTTGGCAGTGGCAGACTGCCGGAGGCTGGACGACTTAAAATTGCTTTGTTCTCCTCATTCGAGGGCTAGCGTCACTTAAACCAGAAATTGCAGGACTGAATCACGCTACGGCGGACCTAACATTTTCGTATAGTACCTGTGCTTTACTATCTTGTATTGATCAATATTATTGGTTTTATCTTGACGTATCCGGCTGCTCGGATGTCGTCATATAAAGGTCTCGTTAGGAAATCCGTGAAAACATAACATCGATCAATAACCGTTGTGCATGACGGATGCCTTCTCATGCGTTTTGAATACAATTTCCAAGCGTGGATTCGGCGTGCTTTGCGTGCTCAAGCAGGAAGCGCTGCTGTTGAATTCGCCCTGGTCGTCCCCGCCCTCTTGGCGCTCTTTGCGGGTATCGTGGTATTCGGGATCTATCTCGGGGCCTCGCACAACCTGAAGCATATCGCGTCGGAGGCGGCCCGGGCTTCGATCGCCGGCGTGAGCGATCAGGAGCGCGCCGCTCTCGCCCGGCAGAGAGTGGCGGCGGCCCTGACGGAGGGGGCCATGTTCAAGCCCGGCACCGTGTTGGTGACGGTTGGACCGAACGCCCAGGATGCTTCCCTCTTCACCGTGACCCTGACGTTCGATGCGAAGTCGCTCGGGTTCTCGGGACTCTCCGGCTTGATCCCACTCCCGCCAGACCTCATCCAGAGCACGGTCAGCGTGCGCCGGGGTGGCCTGTGATCGGCCGTTTCGCGCCCGACGCGCGTGGGGCTGTCGCGGTCTTCACCGCGCTGGCCTTCACCACACTCCTCGCGGCGACGGCCGTTGGGGTGGATTACGGCTCCATGGTCGTCGCCCGGCGCAAGGCGCAAGGGGCGGTCGACCTGGCCGCCACCCTGGCGGCCTCCGATCCGCAGCGGGCCGACCTGCTGGCGCGCCAATCGCTCGCCGACAATGGCTTCGGGGCCGCTGCGGTGATCACGGTCCAGCCGGGTGTGTATGTGGGCGATGCCAAGGTTCCAGTGGCGGATCGCTTCGTCGCCAATGCCGCCTCGCCCAGTGCCGTCCGGGTCGATCTTCGGACGCAGACGCCGACCTTCTTCGCTCCGGCTCTCGGCTTCAAGCGCGACGTGCAGATCGATGTGCGTGGGACCGCCGCCTCGGCGCGGTTCGCCTCCTTCAGCATCGGCTCCGGGCTGCTTCGTCTGGATGCCGGGGTGCTCAACAGCGTTCTCGGCGCGTTGCTGGGGAAGCCGCTCAACCTATCGGTCGGGGATTACGAGGCGCTGGCGGCGGCCCAGGTCGACGGCTTCCGCGTGCTCGATACCCTCCAGCCCGGCCTCAATCTCAAAGTCGACAACTACAACGACGTCGTCACCGCGAATGCGACGCTGGGACAGGTGCTTTCGGCGCTCCAGTCGGTCGCGGCCACGACCGCAGGCAACGCTGCGGCAGCAGCCGCCCTCGGGCAGTTGAACAACGTCGTTCGAGGTGCCGGCGGATCCGTCCGCCTCGGGCGAATCATCGATCTCGGAGATGCCGCGAACCTCGCGCCGAGTACAGGGGTCAAGGGTCCATCGATCGGCCTGATGGATACCCTGTCGGCCGCCATCCTGGTGGCGAACGGCGATCGCCAGGTCTCCGCGGATCTCGGCGCGAGCATACCGGGCTTGCTGCGGACCCAGGTCACGCTGGGGATCGGCGAGAAGCGCCAGAGCTCCGGCTACGTCCAGCCCGGCAGTTCGAAGGCCACGGTGCAGACGGCGCAGACCCGCCTCCTCATCGAGGCCAGCCTGGCCCTGCCGCTCAATCTCGGCCTCCTCCAACTGCCTCTCTACGTGCAGGTCGCCAAGGCGCAGGGGCGGCTGCGCTCGGTGACCTGCCCCTGGTCGGACCGGCAGAGCCGACAGGTCGTCCTGGAAGCCCAGACCGGCGTCGCAGACCTCGCGGTGGCCGACATCCCCAAGGCGCTCCTCGACCCCAATGCGCGCGTGCCCGACCTCAATCAGCCGGCGACGCTCCTGCGGGTCGCTCCCGCCCTGACGGTGACCGGCCAGAGCCGCGTCACGGTCGGAAATGCCTACACGCAACTCGTAACGTTCAGTGACGACGACATCACCCGCCACACCGTGCGGACAGTGTCCTCAGGCGGGTCCTTCCAATCCCTCACCGGCCGTCTGATCAACGATCTCGACCTTCAGGTGAACGGTCTCGGCGTCCTGGCGCCCGGGGTGATCAAGAGCACGGTCGCCACGGGTCTCGCGGCGGTGACGCCCGCGCTGGACAAGGTCTTGGACAACACGCTCCGGGTCCTCGGCATCCGCCTGGGCTACGCCGACCTCACCGTGGAAGGCACACGCTGCGACCAGGCCGTGCTCGTCCAGTGAGTGTCCCGCTCGTCTTGGGCTGTCAAAACCTGACGCAAAAGATCATGGATCATGACCTGTTGGAGACATACAGATTCTCGGCGGATCTTCGTGATCGTTCGCTTGAATTCAGTGCAGAGATTTTTGCGGCCGAAATTCGAGGAGCTGTCCGCGCCAGCGATAGCCTTGGTGCTATCGAGCGTCCCAGGGGACTTGCTGGAGCCGCGGCATCGTTCTTCGCGTCTGAAAGAGCGGGCGACTCGTGGACCTCATCCTGCCCCCACGGGTGATCCACCCACTCGTCCGCGTCCGGACCGGTGTTCGCAACGGTCGGATCGCCGCCGCCGACGCTTGCCCCATCCGGCGTCGCACGGGTCCAGGGATGTCCGATGGTGAGGATGCTGGTCCTATGAATCAGGGGGCAAGCGCAACGTTCGACGCCACGATCACGATGGTCGAGGCGGAGGACGCGTTTGCGGACAGGCCTGTTCGGCTCCCTTCCTCGATGGGAGAACGTTGCCGAACCTGCGGATCATCCGATGCCGGGCGGTCAGAACGCCAGCTTCATTCCCACGATGATGGTACGGGGCGCTCCGGCGAACACCGACCCCGTGGTTCCTGCGAGGACGCTCGCACCGTTCTGCAGGCCCGTGGTCGCGCTGATGGAATTCGCGAGGTTCTGCGCCGAAGCGACGTAGACGGTATCGAAGACGTTGCGCACCTCGGCATAGGCGGTGAAGCGCTTGGCATAGCCGCTCGTGAGCTCCGTGGCGTAATGGATGTTGGCGTTGACGATCGTATAGCCCGGCGCCCTGAGTTGGTTGGCGTTGTCGATGAAGAACTCGTCCTGGAACACGGTCTCGACGAACGCTCCGAGGCCGGCGAGCGGTCCGGCCGGGACATCGTATCCGATGCGGGCGAGCAATTGGTTGGCCGGGACACCGGGGATCGTTTTGCCGGAGCGGTCGAATTGGCGGCTGAGAGATCCGGCGCTCAGCCGTTCGACGTAGCGCGTGTAGATCTGGTCGTCGAACGTGTAGGCGGCGACCGCGCGCCACCCGGGTGCGAACGCCCAATCGGCCGCCACTTCGATGCCGCGATGCTCGGAGGCCGGCGCGTTGAAGGTGTAGCTCATCAGGCCGGCGCCGGGAGATTGCGACACGAGCTCGTTCCGGAAGAACTCGTAGAAGCCGGTCACGCTGAGGCGCAGGGTCTCGCTCGGGCTCCAGTCGACGCCAAGGTCGAAGCCGAGGTTTTCCTGCGTGCGAAGTTGGATGTTGTTGCCGGGGAGGCCGGCTGCGGTGATGAAGAGATTGCTCGCGGCCGGGGTCGTGTAGCCGGTCGCGACCCGGCCTCGAACCGCCCATTCCGGGGTCGGCCGATAGACCAGGGCGAGTTCGGGCGCGACGTTGAGGAAGCTGCGGTTGGCATCGGCGACGGTCGTGGTCACGCCTGAGGCCGAATAGGCGTAGGCGACGTTGCGTCCCGTGATCGCGGTGTTCTCCGCGCTGACGCCGACGACGCCGGTCCATTGGTCGGAGAGCGCCACCTCGGTACGGGCCCGCCCGCCGAGGTTGGATTGGACGGCCTCTTGGTTCCCGATGAGCGCACCGAGCAGCGGACCACCGCCGGGCGCGCGATTGAAGGTCGTGATGTGGTTGTCGATGGTGTTGTAGGCCAGCGCCACGTAGCCCAGAGCGGGCAGCCCGAACAGATCGTAGCGCCGGGTCAGGTCCGTGAGGAAGTTCCAGGATGGATAGGAGCCGCGCGAGGAGGTCGTATAGAAGGGCTGGTTGAAGTTGCGCTCGTCGAAGCCGAGCTGGGTGCGCCAGGTCGTCTGCGCGTCGAGGTCGTGCTCCCAGCGCAGGGCGACGATGGTGCGCCGGTCGTCGCGCCCGAACCCTGCCTCATCGGCGGTGACGCCCACCGTCCGGCCGAAGGCCCCGTTGGCGAACAGGTTCGTCAGGGTACACCCCGGCGCCGCCAGCGCCGCCGTGCCGCAACCGCGCTGGTAGGGATTGATCTGATACTGGTTCAGGGAGGACCGGGCCGGCAGATTCGCACTGAGCGTGTTGTTGATCACCTTCAGGGTGAAGCGGTTGTCCGGCGTCGGCGTGTAGCTGGCCAGCAGGTTGACCGTCTGCGTGTCGTAGGAACCGTGATCCTGGTAGCCGTTGGCACGGACATCGCTCGCGAACAGGCTGATCTCGACGGGGCCGCTGACGCCGCCGACCGTGAAGTAATTGCTGAGGTAGCCGAAGCTG
>NZ_LMML01000029.1:226301-231439 GCF_001422215.1 Methylobacterium sp. Leaf89 | reverse complement strand
CGCCGCCGGTGGCGTAGTTGCCGAAGAGCGCTGATTGCGGACCGCGGAACACGTCGATGCGGCTGTAGGCGCGCGGATCGACGAGGTCGAAGCGTGAGGCGCCGTCCGGCTGGGTCAGGATGAAGCCGTCCTCCAGCACGACCGTATTCTTGATCACGCCGGTGGAGCGGGCATTGTTGCCCCGGATGGAGATCACCACGTCGCGCCCGCCATTGCCCTGGCGCACGGTCACGCCGGGGCTGTTGGCCAGAACCGACCCGATGCTGGTGGCCGGACGGTTCTCGATGATGCCGTCTCGCCCGAGGCTGGTGACGACCTCGCCGACGGGGCGGTCGATGGGTGTCGGTGCGGCGGCGGCGGCGGCGGGCGAGAGGGCAGTCCGACCCCGCCCCTGTCCGGCGCCACCGCCCTGGCCCTCGACGGAGAGCTCTTCCAGGGTCACGGCCTGACCGGCGGTCTGGGCCTGCGCCATCGCGATCGCGAGCGGGCTTGCGCCGAGAAGGATCGCCAGGGCGCGCATGGGCCGGCGGGCGCTTGGGTACGGGAACATGGGGAAAGCTCGACGGATCGGGGAGGACGCTGCGCAGGCACGCTGCGGTGAGGAAGGGTGGTTCGGCGATCAGACGAGGTGAGGCGGAGCCCGGGGCTGCCCCAGGCAACGGGACGGAGGCCGTGTGCGCGTGGGAGGGGGGATCGGCCACGATACCGGATGCCAGTGCACGCTCCGTATGGCGGCCGGGCCCGATGGCAGCGTGGGGAGGGCGACCCCTGCACAGCACAACTGGCACAGGGCGCATTCCGGGTGTGCCGGGGCGGGCACCCCCACGTTCGAATGGACCTCCTCGCCCCCATCGACCGCAGGGCCGCAGAGAATGGGATTGCGCAGTGGATCGGACATCGCCGCGAGCATGCGCAGGGGCGCAGCCGGCGCGAGCGCCTGTGTCCAGAGCGCGAGCGCGATCAGGACGACGCCGAGGATGCCGCGGCGGCCGATCAGCAGGGGAAGGATGGGGTGCACGGGAACGCCGCCCGTTTCGGCTGCCTCAGGTCCTCGCCTGGGTTCGCAGCGCCTGCAGGCCGAGGTCGAGCAGCAGCATGCCGAGGATGACGAGCCCGGTCAGGGGGAACAGGGCCCCGAGGACGAGGACGATCAGGGTCACGCCGGCCGCGACACGCCGGTCGCGTGGCCACGGTGGTACGCCGAGGCGACCGGCGGGGCGCCGCTTCCACCACATCGTCGCGGCGGTCACGGCGAGCAGGATGGTCGCCAGGCAGAAGGCCAGCATCGCGAACTGATTGGCTCGACCCCAGTGCTCGCCCTTGTGGAGGCCGATGCCGTACTGGATGGCGCGGGCGACCCCGCCAAGGTCCGCGAACCGGACGTCGACTAGCGGCGTGCCGGTGTACTGGTCGAGGGAGATCATCCGCTGCCCCGTCACGTCCTTCGGGTAGGCGGCCGCGGCGTAGACGCCGGTCTCCCCCGACGGCAAGGAGACCTCGAAGCCGCGCGGCATCCCGAGGGCTCGCAGGATGTCGACGGCGCGCGCGAGCCCGATGGTGGGGGTGGCGGCCGGCTGCGAGGTCGGAAGCGGAGCGTCCTCCATAGCCCATCCGGTGGTGGTGAGCATCTCTCGCATGGGCACGGTCGAGACGGGCTTGTTGGCCCAGAGGGCGCTGGGCTGCCCGACGCCGGCCGCGTTGGACCAGCTGCGCAGGTGCTGGCCCCACCAGGCAGACCAGGGCAGCCCGGTCAGGGCGAGGAAGAAGATTCCGGCCCCGGCGACCAGACCGGTGCCGGCGTGCAGGTCGCGCCACCACACGCGCCTGCGGGGCGTGCCGCGGAGACGCACGACCCCGCCGCCCTGCTGGCGCGGCCACCAGAGATAGAGGCCCGTCAGAACCAGGATGATCGTGAACCCGGCCACGACCTCGATGAGTCCGTTGGCCACCGGTCCGAAGTAGGCGAGGCTGTGCAGGCCTCGCACCACCATCATGAACTCGTTGTCCCGGGCGACCCGATCCAGCACCGAGCCGTCGTATGGGTTGAGGTAGACCAGGATCCTGCGGGATCCCTCGGCCATCGTCACGACCGCGGAGGCGGACGGATCGGCGGGCTCGGTCAACGAGACCGGTACGGCGGTCGGCACGGCCTCGGAGGCGTTGAAAAGCAGGAGGTCCACACCCACGGGCGGGCTCGCCTGCACGGCGACCCTTGTCCGGTACGCGAACAGGGTCGCGTTGACCTCGTCCTTGAACAGGTAGAGCGAGCCGGTGACCGAGAGCAGGATCAGGACGGGCAGGCAGAGCAGGCCGGCGTAGAAGTGCCAGCGCCAGACGGCGCGATAGACGGCATCCTGCATCGGGTGGGCAGAAACGACGGCGCGGAAGGCTGTCGCGTCACCCTGGAGGGACTGAGACATGGTTGGGGGTCCGGCACGGAGCGATCTGGGACAAACGGATCGATCAGGCGGTCGGCGGACCTCGGGGACTGACGGATGGATCGGGCGGCGCCCGTGCGGTTCCCGGGTCTCCGGTCCGCCAGGCGCGGAGCACCGCATCACCGGGCGACCAGCGCACAGCGATGAAGGCGAGGACCAGAACGGGCACCATGACGGCTTGCACCAGGGTGCAGCACGAATGCCGACAGGGCAGTGCCGCGTCCGCCGGAGCGTCCGTTCCGGCGTGTTCGGCACAGATGATGGTGTTGAAGCTCAGCTGGGGCACGGGCGCCATGGAACCCAGCAACGCCTGCAGGCAAAGCGCGTAGAGGACGGTCAGGGCGATGACCGCACGGCAGAATCCCCAATCTGGCCGCCAAGCACGCATGACAGCCGCGTAAGCTGTGGTTCCACGCTTCGTCAACATGGCAAAGTCATCTCACAGACTTTCACCCGGCATGTGACCTAGAACCGCCCCGCCAGGGTCAGGCGTACCGCCGTCGGCTCGACGGGGTGGAAGTGCCGGTCCGCGACGCCGTCCGCCGCCTCGCCGGGCAAACGGGAGGTGTAGAAGTAGGTGATCTGGTCGGCCTGGGCGTTGGTCAGGTTCAACACGTCGAGGGACAGGCTGATTCCGTTGTCGAAGTTGTAGCCGACCCGCCCGTTGACCAGCGCCGTCGGGCGCGAGCGCACCGAATTGTCCTCGATCAGCGGCCGCGGCCCGAAGTAGCGCAGGCGCATCGCTCCGAACCAGCCCGGCCCCTCGCCGAAGGTGAAACCGGCCGAGGCAATGGTGGTGGGCGCCTCCGGGACCCGGTTGCCGACGGGGTCGCGGTCCGCGAAGCGGGCATTCGTCACCGTCAGGTCCCCCTCCAGGGAGAGCCAGGGCGTCACCGCGTAGCGGTTGGTCCACTCGACGCCGAAGCGGCGGGTGGGACGGCTCGGCTCGGTGGTGCCGCTGTCGCCCTGGAACAGGTTCTCGGAGGCGAAGTCGAGCTGGAACAGCGTCACCGCCGTCTCCAGCCCGGCGAGGCTGCGGTTGCGCAGGCCGATCTCCGAGCCCGTCGAGGGCACGAGGAAGGGCGAGCGGCTGATGTTGAAGAGCGGGCTCGCCGGATCCACCGTGGCGGTGACGCCGCGGGCATCGTTCGAGTGGAAGCCGCCCCCGTAGTTCACGAACACCTCGGTGTCGAACCAGGGTCCCAGCACGAGGCCGAGCTTCGGGTTGACGATCCCGTCCCGGGCCGTGCCGGAATTGGCCGGCGTGTCCGAGCGGACATCGGCGGAGAACCCGTCGGCGCGCACGCCGACGCTGGTGCGCAGCCAGTCGGTCCAGCGCATCCGGCTCTCGACGTAGAGGGCCGCGCTCGCCTCCAGCACCCGGTCATCGAGCACGGTCGAGCGGGTTTGCCGCGCCGTGGTGTTGAACAGGCCGACCCGGATGGCGTCGGTGCGGGTCTGGAGGCCGATCTCGTTCTCCACGGCCAAGCCGAACAGGGTGCCCTCGACGGTGTGGCTGACCTCGCCGCCGCCGAGCACCCGGCTGTCGCGCTGGCGGAACTGGTCGCCGTTCACCGGGTCGTTGAGGAAGTAGGTGAAGTCGTTGAACAGGTTCATGCCGTAGCGGATGACGTAGCCGCTCGCCCGGGTGATGCCGGCGTCGGTCGTGCGGCTCCAGCGGCCCGAGAGGGAGTAGCGGCCGGTGTCGCCACCGTCCGTGGGATTCAGGGAGCCGAAGCGGCCGATGATCCCCTCCGCAACGGCGCGCTCCGGGATCTGGTTGGTGGCGTTCCACTTGGCCCAGTAGGCCATGCCGGTCAGCGCGAAGCCGTCGAGGGCCGTGCCCTGGCTGTAGCGGACGACGGCGTTCAGCTTGGCGAGGCGGTCGGGCACGTCCCAGGGGCCGTCATAGGTCTGGGCCTCGCCGGCCACGAGCAGGTGGCCTTCGCCGAGGGGCGCGGAGGCGATGCTGAGGGCGCGCTTGTAGCCGAAGCTGCCGAGCGACGTCAGCGCGAGGTTGCGCGCGACCGTGTCGAGATAGTCGATCCGCACCGAGCCGGCAGAGGCGAAGTCGCCGTCGCGGACGAAGTAGGGTCCTTTGTGGAATTCGACCGCGCCGACGAGTTCCGGGATCAGGAAATTCAGGTCGGCATAGCCCTGGCCGTGAGCGTGGGTGCGCATGTTCACCGGCATGCCGTCCACGTGAAGCGCGATGTCGGTGCCGTGGTCGAGGTTGAACCCGCGCAGGAAGAACTGGTTGGCCTTCCCCTCCCCGGAATGCTGGGTGACGATGAGGCCGGGCACGCTCTCGAGCGCCTCGCCGGGCCGGGTGATCGGCCGGCTGTTGAGTGCCGCCCCCGAGATCACGCCGGCGCTCGCCGCATCGACGCTGCGGAGGCCGCCGCCGATACCGGTGACGCCGCCGACGAATCCCGCATGGGCGGCTGGCCCGCGGCCACCGCTGGCCGGGGCCTCGGCGGTCACGGACAATTCGGCGAGGTCCGCCTGCGCAGTCTCGGCGAACGCGTCCGGAATCCCGGCGCCGTAGGGCAGGAAACCGGCGCAGGCGCCGAGGAGCCAGGATCGGCCGGTGGGCCGTGAACGGGGAAACGAGCGAAAACGGGAGGACGACATGGGACCTCGGGCGACGTCTGTGGCACGTCACCGCGAACGAGGCCGGCCCGGATGCCGCACGGCATC
>NZ_LMML01000029.1:126231-226275 GCF_001422215.1 Methylobacterium sp. Leaf89 | reverse complement strand
GTGACCACGACTGACGGCAGGTCTCCTGGCTCGCGGGTCACCGCCCTCTCATCGTCTTCCCAGATGTCGAGACACCCAGTGACGTGCTGATGAGGAACTCGCCGCTTACAGTTGCGGGGGCAGCCGCGGCGTTGGAGCAAAACTCCTCACCGCGTTCCCTTTTGATCCTCCGGGGAGGAACCGTCCGACGCCAGGAAGCCCGACACGCGGTGACGGCGTCAATGGCCGCGCGGGGTTTTCGGGCCGGTGTGCCCGGCAGGCGACAGGCGTCGGGCGTCAGGGTCGGTCATCCGGTTTCCGCGCCGGCGCGCGCCGGTGGCCCGTGCCGGCCAGGACCGCGCCACCGGCCGCGAGGCCGAGGAGGATCCATTTCAGGGGAAGGCGCTCCGCGCCCTCGCTGCGCTGGGGCGCAGTCACCATGTGGCCCGGCGGAAGCTCCACGCCGGGCTTGCCGTAGGCCTGCGCGTCGGCGATCTGCTCGGCCGACACGGCCCATTCGGCGCCCATCTGCCGGTCATGCGCCATCACCGCGAGGCCGACCGCGAGGCCGACGGCCGCCGCCGCGAAGATCCTCACCGGCGTCCGCATCTCCCCCGCTCCCGTCTTCCCCGCTTTCCAGCGGCCGATCCGGCCCGAGGGTTAGGCGATCGACCCGCCCTCCGCCAGGGACCGGGGCCGGAGAGGAAGGTCCCGATTGTCCGCATTGCGGCCTGGAACGGTTTTAACCCGGTCTTCATCGGCTCTGCAAAAAACGCATGGGACCCCTAACGGCATGACTGGCCTGCGTTTTCGCGCGATTGAGCGCGCGCTGTGCATCGCGATATCGCTGGGGCGAGACTGCTCCGCTTCGCGGCCGATCGTCGGCCATGCGAGCCCTGCCCCTCAGGACCCCGTCATGGATCATCCGGTCGCGACCCCGAAGCGCTCCTCCGCGGCTGGCGGCTGGGGGGCCCTGAAAAGTTGCGGCAAGCACCTGCTGGGAAGCCGGGCGCCCCTGTCGGGTGCGCGCGCCATGCTGAAAGCCAACCAGCCCGACGGCTTCGACTGTCCCGGCTGCGCCTGGGGCGATCCGGCGCACGGGTCCTCGTTCGAGTTCTGCGAGAACGGCGTGAAGGCGGTGTCCTGGGAGGCCACCGACAAGCGCACGCCGCCGAAGTTCTTCGCCAAGCACACCGTGAGCGCGCTGCGCGGCTGGACCGACTACGCCCTGGAGGGCGAGGGCCGCCTGACGCATCCGATGCGCTACGACGCGGCCAGCGACCGCTACGTCGCCACGACCTGGGACGCCGCCTTCGCGGAAATCGGCGCCACCCTGCGCGGGCTCGACCACCCGGACCAGGCCGAGTTCTACACCTCGGGCCGCGCCTCGAACGAAGCCGCCTACGTCTACCAGCTCTTCGCCCGGCACTACGGCACCAACAACTTCCCCGACTGCTCCAACATGTGCCACGAGGCCAGCGGCATCGCCCTCCAGGCGGCCATCGGCGTCGGCAAGGGCACCGTGCTGCTGGAGGATTTCGAGAAAGCCGACGCGATCTTCGTCGTCGGGCAGAACCCCGGCACCAACCATCCGCGCATGCTCGGCGACCTGCGGCGGGCGGCCCAGCGCGGCGCGAAGGTCGTGGTGTTCAATCCCGTGCGCGAGCGCGGGCTGGAGCGCTTCGCCGACCCGCAGAACACCGTGGAGATGCTGCGCGGCGCCAGCGCGCCGGTGGCGAGCCACTACTACCAGCCACGCCTCGGCGGCGACATGGCGGCGTTCCGGGGCATCGCCAAGGCGGTGTTCGCGGCCGACGATGCGGCCCTGGCCGCCGGCCAGCCGTCGCTGCTCGACCGGACCTTCCTGCGCAACCACACCGCGGACTACGAGGCCTACCGGGCCGCCGTGGACGCCACCCCCTGGGAATCCATCGAGGACCAGTCCGGCCTGGCCCGGGCCGACCTCGAGGTCGCGGCCGGGGTCTATCTCGCCGCCGACAAGGTGATCTGCACCTGGGCCATGGGCGTGACCCAGCACCGCCACTCGGTGGCCACCGTCCGGGAACTCGCCAACGTGATGCTGCTGCGCGGCCATGTCGGTCGCCCCGGTACCGGCCTGTGCCCGGTGCGCGGCCATTCCAACGTGCAGGGCGACCGCACCGTCGGCATCAACGAAAAGCCGCCGGCCGCCCTCCTCGACGCCCTGGAGCGGGAATTCGGCTTCACCGCCCCGCGCGCGCACGGCCACAACGTGCTCGCCGCCATCCGAGCCATGCTCGACGGCTCGTCGAAGGCCTTCATCGGCCTCGGGGGCAACTTCGCCCGCGCCACGCCGGACACCACCCTTGTGGCCAAGGCCCTGGCCTCCTGCGAACTCACCGTCCACATCGCGACGAAGCTCAACCACTCGCACCTCGTGCCGGGCCGCGTCGCCTACCTGCTGCCCTGCCTCGGCCGCACCGAGATCGACCGGAACGCGAAGGGCAAGACCCAGATCGTCACGGTCGAGGATTCCATGAGCATGGTCCACGGCTCGGGTGGCATCAACAAGCCGGCCTCGGCCGAGCTGCGCTCCGAGATCGGCATCATCGCCGGCATGGCGGCGGCGACGGTCGGTTCCGCGCGGGTCGACTGGGCGGCCCTCGCCGACGATTACGACCGCATCCGCGACCTGATCGAGCGTACGATCCCGGGCTTCACCGGCTACAACCTGCGCGTCCGGCGCCCGCGCGGCTTCATGCTGAAGAACCTCGCCGCCGAGCGCAGCTTCGAGACGCCCACCGGCCGGGCCAACTTCTCCGCCGATCCCCTGCCCGAGGCGACGGAGCACCAGCGGGCGAAGCGCGCGAGCGACACCTTCGTGCTTCAGACCTTCCGCAGCCACGACCAGTACAACACCACGATCTACGGCCTCGACGACCGCTACCGCGGCGTCTACGGCGAGCGCCGCGTGGTCTTCGCACACCCGGACGACCTGGCCGAGATCCGGGCCCGAACGGGCGACCGGGTCGACATCGTCGGCACCCATGACGACGGCGTGACCCGGGTGGCCGAGGATTTCCGCCTCGTACCCTTCGACATGCCGCGCGGATCGCTCGCCGGCTACTACCCGGAGCTCAACGTCCTCGTGCCGCTCTCCACCTTCGGCGAGGGCAGCGACACGCCGACCTCGAAGTCGGTGCTGGTGCGCCTGCGCGCGCCGGCCGCCGCATGAGCGAACCGCCGGCCGACGCGGAGACCTTCCTGGCGGCCACCGACGCGGTGGTCGCCCTCCAGCCCGGACTCTCGACCCTGGAGGCCGGCATTCTCGCCGCCCTCCACCTCGACCTCGCCCGCGATAGCCGCAGCTTCGCCCGCGTCTTCGACCTGGAGCACGCCCTGGTGCTGCGCGCCGTCGAGACCCTGGCGAGCGAGGCGGGACTCCTCGCCCTGACCGACCGGAACGCGCGGACCCAGCGCACGCGCTACGTTGCCAGCCCGGCGGGGGATGCGGTGCTGGCGCAGTTGCACGGGTGATGTCGGGGCAACGAGCCTCTTTGCACGCGGACGGCGCCTACCTGACCGACTATCGCGGGTGCTTGCCGCGCGATCCCTCTCCCCTCTGCGGGAGAGGGTGCCCGCGAAGCGGGTCGGGTGAGGGGCACCCGTTGTCCGGAGGGGTCGCCCCCTCTCCCGCCTGCTCCGCAGGCACCCTCCCCCGCAGCGGGGGGAGGGTGGCGCACGACACCCAACGCGCCAAGCCTTCCGCTCAGCGCTTGATCGCCACCGGGCCGTTCATGCCCGGCCAGTCCGAGTAGCCGTTGGCGCCGCCGCCGTACCAGTAGGACTTCGGGGCCTCGGCCAGGGGGGCACCGGTTTTAAGGCGTTGCACCAGATCCGGGTTGGCGATGTAGGGGCGGCCGAAGCTGAAGAGGTCGGCGCGGCCCTCCGCGAGGTCCTTCTCGGCCAGCTCCAGGGTGTACTGATTGTTGCCGATATAGGCGCCCTGGAAGCGCTCGCGGATCTGGCCGAAATCGACCGAGTCCGGCACGTCGCGGGTCTGCTGCGTCACGCCCTCGATGGTGTGGACGTAGAGCAGGCCGAAGGCGTTCAGGGCTTCCACGTAGGCGCCGAAGGTCGCCTTGGGGTCGCTGTCGAGGGGGGTCTTGCCGGGCTCGGTGGTGGCGGGCGACAGGCGGATGCCGACCCGGTGGCCCCCGCCCCAGACCTCGGTCACGGCCTTCACCACGGCCAGCGGGAAGCGCAGGCGGTTCTCGATCGAGCCGCCGTACTGGTCGGTGCGGTGGTTGGTGGAATCGCGCACGAACTGCTCGAGCAGGTAGTTGTTGGCCGAGTGGATCTCGACGCCGTCGAAGCCGGCGCGCTTGGCGTTCTCGGCGGCCCGGCGGTAATCCTCGACGATACCCGGGATCTCGTCCGTCTCCAGCGCCCGCGGCGTCACGTGCGGCTGCATGCCGGATTCCGTGAAGGCCGTGCCCTCGGGCTTGAGCGCCGAGGGGGCCACCGGCAGTTGTCCGTCCGGCTGCACGTCGGGATGCGAGATCCGGCCCGTGTGCCAGAGCTGGAGGAAGATCAGGCCCCCATTGGCGTGCACGCCGGCGGTGACGGGCTTCCAGGCCTCGACCTGCGCGTCGCTCCAGATCCCCGGCGTGTAGGCGTAGCCCACCGCCTGGGGCGAGATGTTGGTGGCCTCGCTGATGATGAGGCCGGCATTGGCGCGCTGGGCGTAGTAATCCACCGCGAAGTCCGGCGGGACGCCCTCGGTGGAGGAGCGGCTGCGGGTGAGCGGCGCCATCACGACGCGGTTCTTCAGGGTGAGGTCGCCCAGGGTGAAGGGCGCGAGGATCGGGCTCATGCGGTCGGCTGTGTCCTGGATGGGACCGGGCACGAAGCGGTGCCAGGCATCAGCCGGGACAAGCACCGGCGCCGAAGGGTGTTCCCGCCGGCGCCGGACGCGGCTTCAATACCCCTTGGCGGCGATCGCTTCGCGCCAGTTCACAGCCCGGCGGGCCATGCCGATGTGCTGGCGCTCGTACATGCGGCCCTCGATCTTGATCGCGCCGCGCTTGGCGTTCTCCGCGCGGTCGAAGGCCTCGATGACGAGGCGGGCGCGGCGGACCTCCTCGTCGGAGGGGGCAAAGCAGGTGTTGGCCGGCTCGAGCTGGTTGGGGTGGATCAGGGTCTTGCCGTCGAAGCCGAGGTCGCGGGCCTGCTGGCACTCGGCCCGGCAGCCTGCCACGTCCTCGATGTCGTTCCAGACGCCGTCGAGGATGGTCAGGCCCTCGGCGCGGGCGGCCGCCAGGGTGAACATCATCCAGGGCAGCATCGGCACGCGGCCGGGCACGAGCTGGGCCCAGGTGTCCTTGGCGAGATCGTTGGTGCCCAGCACGAAGCAGGTCAGGCGGGTGCGCCGGTCGCGCTGCGCCTTGGCGATCTCCTGGATGTTGAGGATCGCCGCCGGGGTCTCGATCATCGCCCAGACGGCGATGCTCTCGGGGGCGTCGAGGGCTTCGAGGTGGTTGGCGATGCTCTCCAGCACGGCCGGGGAGGACACCTTCGGCATCAGGATCGCGTCGGGGCGGGCCTGGATCGCCGCCTTGAGGTCGGCCTCGCCCCAGGGGGTCTGGGGGGCGTTGACGCGGATGATGATCTCGCGCTCGCCGTAGCCGCCGCCCTTCACCGCAGCGCAGACCTGCTCGCGCGCGACGTCCTTGGCGTCGGGCGCCACCGCATCCTCCAGGTCGAGGATCAGCGAATCCGCCGACAGGGTCTTGGCCTTGTCGAGCGCTCTCTGGTTCGAACCGGGCATATACAGCACGCTGCGGCGCAAGCGGAGGTCGGACATCTGGCGTTCCCGTGATTTTCGCTGAAGCTTAGTGCAACACGTCAGGCGAGACACCCCGATACCGCCGGATTGACGTGGCATTCCAGCGATTTTGTTGCAACGCACGCGGCGAACGCGGCCCGCCCCTGTCCGGCGACACGGATTTCGGGCCGGGCCTTGGAGGGTCGGATACGGATGAGCGAGCCCTACCAAGTGACCCCGGACGGCCTGCGCCTCGCCCTGCGCCTGACACCGCGGGCGGGCCGCGACGGGCTGGACGGTCTGGTGGCGGATGCGGAGGGGCGCGTCGCCCTGCAGGTGCGCGTGGCCGCGCCGCCCGTCGCGGGCGCCGCCAACGCGGCGCTGCTCGCTTATCTGGCCAAGGCCCTGAAGCTCCGCCGGTCCGATATGCGGATCGTCTCCGGCGAAACCGCCCGCCTCAAGATCGTCGCCCTGTCCGGCGACGGCGCGGCGCTCGCCGCCCGGCTGGCCGCGTGGACCGAAGGTGCCACCCTGCGCCGGTAGGGCGGTGACGCCCTCAGTGGCGGAGCGGGGCGGTCAGGCTGAACACCACCGTATAGTCGGGGTTCTCGACCACCGGGTCATCGGGGGAGAGCTGATACGAACCGGGATCGGCCGGCTCGATGGCTTCGAGGATCGGCACCATCGTGAAGGCCGCTGCGCCGTCGAAGGGCCGGATCGTGATCCCGGCCTCGGCATCCACCGTCTCGACGCGGCCGAAGACCTGCTCGCGGCGGATCAGGGTTCCGTCGTGGTCGAGATAGGTTATGCCGACGAAGAGCGTCGCGCCGATCAGCTGATCGGCGAACCCATCGTCCCACTCGATGCCGGATTCGTCGTGTCCGAGGTCGCTCATGCGGCAGGGATGGCGAAAAACCGACCGTCCGGCAACCCGCCCCTCAGAACAGGCGGCTGCCGTTCGGCACGGTCTGGTCGGGGCGGACCAGCACCACGGCCCCGTTCGGATCGGCGAATCCGAGAGTCAGCACCTCCGACAGGAACTTGCCGATCTGGCGCGGGGGGAAGTTCACCACGGCGGCGACCTGCCGGCCGGGCAGGTCCTCGGCCCGGTAATGCTCGGTGATCTGCGCGCTCGACCGCTTGGTGCCGATCGCCGGCCCGAAATCGATGACGAGCTTCAGGGCCGGCTTGCGCGCCTCCGGGAAGGGCTCGGCCGAGACGACGGTCCCGACGCGGATATCCACCGCCAGGAAGGCGTCGAAGGGGATGGGCGGGGCGGCCGGTGCATCGGCGGGGTGGGTGACGTGCATGGACGCTCAGGCGGTGCGGAGCTGGCGGCGCTTGCCGGTGGACGACACCTGCATCAGCGCGACCATGACCAGGATGGTGCCGAGATAGACCAGGACCTGCATGCCGCTCGGGCGGTCTGTGTAGCCCACGAGGGCGTGGAGCACGCGTCCGACGAGGCTGTCCTCCCGCAGGACGGCGGAGGTGTTCCACAGGGGCCGGTCGAGCACGGTGATCAGGCCCGCATTGGTGAGGAACTGCGCCGCCTGCGCCGCGAGGCCCGCCGCCAGCAGGACGATGAGGCCGCTCGTCACCGAGAAGACGTAGCGGGTCGGGATCGCGGCGAGGCCGAAATAGCTCACCGAGGAGGTCGCTGCGCCGACGGCGACGCCGGCCAGGGCGCCGAACTGGATGTCCGGCCCGGAGGTGCCGGACGCCACGAGGCCGTAGAGGAACAGCACGAGCTCCGCACCCTCGCGCAGGATCGCGGCGCCGACCACCAGGGCGAGGCCGGCGGCCGTGCTCTGGCCGGTGCGCACCGCCTCGCCGGCGGCCCGCAACTCGCCCGCGAGCTCGCGCCCGTGCTTGGCCATCCAGGTGTTGTGCCAGATCAGCATCAGCACCGCGACGATGAGGACGCCGGCGTTGAGGATCTCCTGCCCCGCGCCCTCGAAGGCGTCGGAGATGCGTTCGGCGAAGAGCGCCACCAGGGCCGCGCCCGCGAGGCCGCCGAGGACGCCGAGGGCGATCCAGCGGCCCCGCCCGGCGATGCCGCGGGTGGCGGCGAGTACGATGCCGATGATGAGGCCCGCCTCGATGACTTCGCGGAAGGCGATGACGAAGGCTCCGATCATGCGGAGAATTCCTTTACGAGTTCACGGTCGCGGCCGAGACGGCCGCCCTACCAGATCCAGAACAGCAGCACCCAGCCGGAGACCGAGAGGGCGCAGGCGGCGGCGATGCCGAGGGTCGCCCCGAAGCGGCGCAGGCCCCGCGCCGAGAGGCCGGCCACCGACCAGGCGAGCCAGACGCTCCACAGGCTGGTGCCCAGCAGCAGCGCGGCGCGCATCTCCGAGACGTAGGGAATGAGGATGCCGTCGCCGCGCAGGAAGGTGACGGTCAGCGCCGAGAGGCCGAGGAACACGCCGCAGCCCGCCACCGGGATCAGCGCCTGGGTGAGGTGGTGGAAGCGGGCCCGCGACCAGCCGAGGGAAAGGGTGGCCAGGGCCACGAGGCCCGAGAGGGAGACGCCGAGGACGATCGCGGCGGCGGCGATGTAGCCCAGCAGGAGCCCGCCATCGAGGAGGCTGAGCACGTCGTTGTGCTCGGGATAGTTCGTCAGGATGTACCAGGGCAGCGTGGTCTCGAGGGGCCAGGTCGTGCCGCGCTCGATCAGCCAGGTGGCCAGCGCCTGCTTGACGTCGATGAACCAGGGACTCGACGACCACTGGAAAGCGCCGACGGCCAGGCCCATCATGCCGAACAGGATCAGCACGGTCTGGTCGAGGCTCGGCTCGGTGCCGGCGACGTGGACGATCTCGTGGGTGGGCGAGCGCCGGGCGAGGCGCACGGCCCCGCGATAGCCGGAGCAGCGCCCGCACATGTGGCAGGCGCCCGCGCCGGTCATCGTCTTCACCGGCACCAGCGGCGCGCAGTTGAAGGTGTCCCCGCGCGGCTTCGGCGAGGCCGCCCAGCCCGCGTGATCGACCTGAAAGCTCACCGGCGCGAGCTTGGCCAGCACCGCGAAGACGCCGTTGACGGGGCAGAGGTAGCGGCACCAGACCCGCTTGTTGCGGCCGTAGAGCAGCCCGACGACGATCGCCGCCACGGTGGAGCCGCCGAGCACCGCCAGCACGGGTTTGGGGTAGCCGTAGACGCTGACCATCTGGCCGTAGACCGTGGTCCCGGCGAAGGCGATGAACGGCCAGCCGCCCCAGGTGATCCAGCGCGGCACGGCGCGGCCCAGGCTCCAGCGGCTGGCGAACTCGGTCAGCGCCCCCTCGGGGCAGAGGATGCCGCACCAGGCCCGGCCGACCACCACCATGCTCACCAGCACGAAGGGCCACCAGATGCCCCAGAAGGCGAACTGGGCGAAGACGGTCAGGTTGTTCCACAGGTGCGCGCTGCGGTCGGGCAGCGGCAGGAAGGCCGGCACCGCGACCAGCACGAGGTAGACGCCGACCACGCCCCACTGGATGGCGCGGATCGTGCCGCCGTAGCGCTGCATCCACTGCCCGAGTTCCGCGAGCTTCGCGTCGATCCAGGCATCCCGGACGTCGCGCGGCGTCCGGGCGCCGCGCGGGGAGCCGGCGTCGTGCGGCTTGAGGGACGTCGAGGCTGCCATTCCGGTTGGGTTCGCCAGGGTTATCGGAGCCGCATCACTTCGCCACCAGGGTGGCCTTCGAGTTGGGATGGAAGTCGTCGAAGACGTCGTAGCGGCCGGGGTCGACGGTGCGGAACACGATGGAGGAGGTCGCGCCCGCGGCCAGCGCCTTCTCGCGCTTCAATTCCACGCTCTCGAACTCCACCGGGCTGGTGCCCGTGTTGGTGATCTCGAGCTTGAAGCGGGTGTTGGCCGGGACCTCGATGACGTCCGGGGTGATGGTCCCGTCCTTCATCTCAACCTTGATGACCGGCAGATCCTCGGCACGCGCCGGACCGGCGGCGGCCAGTAGACCGGCCGCGAGGGCGGCGGTCAGGGTTCGGGAGAGAACGGCCATGGGGCTCAGTAGGCTCCCTTCTTGCCGATACCCGCGAAGGTGAAGTCCTGGATCAGGTCGAAGGGCTTGAACCACTCGGCAACGCCGGTCTCCTTGTCGACGTGGCGACCGAAATGGCTGTGCGGGCCGGGCGGCGCGACGGTGAGCTTGAGGCGGTAGCGACCGGGGCCGGAGAGCTTGACGTTGTCGCCGTAATGCGGGCCGTCATTGGCGACCATCGGCATCAGCGAACCGGTCACCTTCGGCCCGGTGGCGGCCTCGCCCTCCAGCTTGGTGATCTCGAAGCTGACCGTCAGGGACGGCACCCAGTCGCCCTCGGCGAAGCCGTTGCGGTTGTCCTTCGCCGCGTGGATGTCGGCCTCCAGATGGATGTCGGACGCGGCTGCGGCGCGCATCATGTCCGGCGGATCCATCTCGATCGGCTGCAGGTAGACGGCCCCCACCTCGATCCCGTTCTGGGTCACGTGCGGGCCGATGGGCGTCTCCTTCGCCTGGGCCCCGCTCCCGAGGGAGACGGCGCCGGCGACGAGAACGACCAGGGCGAGGGAGGAGCGGAGATTCTTGCGCATCGTGTCTAGCGCGTAGACCAGACGATAAACCAAGCAAAGAGGCTTTTTCGTCACGTTCCTTAATAAGAACAATTCCAAACTAAAGCTCTACCTGAGCGTCCAAGTAAACCCTGATGCAGTCGCGGTCGCTGATCTTGCTCGTGACTGACGCTGCCAATGCCGGCACGCCGCTGTGCCGGACCCGCGTCACGCAGGCGTGAAGTCAACCGCGTGCTTCTCCCGAGGGATCGCGCCCGCCGGAGAGAAGGTCCGCCGCGTCAGGCCCGGATAGGCCAGCGCCTGGCTGATTCCGCGCCCGGCCAGCAGGATCAGGAACGAGAGCCAGAGGCCGCCATTGCCGAGGCCGGCCGCGTGGGCGGCGAGGAGGGCGAGGCCGTAGGCCGCGCTCGCCACGAGCATGAGGTTGCGCATCGCCCGGGTCCAGGTGGCGCCGATGTAGATGCCGTCGAAGGCGAAGGGCAGCGCCGCCAGGAAGGGCGCCAGGGCCGCCGGCAGCAGGTAGAGCCGGGCCATGGCCCGCACCTCCGGGCTCGTGGTCACCGCGTCGATGAAGGCGTTGCCGGCGAGGAGGAACCCGCCCGCGATGGCGCCGCCGAAGGCGAGGCACCAGAGCAGGCTCAAGGTGGCGGCGCGGCGGAAGCGGGCCTCGTCCCGGGCGCCCACCGCCTGGCCGCACAGGGTCTCGGCGGCGGTGGCGAAGCCGTCGAGGAAGAAGCCGCCGATCATGAAGAGATTCCACAGGACGGCGTTGGCCGCCAGCACCACGTCGCCCGAGCGGGCGCCGAGCGCCGAGAACAGGGTGATGCAGCCCACCAGCAGCAGGGTCCGGATCATCACGTCGGCGTTGACGCTGAGCATCCGGGCGAGCGCCAGGGGATCGCGCACCACCCGGAACGGCACCGCGAAGGGGCGCGAGCCGAGCCGCGCCAGCAGGAGCAGGCCGAGGCCGGCGCCGGCCGCCTCCGCGATCAGGGTGGCGAGCCCGGCCCCGGCGACGCTCATGTCCGCGCCGAGGACCAGGGCCAGGGTGAGGACGATGTTGGTGAGGTTGATGGCGACCTGCAGGATCAGCCCGAGATCGGTGCGCCCGCGCCCCAGCACCGAGCCGAGGATGGCGTAGTTCGCCAGGGTGAAGGGGGCCGCGAAGATGCGGATGTGGAAATAGGCCGCCAGCGCGGCGATCACCGCGGGGCTCGCGCCGCTCAAGGAAAAGGCCGTCCGGCCGATCGGCCCCTGCAGCCCCACGATCACCAGCCCGACCACGACGGCCGCCGCGAGGGCGCGGGCCAGCGTCCGGTCGACCTCGGCGCGGTCGTTTGCCCCCACCGCCTGCGCGGTCAAACCGGCGGTGGCCATGCGCAGCGAACCGAACGACCAGAAGATCGCATCGAAGATCACCGCGCCCAGGGCCATGGCGCCGAGGAGCGCGGCATCGCCGAGCCGGCCGATCACGGTGGCGCCGACGAAGCCGAGAAGCGGCGTCGTCACGTTGGCGAGCGTCATTGGCAGCGCGAGCGCGAGGACGCGCCGGCTCGTCGCCGGGCTGGTCGAGGGCGTCATATCGATGGGGTCCTGCAGCGGCCTTCCGGGCGGCGGTCGATCCGTTCAGTGGCAGCCGCAGCCGCTGCCGCAGCTTCCGCCGCCCTCGCTCGGGGTGGGGGTCGGCTTCGCGGCCCGGCGAACGGGATCGCGACTCAGGCCCCGATCCTCCAGCTCGGACAGGTAGGTCGCCCAGCGGTTCCGGTACTCGCGCCCGAGATCGTAGAGGTAGCCCCACCCGAACAGACCGGTGTCGTGCATGTCGTCGAAGGTCAGCTTGACGGCGTAGTTGCCGATCGGCTCGACCTTGAGGATCGCCACGTCGCGCTTCGCCCCGATCACCTTGCGCTCGGAGGGCGAGTGCCCCTGGACCTCGGCCGAGGGGCTCGAGACCCGGAGATACTCCGCCGGCAGGGCAAAGCGGCCGCCATCCTCGAAGGCGACGTTGAGGGTGCGCTTGTCACCCGAGAGGCGGATCTCGGTGGGCCAGCGCTCGGATGCGGCCGGGGCCGCGTGCGGATCGACAGCCTGTTGAGTCATGATGGCTTCCTTCCGGCCGCGTCGGCCGCACGGGTTGCATGGCCCCTGCGACCGACGCAAACTTGCCCGCGAGGGTGCGAGACCTCATATGACGTGCCATGTTAGGTTCGTCACGCGACCGCGCCAACGTTTCCTCACCCCAACAGAGCACAGAATCCCGCATGTGGGGTCCCCGCGCCACCGACGACGCTGCCCCGATCGCGCCCGCGCCGCTGATCGACCCGTTCCAGCGGGCGATTACCTACCTGCGCATCTCGGTCACCGATCGCTGCGACCTGCGCTGCGTCTACTGCATGTCCGACGACATGCAGTTCCTGCCCAAGCGCGACCTGCTCTCCCTGGAAGAACTGGACCGGCTCTGCGCCGTGTTCATCCAGCGCGGCGTGCGCAAGCTGCGCATCACCGGCGGCGAGCCGCTGGTCCGCCGCGACATCATGCACCTGTTCCGGCGCCTGTCCCGCCACCTCGATACGGGCGCGCTCGAAGAGCTGACGATGACCACCAACGGCACGCAACTCGGCCGCTTCGCGCCCGAACTCGCCGAACTCGGCGTGCGCCGCGTCAACGTCTCCCTCGACACCCTCGACCCGGACAAGTTCCGCACCGTGACCCGCCGGGGCGACCTGAAGGTGGTGCTCGACGGGATCGAGACGGCGCGCAAGGCGGGCATCAAGGTCAAGATCAACGCGGTGGCGCTGAAGGGCGTCAACGAGGACGAGATCGCCGACATGATCGCCTGGGCCCACGGCGACGGCATGGACATGACTCTCATCGAGGTCATGCCGCTCGGCGAGATCGAGGGCGACCGCACCGACCAGTTCCTGCCCCTCTCGGTGGCCCGCGCCCGGCTCGAGCAGCGCTACACGATGACGCCCCTGCCCGACCGCACCGGCGGCCCGGCCCGCTATGTCCGCATCGCCGAGACCGGTGGGCGCCTGGGCTTCATCACGCCGCTGACCCACAATTTCTGCGAGAGCTGCAACCGGGTGCGCCTGACCTGCACGGGCAAGCTCTACATGTGCCTCGGCCAGGAGGATGCGGCCGATCTCCGCGCGGTTCTGCGCGCCTCGCCCGACGATGCCCTGGTGACCCAGGCGGTGATCGACGCCATCGCGCGCAAGCCCAAGGGCCACGACTTCGTCATCGAGCGGGCCCGCCCGGCCGCCGTGCCGCGCCACATGAGCGTCACCGGCGGATAAGTCTTCGCGATGGTTTGACGCTCGGGAGCATCGCTCCTAGACCCCGCTCGTATTCAGGATACGAGCGGAGATGATGATGGCGAAGGTCGCGTTTCTGGGCCTCGGCGTGATGGGCGGCCCGATGGCCCGCCACCTCGCCGCCAAGGGCCACGAGGTCACCGTCTACAACCGCACCGCCGCCAAGGCCGAGGCCTGGGTCGCCGCCCATGGCGGCGCCTTCGCGGCCACCCCGCGCGTGGCCGCCAAGGGCCAGGCCATCGTCTTCGCCTGCGTGGGCAACGACGACGACCTGCGCAGCGTCACCCTCGGCGCGAACGGCGCCTTCGCCGGCATGGAGAAGGGCGCGGTCTTCGTCGACCACACCACCGCCTCGGCCGAGGTCGCCCGCGAGCTCGCCGACGCCGCCGGGGCCGCCGGCCTCGGCTTCATCGACGCCCCCGTCTCGGGCGGGCAGGCCGGCGCCGAGAACGCGGCCCTCACCGTGATGTGCGGCGGCGAGGCCGAGACCTATGCGGCGGTCGAGCCCGCGATCCTGTGCTTTGCCCGCGCCAGCCGCCTGATGGGCCCGGCCGGCTCCGGCCAGCTCACCAAGATGGTCAACCAGATCGCCATCGCGGGGCTGGTCCAGGGCCTGTCCGAGGCCGTGCACTTCGCCAAGCGCGCGAACCTCGACGTCGAGGCCGTGCTGGAGGTGATCTCCAAGGGCGCCGCCGGCTCCTGGCAGATGGAGAACCGCGGCAAGACCATGAACGCGGGCAAGTTCGACTTCGGCTTCGCCGTGGACTGGATGCGCAAGGACCTCGGCATCCTCCTGGCCGAGGCCCGGCGCAACGGGGCGCAGCTGCCGGTCACCGCCCTGGTCGACCAGTTCTACGCCGACGTGCAGGGCATGGGCGGCAACCGCTGGGACACCTCGTCCCTCATCGCCCGCCTGGAGAAGTGAGCGCCGCCTGGGCCAGCCCGAGGGCCTCCTCGGGCGGCGTCCAGAGCCAGTCCGGCCCCATCTGGTGCCGGAACCAGGTGAACTGGCGCTTGGCGTAGCGCCGCGTGTCGCCCTGCCCGCGCCGGAGCGCCTCCGCCCGCGACAGCGTCCCGTCAAGATGGGCGATCAGGCCCGGCACCCCGTGGGCGCGCATGATCGGCAGCAGCGGGTCGAGGCGCCGGTCGCGCAGGGCCTCGACCTCGCCCAGCGCCCCGTGCCCGATCATCGCCTCGAAGCGCGCGTCGATGGCCCGGCGCAGGGCCTCGCGCTCGGGGGCCAGGAACAGCTTCACGAGCGGCAGGCCGGACAGCGGCCCGGGGGTGCGGGCCCCGTGGAATTCCGCGATGGGCCGGCCGGTCGCCGCGAACACCTCGAGGGCGCGCATCACCCGCGCCCGGTCGCTGGGGCGCAGGGCCGCCGCCCCGGCCGGGTCGCGCTCGGCCAGATCGGCGTGAAGCGCTTCCGTCGCCCGGCCCTCGGCCCGCGCCCGCAGGGCCGACCGGACGTCGTCCGGCACCGGCGGCAGCTCCGAGAGCCCCTCCTCCAGAGCGCGGAAATACAGGCCGGTGCCGCCGACGAAGATCGGCAGGCGCTTCTCCGCGCGCAGCGTGCCGATCAGCGGCGCCGCCTCGCGGGCGAAGTGCCCGGCCGAGTAGTTCACCGCGCCGTCCACGTGGCCGTAGAGGCGGTGGGGCGCCTCGGCCTCCTCGGACGCGCTCGGCCGGGCGGAGAGCCGGCGCAGGTCGGCATAGACCTGCATCGAGTCGGTGTTGATCACCACTCCGTCGAAATCGCGGGCGAGCGCCAGCGCCAGGCCCGACTTGCCCGAGGCGGTCGGCCCTGCGATGAGGATCGCCGCCGGCAAAACCTGCGCGTGCGTGCGTTGCGTGACCGGCGACACTGGCGTGGAAAACTCCCGGATGACCCTCGTCGCGATCCTGATAGCAAACGAGAGCCGCCCCGCCATCACCGATGCGGTGCTGGCCGAGACCCGGGCGGTACTGCGCACCGAACACCAGCCCCGCATCCTGCATGGCGAGGTCGCCGCCGAGGTGCTGGTCCCCGGCGCGTCCGCCGATGCGCCGGCGCTGGCCCGGCGCCTGCGCGCGGCCCTGGCCTCCGAGCCGATCGACGTGGCGGTGATCGAGGCCGGTCCGCATCGGCGCAAGCGCCTGTTCCTGGCCGACATGGACTCGACCATGATCGAGCAGGAATGCATCGACGAGCTGGCCGACACGATCGGCCTGAAGGACCGGGTCGCCGCCATCACCGAGCGGGCGATGCGGGGCGAGATTGCCTTCGGCCCGGCCCTGCGCGAGCGCGTCGCCCTGCTGCGGGACGTGCCCGTGGACACGATCGACGCGCTGATCGAAGCGCGCATCACCCTGACGCCGGGCGGACGCACCCTGGTGCGGACCATGAAGGCCCATGGCACCCACACCTGCCTGATCTCCGGGGGCTTCACCCTGTTCACCGGGCCGGTCTCGGCCCGGATCGGCTTCGACGAGGCCCATGCCACCACGCTGGGCATCCAGGACGGCCGGCTCACCGGGGAGGTGATCGAGCCGATCGTCGACAAGGAGACGAAGCGCGCGACCCTGGTCGCCCTGCGCAGCCGCTTCGGCCTCGACGCCGCGGAGACCCTGGCGGTGGGCGACGGAGCCAACGACCTCGACATGCTCGCCGAGGCCGGCCTCGGCGTCGCCTTCCGGGCCAAGCCCAAGGTGGCGGCCGCCGCGCAGGTGCGCATCGACCACGGCGACCTCACGGCGTTGCTCTACCTGCAGGGGTATTCGTCGGCCGAATTCGTGGGCTGAGCGGCGCCGCCATGCCGGGGCACCTTGGGCGGCCCCGGAATGACATGGTGCTGCGCGCGGGTTTCCGGCCTGACCACAGCCGACACCGCGCCGTCATTCCGGGGCGCCGCAGGCGAGCCCGGACCCGAAGGGGCGCGCCAACGGCGTGCAATCCAGAACCGCCGACCTTGCGAGACCTTGCGCCACCTGTGTTTCTGGATCCCGGGCTCCGCTGCTCGGCCCCGGGATGACGGGGAGCGATGGGACATGCTTCGGCCGGTGAATCGGCCGGCTGCGAATCAGAGTAGCCCCACCTACCAAAACAAAACCGCCGCCCTCTCGGGCGGCGGCTGGATGTGTCCGAATGGCGTCTGGGAATCAGTCGATCCCCAGCGCCACGAAGCGGACGTCGCCGCTCGCGCTGGCGACCAGGAGCAGGACGGACCTGCGGCCATCCTTCTTGAGTTGGTCGATGCGCTTGCTGACGTCGGCGGGTGCGTTCACCGCCTCCTGCCCGACCTCGACGATGACCTCGCCCGGCTTGATCTGCTTGTCGGCCGCCGTGGAGTTCGGATCGACGCGGGTGACGAGGACGCCCTTGAGGCTGTCCTTGAGGCTGTAGCGCTTGCGGGCCTCGTCGGTGATGCCCGACAGGTTGAGGCCGAGCACCTGGCGCACGGCGCTCTCAGCCTCCGGCTGCTTGACGCTGGCGAGGGTCGGCTTCTCGGTGTCCTCGAGACGGCCGAGGGTGACCGACTTCGTGGTCTCGGCGCCCTTGCGGATCACGAGCACGTCCACGACCTTGCCGACCGGGGTCGAGGCGACGATCCGGGGCAGGTCGCTGGACGACTTCACCGCCGTGCCGTTGAACCTGACGATGACGTCGCCGATCTCGAGGCCCGCGGCCTTGGCCGGGCCCTTCTCGTCCACGCCGGCGACCAGGGCGCCCTTGACCCCGTCCTTCATGTCGAGGGCTTCCGCCGTGGTCTCGTCCACGTTCTGGATGCGCACGCCGAGCCAGCCGCGGCGGACCTCGCCGAACTCGCGCAGCTGGTCGATCACCTGGGACGCGTTGTTCGAGGGCACCGCGAAGCCGATACCGACCGAGCCGCCGGTGGGCGACAGGATCGCCGTGTTGATGCCGATGACCTCGCCGTTCATGTTGAACAGCGGACCGCCGGAATTGCCCTTGTTGATGGCAGCATCCGTCTGGATGTAGTTGTCGTAGGGGCCGGACTCGATGTTGCGGCCCCGGGCCGAGACGATGCCGGCCGAGACCGAGCCGCCGAGGCCGAAGGGGTTGCCGATGGCGATGACCCAGTCGCCCGGACGCATTTTCTCGGAGTCGCCGAAGGGCACGGCCTTGAGGGGCTTGTTGGCCTCCGGCTTCACCCGCAGCACCGCGAGGTCGATCTTGGCATCCTTGCCGATGATCTCCGCCTTCAGCTTGGTGCCGTTGTGCAGGATGACCTGGATGTCGTTGGCGTCGCCGATGACGTGGTTGTTCGTCACCACGATGCCGGACGCATCGATGATGAAGCCCGAGCCCAGCGAGTTCGACTTGCGCTGCTGCGGCTTCGGGCGGTCGGCCTCGCTGCGGTCGCCGCCGCCGCGCTGGCCGCGCTTGTTGAAGAACTCCTCGAACAGGTCCTCGAAGGGCGTGCCCTGTGGGAGCTGCGGGCCGGAGCGGGCGTTGGGCCGGGCGTCGACCGTGGTCGAGGCCGAGATGTTCACGACCGCGTCGGTGACCTGATCGGCGAGGTCGGCGAGGGATTCGGGGCCCTTGGCGAAGGCCGGGGCCGGGGCGCCGGTCACGGCGAGGGCGGTCGCCAGCGCGGCGGCGGCGAGGGCAGAGCGCAGGCTGCGCTGAAGCGCTCGGGAACGGGGCGCCCGGACGGCGCTCGCGACGGGAACCATAATCGACCTCATCTGTCTCAAGACGTCCTTAGATCGTCTCCGCCGTCCGCCGATCAAGAGTCCGGCGGCGAACCGGGGTCCGCCGCCGGAGCGTCATGGTGACCGCTCAGCGCAGCGTGCCGGTGGAGCCGGGCTCCGCCGGCGCGCGCGTGCGGGCGGCCGGCGTCGCCGGGGTCCGGCCCTGCGGATCGCTGAAGTAGCGGAAGAAGTCCGACGAGGGGCTGATCACGAGCCGCGTGTCGGAGCCCTTCAGGCCGGTCTCGTAGGCCTGCATGGAGCGGTAGAAGCTGAAGAAGTCCGCGTCCCTGCCGTAGGCTTCCGCCAGGATGCGGTTCTTGTCTGCGTCGCCCTGTCCGCGCAGGGTCTCGGCCGTCTGGTTGGCCTCCGAGAGCAGCACGGTGACGTCGCGGTCGGCCTTGGCCTTAATCGTGACCGCGGCCTGCTCGCCGGTGGCCCGGATGTCGGCCGCCTCGCGCTGGCGCTCCGTCGTCATGCGCTTGTAGACCGCCGAGCTGTTCTGGGCCGGCAGATCGACGCGGGTCATGCGCAGGTCGACGATCTCGACGCCGAGCTCCTTGGCCTGCCGGTTCACGTCGGCCTGGATCTGGTTCATCAGCTCGGCGCGCTGGGTCCGGACGATGGCGTCGCGGGTCGAGCGGGCGAGCAGGTTGCGCAGGGCCGAGTTGGTGAAGCTCGCCAGCAGGGTGTTGGCGCGGGCGATGTTGTTGGCCGACTGGTAGAACTTCAGCGGATCGATGATCCGGTAGCGCGCGAACGCGTCCACCTCGAGGTTCTGACGGTCGGTGGTCAGCAGGGTCTGGACCGGGAGATCAAGGTCGAGCACCCGCTTGTCGAACAGGACGACGTTCTCGAAGAACGGCAGCTTGAAGTAGAGGCCAGGCTTGTCGGTGCCGGTCTGGTTCAGGACGGCGCGGACGCCGCCGAAGCGGAGCACCAGGGCCTGCTGCATCTGGCCGACGGTGAAGACCGAGGCGTAGAGGCCGACGGCCACGGCGGCCGCCACGATCATGAGGCCGGTGCGGAGGGCTTGGTTGTTCATCGGGCCACTCCACCGGCAGCGTTGCGGGGACCGAACTCGGTCAGCGGCAGCACCGGCAACACGCCGGCAGCACTGGCGCCGGTGCCGGCACCGGCTCCGTTCTGGTCGATGATCACCTTGTTGACCGAGCCCAGGACCCGCTCCATCGTTTCGAGGAAGATGCGCTCGCGGCTGATGACCGGGGCGACCTTGTAGGAATCGTAGACCTGGGTGAAGCGGGCGGCCTGACCGGTCGCGTCGGCGGTGGACTGCGTCTTGTAGGCTTCCGCCGCCTGGATGATCTTCTGCGCCTCACCCTTGGCGAGGGGCACCTTCTGGCTCTCGTAGGTGCGCGCATCGTTCTTGGCGCGCTCGGCGTCCTGCTGCGCCGCGTTCACGTCGAAGAAGGCGGGCCGCACCTCCGGCGGAGGCTGCACGCTGACGAGCTGCACGAGCTCGATGCGCACGCCGGCGCCGTACTCGTCGAGGGCCTTCTGGGTGATCTCGCGGACCTCCTGGGCGACGCTCGACTGCTCGTTCGTCAGGATCGGCTGGATGTTGCGGCGGCCGACGACCTCGCGCATCGCGCTCTCGGCGATGGCCTTGATCGTCCCTTCCGGGTTCTCGAGGTTGAAGACGAAGTCGGACGCTTTCAGGGGATTGATGCGCCACTGCACCTCGAAGTCGAGGTCGACGATGTTCTCGTCGCCCGTGAGCATCAGGCTCTCCTCGGGCTTGTCGACGGTGCGGCTCTGGTTGCCGAGCCCGGCGCGGTAGCCGATCTGCACGCTGTTGACCTGGCCGACATTCGGCTTGGTCACGGCGCCGATGGGGGCCGGGAAGTTGTAGTTCAGGCCCTGGCCGGTGGTGCTGAGATAACGGCCGAACACCGTCTCGATGCCCACCTGCTGCGGCGCCACGGTGTAGAACCCGGTGGCGAGCCAGACGGCGACCACGATGCCGCCGGCGATCAGGAGGCCGCGGCCTCCACCGAACGATCCACCCGGGAGCACCCCGCGCAGGCGGTCCTGGCTGCGCCGGAGGAGGTCCTCGAGGTCGGGCGGGGTCTTGCCACCGCCGCCGCCACCGCCGCCCCACGGGCCACCCCCGCCGCCATTGCCGCCGCCGCCTCGGCCCCAGGGCCCTCCCCCGTTGCCGCTACCGCCGCCGCTCTGATTGCTCCAAGGCATGCTCGCCGATCTCTCCTGTTCCAGCAGCGTCTGCGCCGCACACGAAGCCCACCCGCGCTCCCCGTCCCGGCCTCCTCAGGAGGCGGGCCGAATCTCCCCCGCGTGGACAAGAGTGTTGATCTCGTCGTGACCCGACCCCGGCACCTGCGTGGGCGCACCGGATCCTGTCAAGATTGCCACTTGGGCATCGGGCCGCCATTCCGCAACAGCGACATAGCGCTCCGCTTGAACCTTGGTCACGGGCCGGAGGATAAAGCCGCCAGCATCATAAAACACGCTTTCTTCCTGGTTTGGCAAACGCACCAGAATCATGGTTGACGTGCCGCTGAGGCGCAGCGCGCTTCCGCAGGATTGTTGGTCAGGGCCGCGTGCCGCCCCCTCTCCTATGAGACCTCCACGCAAACTTAACCGCTTGCGCTCATCGTCGACGAAATTCCGGCAAGCTCAAATCGCCTCGGCCTCAAAACGAAATTGAGTAATGAAACCGATCGAACGCCTGATGCCGTCAATTTCATATATCGTGGCTCGGAGCAGTCCCGGTGGTGTAATCGGCTGCGAAAATCAGTTGCCCTGGAAGCTGAAGACAGACATGAAGTTCTTCCGGTCTGTCACGCAGGGCCATGTCGTTATCATGGGCCGCAAAACATTTGAATCTCTCGGTCGACCACTTCCAAACCGCACAAATATTGTTCTTTCGACAGAAAAAGGTGCGCATTTCGAAAATACAATATGGGTCAACACCCGCGAAATGGCACTATATATTGCTGACTTCTATTCTATTATTGCCGGTAAATCTGAGATATTCGTTATCGGTGGAGCTCAGATCTATAAAGTATTTGATCAACTTTTCACTAAAATCTATCTAACAGAAGTATTCCACCATTTTCCGAATGGTGACGCATACTTCAATACAAAATTTGACTTGCGAGAATGGGACGTTATTCAAAATCAGAAGCACACCGCTTCAGATCTTGACGAATTTGATTTTCAGATTTTAGTCATGGATAAGAAAAGAAAGTATACCAGAGCTAGAAACATCTCCGAATTTTACGTAGATAACGAAGTTCCTCAAATTAAGAAAGATCTACCGAAATTAACGAAAAATCTTAGCAGCGACACGCTGGGCGTAGGGGAACAGATTTCCCTTCCCTTCGCAAAAAGGGTCGCTTGAAATTGTTTGTCAGACGGCCACCGGGGCGCGGATCGCCGGATGGGGTTCGTAGCCCTCGACCGCGATGTCCTCGAAGCGGAAGTCGAACAGCGAAGTCACGGCCGGGTCGAGCACGAGGCGCGGCAGCGGACGCTGCGCCCGCGTCAGCTGCAGCCGGGCCTGCTCGAGGTGGTTCACGTAGAGGTGGGCGTCCCCCAGGGTGTGGATGAAGTCGCCGGGCTGCAGTCCCGTGACCTGCGCGATCATCGCGGTCAGGAGGGCGTAGCTCGCGATGTTGAAGGGCACGCCGAGGAACACGTCGGCCGAGCGCTGGTAGAGCTGGCACGAGAGCCGCCCCTCGGCGACGTAGAACTGGAACAGGCAGTGGCAGGGCGCCAGCGCCATCCGGTCGAGATCGGCCGGGTTCCAGGCCGAGACGATGAGGCGCCGGGAATCCGGGTTGCGGCGGATCTCGTCGAGCACCCAGGCGATCTGGTCGACGCTGCCGCCGTCGGGCTTGGCCCAGGAGCGCCACTGCCGGCCGTAGACCGGCCCGAGGTCGCCGTTCGCATCGGCCCACTCGTCCCAGATGCTCACGCCGTTGGCCTGGAGGGCGCGCACGTTGGTGTCGCCCGTGAGGAACCACAGCAGCTCGTGGATGATCGAGCGCAGGTGGAGCTGCTTGGTCGTCACCAGCGGAAAGCCCTCGCCGAGGTCGAAGCGCATCTGGTGCCCGAACACCGAGAGGGTGCCGGTGCCGGTCCGGTCGTCCTTGCGCACCCCGTCCTGCAGGATGCGTTCGAGAAGCTGGTGATAGGCGTGCATCGCGGCTCCGAGGCGGGGGCTCCCGGAATAGCCCGAAGCGCCGGGGCTGGCGAGGTCGCGGACCGGGGCGTCAACAGGTCGTGCCGTCCCCGGACCGCGCTCCGGCCTCAGCCGACCGCGGGCCCGAGCACGTAGGCGATCATCGCGAGGTTGCTCCAGGCGTGGAGCAGGATGCCCGGCCAGAGCCGGCCGCTGCGCCAGCGGACCCAGCCGAGGATCAGCGCCAGGGGGATCAGCGAGACCGGCCGGGCGAACCCCGCGGGCGTGAGATGCGCCCCGGCGAACAGGAGCGCCGTCGCCAGGATCGCGCCCCGCGCCGTAAAAACCTCCCGCGCCCGGGCGAACAGGGCCCCGCGCATCAACAGTTCCTCCGCCACCGGGGCCAGGACGAGCACGTAGGCGAACCACAGGGCCGCCGCGGCCGGGGTGAGGCCGGGAGACAGGGCCGTGTGCCGGCCGATGGGCATCCGGAACAGATCGGCGATGCCGGTCACCCAGGTGATGTGGATCACCGGCCAGGCCAGCAGGATCACGGCGAAGCGGCGCGCCGTCAGGCCGGGCGCGCCGGGCCCCCAGGGCGCCGCCGCCGGCGCCACCAGGGCCAGGGTCCGGCGCCAGGCGGCGCCGTCGCGCCAGCGCACCGCGACGACGACGAGGAGGGCCAGGACCCCCTGCCGCACCACGTCCACCGCCAGTTCCCGCATGGCGAGCTGGCGCGGATGCAGGCGGGGACGGTCTCCGCCCAGGAGCGCGATGCCGTCGATCCAGTCGCCGCCGACCCGCACGATCACCAGGGCGAGGAGGGTCGCCACCGCCAGCGCCAGGAAGGCCGCGAAGGCCAGCCCGACGAGCGCCGTCGCCGCGCCGAGGCCGGCACGGACCCGGGAAGGCCGGAGGAGCGCGGAGGCGGACCAGGCCGCCGGCGCCTCGGGCATCGGCGCACCATCATCGGGCTTCAAATGCGGCGGCACTCCCACTATAATCAAGGCGTTGGCCGAGAGGCTCGGCGAGGACGGGGATCCGGCGGCGCCGGAACGGCTTCGAGGCCCGAACGGTAACCCGGCAGCCCCTTTCCGGACCACGGGCTTTTGGACGCAAGGGCCCGAGGCTCGACAGGCCCCGGCTTTTGGCGGAAGCTCGCTCCGGTGCGGAGATCTCGGTCGGGGCCGCGACGGGCGACCGCCGCGTCGCGGAACGGTGGTTCTGGGTAGCGGACGGACTTGGTAGCGGACGGACTTGGTAGCGGACGTCCGGATGGCCGCGACGGCCGTTCAGGCAGGGTTCTGGGAGGGTCGGGCACCGGCATTCCCATTCGATTTTCATCCGACCCGGAGCGCCATCGCGGCGTGTGACGGCGGGCAGTGACCGGGCATAAGCGACCGCAGATGGCAGACGACCTGATCCGCTACGATCTTCTGGTGCAGGACGCGCTGCGCGGCGTGGTGCGCAAGGTGCTGACCGACGCGGCCCGCGAGGGTCTCGCGGGCGAGCACCACTTCTACGTCTCGTTCCGCACTGAGGCGCCGGGCGTGCGCATGTCGCAGCGCCTGCGCGAGAAATATCCGCAGGACATGACGATCGTGCTCCAGCACCAGTTCTGGGACCTCGGCGTCACCGAGCACACCTTCGAGGTCGGGCTCTCCTTCTCCGGGGTGCCCGAGCGCCTGCTGGTGCCCTTCGACGCCCTGACGGGCTTCTTCGACCCCTCCGTCCAGTTCGGCCTCAAGTTCGACCTCAGCGAGGGCACGGAGACGGCCGCCGCCGAGGAGGATTCGGAGGAGGCGCCGGCTGCGGCCGGAAAGACCCCGCCCCGGGGTGCCGCGTCCGAGCCCACCGAGATCAAGCCGAAGGGCACGGGCCTCGCCACCATCGGCAGCTCCGTCCCCAAGATCGGCGCCGGCACCACCCCGGTGCCCGCCGCGGCCCAGGCCGCCAAGGGAGCCGGCAAGTCGGAGGACGGGACCGAAGCCAAGCCCCCGGCGAAGAAGGCCGAGGACGGCACCGAGACCAGCGCCGAAGTCGTCAGCCTCGACGCCTTCCGCAAGAAGAGCTGAGCGAAGCGGCGCCGACGCGGGCGCTCAACGAAAAAACCGCATCGTCATTCCGGGGCGCCAAAGGCGAGCCCGGAATCCAGAGCCGCCGACGGCGTCAATCCTGGCACCCCCTGTGCGTCTGGATCCCGGGCTCCGCTGCGCGGCCCCGGGATGACGCGGTGTTTCGCGCAGGTATGTCCTCCGATCCCGGTTGGACTGAGACGACGGCCCTTCGGACAGCGAAACGCGTCTCTTTCCCCCTCGCGGGGAGAGGCGAGGCGTGGGGGTCGCTCCGCCAGTCCCCGCCCGTCGAGGGTCGCCCAACCACCCCCACCTCCAACTCCTCCCCGCAAGGGGGGAGCAGGGTTATGTCGAGCTTCCAGCCCTCACCCCCGGGGGTTCACCGTCATGTGCAGCCCGTGCTCCGGGCGCAGGGTGACGCGGTGGAGCGGGACCACCGGGGCGTGGTCGTCGGCCAGGGTGAAACGGGCGGCGCGGGCGATGTGGGCCAGCACCACCACCGCCTCCTGCAGCGAGAAGTTCTGGCCGATGCAGACGCGGGGGCCGGCCCCGAACGGCAGGTAGGCGAAGCGCGGGATCGCGGCCCGGGCCTCGGGCAGGAAGCGCTCGGGCATGAAGGCGTCCGGCTCCTGCCACAGGGTCCGGTGGCGGTGGAGCACGTAGGGCGCCACCATCACCAGGGAGCCCTTGGGAATCTTGATGCGGCCGATCCGGTCCTCCGCGATGGCCTGCCGGCTCAGGAACGGCACCGGCGGGAAGAGCCGCATGGTCTCTTCCATCACGGCCCTGGTGTAGGGCAGCGCATCGGCGTCGAAGTCCTGGTCCGCCGGAACGGCATCGACCTCCGCCTCGATCCGCGCCTGGGCGGCGGGGTCCTGCGACAGGCAGTAGAGGGCCCAGGTCAGGGCGTTGGCGGTGGTCTCGTGGCCGGCCGCGATGAAGGTGACGATGTTGGCCTTCACCTCGAGGTCGGTGAGGCCCTTCCCCGTTTCCGGGTCCTGCGCCTTCAGGAGAAGCGTCAGCAGGTCGGCCGGCGCGGTCCCCTGCGCGATCAGGGCGCGGCGACGGTCGATCAGTTCGTCTACCACTTCGGCGAAGAAGCGGATGGCGGGCCGCGCCCGCAGGCGGCCGATGCGGGGCACGAATCCCGGCACCCCGAACACGTCGAGGGGATCGATCGGCCCGACGGATTCGAGGAAGCGGGTGATCGCCCGGCCCAGGGCGTCGGGGTCGCTGGCGAGGCCGTGGGTGAAGATCGTCCGCTCCAGCACGTCGAGGGTGACGCGGGTCATCTCCAGGGCGACGTCGATGCGGGTGCCGTCGCGGCGGGCCAGGCGGCGGGCGATGCGGGCGCCGGCGGCGTTCATGGCTCCGTTGAAGCCGAGCACGTGCCGGGCGGAGAAGATCGGCGCCAGAGTCCGGCGCTGCAGCTTCCATTCCTCGCCCTCGGCGGTGAGCAGCCCGTTGCCGAGGCCGGGGGCAAGGACCCGCCGCTGCAGGTCGTCCTTGCGGTAGTTGGCGGCGTTCTCGACGTAGAGGTAGCGGATCAGGGCCGGGTCGCTCACCACGGTGACGCGCCCGAGGGCGCCGTCGGCGGCCACCACCGGCTTCTCGAAATGCACGTCGAGCCAGGTCGTCAGCGGGTTGGCGCGGGCGGCCTTAAGGAAGCCGAACAGGCCCGGCTGCTCGCGCAGGGGTTTCGGGACCGCCGGGCGGAAGCGGACCGGCACGGGGGCATCGACAGGGGCTTCGACGCGGGCGGCGGCACTCGACATAAACGACAACTCCGGGCCCGGGCTGAGGGCTGACAAGCCATGACAATTCAGCGCCGGGCACACGGCCCTCTCGCGATGCGGCATCGCGGTTTGCTGGCGTGCAGTTTAAGTAGGGTCCGGATTGACCAGACGAAGAGGCCACGATGTCGCCCACCGAGACGCCCGCCACCCGCACCGAGTCCGACACCTTCGGCCCGATCGAGGTCCCGGCGCATCGCTACTGGGGCGCGCAGACGCAGCGCTCGATCCAGAACTTCAAGATCGGCACCGAGAAGATGCCCGCGCCTCTCGTCCACGCCCTCGGCATGGTCAAGCAGGCCGCCGCCCTGGTGAACCAGGACCTCGGCGCCCTCGACCCGAAGGTGGCCCAGGCCATCGCGGCTTCGGCGGCCGAGGTGGTCTCCGGCGAGCACGACCAGGAATTCCCCCTGGCGGTGTGGCAGACGGGCTCCGGCACCCAGTCGAACATGAACGCCAACGAGGTGATCGCCAGCCTCGCCAACGAGCTGCTCGGCGGCAAGCGCGGCGGCAAGTCTCCGGTCCACCCCAACGACCACGTCAATCGCGGCCAGTCCTCGAACGACGTCTTCCCGACGGCGATGCACATCGCGGTCTCGCGCGAGATCAACGACCGGCTGCTGCCGGCCCTGCAGCACCTGCACGACGCGCTCCAGGCGAAGTCCGAGGCGTTCGCCGCCATCGTGAAGATCGGCCGCACCCACCTGCAGGACGCCACCCCGGTCTCCCTCGGCCAGGAATTCTCCGGCTACGTGGCGCAGGTGGCGCTCGGCACCGAGCGCGTGAAGGCGACGCTGCCCGGCGTGCTGGCGCTGGCACAGGGCGGCACGGCGGTGGGCACCGGCCTCAACGCCCATCCGGACTTCGCCGAAAAATTCGCCGCGAAGGTCGCGGAGCTGACCGGCCTGCCCTTCACCTCGGCCGCCAACAAGTTCGAGGCCCTGGCCACCCACGATGCCCTGGTCTTCACGCAGGGCGCGCTCACGGCGCTGGCCTCTGGCCTGTTCAAGATCGCCCAGGACATCCGCTTCCTCGGCTCGGGCCCGCGCTCGGGCCTCGGCGAGCTCTCGCTGCCGGAGAACGAACCCGGCTCGTCGATCATGCCCGGCAAGGTCAACCCGACCCAGTGCGAGGCGCTGACGATGGTCTGCGCCCAGGTGATCGGCAACGGCACCACGGTGAGCTTCGCCGGCAGCCAGGGCAATTTCGAGCTGAACGTGTTCAAGCCCGTCATCGCCAACGCGGTGCTGCAGTCGATCCGCATCCTCGCCGACGCGGCGGTGAGCTTCACCGACAACTGCGTCGTCGGCATCAAGGCCAACGAGGACAAGATCGCCGACCTGATGAGCCGCTCACTCATGCTGGTGACCGCGCTCGCCCCCTCGATCGGCTACGACAAGGCCGCCGAGATCGCCAAGACCGCGCACAAGAACGGCACCACCCTCAAGGAGGAGGCCCTGCGCCTCGGCTACGTCACGGCCGAGGAGTTCGAGCGCGTGGTGCGCCCCGAGACGATGCTGGCGCCCGGCGCCGCCTAGAGGAGCCCACCGGCATGGCGGAGATCATCAACCTGCGTCAGGCCCGGAAGGACCGGGCGCGGGTGGAGCGGGAGGCGAAGGCCGCGGACAACCGCATCGCCTTCGGCCGCCCGAAGAAGGCCAGGACCCTGGCGGAGGCCAAGAAGGCCATCGAGGTCTCGCGCCACGAGGGCCACAAGCTCGTGGGGCCCGAGTCGGAGGGGTGATGGGGGACGCGGCACGTGACCCTCTCCCCTCTGCGGGAGAGGGTGCCTGCGGAGCAGGCGGGAGAGGGAGCGACCTTTCCGGATATGGCGCTCCCCTCTCCCGGTCGCTCCGCGACCACCCTCCCCCGCAGAGGGGGGAGGGGCGGGTGCCGGAATGACCACCGGCATCACCAAGCGCTCCGTGATGATCGCCGGCCACCGGACCAGCGTGTCCCTGGAGGACCCGTTCTGGGATGCCCTGCGGGAGATCGCAGGCGCGCGCGGCCAGTCCGTCCAGGCCCTGATCGGCGCCGTCGATGCCGGTCGGGAGGGCCAGAACCTCTCATCCGCCCTCCGGGTGTTCGTGCTGGCGAGCGTGCGTGATCGTGCCTGACGGACGCGACGAGCTCGGGCGGCGAATGTCCCGCAGGCTGAAGGAGGCCGGCGCGCCGAAGGTCCGGCGGAAGGCGTTGGCGAAATGCGCCTGGTCGGCGAACGCCGCCTCATGGGCGGCCCCGGTGAAGTTGGCGCCGCGGACGACGGCCGCGATGGCGCGGCGCATGCGCAGCCAGCCGCGATAGCGCCGGAACGGGACACCCATGGTCGCGCTGAAGAGGTGCTGCATCCGCGACGAGGACAGGGATGCCGCCGTGGCCAGCCGTCCCGCGCTCATCCACGCTTCCGGCCGGGCGCGCAGGTCGACGAGGACCTTCGCGATCCGGGGATCGACCGGCCGATCGACCCGCCGTGCCGCGAAGCCGGAAAGGTCGGCGATGGCCTCGCCCGCCCAATCGCAGGCGTCGCGCCGCTCGAAGAGCGACCGCAACGGGCCGACCTCCCCGCCCCTGCCCACCAGGGCGCTGCCGACCGCCTCGGCCGGACCCATCAGGCCCGTCAGGGCCCACGCCCCGGCATCGGGCTCGCGATAGAGGACGCCGAGGGGAGCGCCGCCGCAATCCAGCTCGTGCGGCATCCCCGCCGGGACGAAGGCCGTGCGGCAGGTGATCCACGCCCCCGGCGCGAAGCGGATGCGGAAGGCGTCGTAGAGTCCCGCGAGATAGACCGGGGCGCCGTGCTGGTGGCTGGCATTGTACGCGAGCGGCCCCGCGAAGAGGGTGTGCGCCCCATCGACATGCCAGATCGGGAGGGACGACGCGCCGGACGGCGCAGCACGTTCGTTCAAGCTGGCCCCCTCCCGCCGCGATAGACCGTCCGCGACCGGTCCCGCACCCATCCTGACGGAACCGGCTCTCTCGGGAAACGTCCAGCGATGACCGAACTCACCCGCCGTCATCTCGCCGCGACCCTGGTCGCCGGCCTCGCCCTTCCGAGGGCCGCACGGGCGGGCATACCGACGCAAGCCCCGCCCCCGAGCCCGCCCGCCGGCCTGCGGCGGATCCGTCTCGGTGCCTTCACCGTCACTGCCCTGCGCGACGCCGACGCGGTCATCGACGGCCCCTGGCCGATCGTGGGCGAGGACCGTCCGAAGGCGGAGGTCGAGGCCCTGATGCGGGAGAACCGGCTTCCGCCGGACCGCTTCGAGCCGGGCTTCACGCCGATCCTGGTCCAGACCGGCCGCGAGACCGTCCTGTTCGACACCGGGAACGGGGCGGTGGGCTTCATCCCGCGCCCGGCCGGCGGGCAGCTGGCGCAGCGGGTGCGGCAGGCCGGCCTGTCGCCGGACGCGATCGACCTCGTGGTCCTGACGCATTGCCACACCGACCATATCGGCGGACTCTTGGAGGATGGGCGCCCGCTCTTCCCCAAGGCCAGCTACGTCATGGGCGACCGGGAATTCGCCTTCTGGAGGGACGACGATCGCCTGGCAGGCCCGCCGGACGGCAACGCGTACAAGTCGGCCCGCGTCTTCCGCAGCCACCTGCTTCCCCTCGCCGAGCACATCCGCTTCGTGTCGCCGGGCCAGACGGTGGTGCCGGGCATCGACGCCGTGGCGGCCTTCGGCCACACGCCGGGCCACCTTGCCTTTAACGTGGAAAGCGAGGGCCAGCGCCTGCTGGTCTGGGGCGACTGCGCCCATCACGAGGTCGCCTCGCTGGCTCGGCCCGACTGGCACGCCCTGTTCGACATGGACAAGGCGGCCGGCGCCGCGACCCGACGGACGATCTACGACATGGCCGCCACCGACCGCGTCCTCGTCGCCGGCTACCACACCGCCTTCCCGTCGCTCGGATACGTCGTCCGCGACGGGCTCGGGTACCGCTGGATCCCGATGGCGAACCGGAGCGAGCGCTGACGCGCCTCTACTCCGCCGCCGCCATCGTCCGGTCCGGCAGCCCCTCCAGGGCCGCCGGCTTCGGGCCGCCGGTCGCCCAGTCCAAGAGCTCCGCCGTGTGGACGATCGGGATCGCCGTGCCCTTCCCGATCTGGGTGGCGCAGCCGATGTTGCCGGTGGCGATGACGTCGGGGCGCATCCGCTCGATGTTGGCGACCTTGCGGTCCCGCAGGCGGTTGGCGATCTCGGGCTGGAGGATGTTGTAGGTGCCGGCCGAGCCGCAGCAGATGTGGCCCTCGGGCACGTCCTTCACGGTGAAGCCCGCCGTCTTCAGGAGGTTCTTCGGCTCGGTGCGGATGCCCTGGCCGTGCTGCATCGAGCAGGCCGAGTGGTAGGCGACCACGAGGTCGGTCTCGACGATCGGCGGCATCAACCCGATGGTGGCCATGTACTCGGTGACGTCCTTGGCGATGGCGGACACGCGCTTCGCCTTCTCCGCGTAGGCCGGGTCCTCGCGGAACATGAAGCCGTAATCCTTGATCGTCGTGCCGCAGCCGGAGGCGGTGACGAGTATCGCGTCGAGCCCGGCGCCGTCCATCTCGGCGATCCAGGCGTCGATGGTGCGCTGGGCCTGGGCATGCGACGAATCCGCCTTACCCATGTGGTGGGTCAGGGCGCCGCAGCAGCCCTCCCCCGCGGCCTGCACCACCTCGACCCCGTGCCGGGTCAGGAGCCGGATCGCCGCCTCGTTGAAATCGGGACGCAGCACGCTCTGGGCGCACCCGCGCAGCAAAGCCACGCGACCTCGACGCGACGGCGCGGTATACCCATGCAACGCCGCGCTCGCCTCCAGGGCCCGCGTCTCGGCCGGGAAGGTGCCGGGCCGGTCGGTGGGATTGCGGTTCGGCAGATGGGCCGGGGCGAGGTCGAGCATGGCCGCGAGGCGGTTTCCGACCCGCGGCAGGCGCGCCACCAGGGGCCGGAAGGGAGCACCGATCTTCGCCCCCAGCAGCGCCAGGCGGAAGCGGTTCGGGTAGGGCAGCACGAAGGCCAGCACGCTGCGGAGCAGCCGGTCGCTCAACGGACGCCGATAGGTTTCCTCGATATAGGTCCGCGCATGGTCGACGAGGTGCATGTAATGCACGCCCGAGGGGCAGGTCGTCATGCAGGACAGGCAGGACAGGCAGCGGTCGACATGCTTGACGACTTCCGGCACCGCCGGTTTTCCGCCTTCCAGCATGTCCTTGATCAGGTAGATCCGCCCGCGCGGGGAATCGAGTTCATCGCCGAGCAGGAGATAGGTTGGGCAGGTCGCGGTGCAGAACCCGCAATGCACGCAGGTCCGGAGGATCTTCTCGGACGCCGCCATGGCCGGATCGGCGAGCTGCGTCAGGCTGAAATTGGTCTGCACGGTGCGTCCTCGGGTCCACCCTCGTGCCGTCCATCGGGTCCGGCCCGCGTCGGCATCGTCGTTCTTGGTCCCTGCTGTTTAGAGGGTCTCGCGCCGGTTGCCGAGCCTTGGAATCGCTCCGAAGAGCGCGATCGACGCGACCTCGTCCCGCACCGCCCCTCGCTCACAGACCGGCGTACATCCGCCCCGGATTGAACAGGCCATGGGGATCATGCGCCGCCTTGATGCCCGCGGTGATCCGCATCAGGGGCTCGGCCAATGGCTCGAAGACCGGCACGGCCGCCCGGACGGCATCGGGTGCCCGCACCAGGGTCGCATGCCCACCCTGTGCGCGCACGGCCGCCCGGACGACCTCGGCGCCGGCATCGCCCCCGGCATCCGTGGCGAGCCAGACCAGCCCACCGCCCCAGTCGTAGAACCAGCGGGCGTCGCGCTGGGCGCCGATCGCGGCGGTGACGGCGGGGCCGCGGGTCGGCGCAGTGGAGATGCGCCAGACCGCGGCACTCCGCGGCTCGGCGAAGCTCGCAGCGTCGCGGATGCATGCCCAAAGCGCTGTCCCCGCCCCGCCCTCGACGATCTCGGGCTGGCCGAAGCGCTTGAGCAGGCGACGCAATTCGCCGAGACGATAATCGATCGACTCCGAGAAACCCTCGATCCGCATCAGCGTCCGCGCCGCCCCGCCTTCGATCCCGGCCGGCAGGTGAGCGGCTCCGGTCAGCTCGAAGGGCGAACCGAGGGCCGCGCTCAAGGCCGCGATGGCGCGGGCATCGTCGAGGTCCGGGAACGCGAGTGTGGCGACCCGTTCCTGAACGGGGAGCACCTTGAACGTCACTTCCGTCAGCAGACCCAGGGTGCCCCAGGAGCCGGCCATCAGCTTCACCAGGTCGAGCCCGGTGACGTTCTTCATCACCCGCCCGCCCGACTTGATCGCCTGGCCCCGTCCGTTGATGAAGCGCACGCCGATCAGGCTGTCGCGGGCGGCGCCCGCGTTGATCCGGCGCGGTCCGGAATTGTTGGCCGCCGCGACGGCGCCGAAGGTCGGTTCGCCGGTCGTGCCCATCAGGGAGCGGTGGTCCATGGGCTCGAAGGGCAGCATCTGACCGCGCGCCGCGAGGAGGGCCTGAACCTCGGCCAGGGGCGTCCCGGCCCGGGCGGCGACGACCATCTCGGCGGGCTCATAGAGCGTGATGCCGGTCAGAGCCACGCTGGAGAGCGTCGCTTCGTCCTGGGCCGGTCGGCCGATCCCGGCCTTGGTCGCTCCGCCAACGAGGCGAAGCCGCTCCGGGCTCCCGACCGCCCCGCGGACGATCTCGGCCGCGGCGCCCTCGTCGTGAGGCTCATATGTACGCATCGAATCCCACCCGATCCGGGGCACTCTGCGGCACCCTCGATCCTGTTCCTGTGGAGCCACCTTAGAGGAGGTTCACGCCGATGGCATCCGGTCAGGAACGGCTATTCGGCCGGTGCGGTCTCGGGTGGTGAACGGGTCAACCGCGCCGCCACGTGACCGCGCAGGCCCGCGATGTCGAAGAGCCAGACGAGCGCACCGTAGATCGCCATGCCGAGAGGCACGGAAAGCAGCAGCGCCCGTGTCGGCTCGATATGGCGCAGGGGTAACAGGCACAGTGCCATGGCGAGGGAGGCGATGCTGGCAGCCAGGATTTCCCACCAGGGCAGGTGCAGGCGCTGGGGTCCCGTGAGCGCACGCCAGGCCAGGATGAGGGTGGCGGCCCCGAGGCCGGCGGTCTGTGCGATCGCGATGCCCTCGGGACCGTACCGGGACGGCAGGAGCCACAGCCCGAGCCCGTTGAGGGCGAGCCCAACCAGAGCGGCGGCGATGACCGGGCGCGTGCGCCGACGAATCTGGAAGATCGGATTGAGGGCGAAGTTGGTCATCGCGAGGCAGAAGAAGCCCGGAACCATCAGCCCCGCATAAGCGGCGAAGGGGCCGCGGTAGGCCTCCGGCACCACCAGCGCCTCGAGGGCCGGGAGCACGGCCCAGAACCCGACCGCGCAGGGCAGAAGCAGCGCAACCACCACGCCGATATTGAGCCCGACCTGGCGCTCGGCCGCGGCACGCCCCTGTTCCTCCTCGACCCGGACCGCGAGCTGGAAGAGCAGCAGATCGAGGGCGGTCCCGAGGGTGCCGATGCTCCGGGTGGTGACATCGGCGGCGAGGGCGAAGTAGCCCGCCTCGGCGAGGCCCGCATGGGACGCGATGCTGCCCCGATTGAGGAACGGCAGCAGCTGGTAGATCGCGTTGGCGGTGATGAGGGGAAGGCCGTAGGCGACGAAGAGCCGCCAGGCTTCCCGCAGCTTCAGCCGTACGCGTGGAACGATCGGATCACGCAGCGGTCGATACAGCAGCAGGATCGCGAAGGCTTGGCTGATCCCGGCCGCCGTCAGAACCCAGACGGGTTGGGGGAAGAACCAGGCGGCACCCGCCATCAGCACGAAGGCGAGGCCGTTCTTCACCGCGACGAGATTGAAGTACAGACGGCCGTCGAAGCGCGCCCGGGCGAGCGCTGCGTGATAATCGAACACGCCGATGCCCAAGGCGGCGACCGCGGCGCCCGCTGTGATCGCCAGGCGGCTTCCCGCGTTGGGCTCGAGCGTGAAACCCAGTCCCGCGCAGATCAAGGCCGCCACGAAGAGACTGAGCGTGAGGGCCATGTAGGCCCGGTCCAAACCCTGCCGGATCCAGGGCTCGTCGATGCGGACCCGGGCTGAATAGAACCGTGTCGCGGACAGACGCAGCCACTCGAACAGGACGGTGTTGGCCACGATCGCACCGGCAGTCGCCAGAGCGAACAGACCGAACTCCGCTGGTCCCAGCAGCTTGGCGATGAGGAGGCCGAGGACGAAGTTCAGGCCGGCATTGAGGACGAAGGCAGCGATCACGGCCATGGCGCGACGGGTCATCCTCGGAGGCCGGCTGGACGGGGCATCGCCGCGCACAGCTCTAGCGCAGGAGGCCTGACAGTCCATTAACCGGTTACAACCAACCCCGGATGCGGAAGAATACGATCGGAATGATGGCGCTTACGAGGATGAGCACGAGGCCGTAGGGATAGCCGTAGGCCCATTCGAGTTCGGGCATGTGCTTGAAGTTCATCCCGTACATCGAGGCGATCAGGGTCGGCGGAATGCCGACCACCGATGCCACGGTGAGAACGCGGAAGGTGTTGTTCTGCTCGATGCTGATCAAGCCGAGGGTCGCGTCGAGAAGGAACTGAACGTTCTCGGAGAGCCGGATCTCGAACTCGTCGAGGGAGGCAATGTCGCGCCGCACGGCCTCGAAGCGCGGCACCTGTTCCTCGCCGAGGATATGCTCGCACTCGTTGGCCACGAAGGGCACGATCCGCTCCAGGCCGAGGAGGCTCGACCGGATCTTGCCGAGGGTCTTCCCGCGGCGTCCGATGCCACGCAGGATACGGCGCAGCGCCAGGTCGCGCCGGCGCGGCGTGTGGTTGCGCAGCTTGGTGTCCCCGGCAGGCGCACCGCTGCGGACGTCGAAATCGAAGATCCGCGTGGACAACTCGTCGAGGTCGGCGCCCATGTCCTCGAGGGAATCGGCGAGGCTGTCGACGAGCTCTTCTATCAGGAGAAGGAAGATCTCGGTTGAGGTGGTGCCCGGCCCATCGCCGGTGTCGATGCGCTTCTTGACCTCCGCGAAAGCCCGCAATTCGTGGAAGCGCACGGTGACGAGGCGGTCCCGGGTCAGCACGAAGCCCAAGGGCTTCAACTGCGTATCGAGCTTGTCGAAGGTGACCATCGGGGTTGAGAGTGAGAACCCGGTCTTCAAACGCCTCAGGCGGCTCGAATTCTCCACCTCGCTAAGGGCCTTGCGCGAAGGGACCCGGATGCCGGTGCAGGCCTCGACCCGCTCGGCCTCCTCGGCGCTCGGATCATCGAGATCGATCCATACGACCTCCGATGGATAGGCTGTCGCGGGCGCCTGTGCCTCGGGCTCGACCGCGCCCTGCGGACCATGAAGCTTGATCATCCGCGAAGGACTTTCCGGCGGCTCGTGGGATCGGGGGATGATCCTGTCGCCGGATCGTCGTCGGAGCCTGCGACAGTCTTGACTCGAACGGCTTCCGCGCCTAACTCGACGCCATCGTTAGCACTCACCCAAGGCGAGTGCTAACGGCCTGGGTTGAGCGCGCTGCCGCGCCGCATCAACGCCATCCACGAATTTGAAGCAAGAGGGCAGCTCATGAAGTTCCGTCCGCTGCACGACCGTGTCGTCGTCCGCCGCATCGAAGGCGAAGAGAAGACCAAGGGCGGCATCATCATCCCGGATACCGCCAAGGAGAAGCCGCAAGAGGGCGAGATCGTCGCCGTCGGTCCCGGCGCCCGCGATGAGGCCGGCCGGGTGAACCCGCTCGACGTCAAGGCCGGCGACCGCGTCCTGTTCGGCAAGTGGTCCGGCACCGAGGTCAAGATCGACGGTCAGGACCTCCTGATCATGAAGGAATCCGACATCATGGGCGTCGTCGCCTAAGTCGGGTTTCGGTTCTCCTCCCGTTCACGAGCCCTTCGAGGGTGCCGTCCGGCGCCTCGGGGCCCATCACTGACAAGGATCTGACATGGCAGCGAAAGAAGTCCGCTTCGCCTCCGACGCCCGCGAGAAGATGCTCCGTGGCGTCGACATCCTCGCCGACGCGGTGAAGGTCACGCTCGGCCCCAAGGGCCGCAACGTCGTCATCGAGAAGTCCTTCGGCGCCCCGCGCATCACCAAGGACGGCGTCACCGTCGCCAAGGAGATCGAGCTCGCGGACAAGTTCGAGAACATGGGCGCCCAGATGGTGCGCGAAGTGGCCTCGAAGACCAACGACATCGCGGGTGACGGCACCACCACGGCCACCGTTCTGGCGCAGGCCATCGTCCGCGAAGGCGCCAAGTACGTCGCCGCCGGCATGAACCCGATGGACCTGAAGCGCGGCATCGACCTCGCTACCACCGCCGCCGTGAAGGACATCACGAGCCGCGCCAAGAAGGTCGCCTCGTCCGAGGAAGTTGCCCAGGTCGGCACCATCTCGGCCAACGGCGACAAGGAAATCGGCGAGATGATCGCCCACGCCATGCAGAAGGTCGGCAACGAGGGTGTCATCACCGTCGAGGAGGCCAAGACGGCCGAGACCGAACTCGACGTCGTCGAGGGTATGCAGTTCGACCGCGGCTACCTCTCCCCGTACTTCATCACGAATGCGGAGAAGATGGTCGCCGAGCTCGAGGACCCCTACATCCTCATCCACGAGAAGAAGCTGTCTTCGCTTCAGGCAATGCTGCCGGTTCTCGAGGCCGTGGTGCAGACCGGCAAGCCGCTCGTCATCATCGCCGAGGACATCGAGGGCGAGGCGCTCGCTACGCTCGTGGTCAACAAGCTGCGCGGCGGCCTGAAGGTCGCGGCCGTCAAGGCTCCGGGCTTCGGCGATCGCCGCAAGGCCATGCTCGAGGACATCGCTATCCTGACCCAGGGTCAGATGATCGCCGAGGATCTCGGCATCAAGCTCGAGAACGTCACCCTCCCGATGCTCGGCCGCGCCAAGCGCATCCGCATCGAGAAGGAGACCACCACGATCATCGACGGTCTCGGCGAGAAGGCGGATATCGAAGCGCGCGTCGGCCAGATCAAGGCGCAGATCGAGGAGACCACCTCGGACTACGACCGTGAGAAGCTCCAGGAGCGTCTGGCCAAGCTCGCCGGCGGCGTCGCGGTCATCCGCGTCGGCGGCGCGACCGAGGTCGAGGTCAAGGAGAAGAAGGACCGCGTCGACGACGCGCTCAACGCCACCCGCGCTGCGGTGGAAGAGGGCATCGTCCCCGGCGGCGGCACCGCCCTCCTCCGTGCCCGTGAGGCCGTGCGTGCTCTCAAGAGCGACAACCCGGACGTCCAGGCCGGCATCAAGATCGTGCTGAAGGCCCTTGAGGCTCCGATCCGCCAGATCGCCGCGAATTCCGGCGTCGAGGGCTCGATCGTGGTCGGCAAGATCACCGACAACACGTCCTCGATCACCTTCGGCTTCAACGCCCAGACCGAAGAGTACGTCGACATGATCCAGGCCGGCATTGTCGACCCGGCCAAGGTCGTGCGCACCGCCCTGCAGGACGCCGCCTCCATCGCCGGCCTCCTCGTCACCACCGAAGCCATGATTGCCGATGCTCCGAAGAAGGACAGCGGCGCCCCGGCGATGCCGGGCGGCGGCGGCATGGGCGGCATGGACTTCTAAGGCGTCCAAACTGCACCTTATCGGAATGGGGGTCGCCGCGAGGCGGCCCCTTTTTTATCCGCGGCGCAGCCATCGGCGGCCGAATAGTCGGGACAGCAGCAGGCGCGTCAGGCGGCCTTTTTCTTTCCCCGCACCGCCTTCGCCGTAGCTGTAGGCGGTTCTCCCCCCAAAGTCGTTTCCCGTCGCTGTCGGTTGGAGCGGCGAGCCGCGGACCGGGAGGCCAGGCGAACCGGACGCGCGATACATGCGAGCGACGCAGATCGATGAGTCGCGCGTCGGCGTCCGGAAGGCATTTCCCGGCGGACACGGCAACACGCGATTGTCAGGGCTGAGCAATGTCTGCAGAGCCGAGTGGAGAGAGTCTCCGATCCCGCTATCGTCAGGCTCACGCGCGTACCACCCGCGATCTTCGCCGCACATGTCGGGGCGGCCGACGGCGCGCGCAGAAATCCAGCCCCACTTCGGCGGAAACCGGGTCGACAGAGAGGGGTGTCAGTGAGGGGAAGCCGACCGGGACCTAAGGAATCTCCGAAGCGCGAACGGTCAGACTTGTTGCCGGGATCGCACGGAAACGGATGCGCTGCCGATCGGGTGGGGGGCCCCGGTCCCTTGAAACCGGAGCCAAACAGGCCTTTGGCGCGGACCTACCGTCCGAAGATGCCCTTCAGGAATTGGGCGGTGCGGTTGCGCTTCTTCTTGCGCTCGAGTTCGTTGGCGTCCTTGACCCATGCCACCTGCACGACGCGGCGCTCGCCCTCGAAGGGCTCGTGGCCGTGCCAGGAATTGTCGGCGCGCAGGAAGGCGAACATCGTGCCCATGGTGGGCGGCACCTCGACCGCGAAGGGTTCGTAGTTCTTGCCGTCGTAGAGCACCCGCAGGCGGCCGGCGGCCGGAGCGTCCCAGGCATCGTTCATGTAGATCAGCATCGTCATCACTTTCGACGGGCCGTCGGTGTGGATCGAGCCGTATTTCAGCTGGCTGCGCTTCATGATGGTGGTGAGGCGCGGGCAAGAGACCAGGTCGATGCCGAACTTCTCGCCCATGATGCGGGAGAACGCATCGCTCTCAAGCTCGTCGATCAGCGCCTTGAAGCGACCCTTGAGGGCGACTTCGTCGACCGTGAGATAGCCGGGCTTGGCGATCGCGGGGAAATCCTGGCGGATCTCGTCGACGGCCTCGGGCTTGAGCACGTCATTGCCGAGAAAGAAACTGTAGGGCTCGCGCGAGACAGGGGCGGCCCGCACGGCATCAAGGTTGAGGATCGACAATCCCGTCATGGCTTCGACGTTCGTCCGTTCGGGCGCACCAGGCCCGGTTTGAGCGGGTGCACCTTGGGTTGGAGCGCCGCTGCGAGGGCGCAATCCCGGTGGATAGAGCGCCCGATTGCGGCAAGCGGACGGCAAGCCCTTTCCGCGCAACACGGAAACTGCCATGCTTGACCGTATCGAAACTGAAAAGTGGCGCCGAGTATCGTGACGAGACGCCTCGCACTCGCCTTCTGCGTCGCCCTGGCGACGCCGGCCAGTGCCCAGAGCCCCCTCTCGACGACCCAGCGCATGATCTGTGCCGACGCAATGGCTCTGGTGAAGACCCGAGGTTCCGTCGCGATCAGTTCCGGCGGAGCGCCCGAGCGCTTCGTACGGGACCGTAGCCAATGCAATCTCACCGAAATCGCCGAACTCCGCTTCGTGCCCACCCGGGACAACCCAGAATGCCCAATCGGCTATCGCTGCCGCGAGCCGGAATTCGGCGACTGGGACTGGTGAGACGGACCGGCGGTACGAGGATAGTCCGCCGCAGCGGTGCGCCACGATCTCGCCACGACCCGCCTGCAATGCCGATGCATGGGCGGTCCCCCCGGGGCACGGCGCCGGACGATGACTAGAACTGAGGGGAGACGCGCGTGGCCGTATTGAGGACAGGCCTCGGCCTGCAAGCCGCCGTCACGGCGCTCTTCGCCCTCGCGCTCCTGGTTTCACCCGGCGTATCCGCACCGCTCTACGTCAGTCTCAGCGGCCTTGCCATGGCAGGCATCCTGCTCGCATCGGGGCGCCTCTCGTCATACCTAAAGGTCTTCGTCTCGGTCTACGGCGTCGGCTACCTGTTCCTGGCCGGAGCCAAGCAACTGGCGGTCATGGGTTTCCTGCCCCCGACGCTCGCCGCCCTCCTGCCGCCGAGCTTCGCCGCAACCGGGGCCGTGGTGTTCGCCGGCATCGTCTTGGCGATCTCGTACCTCGAGCCGATCCGGGCGATCACGCTGATCGCGGATCCCTATTTCGCCACCACCGACAAGCCGACACGGGAGATCGGACCCTTCCGCCTGTTCGGCAGCACGGAGGGGAAGGTTGGCCAGCGCCTCGTCGCCCTGTCGATCTTCATCACCTTCGCACAGGTCGCCCTGCAGCTGCGGCTGAACTTCTGGTTCCGCGACCTGTTCAACGCCCTCCAGGAATACAATGCCGACGCCTTCTGGTACCAGTTGGTCTGGGTGTTCACGCCGCTCGCCACCATCTGGGTCGTGGTCGGCATGTTCGACACCTTCGTGGATGCTACGCTTCACATCCGCTGGCGCACCTGGCTGACCCGCAGCTTCTACGGTCGCTGGCTGGATGCCGGGACGCATTACCGGGTCCCCTTCACCGGGGAGAGTGCGGACAACCCGGATCAGCGCATCCAGAGCGACATCAATCTCTTCATCTCCCAGACCACCACGCTGTCCATCCGGCTCCTGTCTCAGGCGGCGACCCTGGTGTCCTTCATGGTCATCCTGTGGGGCCTGTCGCGCGACTTCGTGCTGCCCTTCACCGATACGGTGGTGCCGGGCTTCCTCGTCTGGCTGGTGGTCGGTTACGCGGTGGTCGGAACCTGGCTGACGCACGTCATCGGACGCCCCCTCATCGGCCTCGACTTCCGCCAGGAGAAGGTGGAGGCGGATTTCCGCTTTTCCCTGGCCCGGACCCGCATCTACGGCGAGCAGATCGCCCTCCTGCGCGGCGAGCGTGCCGAAACGGTGCGCCTGGGTAGCCTGTTCCACGCGATCGTCGACAACTACCTCGACATCATTGTCCGGCGGATCAAGCTCGGCAGCTTCACGCTGACCTACAGCCAGATCAGCGTGGTGTTTCCCTACATCCTCGCCGCGCCATCCTACTTCCTGAAGAAGATCACCCTAGGGCAGTTCCAACAGACCGGCGATGCCTTCAGCAGCGTGCAGTCCTCGCTGTCGTTCTTCATCAATTCCTACGTCACCATCGCGGCCTATCGCGCCAACACCAACCGCCTCTCCTCGTTCCGGCAGGCGATGACCAAGGCGGAGGCGATCGGAGGGACCGGCGAAGGCCTGTTCCAGGGCAACGACACCAAGGGCGACGTCACCGCTTCGAAGCTCAGCCTCGGCCTGCCGGACGGACGGGAGATCGTGGCCGCGGACGCTTTGACCATCACCAAGGGCGGCGCCACGCTTCTCACGGGTCCCTCAGGTTCCGGCAAGTCGACCCTGTTCCGTGCCATCGCGGGCATCTGGCCCTTCGCCAAGGGCCGGATCGACCTGCCCAAGGGACAGTCGGCCCTGGTCCTGCCGCAACGACCCTACATCCCCCTGGGGACCCTGCGCGGCGCCGTCGTCTACCCGAACACCACGGACATGTTCCCGGACGAGGCGATCCGCGACGCCCTGGTGGCTGCCCAGTTGCCGGCGCTCGTCGACCGTCTTGATGAGGTCGATGCCTGGGATCAGCGCCTCTCCGGCGGCGAGCAGCAGCGGCTAGCGGTGGCCCGCGCTGTCCTTGCCAAGCCCGACTGGCTGTTTCTCGACGAATCCACCGCCGCCCTGGACGAGCCGAGCGAGGCTGCGATCTACCGGATGCTGCGGGAGCGCCTGCCCGGCACCACCATCGTCTCAATCGGCCATCGGTCGACCCTGCACGCCCTGCACGAACGCCGCCTCGACATGCAGCCTGCCAATGATGGCCGGTTCGTGCCCCGCGACGTGCCGTCGCCCGTCGCCGCCGAGTAAGGTTCAGCGCAGGAACGTCACCGCGATGGGTGCCAGGATCGCGGTGAGGAACGCGTTGAACCCAAGGGCGATGCCCGCGAAGGCGCCCGCCACCTCGTTCACTTGGAAGGCGCGTGCGGTGCCTACGCCGTGGGCGGCGAGACCGGCCGCGAAGCCGCGGGCCCGCATGTCCCGGATGCGCAGGACGTTCATCAGCGGTGTGACGAGGATGCCGCCGGTCATTCCGGTGAGCATGACGATGACGGCGGCGAGCGTCGGGTCTCCGCCCAGTGTCTGAGCGATGCCCATCGCGACGCCGGTTGTCACGGATTTCGGCGCCAGTGAGACGATGACGTCACGGGGAATACCGAAAGCTTGGCCCAACAGCAGGGCCGAGCTCAGCGCGACCACCGAACCAACAACGAGGGCTGCCAGCATCGGCGCGAGAGAGCGCAGCACCGTGGCACGATACTCATAGAGGGGGATCGCCAGTGCCACGGTGGCCGGCCCCAGCAGAAAATGCACGAACTGGGCGCCCTCGAAATAGGTGGCGTAGGGCGTCTTCGTGAGCTCCAAGACGGCAGCGGTGAGCGCGATGGCGATGAGGACTGGGTTCGCGAGCGGATGGCGGCGGGTCGCCAGAGCAATCCGGTCGGCCATCACGTAAGCGAGCAGCGTCACGGTCAGCCATAGAAGCGGCGTCCGCGAGAGATAGACCCAAACGGCGAAGTCGCCGGTCACGGCCGCGCCTTCGGCTTGGCGAGCCAGCGCGAGACTGCGACGAACGTCAAGGCCGTGGCGGCCAGAGTGGTGACTGTCGAGACCACGACCACCACCGCCAACGCGATGCCGTGCACCGCCAGAACGTCGAGGCGGCCGACGATACCGGCTCCGGCCGGCACGAACATCAGCGACAGATTGGCGAGAAGCCCTTTGCCGGTACTTTCCAGGCGGCCGTCCACCAGGGGGGGCGCCAACATTCGGGGGGCCAGGTGGGTGGCTCGATCCCGCATAACCAGGAATAGCAGCAGCAACGCCATGCCGATCAGGGGTCCGGGCACAGGCAGGTGGCTCGACCGCGCCAGCGCCTCGCCGATGAGCTGTACCAGGAGGATCAGAGTGAGGCTGAGAATCATCGTGGCAGCGCGCTCAACTGAGCGAGACCTGCCCTTCCGCGGCACTGCGCCGGGCCTCACCGATGGCAGCCTCATCGAGGCCGAGAAGGCCGCCGAGACGCCAGACCAGGGCCTCCTCAAACTCGTGAACGCTGCCGTCCGCTCCGGCCACAGACCAAGCCATGGCAAGGAGGCGGGCCCGCCGATCCGGCCCGACCTCGTGCCCAATCATCTCGACGAGTTGTGCCATGTCGCGGGTCTGGGCGTCGAACGCGGCGGCCCGCGCGATTAGCGCCTCAGCCTCCGCCCTGGTCTCTGTGAACCGGCCCTCGACCAGACGGCCGAGGCGCTCGGTCTCTTCGGGGGCGAGGATACCGTCGGCCCGCGCCACATGCACGAGGAGCGCGATCGCTGCCAAGCGCTCATCGGCCTCCTCAGCCGCCGTGGCATGGCTTCCGAGACCGAAGGATTCGGCGGCATAGGCGCGGAGTCGGGCAATCAGGGACATGGAGATCCTCGGAACGCCGCGAATCCTTCGAGGTCGACCACCGGGCCGTCAAGCAACCGGCGGTGTCGCCGTCACGATGCCCCGGCACCGTGGCCGTGCTGCACCGCTTTTCGCCGCGCATTCCACCGCCCACAATGCCGGTCAAAGCTTGCCATTCCACGCCACGACCGATATGACCCTCCCCCGAACGGTCCCGTTGGACATCAGCGTCCGATCAGGAACCGCGCCGCAATAGCTCAGCTGGTAGAGCACCTCATTCGTAATGAGGGGGTCGGGGGTTCGAATCCCTCTTGCGGCACCACCGTTCTTCTTGTTTTAGCAAACACTTAGCCCAGCCGACGGGATCCTGTTTGTGCCTGTCATTTGCAGTGGGCAGCACGCGGGCAGCACATTTTCTGCACCGAATCACGATCAGGTGCGATGTTCGAACGCAGGCTGTGCCTGATGTTTCCGTTGCCCATGCCCTGGCATCTGCCTTCCGCAATCCGTTCGGCCTGCAGGATCGGCCCCGCCCGCGGTGCCGTCGCTCTTGGCAAGCCAATGTCGACCCGTCGGAACGCAGAAGCCCATCCTAAATTTGCCAATCGGAACCGATTTATGCAGAATTGCTTAACTACGTTCGGAAACGCACGCCTAACCGAATCGTGGTGAAGTTTACTCCTGCTGTGCGACACGGTGAGAATCTGCCGGCCGTAGCACGGCCTAAGGGCTGGAGCGCTTTGTAGGGTTCTTGGCAGGCCCTACCGCAGCAGGAGTTCAGGGGCGCCTCTCGGGGCGCCCCTTTCTTATTCTGTATAGAATTTTATTACTGCACCGCGCCTCATGATCGATCTTGTAGCGCGGGGATTAGTTCGATGAAAAGCAGTTAGCCACAGTTCCGGACCAGATGAAGCGCGTTTAACGACCGCTTTATACCGCTGACCGCCACCCGGCACCGGAGATAACACAACTCTACAGCGTGGCTCATTGCGTTCCGCGACCCATAAACCGTGTCGCAGGATGAATGGCAGCTGCAAAAAATCGTAATCATCCAGATCTGGGTGCCTGTGACGGATCTTATCGTACGATTCACGCGAAAGATTAACCGCCCGAAATTCGGTCGCGAGATCGTCAGCAACGATTTCTGGAATATCGCCCACATGCACTGAGGTGAGGTATGGACCACATCGCAGGCTGTGCAGCCGACTCAACTCTAAGGGCATGCAAAGCGAGGGAATCAGCGGCTCGGCAGCGAGTCAATGAAAACGCTGATCTAGTCACGTATATTCACACGCTCGGTCCACCGGGTGGGGCACCGTGAACAGAGTTGGCTCCCCATCGGTGGGATCGCGAAGCAGTAAGATCGCCCCTGCTCAAGCATGCGCCGTAGGCAGCTCAGTCACCTGCGTCGTGTAGCGCGGCGAGCGCATCTCAAACTTCGTCGACCATGTCCGCTTCTCCGTCAGGCCGGCCCGGGCCGGCACGACGGCGCCCCGGCCGAAGCGTGCGTTGCAGGCGTCCATGGCGGCCATCAGCGGTGCGCTGCGCTCGCGGTCGAACTGGCCGATCAGCGCTCGCGGCGCGTCCTCCAGCAGCTTCAGGTCGGTGGTGATGACACCAGCCTTGCTGTAGCGCCAAGGCCGGTCGCCCGGGGCCTCGCGCCAGGTACGTGATACCCCAGCCTGCGCCGCCTTGATGAGGGCCAGCGTGTCGTTTGTGGCCTCCGGCAACGTCACGGTCGTGGAGACCGAGCGCATCGGGTTGCCCCGGTCGTGCTCGCTCGTGTGGTAGAAAACCGAGACGTGGGTGGTGCCGAGCCCGCCGCGCCGCGCTTCTCGCCAAGGCGCGTCGCATGCGTGGCCACCGCCTGCTCCAGGGTCTCGCGCTCGGTGATGCGGCGGGAGAACGAGCGAGTAACCGCGCAGCCCTTGCGCTGGGCCGGAAGGAGCTCGAGAGGCAGGCAGGCGAGGCCCCGCAGCTCGTAGATGATGCGCTCGCCTACCACCGTCATCGCCTTGCGCACCGGCCGTGGGTCGAGGTCGCGCAGGTCGGCGACCGTATCGACACCGAGACCGATGAGCTTGGCGAGCGAGGCCCGGCCTATGCCCCAGACCTCGGCCACCGAGATCCGGCAGAGCCAGTGATCGTAGGCTACCGGATCGGTGAGGTCGCAGACGCTGAGTCCGCCAAGCGGCCAGGGAGCCGCCGTGCGCTCGACGAAATTCGATATCCAGCGAACGCACCACTACCAGTCTTCACCCATTGCCTAATGATCCCTTCATAGTCGGGATGATCTGGTATTTGTGTTTTCGTTTATATTTATGTAGGAGAAAGCAGAAAGTTAATTTCAGATCAGCATCATATGTTGAAACGCATCGAAGGTGTGCATCTGCTTCGCAATCCGGTGAATATCGATCCCCGCGGGACGTTGGTAGCGCTTGAGCAATTTAACAGCCTACCGTTTGTCCCTAAGCGCGTATTTTTTATGTCGGTGCAGAAGCCTGGGACCGCGCGCGGCGGCCATGCCAATTCTTGCGACGAGTTCCTCGTCGTTCTGAAGGGATCTGTCCTCGTTGAAGTCGACAATGGGGATGAATGCGCGGGCATTCGCCTGGAACGGTACGACCAGGGGCTCTGGATTCGCGCCGGCATCCTGATTCACCTACGCGAATTCGAGACCGACACGATTCTGCTCGTCTGCGCCTCTGAGCTCTACGAGGATACCCGGCACTACGACAGCGCGCAGCCGGATCTGTACCTGGCGGATTGCCACGCATGACGATTCCGCAGGCGGCGCCTCCGCGGCGCATCGCCCGCTTCCGGGAGGAGATCGACCGCGCGATCGCCTCTGTGCTCGGCGGCGGCACCTACATCCTCGGGCAGTCGGTGGCAGATTTCGAGGCGGCCTTCGCCACCAGCGCCGGGCTGCCGCACGGGATTGGCGTCGCCTCAGGCACGGAGGCGCTGGCGCTCGCCCTGCGCGCCCTGGGGATCGGCCCCGGCGACGAGGTCATCGCGCCGGCACTCACCTTCGCCGGGACGGCCCAGGCAATCCTCCAGTGCGGCGCGCTGCCCCGCCTCGTCGACGTCGACCCCGTGACGCGCTGCATCGATCCGACGGCGGTCTCCGCTGCGATCGGCCCGCGCACGGCCGCGATCCTGCCCGTGCACCTATTCGGCCACGCAGCTGATATGCCGGCCTTGATGGCGATTGCCGAGCGCCGTGGTCTCGCCGTGGTCGAGGATTGCGCGCAGAGCCACGGCGCCCATCTCGATGGGCGGCCACTCGGCAGCTTCGGGCACGCGGCCGCCTACTCCTTCTACCCAACAAAGAACCTCGGTTGCGTCGGCGACGGCGGCGCGATCCTGACCCGCGACGCGGCCCTCGCCGAGCGTCTAAGGGCTCTACGCCAGTACGGCTTCTCAAGTCCCGAGCGCGTATGCGAGGGTCTCGGCTTCAACTCGCGCCTCGACGAAATCCAGGCCGCGATCCTGCTGGCCCTGCTGCCGCATCTCAATGCCGGGAACGCCGAGCGTCGCGCCATCGCGGTGCGCTACCGGGAGAGCCTGAGCCTACCTGGCCTTGCCCTTCCGCCAGACGCGACCGGCAGCATCTATCACCAGTTCGCCATCACCCATCCCGAGCGCGACCGGCTGATGCGGCATCTCGCTGAAGCCGGCATCGGCACCGCCGTGCACTACGCCCCCGGCCTACACCGACATCCGGCCTTTCAGGAAGCTACCGCTGGCGCCCTGCCTGTCACTGACGCGCTCGCCGCGACCCTTCTCAGCCTGCCGATCCAGCCTGAGATCGCCGCCGAAGCGCCGGAGGCGGTCGCAGACGCGCTCCGTACCTTCGCACCCGAGGCCCAAGCATGACGCGTGTTGTCCTGTACGGCGTTGGCTCTCCTGTCGTGGCTGACGTGGAGGAGAGCCTGCACCGAGCCGGGTTTGCACTTGCCGCTGGTATCCGGAACCGGCCAGTCGTTAGCCATCTCTCGGAAGACGCCCACGAAGTGGCTCTTCAAGAAGCGGGAGATGATCTCCGCGCCTTGCCCTACCTCGTACCGCTGTTCACCCCCGCGCACCGCCAGCAAGCGGCGTGCGAGGCATTGCAGGCTGGATTCGAACAGCCATTCATCCTGGTCGATCCGAGCGTTACGGCTCCGCGCCGGATCGACCTCGGGCCGGGCTGCTACGTCAACGGCGGCTGCAGCCTCGGCGCGGCGAGCCGGTTCGGCGCCTTCGTCTTCGTCAACCGCGGGGCGAGCATCGGCCACCACGCGGACCTCGCCGAGTTCGTCTCGATCGGGCCGGGCGTCGTCCTAGCGGGCCACGTCACAATGGGCCGCGGCAGCGTCGTCGGTGCCGGCGCCACCATCTTGCCGGAGCGGACGATCGGCGCGAACGCCGTTGTGGGCGGCGGGGCGGTGGTCACGCGGGACGTGCCGGAGCGCTGCCTCGTCCTCGGCAATCCGGCGCGCATCGTTCGCCGCGACATCGGCGGCTATCAGGGTCTGGCCGTGACATGACGAAGCCCGTCGTCCACCTCTACACGGTTTGCTGGGACGAGGCCGACATGCTCGGCTTCTTCTTCCGCCACTACGACAGTTTCGTCGACCGCTATGTCGTTTACGACGACGGCTCAACGGACGGCTCCAGCGAGATCCTGGCGGCGCACCCGAAGGTCGAACTGCGCGCCTTCACCCGGGTAGAGGCAGGATCCTTCGTGCTCTCCCACAAGGCCATGCAGGACGAAGCTTGGAAGCAGAGCCGGGGCGTGGCCGACTGGGTGGTCGTCACGGCGATCGATGAGCACCTTCACGTCCGTGGGCGGGCAATGGCGGAGTACCTCGCCGAGCAGGCGGCGCTCGGCGTCACCCTGATCCCCGCTCTCGGTTTCGACATGAACCATTCGGAGATGCCCGCCGATCATGGCTTGCTCGTCGACCGAGTCACCCGCGGCCGCCCGCGGATCGCCTTTAACAAGCTCAGCGTGTTCAGACCCGAGGCTGTGCTCGAGAGCGGGTTCGGGCCAGGGCGCCACGCCGCCGAGCCGCAGGGTGATCTGCGCCTGCCGGCCCGCGACGTTCTGATGCTCTGGCACTATAAGCATCTCGGCTTCGCGCGGAACGCCGCGCGCGAGGCCGCGCAGGCGGAGCGCCTTGGTGCGATCGACCGCGCGAAGGGCTACGGTCAGCACTATCTGTGGGGCGAGACGCGGCTGCGCACATTTTGGGACGAGATGGAGCGCGAGGCGTGCGACCTCTCGGCCAAGGGGTTCGACCCGGCCGCGGAGGCGGTCCAGCCGCTCTGGTGGGAAGAGCGTTCAGACATCGTCCGCGCGCCGGCCCAGTACCGCCCGCCCGCACAGGCAGCCCGCTCGGCGCCGGCCGTGTCGGTGCTCATCAAGAGCTACAACCACGCGCCCTACGTGGCGCAAACCATCCAGAGCGTCCTTGATCAGTCGTTTCAGGATTTCGAGATCGTCGTCACGGACGACGCTTCGACCGACGCCACCGCGGAGATCGTGGCCGGCTTCGCGGATCCCCGTATTCGCCTGGAGATTCTCCCCCATAACCACGGCATTTCGGGGGCTATGAACGCAACGATCACCCGTGCCCGCGGACATTACTTGGCAATCTTGAACTCTGATGACTGGGCATTGCCTGGCCGGCTTGCCCGCCAAGTCGCGTTCCTGGATGGCAATCCAGCCGTCTCGGCGGTGTTCGGAATGCCGCGGACTGTCGACGAGGCCGGCACGCTGACCGTACCCTTTAACGATTTCCGTGCACCCTTGCGCTTGTCCGATTTCTCGCGCCGCTCCTGGCTGCGGCAGTTCTTCTTTCACGGCAACTGTCTATGCGCACCGACCGCGATGATCCGGCGCTCCGCCTATGAGGCAGTCGGCGCCTACGACCCTCGCCTGACAAACTACCAGGATCTGGATATGTGGATCCGGATGCTCGCCGCTGGGCAGGACCTCCACGTACTAGACGAGGAACTGACGGCGTTCCGCATCCGTGCGGGCGACGCCAACATGAGCGCGCCGCGAACTGACACGCATCTGCGCTCCGCCTTTGAGATAACGAAACTTCTACGTCACTACGCGAATTTCGACCGATCGACTTTCGAGGAGGTGTTTGGTCCAAACTCGTCCCATGATGACGGCGAAGTATTTCACTATGATATGCCGATACCCCTTCGAGTTGCAGACCTTGCATCCCGCATCCCGCGCGTCGAATACCAACACTTCGCCCTTGAGATCCTCTACCAAAGCGCTGAGCGACAGGAAGACTTTGATCGGCTTCGGAACCGGTCAGGCGAGATCGACGCTTTCGGGCTACGGGCGATCACTGATCGCGACCGCGAGATCCATGACCTAAGCATTCGCACCGGAATAGGGTTCACCTACCCAGCAAGTAGGACCGATTGCCGATCTCTCGAGGAGCCCACCTTCCTCTACCGGGTCGTCCTTGGACGCAATCCAGACGACTCCGGGCTCAGGAATTTTCGGAACCAATTGAGCGAAGGGCGGAGCCTTCGATCTGTGGCTCAGAATTTTATCCATTCGGACGAGTTTAAGTCGCTCAAAGGGAAAAGCGACGGTACGGCTCTTCTATGTTGGCAGGCAGTCCGCCGCCCGCCGAATGCACAGGAGCGGGATCTACCTCTAGCCGACCTTGCAGTCGCGCTCGTCCAATCGCCAGAGACTGCGAGCCGGCATTCAGTTCTCTCAGCGGTCTATCCGGACGGTGTACCTGTAAACGCTCCACACCTTTATGCGTGGTGGAACAATGAGCGCGAGCGGCTTAGTTCACTCATGACGGAACTGAGTGACGCTGTGGCAAGTGCGTCCCTCTCAGTCATCATGCTGATAGATCGACCGCTGGACCTTAACGAACAGAATATTCTCGTAAAAATGGCGCAGGACTTTGCCGCCTACGGCCAACTAGTTCTTGCCCCTATCGATATCTTCAGCTCGCTGTGTTGTCGTAAGATCTGCAATGAATCGGCGGGGAAGCCTGTATCCATGGTCAACGCTTGGTGGCCAAGATCTCCAGAAGAAGCAATTAGCCAAGCTCAGGGTCGGTGTCAGGGAACGTTCACTTGCATCATTAATCGTGGAGACTCAATCGCGACTAAAAGGGTTGCCGAGCTCCTCCCGCTACTCTCGCAAGCTGATGTCCTGCTCTGCGATGAAGACGTCCGAACCCTCGGTGGCCAATTGCGCGACCCTGCTCTCAACGGTCGATGGGATCCCGATGCGTGCCTAAGCCGTCCCCCCTCTGCCCTCATCCTATTCCGAACGAGTCTGATCAGGGGGGGCGAGGGTTGGCGTGGCCCGTCTGAAGAGAAGCATGCGTGCCGCTTACTTCAATGGGATCTTCTGTTGCGTATCAGTCACCACAGGCGAGATGCTCGAATTCAAAACGCGCCAATCGTCATGGTTCATCGGGAGGAGATGCCGAAGCACGCCCAAAGTCCCTCATCAAGCATTTTGGAAACGATCGCCGGACGCTTTTTGAGGGAATCCAGTCAGGCCTCAACCGTCAAAGCGATACGATCCTCTCCAGGCGTCCTACGCCTACACTACCAGCACCCAAACACGCCGAAGGCTTCGATCATCGTGCCGACCCGTGATAGAGTGGATCTCCTGAGGCCTTGTGTCGAGAGCATACTCTCACGAACTCAATACCCCAACTTCGAAGTGCTCGTCGTGGACAACGAGAGCTGCGAGCCAGCCTCGCACAGTTTTTTGAGAGAAGCAGCGTCAGACTCTCGCTTTCGTTCAATATCATGTGGGGGTGTTTTCAACTGGGCGCGCAGCAATAACGTCGGTGCAGATCAGACCGATGGAGAAATTCTGATATTTCTCAACAATGACACTGTTATTATCAATAAAGACTGGCTAGACGAGCTCGTAAGTCAGTCGCTCCGGCCGGAGGTCGGGGTTTCTGGCGCCAAGCTTTATTTTCCAGATGATAAAGTACAGCATGCTGGCATTGAAGTGCGCCCAGATGGAGCCGCCCGGCATGTTTGGCGGGGCGCCTTGCGTGAAGACTTTGGCTACCTCGACCAGCTTCGGATCGTTCGTAACGTATCTGCAGTTACGGGAGCCTGCATGGCATTGCGTCGATCTGTTTTTCGCGAGCTCAGTGGCTTCAATGAAAAATTGCGTGTGGCCTGGAATGACATAGACTTCTGCATACGTGCAATTAAGAACGGCTACCGCATTATTTGGACTCCCCATTCAGAGCTGTACCACTACGAAGGTGCAACACGAGCATTTGATCAGTCCCCTCAAGACGAGGCGCGGCACGTAAGTGAACGAGAACATGTTTTAAGAGAACATCGGTCAATATTATCAGATATTGGCTTTCAAAATCCAAATATTATAACAGACCGTGACCTACCTTATCTGTCAACGAGCGCTCTGCGTACGCTTGCTATGTCTGATAAGGCACCGCCAATAAGCAATTGATGCGTCCAGACGTCGGCGCTTACGTTATCCAAACACAACGGCGGGCCAGCAACCAATCAATGCATACCACGTCGAACGGCCGCCACTTCCGGACGCTCCTGTTCGTCATGGGCCTCGTCGAACAATCGGATGGCCGTGGTAGCGCGCGCCCCGAAGGCGGTCTGCAGCTCGCGGCGCTTGGCCGAGTAGGTCGCCGGGTTGTAGTCCTCCAGGAGCCGGGCCGCGAGCTCGGGGTTCTGGACTACCTCGTCGCGCAGCCGCGAAATCGAACCGCTCTGGATCTGCGCCGACTTCCTGCGCAGGTAGGTCGCCAGGAGATCGATGCCTGCAATCGTCGGCGAGAGCTGGCCGCGGTGGACGCTGCGGAGACGGCTGGAGATGGACGCGGCCGACAGGGCGGCATCGTAGCCAGCCCGCATGCCCTGCGCCGTCCCCGAGGATCCGGGCCGGCGGGCACGTGTGGCGCTGTTCGCGCCGGCCAGCGCATCGAACACGTCCGTGATGTCCCGGAGCTGCTCCGGCTTGTCGCGATACAGCACCTCGGCCACCGCCTTGGTCTGCGGGTCGTTCAGGAAGTCGTTGCCGCGCCGTCCGCTGATCTGCTTCGGCTGGTTCACCCCGCCGTCGACCGTGGCCCGATCCTTCAGCACCTCCCAGAACGCCGCCCGGGCGTGCTCCGGGTTCGTGCCTGCCGTCGCCAGGAGCCGTTCGGCCGCTTCCGCCGGCTTGGCTGCGCCGAGCACCGTACGCATTGAGCGAACCGTGCCGGCCTCGTCGTAGCGGAGATAGGCGGCCTCCGGTGAACGGCCCGGCGTCGTGAGATCGCGGCGGGTCGTGTCGGCGGCCGTGCGCGCCTCCGCTGCCGTACGGCTGGCCTGGCCGCCGGCCGTTAACTCGTCGCGCAAGCCGGGGAGTTGGTCGAGCAAGGTGGCGTGCCGGTCGAGATAGGCGCCGAGCTGGTCCGGCCGGTCCAGCAAACCGCGATCCCGGATGTTCGCCAGGAATTGGTCCCGGAGTGCCGGGCGCACGCGGGCATCGCCGCCGGCCTCGCTCATGAGCTGGCGCAGATCAGAGAGCCGGCCTTCCTCGGACTGCGCGAACCGGGGGGCGACGCCGCTGTCGGGCACATCGTAGACGCCCTGGCGCTCGCCGAGCACCTGCGCCACCGCGTTCTGCGGCCGCTCGAACCGATCGGCAAAGTCACGCCGGGCCGCGCGGGCCGCATCGTACTGGCCCCGCAGGCCCTCCGGAACGGCTTGGTCGAGATACTCGTCGAGCGCGGTCACGTGCTGGTCGATGATACGGGCCTCGGCCGGACGGTTGGCTGTGCGCGCGGCGCGCGCGTCGTCCGTCAGGGACGAGCGCAGCCCCGTGACCTCCCGGAGCGGCTGTCGGCTGTTGCCCGGCGCCGGCTCGCGCGTGATGGGTCGGCCCGAGGCGTCGAGAATGCCGGTATCGACCGGTCCGGCGGCCTCGGCCGGGCCGATCAGCCGATCCGGGATGCCGGCTTCGGCCGGACGGAAGCGCTGGCGCTCGGCCACGCTCAAGGCCTCGTCGATGCCGCTGAAGCGCTCGGCCAGCGGCGCCACGTCCACACTCGCGGTCGCCCGATTGATCGGCTCGTAGGCCTGGCGCACGCCGGCGCGCGCCTCGTCGGCCGCGCGCGCCAGGGCCGCCCGAATGTCGGCGCCGCGGGCTTCACCCGTCATGGTCGAGGCGAGGCGCTGCGCGTGCTCGTCGAGGGTCCGCTGCGCGATCTCGGCCTGGCTCTCGGCCGTGGCAACCCGCCGGTCGACGCCGCCTTGCAGGTCGGCGCGGAACTGGCCGGACGACCCCGTCGGCGCGAGCTCGGCCATGCGGTCGCCGATGGCTTGCTGGTTCGCGGCGCGCCGAACCGTATCGAGGCCGGGGTTGGCGGCCGTATGGCCGTAGACGTAGGCCGCCAGCCCGGGATCGCCGGAGCGGTCCGCGATGTCGGAGCGGTATCCCGGGATGGCCGATTCCGCCGCGGAGGTCCGGCGGAGTTGATCGGCCAGCGGCTGCGCATCGATGGCGCCGCGGTCGATACCGCTCGCCACCTGCGCCTGCGCATGGCCCGAATTGGCGATGATCTCGTGAGCGACGCTCTCGCGTGCGACGTCGTCGGCGAAGCGGGTCGAGCCGCGCGCGGCCGAGGCGAGCGAGCCGACGGCGCCGAGGATCGGTTTGGCGATGGCAAGGGCGCTGACGCCGGCGGCCGAACCGGCGAGATCCGAGATCGGATTGACGTCGTCACCGGTGACGGCGCGCGCGGCCTCATTGGCGATGCCGGCTCCGGTCCCGGCCGCGCCGGCGCCGAGGGCCTCGCGGGACAGCATGCCGGACGGGTTCGCGGCCGCGGCCTCGACGGGGCCGTAGGCCAGGGCCGCGAGCGGGTTCTCGCTCGTCGCCAGCGCCCGGGCGCCCTGGACGCCGAGACGGCCACCGGCGACGAGCGCGCCAGCCGCCGGAACGGCCGAGGCGCCGACTTCCTGGCCGACACGGTTCACGATGCGCTCGGCCGTGCCTTGCGGCTGGTACTCGCGGGCGCCGGCCGCGCGCGGGCCGGCCTGAATGATGTCGGAGGGCAGGAGCGGGTTGTCGCTGATCGGCCCGAAGGACGGCACTACCTCGCGGCCCATGATCTTGTTGACCAGGGCGCCGTTGATGTTGAGGAGCCGGGGCGCCTGGTTCACCGCCTGGACCGGCGCGTCGGCCAGCATGTTCAAGCCGGACACCACGCCCTGTGCTCCGGCCTTCGCCAGGCCGCCAACCGTCGACAGGAAGCCGCCGGCCTCGGCCGGTGCCGCGGGGGCAAGGGTGCGTCCCGATGGACCGCCGAACTTCGCCCGCATCGCGTTCGACATGACATCGTCGGACGTGCCGGCCGGGAACTCGACAATGCTCCCGTCCGGCGCGTCGACTTCGATGATCTTTGAGGCCGGCGGAGCGGGCGTGTTCAGGATCTCCCTGATTTCGTCGTCGGTCGCATCACCCGGAACACTGATACGGCGGCCTTCGAAGCTGATGACGCGGGCGGGCTTAGGCGCCGCTGCAGCCTGCGGCGCATCGGGAAAAGCGGAACGCCCTTTCGTCGAGCTTCGTCGCGTGCCCATGGGCCAATGATGGGAGGGATTGCCCCGTCCGGCGGAGTATCGAGCTCGGAAGGATCCGCATCGCCGAAGATGTCGATCGGTTCGACGTCGTCGAATACCGAGGACGCCGCTTCGCCCGCGGGAGCACCCGCAAGCGCCTCCTCTCCTGCAGTGATCGCAGCTGCCGCGGCGACCTCATCGAACCACGGCAGCGCGCATGCATCCGCTTTCTTGAACTTGCCCGTTGGGTCGGCTGCTTCCGCCAGCTCGAACAGCCAAGGGGCACCGACCGCAAACGGCGCTTTGATGCTCTTGTATGTCTGCTCCGGGTCGTCCTGCGGATCGGGGACGTTGGCTTTCTCGGCCCATTCCACGAAGAGCTCTAAGCCGCGTTCGTAGTCGTTCTGACAGGCGCCTCGCACAGCCGCAGCCATCTTGACGAACTTCGCCCGGCCGGGCGGCTCGTAGACATTGGGGATCAACCGCAGCGCTGCCCCGACTGTATCCGGATCGCCGGCGAGCGAACCTTGCGGCGTGTCGCGCCGGGCTCCCCCCTCTCGATAGATGGCCCCGGCCTCGGGCAGTAAGCCTTGGAGCGAAGCCATCAACCCGGAGATATACTCCGGTGCGCAAATCGGCAGGTCGCAGAGCGGGCGAAGCTTCTGCGTCCACTCGTACTCTCTGAGCGTGCCCGGGTGAATCGCCGAAGCGACGAACTGCTTTCCTTTTCCTAGAATCTCGACCACGCCGCCCGTGAAGCCGATCGACGTATATTCGACTTCGCCGCTACACCGTACGACGTACAGCGCCTTGGGCGCCTCTCCGACGCGGGTTGGTGCGTCCTTGAACAGGCCCTCGACCTGGGCATGAATGATGTCGGCGCAGGCCTGAACCTTCGTGTCGGCGTCGATGGCGTAGAGGTACGTGCCGTCATGCTGCAGCCCGGTTCGGATACCGATGCCGGCGCTCATACCGTGCCATTTCCGCAGATCTCTCTCCGTCGGCTCGGACACCTGCCAATTGGGGAGCGAAGACCAAAGGCCATCGGCGTGGCGGACACCGGGAACCTTGCCGATCTTTTTGCCCGGCTTCGACAGCACGGACCGAGGCGATAGGGGCGAGCCGGGGGGCACGATCGGGACAGTCAGCCAATAGCCGGCTTCCCGCAGCTTCTGGAATTTGTTGTTCGGAGACTGAGCGTTCATCGATCGCCCCCACTGAGGAAGGAAATCGTATTGTCGTGTGGCCCAGAGGGCGCTAGATTGGGGCGATCAAGCATAAGACGTCCTCGAACACTAATGCGGAACGGCCAGGAGTACCCTTGTGGCGAGGGTTTCTGGCCGTTTTGTTTATGAAGCTGTGTTGTCGACGATCAGTCTCAGGTAGGCGCCGCGACGGCGCGGTGGGCTGATCTGCACTCTTTCAGGGCCGAGCCGATCGATCAGAGCGGCGATGCTGCTGACGGTGACTTCAGTCGGGCTGCGGATAGGCGAGTGAAGGACTGCCAAGCTGCGATCGGTAATGCGGTCACGGACCCATGAGGTGGATCGGCGGAAGACGGCTGCGGTCTCGCGGACCGAGAGCGAATTGCGCTCGCGCCAGAGTTCGAGTTCGTTCGGGAGTGCGGGCATGCGCGGTCCTGCTGACGTGGCGGGATGGAAGCAGGCAGACCACCCGATCGACAGGATCGGCTCTTCGTCGCAGATCTCCGTCGCGGCCACGTGGAAGTCGAAGACCGTGCCGGCGACGGGCTTTTTCGCAAAAGCGGAGTAGTGGCGCTGGCTGCTCATGACGCCGCCCCCATCCATTCCCGGACGTCGCGCACGCGGTAGCGAGGCCGCCCCTCTACGACGGTGATGCGAGGGCCGCGGCCCTGCTTGGCCCAGACCTTCAGGGTGATGAGAGCAAAGCTGCTCACGGCCGCGAGTTGCCGGCGGGTGATCAGCGCTTCGCCAGGCAGTTTTTCGATATCCGGTACGGCACGCGGGCTTGCGCCGGCGCATGGGGCTGCGCTCGCTGACATACAGCTCTCCTGTGAGACGGACCGCGCATGCGTCGTCCATCATCGATGCGATGAAGATTGAGCCGCTTCAGGTTCGCAGGTTCACAGGTCATCAGGGCAGCGCGGCAACGTCAGTATATTAAAGTATTACTTGGTTTGTCAAGGTCTTAAGCGCCGCTCCGCAAGATGACATACAAGTGACATACAGCATCTTCTTTTCTAGTGCTTACTCAACGCGGTAGTCGATCCCACTCACGCGACATTGTCTAAGGCCGCCACTCGTTGCGCTTCGGCGGTTGCCGATAGCGACGCCACGAACGCACCCCACCGTTCGAAGGCATCCCGAAGGCGATCGAGCCCTTCGTCGCGATTGTAGATTGCTTCGAGATCCGCCCGCGCGTGCCCCAAGGCGAGTTCTGCGGTGTCCACATCGACACCGAGCCGAGACAAGCCGGTCCGGAAAGTCCTACGCAGATCGTGCAGCGTGAACTCGACACCGGACGCCTTCGTCAGGCCGGCAACCAGTTTCGTCCATCCGCTCATCGGGCCGCCGGTCCGGGCGGACGGGAAAACGAGGTCGGACCGGGCGTCCCGGCAGCAGAGATCCAGCAGGCTCTGTAGCTGGGCCGTCACGGGGACCTTGTGCCCGCGACCCTGCTTCACGAAGACCGGAGGCAGCTCGAATACGGTGGTGCCCGTGTTGAGCATCGCCCACGTGATGCCGGCCCCCTCCCCGCGCCGGCAGCCGGTGAGGATATAGAAGCGGATCAGCCGGCCGGCGGTCGAATCAGGATCGGCTGCGGCCCACACTTTGGCCAGGTCGGCGTCAGAGAGGGCTCGACCTTTCTCCGTCTTCGCGAGGCGGTCGGCTCGTGTGGCTCGCTCCTTCCGATGCCCAGCGAGCGGGTTCACCGGCAGCACCTTCGCGTCGGCAACGCACCAAGTTAGGAACGCCCGGCAGAGCGTGCGGAAATGCGCGGCCGCGCCATGCAGGCCCTTTTCCCTGATGGCGTCGGTGATCTTCGCGAACTCGGCGCCGGTGATGGTTGCCACGTCGCGATTCAGGAGTGGCGCCATCCTCGAGCGCAGCATGACCAGCACGTCCTTACGGTTCACGTACTGCCGTCGCTCGAGGTGCCGGTCGTAGCGATCGAGCAGGTCGCCCAGGCGAGCTTTCTCGCGAATGCGGTTCTGAGCTCGCGCGGCCAGGGGGTCAGCGCCCGACGCAATCCGTCCAAGCTCCACCTGGGCAAGCGTGCGCGCGGCAGACACTTTGGCGACCGCGCCGAGGGTCGCCAGCTTCATCTTCTTCGTGCAGGCGCATCGGCCAGCACCGGCCGGGCGGTAGGCGAGGATCCAGGTCTTGCCGGCGGGGCGAATGCGCAGACCGAAGCCGGAGACGTCGCTGTCCCAGAGCACCATGTCGATGGTGCCGGGCGGTAAAGCCGCCTTTGCGACGAGAGCATCGGTCAGCTTCTGTTTCATCGATCAGGACCCTGTGGGCAGCACATGGGCAGCACGGTTTCTACAAACCTGCCGAACGCCACATACCCCACGATATCCCGATTAAGTCAGTAGAAACAGAGTGTTGGGAGGTGCCGGATATACCTCTGCATACCCCTATGGACCGGGTGCGACACTATTCGTAATGAGGGGGTCGGGGGTTCGAATCCCTCTTGCGGCACCACTTCCTCCTTTCGCAGCACCACAATCATGCCGGTCGGTCGATCGGGATCGCGAAGTCTCGGCTCGCAGCGTGCCTCGAAAAGCGCATCGGCAAGGGAAGGCCCCTCCCGGTCACGACGCGATCGACCCGAAACCGAACCACCGCGCCGAGCGATCCTCGTCCGGAGGTCGACGGGATCGTCTGCGCGGCAGCGGGGCTGTCTTGCGGTCTGGAGGTCCGGTTGGCCCGTCTTCGCAGCGCCGGAGCGTTCGCGAACGGCAGCAATTAGACCGATACCCGTGCTGACGTAGCCAATCCGGCCGAGTGATTCCAGAACCTCGCGGTCGGACAGACGTCCAGCCGGTCCACCAACCGATCCAACCGCCTCGGACAAGGCACTTCGCGGGATCCCCGACGGTCAGGCATTCTGCGAAGCGGGCGTCCTCACAGGAAGCCGCCAATTCGGGCGGATGAAGTGACACGTATAGCCGTCGGGGCGGCGCTCAAGGTAATCTTGGTGCTCAGGCTCGGCCTCCCAGAAAGGCCCGACGGGAGCCAGTTCGGTGACGACCTTCCCGGGCCAGAGACCCGATGCATCGACATCGGCGATGGTCTCCGCGGCGACCCGGCGTTGAGCGTCATCGGTGTAATAGATCGCCGAGCGATAGCTCAGGCCACGATCGTTTCCCTGCCGATTCGGGGTTGTCGGATCGTGGATCTGAAAGAAGAATTCCAGCACCCGGCGAAAGCTCGTCCGCTCGGGATCGAAAATGATCTCGATCGCCTCCGCATGTGTGCCGTGGTTCGGGTAGGTTGCGTTCGGAACATCGCCCCCCGTATAGCCGACACGGGTCGACACGACGCCCTCCTGCCGCCGGATCAGGTCCTGCATCCCCCAGAAGCATCCTCCTGCGAGGACTGCGCGTTCATGGCTCATGGTTCCCTCTCTCCCGGATCGACGCCTGACGTCGCTGGTGAATAGATAGGGTGCCGCAGCGCCTTTTGCTGCCGTTCGATGATGTCGCGGGACACCGTCGCGATGAGTTTGGACCTGCCCGCCGCGTCGCGCGGTGCGGCGGGCAGGTGCAGTCAGGGTGTTTCGATATCCCCTACCCCGATGTGCGGGGTGACCGAGACGTCCCCCTAGAGGTACGGCCGGACTGCCAGACCGGGAAGCTGTCCTGCTCGGCATTCTCCTCCGGTGCAAAGGGGGTTGGCGGCCATACCCGCTGGAGACGCGGGTGATGTCGCCGCCGGGGGGTTGATGTCCACAGGGTACCGCGTCGGCAGCGACGCCCGCCAAATGCCTTAACGCACCGCGTAACCGTAGGCGAAGCAACGGCTTCGGCGAGCATAACAAGTGCAGCCAAAACGAAGCAACACGCGGATCCGTAGCGCCATCCAACCGGGTTTGCATGGTCTCCATCAAGTTGCGGCTAGATGCGGCTTGTAACGCGATGTCGAACCGGCATCTCACAACCGGAAAAACCGTGCCGTTCGGCACGTTGCCAGCGTTTGATCATTGGCATGTCGGAAGCGAGAATGGCGTAGAAGCCCGGATCGCTCCGCAACCACAGGAAGGGACCATGCGGCGGACGAATTCCCGCTCGGTCGGCTGATGGTCTAATCTGCCTGAAGAACCGTCGCAACGAGAGGTGACCGGGGACTGCATGACGTGCCCTTCGTGAGTATCACGCGCTTGAGAATCCGCTCGGTTCGGTTCCTGCCGGGCTTTGCCGTCCACGCCGTCCGCACGCAGAGACAGGCGCGGAAGGCGGCCGGGTTCCGGGCGGGATCAATCCTGGCCGACCATGCCTGGACCTTCTGGACCATGACGGTGTGGGACGACGAGGCTGCCATGCGCCGGTACATGATGGCCGGCGCGCATCGGCAGGCGATGCCGAAGCTGATCCATTGGTGTGACGAAGCTTCCTTGGTCCACTGGACGCAGCCCGGGGCCGGCCCACCATCCTGGGCCGAAGCGGATCAGCGGATGCGCGCGGACGGACGCCCGTCCCAGGTGCGGCACCCCAGTCCGCATCACGCAACTCTGGACTATCGTCCACCGCGCCTGACGCGGAGCGGGCCGATCAAACCCTCGGCACCATGAGGGACAGGCCCGCAAGCCGCCGTGGATGCAACCGCAACCGGCCACGTCGCATTGGGCGTGTTTCGGCGCACATCCGCGCGGGCGATCCGGGCGCATCACACCTGCGGCCGCCTTCGCCCCCTCGGCGGCCAGAACCAGCGGCGCAGCGGCCTCAAGGCCCTGCGCCGTTTGTGTTTAATCGGCGCCGCGGGGTGGATGGCCCGGCGGGCCGGACCGGTCGAACGTTCTGACGGCAGCGTGCTGGAGTACCCACGATGAGACTGCGCTCGGTCGTCGGATGGATCAGCGTTGGCGCGACACTCTTGAGCGGCGCGGGGCTCGAGGCACGGGAGCGCCCCTCGTCGGAGGTGACGGGCTGGGTGTCGGCGGTCCTCGCGAAGATCGATATGGTCGAGCGGGGCCCAGCCCCCGCCGGCCGCAAGCGCGGGCGCCGAACGGTGGTGGTGCGGGTCCAGATCGCGGCCGACGGCTTCGTCAATCGGGTGGAGGTCGAGCGGAGTTCCGGCGTGCCGGATCTCGATGAGCGGGCACGGAGCCGGGTCCGGGCAGCCGGGCCGTTCGGCCCGCCGCCCGCGCCGCTTCTGACCCCAGCCGGCACCACGGAACTCAGCTTCCCGCTCCAGGTGCAGCGGTGAGATTACAGGCGTGCGGCGCGGTCAGGCGCCGGACCGGACAGGACCGCCGCGAGGGAGGCATCGACTTGCCCGACGGGGTCGGTTGGCACCGGATGGACGCCGATCAGCAGGGTCCGTTGCGTCCGCATGATCTTGAGGAGGCGCTCGGTCCGGCGCAATGCGTCCTGCGCGTCGGTCGGGTCCTGTTCCTCGGCGAGGAGAACGGCGATCCGGATCATCTGGTCGACCCGGCGCTCCTCGGCCGTGGCGATGATCCGCTCCAGGGCCGCCAGCCCCTCCTCCAACGCCGCTCTCATGGGACCCCCTCGGAGCCTCGGTGAGCGGACAGGGTCCGGCATCGGGCCGGAGCGCGCATTCACGATTGTTGGTCGCCGAGCGATTTCGCGCCGCGGCGCAGGCCGCGGGCGGCTCACGGCGTCCCGAGATGCGGGAGCCAGAGGGCCAGGGCGAGGAGGCTTGCCAGCAGGACCGGCGGCGTGATGAGGAGGCCGACCCGCATGTACTGGCCCCAGGTGATGCGGTGGCCCTTGGCGTCGAGGACGTGCAGCCACAGCAGGGTCGCGAGACTGCCGATCGGCGTGAATTTCGGGCCGAGATCGCAGCCTATGACGTTGGCGTAGATCATCAATTCGCGGGTCAGGGGCGACAGGTCGGGGGCCTGCTGGATCGCCAGCGCCCCCACCAGGACGCTCGGCATGTTGTTCATCACGGAGGACAGCAGGGCGGCGGCGATGCCCGTGCCGAGGGTGGCGACCACCGGGCCGGCCTGGGCGAGCCGGACCAGGCCCTGGGCGAGGAGTTCGGTGAGGCCGGCATTCTTCAGGCCGTAGACCACGAGGTACATGCCGAGGCTGAACAGCACGATCTGCCAGGGGGCCCCGGCGAGGACCTTCCGCAGGGGAATCACGCCGCTGCGATTCGCGAGGGCGAGCAGAAGGAGCGCGCCGGCACCGGTGACGGCGGAGACCGGGACGCCGAACGGGGCGGTGACGAAGTAGGCGCCGAGGAGCACGGCGAGAAGCGGGAAGGCCGCCCGGAACACGCGGGCGTCGCGGATGGCGGAGGCCGGCGGGTCCAGACGGTATACCGCGTAGGTCGTGTCGAGGTCGCGCCGGTAGAATAGCCACAGCACCGCGAGGGTCGCGGCCAGGGACACGAGGTTCACCGGCCCCATCACGGCGGCGTAGCGGCCGAAGGAAATGCCGAAGACATTCGCCGAAACGATGTTGACGAGATTCGAGATGACCAGCGGCAGGCTGGTCGAATCGGCGACGAACCCGCAGCCGACGATGAAGGCCATCGCGGCCGCCGGCGGGAAATCCAGCCGGAGCAGGATCGCCAGCACGATCGGGGTGAGCAGCAGGGCGGCCCCGTCATTGGCGAAGACCGCCGCGATGGCGGCGCCGAGCAGGATCACCAGGGGGAACAGCCGGCGACCGCGACCGCCGCCCCAGCGGGCGACGTGCAGGGCGGCCCATTGGAAGAAGCCCGCCGCGTCGAGGAGGAGGGAGATCACGATCAGCGCCACGAAGGTGAAGGTGGCGTCCCAGACGATGTGCCAGACCACCGGGATGTCGCCGGGCTGGATCACGCCGGTGGCCAGGGCGACGGCGGCCCCCGCGAGGGCGCTCCATCCGATCCCGAGCCCTCGCGGCTGGACGATGACGAGGACCAGGGTGACGACGAAGATGGCGAGGGCGAGCATCGGCGTTTCTTGTTGGTGTCGCGACGAAATCTTGCGAGTTCTTTCACCCGGGCGAGTTCTTTCACCGGGGCGAGGTCTTGCTCCCCGGCGAGGTCTTGCTCCCGGGCGGGATCAGAGGCTCGTGGCCGGCCGCCCCTGGGCATCGACAACGGGGGCACCATCCTCCTTGGCGAAGGCCCCCCGCTGCGGCGGGAGCAGGGCGAGCACGGTCTCGGAGGGTCGGCACAGGGCGACGCCCAGGGGGCTCACCACCAGGGGCCGGTTGAGGAGGATCGGGTGCGCCGCGATGGCGTCGAGGAGTTGGTCGTCGCTGAGCGTCGGGTCGTCGAGGCCGAGTTCGGCATAGGGCGTGCCCTTCTCGCGCAGGAGATCGCGGAGGGTGAGGCCCGCCCGCTCCGCGAGGCGGCGCAGCAGCGCGCCGGTCGGGGGCGATTTGAGGTACTCGACGACGTGCGGCTCGAGGCCGGCGTTGCGGATGAGGCCGAGGGTGTTGCGGGACGTGCCGCAGGCCGGGTTGTGGTAGATGACGACGTCCATCAGGCGGGCTCCGGGCAGCAGGTCGAGAGGGCGGCGACGGCGGGGGCGCAGACCTCGGGGCGGCCCTGACAGCAATCGCGCATCAGGAACTGGATCAGCGCCGACAGGTCCGGGTAGGCGGCGCGGTAGCGGATCGAGCGGCCTTCGCGCTGCGCGGTGACGAGGCCGGCGCGGCTCAGTTCCTTGAGGTGGAACGACAGGTTGGTCGCAGAGACCCCGACCGCCTCCGCGAGCAGCCCCGCCGCCAGGCCGTCCGGCCCGGCGGTGACGAGGCGGCGCACGATGCGCAGGCGGTGCTCCTGGCCGAGGGCGGAGAAGGCGGCGACGGCTTGCCCCTCGTCCATCATGATGTCAATGTTTCAAACATCATTGAAACGTAGAGGATGCCGAGCCCTTGGACAAGACCGATCCGAACACGACCGATGGGGACGAGACCGATCGCGCCGGGCCCCCGCGGCCCTTCGCCGATGGCCTGCCGGCCTTGAGCGCGGCGCATTTCGCGGTCCCGACCTCCGCCGACCTCGGGATCCGCCAAGCCTTCACCCACGCGCCGCGCTTCCTCATCCTCTACGGGTCCCTGCGGGAGCGCTCGTTCAGCCGGTTCCTGGCCTACGAGGCGGCGCGCCTCCTGGAGGCCATGGGCGGCGAGGTGCGGATCTACCACGCGCACGGCCTGCCGCTGCCGGACGACGCGACCGCCGACCATCCCAAGGTGCAGGAACTGCGCTTCCTCTCGATCTGGTCCGAGGGCCAGGTCTGGGTCAGCCCCGAGCGCCACGGGGCCATGACCGGCGTGATGAAGGCCCAGGTCGACTGGCTGCCCCTGTCGGAGGGCTCGGTGCGCCCGACCCAGGGGCGGACCCTGGCGGTGATGCAGGTTTCCGGCGGCTCGCAATCCTTCAACGCAGTCAACGGCCTGCGCGTCCTGGGGCGCTGGATGCGGATGATCACCATCCCGAACCAGTCCTCGGTGCCGATGGCCTACCGGGAGTTCGACGCCGCCGGCCGGATGAATCCGGGGCCGCTCTACGACCGGGTGGTCGATGTCTGCGAGGAACTCGTGAAGTTCACGCTTCTGACCCGCGAGCGGGCCGATTACCTCGTCGACCGCTACTCGGAGCGCAAGGAGCGGGAGCCGGAGCGGCTCCGGGCGGTGGCGGCGGATATCGGCTTCACGAAGCGGCCCGCCTGAGGCCCCGTGGCGAAGCGCCCGCGGGGTCGAACCAGGGCGGCGCTTGGCCGTTGTGGCACGAAGGGTCCAAGGCGGAAAGGCGACATGGCAGAGCCATCGGAGATCACGGCGCAGGCGATCGCGGCGCACATGGAGGTGCGATCGTCGGACGGACTGCATGTCGGGACGGTCGACCACATGGAGGGCGATACCCTCATCAAGCTGACGCGGTCCGATCCGGCGGCCCATGGCCGCCACCACCTGCTGCCGCTGTCCTGGGTCGAGCGGGTTGACGAGCAGGTCCACCTCACCGCCACGGCGGCCGATGTCCGGGGCTACTGGGAAGATGCCGGCTGAGCGCCCTCCCGCCGGGCGACCTTTCGCCCGGTCGCCGGCCGCGCCATCGACCCTAGTTCCCCGCTGAGCGCGGCAGAACCGCCCCCACGATCAGGACGCCCTCGGACATCATGGAACGGCCCAGCGTCATCGTCGGCATCCACGGCTTGGCCAACAAGCCGCCGGTCGATGAGAAGACGCGCTGGTGGCGGGACGCCATCGCCGAGGGCCTGGCGCGCAACGAGGGCGTCGACGGCGCCGCGTTCACCTTCGCCTTCGTCTACTGGGCCGACCTGCGCTACGAGACGCCGCTGGCCAGCGACGACCTCGCCGAGCCCTACCGCCCCCAGGCGACCTCCGACCCTCTCCCCGCCGAGGAGGATGCACCGAGGCTGACGGGTCAGGACGTGCTGGCCACCCTGTATGCCGGGATCGACCGCATCGAGGGGCTGACGGGGGTCACCCTCGTCGACGACGTCATCCTGGAGCACCGCTTCGACGATCTCTGGCACTACCACGGCGAACGCGCCTTCGCGGCGGAGGTCCGGACCCGCCTGAGCGAGCGCCTCGCCGCATTTCGCGACCACCGCATCCTGCTGGTCGCCCATTCCATGGGCTCGGTGATCGCCTACGACGTCCTGCGGCAGCTGGAGCGCGACGCGCCGGACCTGCGCGTCGACCATCTGATCACGGTCGGCTCGCCCCTCGGTCTCGCGAAGGTGAAGATGAAGATCGCGAGCGAATTCGGCGCCACCCGGGTGCCGAACAATCTGAAGCATTGGACCAACCTCGCCGACGGCAACGACATCGCCACCGTCACCGGCACCCTGGCGGAGGATTACGCTCCCAGCGACACCGGGGTCGCCATCGCCGATCACCGGGTGGTGAACGATTACCGGCGGCCCACGGGCGAGGCGAACCACCACAAATCCTACGGCTACCTGCGCACGCCGGAGTTTTCGCGGATCGCGAGCGGGTTTCTGGAGACCGGGGTGGTCGGACGGCGTCGGTGACCGGCCGCCCCTGCGAGACACAACGAGCTCCCTCTCCCAGAAGGAGACGAGACCCGCACAGGACGCCGGACGGTGGTTGGGAGGTCTTGCGACCACCGAAGGGAACCGGTCGTCCGTTCACGGCACTCCGTCCACGAAAAAGGGGACGCCGCGTGGCGTCCCCCGATCCGTCGGTTCTTGGCTGGCGCTCAGCGCTGGCCGGCGTGGTCGCCGTCGCGCAGGGCGCCGGTCGGCTCCTGCACGTGGGCCTCGAGGAACCAGAGCTGCTTGTCGACGCCGCGCGACACCTCGGTGAGGAGGTCGGCGGTGCCGGCGTCACCGGCCTCGTCGGTGTCGTCGATGTTCTGACGCACCGCGTTGGCGTAGACGCCGTAGCGGTCGATCAGTGCGGCCAAGTGGTCGGCGATCGCGTAGGCGTCGAGGGGGTAGGCCTTCAGCTGCGAGGCCGATGCGACCGCCTGGGCGGTGCCGCGGGCGGTGCCGCCGAGCTGGGTGATGCGCTCCGCGACCTTGTCGTTATAGTCGTCGAGCTCGGTCCGGAATCCGTCGAGCATCTCGTGGATGCCGATGAACTGCGGTCCCTTCAGGTTCCAGTGCGCCTGCTTCACGTCGAGGGCGAGGTCGATCCCGTCCGACAGGCGCGCGTTGAGCACCTCGATCGAAACCTTCTTCGCGTTGGACTTCGTGCCGTTCTGGGTCTCGTGGAGACGCTGGTTTCCGGCTTGGGTCTTGGAATCGGCCATTCGGTTCGTCCTTCAAGTCTCATGGAAGGCGCGTCGCTCATCCCGCAGCCTGCGCGGTCGCGACGCCGAGCCTCCGATGTCGGCGGAACATGATCTCGGGCAGGCGGGATGCGCCGCCCGTGCGATCAGTCTGCCCCATCAACGACAGGCCCCGGCCCATGTTCCTGGCCCTGTGGTCGCGCATCCCTGATCTGCGGGGATCACACCCCGCGGCATGCGATTCCCGCATGGGCCGGCCGATCCGATCCGGCCCGAATCCCGCACGACCGGGCCGGCGCGGCACGGGCGGGCGATCGTCAACCATAAATTGGCTTTCGCGCCACCGGCGCGAACGGCCACGCTAAAACGGCGTTGGCCCCGGAGAGGCCGGACTGACAGTCCAAGGCGCTCCCCTGATCTTGAACGACGACTCTTTGTCGCTGGCCCGACCGCGAAACGACTCGCCGAGGGGCCCACAATTCGGGGCGATGCATGGTGGTCGACGGGTTCTGCCGCAACGCAATCAAACTTGGTAAGATCTTGGTGAACGGCAGTTTACAATGCTTGTCGTTCCGCGGTGTGAAATCTTAAAGGACACGCTGTTATTCTTGCAAAACACCGACGATCACGTCACGATCGTCTCGCTCTTCGCCGGCAGCCCCGCTGCCATTCTCCGTGGCTTGGCATCCTGCGATGATGGAACCAGAAGTCGCACAGCGTCGCCCGACCACAGCGCTTCCGGACCGGCGGGATACGCCCGCGGGCCCCGTCACGGCCGCGCCCCTGCGCATCCTCGTGGTTCACAACCGCTATCAGGTGCGCGGTGGCGAGGATTCGGTGGTGGCCCAGGAGGTGGCGAGCCTGCGCCGCGCCGGGCAGGTCGTGGAGACCCTGTTCTTCGACAATGCCGCGATCCGGACGGGCTGGGACCGGCTGCGCACCGCCTACGAAGCGCCGCACGCCCCGCGCGGGATCGCCGCCGTGGTGGAGGCCGTCCGCGCCTTCCGCCCCGACGTGGTGCACGCGCACAACGTCTTCCCGCAGGTGTCGCCGGGCATGCACGCCGCGGTCCGGGCCGAGGGGGTCGCCACCGTCCAGACCCTGCACAACTTCCGCGTGACCTGCGCCAACGGCATCCTCATGCGCGAGTCCCGCCCCTGCGAGGATTGCGTGACCGGCTCGCCCTACCAGGCGGTGCGTCACGCCTGCTATCGCGGGTCCCGCCTGGGGTCCCTGGCCGTGGCGCGGATGATCGACGTGCACCGGCGCGCCGGCACCTGGGAACGGGACGTCGACCGCTTCATCGCGCTGACGCCCTTCGCCCGCACCCGCTTCCTCGCCGCCGGGCTGCCGGAGAGCCGCATCCGCATCAAGCCCAACGGTTTGGCCGATCCGGGCCTCGACGCGCGCGGCCCCCGGGCCGGCATCCTGTTCGTCGGACGGCTCGTGCCCGAGAAGGGTGTCGGCACCCTGAGGGCGGCCGCGCGCCTGACCCGGGCCCCGATCACCGTCATCGGCGAAGGGCCCGAGGCGGACGCCCTCGCCCGCGAGCCCGGCCTGACCCTGCTCGGCCCGCAGGACCCCACGGCCGTGCAGGCCGCGATGGCGCGGGCGGCCGCCCTGGTGGTGCCCTCGCACTGGTACGAGGGCCTGCCGATGGTGATCGCCGAGGCGTTCAGCCTCGGCACGCCGGTGGTCGCCGCGCGCATCGGCGCCCTCGCCGACCTCGTGACGGAGGGCCGCACCGGCCTCCTCGTCCCGCCCCGCGATCCCGACGCCCTCGCCCAGGCCCTCGACCGGATCGTCGACGACCCGGACGCCGCGCGGGCGATGGGGCGCCACGCCCGCCTCGCCTACGAGCGCGACTGGACCGAGGACGCCGTCACCGCGCGCGCCCTCGCGATCTACCGCGAAGCCATCGCCACCCGTTCCGCCGCCATGCCCCGGGCTGCCGCATGACGCGCCCCCTGACTTCGCGCCCTCTGACTTCGCGCCCTCTGACTTCGCGCCCTCTCACACCGGACCATGACATGCCCGTGCGCGCCTGGGGCCACGACCCGGACGTCCCCCACTTCCTCCTCGGCGGCGTTCCGATCTCGATCACCGACATGGCCGGCCTGGTCGCCGCGCTCCGGCGCCGCCTGAGCCGGCAGGCTCCGGCGCCCGGGACCTTCGTGGTCTTCCGCGACGCCCACGGCATCGTGCGGGCACAGGACGAGCCGGAGGTGCGCGCCGCCCACGACGCCGCCCTGCTGGTCTGCGCCGACGGGCGGCCCCTCGCCTGGGTCGGGCGCCTGCGCGGCCACACGGCCATCGCGCAGGTGCCGGGCATCGAATCGGTCGAGGCGGTGTGCCGCGCGGGACTCGAGGCGGGTTGGCGCCACTACTTCCTCGGCGGCGGGCCGGGGGTCGCCGAGAAGCTCGCCGCCGAGATGGCCCGGCGCGCGCCGGGCCTCGCCGTGGCGGGGGCCGAGACCCTGCCCTACCGGCCGCTCACGGAGCCCGAGGCCCAGGACCTCTACGCGCGCCTGCGCGCCAACGGCACCCAGATCCTCTGGATCGGCCTGAGCACGCCCAAGCAGGAACTCTTCATGCAGGCGCACACGCCCGCCCTGCCCGGCGTCATCGCCATGGGGGTCGGGGCCGCCTTCGACGTGAACATCGGCACGATCCCGCGCGCGCCCCGGCTGATGACCTGGTGCGGCCTCGAATGGCTCTACCGGCTGATCCAGGAGCCCCGGCGCCTGCGCGCCCGCTACGCCCAGGTGGTGCCGCGCTTCCTCGCCATCGTGGCCCTCGACCGGGCCCGCTGCGCCAAGCGCGCCCCGCGCCCGGGCGGGGTCCGGCCGGTCTGAGACCGGGCGCCCCTCAGCCGACGACGGGGGCCAATGCCGCGCGATAGGCCCCCGTCGCGGCCTCGAGGGAGAACCGCGCCAGGGCCGGGACGGCCCGGGTGCGATAGGTCGCGCGCCGGGCGGGATCGTCGAGGAGCGCGAGGGCCGCCTCGGCCCAGCCCGCCACCGTCAGGGGGCGGACCTCGCCGCAATCCCAGGCCGCCACGAGCTCGCGCGCCGCGCCCGAATGCGGCGAGGCCAGCACCGCCGCGCCGCTCTGCAGGGCCTCCTGCAGCACGATGCCCCAGACGTCACCGCGGCTCGGGAACAGGAAGAGGCGCGCCGAGGCGTAGACGGCCCCGAGGTCGGCCTGCTGCACGAAGCCGTCGAACTGGGCCGCGATCCCGGCCGCCGCCAGCCGCGACTCCATCTCCGCCCGCAGGGGGCCGTCGCCCGCGACCCGGACCCGCAGGGTCCGGCCCCGGGCCTGGCAGGCAAGGACGACGTCGGTGAAGAAGCGCGCGCCCTTCACGTCCTCGTTCAGGATGCCGCAGAACAGGAGGTCGTAGGGGCGCTCCGTCTCCGGCGTCGTGGCGGCCGGGCCGGGCTCCCAGGCGGGGAAGAGCGGCGCCAGGGCGAGGCGGTCGGCGGGGAGGCCGTAGCCTTGGAGGAGCGCGAGGCTGCCGGCGCTCGCTCCGAGGCCGAAGCGCGCCCCCGGCACCAGCAGGCGCCGCATCGCCCGGTGCGGCCGCGAGCGCCGGCCCGGATCGGTCTCCGGCACCCCGTCGGTGCGCAGGCCGTAGGGCACCCCGAGCCACCGCGCCGCGGCGGCGGCCATCAGCATGGTGGGGGCGAAGTCGTTGACGACGACGAGGCTGGGCCGCAGGGCCGCGAGACGCGGCACGATGGCGGGGTTGATGTAGAGGTTGCTCACGGCGCTGCGGTACCAGCGCAGCCCCGGCACCACGGCGAAGCGATAGGCCTCGGGCTCGGGCATCTCCCAGTGCCGGGCCGCCTCCCGGGCACTGCAAGCGAGGACGTGGAGCGGCCGGTCCAGGGTCGCTCCCAGGCGCTCATAGAGGCGGTGCATGTAGGGCGCGCGGGCGCCGATCACGATGACGACGGGTCCGTCGCGGCGCCCGGATGCGCGGCGGCTCATCGCGTGGATCATCGGGCGGCGCGCGTCGGCCCGCCCACGAGGGCATCGATCTGGTAGAGCCCCCAGGCGGGTTCGAGGACGTGGCGGGGCATCAGCAGCAGATCCTCCGGGCCCCGGGCCACGCCCCGGCGGGTGGTGTGGAAGCTGTGGTAGCCGGCGTCGCGGGCAAGGGCCGGGTCGCGGCCCGGGTCGAAGTCGGTGCCGGCCACGCCCCAGGGGCAGGCGAAGTGCCGGACCGGACGGCCGGTCATCGCCTCCAAGTCCCGGCGCGACCGACCCAGTTCCCCGGCGACCTCCGTCGCCGCGAGACGCCCGAGGTTGCGGTGGCTCGCCGAATGCGACCCGACGTCGAGCCCGGCGGCGAGCCAGTCGGCCACGGCGGCGCGGTCCATGTAGCCGGCCCGGTCCCCGCCGGGGGGCGCGTCGACCCAGTCGCTGACCAGGAACACAATCGCGGGGATCGACAGCGCCCGCAGCACGGGGAGCGCCACCCCGTGGGTGTCGGCGTAGCCGTCGTCGAAGCTGACGAGGAAGTGGCGGCCCTGCCCGGCCGTGCCGTTCGCGACGAGGTCGGCGGCCCGGTCCGCCGTGACGAACGTGCCGTGGCGGCCGAGGAAGCACATCTGCCGGGCGAAGCCCGCCTGCTCGCCCGGCGCGACATGATGGTAGCACAGGGTGTAGAGACCCGCCGGCGCCGCCGCCATCGACCGGGACAGCGCCCGCACCCGCAGGGCCGCCTCGCGCAGGACGGGCGTGTCGCGGATGAAGTGTTCGAGCGTCCTCGGCATCCCGGGACGTTAGCAGCTTCGCGGCCGGGCGGCACGGAGGGGACACCGATCCCCGGCAGCATTCGCCAACAGCGTTAAATTAAGGATCTTCGCAGTCTGGGCGGGAGATCTCCGGTCCGCAAGGAAGGGATGACAAGCGTTTCGCCGTAGGAAGGCCCGTCCCCGCGAGGGATGCGTCGAGGACACGAGATATGAAGCTCCGATGAGCGCGGTACTGAGCATCCGTCCCTGCCTGGATCCGGCCGTCTGGGACGAAGCGATCTGGGCTCTGCCGAACGGCAACGTCTTCGCCTCGTGGATGTGGGGCGCGTACAAGTCTCAGGTCGGCTGGGCCGTGACGCGTCTCATCGTGCGCGACGCCAGCGAGGCGCCGGTGGGGCTGATCCAGGTTCAGGTGAAGCGCCGGGGCTTCGTGCGGTTCGTCCTGCTCCAGGGCTGCCCGCTCCTCACCGAGAAGGGCGAGAAGCACGCCGAGGCGGTGGTCGCCCTCCTGCTGGAGCACCTCGCCCTCGGGCGCCTCGATCTCCTGGCGGTGAGCTTCGAGCACTTCCAGTCCGACGCCATCCTCCTCGCCCTGCTGGGCCACGGCTTCGTGCCGGCGCAGTCGGCCAAGTACTTCACCCTGGAACTCGACCTCACGGGGGGCACCGCGCCGCTCCTGCAGGCGATGGACCAGCGCTGGCGCAAGGCCCTGCGCAAGGCCGAGCGCAACCCGGATCTCACCACCCGCTTCCTCACCGACCTCGACGAGCGCCTCGCGGCCTTCGACGCGTTCTGGACGATGTACGGCGCGCTGCAGGCCCAGAAGGGATTCCGCGACAGCCTCGACGGGCCGCTCTTCCGCGACCTCGTCGCGCGCGATCCCCATCACCGCATCCTGGAGGTGCGGGAGAAGGGCGAGCGCGTCCTGGTGCGGATCGCCCACGTCTCGGGCCGGCGCTTCACCGATTTCTACACGGCCTCGAACGACCGGGCCCGGGCCTGCGCCGCGCCCACCCTGGCGGTCTGGCGCTTCGTCGAGCAGGCCCATGCGGAGGGCCGCGAGACCTTCGACTTCGGCGGCATCGACCCGGCGGGCAACCGCGGCGTGTTCGAGTTCAAGCACGGCCTGAGCAAGCGGCCGGCCCTGAGCGGCCCGCGCTGGATCTATGGCCGCACCCCCCGCCTGCGGGATGCCGCGGCGGCGTTCCTGTCCTATCGCTGAGCGAGGCATCCCCCGGAGGTCGATGGTCCCGCAAGCTCCCGTGATCCAGCCCCTCGGCGACGAGGCCGGGCTCGTCGCCCGCGCGCGGCGCTTCGCCCGGCGTCCGGCCCTGGCCTCCCTGCTCGACCAGGCCGTCGTCAGCGGCTTCGGCTTCGTCAGCGGCATCGTCACCGCACGCCTGGTCGGCATCGAGGAATTCGGGCTCTTCGTCCTGATCCTGATCGTCACCGCCTTCGCGCAGGGGCTGCACAACGCCCTGGTCACCGCCCCGATGATGACGCTCGCGGCGCAGGGGCGCCGGTCGGCCCCGACCTACGACGCCACCGTCCTGGCCGCGGCCCTCCTGGCCGCCCTCGCCGCCGCCGCCGGGGTGGCCCTCGCCCTCGTGGGCATCTTCGCCCTGCGCCACCACGCCGTGGAGTGGGGCGTGGTCCTCGCCGGTGCCGGGCTCGCGCTGGCGCAGAACCTCCAGCTCACCGTCCGCCGGACGCTGTTCGCCCGGGGGCGCGGCCTCGTCGCCGTGGCGATGGACACCGCCCGCGCCGTCGCCTTCCCCCTGGTGCTCGGGGCGGCCTGGGGAGCGGGCCTGCCCCTCGACGCCGCCCTCGCCACCGCGGCCCTGGCGGGGACCGCCCTCGTCACCGCCGCCCCCCTCGCCTACGCCATCTGGCGCGCGCCCCGGCGCGCCCTGCGCCTCGGGCCGGTGGCGCGCCGGCACTGGGGCATCGGCCGCTGGATGTTCCCCCTGGTCTTCGTCACCTTCGGGCAGGAGCAGATGGCCTGGATCCTCGCCGGGATCATGCTCGGCGACGAGGCGATCGGCGGCCTGCGCGCGGCGCAGTACCTCGTGGGCTTCGTCATCATTTTGCTCACCGCCACGGAGAACATCCTGCCCACGGCGGCGGCGCGGGCCTACGAGACCGGCGGCGAGGGAGCCCTGCGCGCCTATCTCGAGAAGGCGACGCTGACCCTCGGCCCGGTCGTCGCCCTGTTCCTCCTCGCCATCGCGCTTCCGGCGGGGACCTGGCTCACCCTCGTCTTCGGACCGGCCTTCGCGGACTACGCCGCCAGTGTGCGGATCCTGGCGCTGGCGGTCGCCTGCATCTTCCTGCGCGATATGGTGACCCAGTATTTCCGGGCGATCCAGGAGACCGGCCCGGTCTTCCGCGCCTTCGTCGTCAGCCTGGTCGTCTCTCTGGCGATCATGGTGCCGCTCATCGCCTATGACGGCATCACCGGCGCGGCCCTCGTCATCACGATCGGGCACGCGGTGTCGGCGACCCACCTGATCCTGACCCTGCGCCGACGCTCGGCCCGGGGCGGCTGAGCCCCTGGCCGGACCCGTCGGAGACCCGCATCCGTCGGCGTCAGGCCGCCAGGGTCTTCATCCAGGAGAACAGGGGCGGCTGGGCCTCGCGGCCCATGCCGGACAAGGCTTCGCCCAGGCCCGTCTCCCGCGGCAGGACGCCGAAGCGCCGGCTGAAGGCGCGGCTGAACGCGCTCTGGCTGGAGAACCCGGTGGCGTAGGCCACGGACGAGACGCGCGGCGTCCCGCCGGGGGCGGTGAGCAGGCGCATGGCGCGCAACAGGCGCCGCTCGCGGATGTAGGCGGCGACCCCGCCCTCGGCCTCGAACAGGCGGTAGAGCTTCGAGCGGGAGAGGCCGAACCGGGCGAGGATCGCCTGGGCATCCAGGGCCTCCGAGCCCAGTTCCGCCTCGATGAAGCGCCGGATCGCGATGCCGGTGAGCTGGTCCGCGGCACGGGCGGCGCCCTCCTCCGGCTGGAAGCAGGCGCTGCACAGGTGCGCGGCCGAACGGGCGAGGTGGTGGGCCTCGTGGGCGCTCAAACCCCCGGCACAGGCGGCGAGCCCGGATAGGAAGGTGTGGAACAGCCGGCGCACCGGCGTGCCGCCGTAATCGAGGGACTGGCCGTGCAGGCCCTCGATCGTCGCGCCGTGCTCGGCCAGGAGCGCGCGGGGCAGCATGATGTTGGTGGCGCAGACGGCCTCCGCCTCGGTCACCACCGGCTGGGCCATGTCGAAGACGACCAGCTGCCACGGCTTCACCGCGGCGGCCCGGCGCCCATTCGCCACCCTGCTCTGCCCGACCGTGTAGAACTGCAGGAGGATGTGGTCGATGCCCTGCTGCGCGATCATGCGGGCGTTGCGCTCCAGGCGCTGGACCGGCGCCGAGACGCTGCCGAGCAGCACGGACCCGAAATGGTAGGTCGTCAGTCCGAAGCCCGCCGACAGGTCGGCATCGCGGGCGACCGTCACCGCGTAGATCGACGCCAGATGCTCCTCCCAGGCGCGCGCCCACCGGTCCGGATCGTCGGGAAAGCGGAACCGGTCGCACGGGATCGCGGCGGCCTGATCGTCGGACGCGGGATTTTCGGATGCGGGATCTCCCGGAGCGGAATTCTCGGACATCGCATCTCGTTCGAGGGTCGGCGCCGCGTCGAGGGCCGTCGTGGACTGGGGACGCCCGCCGGACTCGCCCAGCCCCGGCCTGTGTTGTGTCCGTACTTTCAAAGGGCAGGCTTAGACAAGCACAAGTTCGTCGAGAGGCCTGGCTCGTCGCGTCGCCATTGGAGGAGATGGCATCTTTGCTAGGATTCGCCGGCCGGCCGGGCCCTCCGTGTCGAGGTCGATGCCGGGCAAGCGAGCCGGGGCCGGTCGTCCACAAGCTTTTCCCCGCCTGTGTCTTCTGCGACCGAGAGTCGTCGAGACCGTTCGGCCGGCATTTACGATATTGTCGAAGTCCGGTCGCGTTTCGGGAGCAATTCACATCGATGAAACGCTTCACACCGGAAGTGTCGTCAGCGTCGGACCCGCAGGCCACCAGGGAGGAACACGCGTGCTGAACCTGTTTCTCGTCCTGGCGATCCCCGCCTGGTTCACGATGCTCTATCCCGTGGTCCGGCGCAGGCTCGCGGCGGCGGTTCGCCCGCTCGATGCCCGGCTCGTGCTGCCGATGGTGCTGGTCTGCACCTTCGCGTTCATGCCCCTGGTCTTCACGGTGCCGCGGGAAGACGGAAACGCGGTGCTGGAGGAAGGACTGAGCGCCTCCAACATCATCACCCTGGTGCTCACCGGACTGACCGGCCTCTACCTGTTCGGAAAGATCGCCCTCGACCGGCGGGTAGCGCTGCTGCCCTTCGCGATGCCCTACCTGCCCTTCACCCTGATGATCGGCGTGAACACACTGAGCGCCGCCTGGTCGATCGTGCCGCCCTACACCCTCTATCGCAGCGCCGAACTGTTCATCTTCTATCACGCCTCGATCGTGATCTTCGACCGGACCGACATCGAGCGGCGCTTTGCCGACCTCCTGGCGATCATCACCGTGGCCTGGCTCGTCGCCGTGCTGCCGATCATCCTGGACAGCCTGGCGCACGGCATCGTGTTCTCGGCCGCCAAGAACAACATGATGCCCTTCGTCTGCGCGATGCTGGGCTTCCTGGTGATCTTCCGGCCGCCCGAGCGCCGGCGCCGGACCTACCTCGCCCTCGCCCTCGCGGGCTTCGTCATCGCGGGCTCGGCGGCCAGCACCGGCGCCCTCGTCGCGGTGGGCCCGGCCCTGCTGATGTCCTCGCGCCACGCCGTCCTGCGCCGCCTCGGCATCGCGGGCGCCCTCCTGGCCATCGTGGGCTTCGTCCTGCTGATGCTCGACCTCGCGGCCTTCCCGGCGCTCCTCGACCTCCTGGCTACGATCCTCCAAAAGCCCGCCATCGAGCTCGCCAACGGCACCGGGCGCTCGACCTTCTGGCCGACCTTCATCGCGGCGACCCAGGACCGGCTGGCCGGATCGGGCTTCTCGGCGGGCGACCGCTTCATCCAGCTCCTGATCCCCACCACCGCCCTGGCCGAGACCCTGGGGCGGGAGGACGTCTTCATCACCAGCTCGCACAACATGTTCCTCAGCGCCTGGGCCGGCACCGGGCTGATCGGCCTCGGCTTCGCCCTCGTGGTCCTGCTCACCACCCTGTCCTGGGGCATGAAGCTCGACCTCGGCGGGCGCCGCTTCGTGGCCGCCTCCGTGCTGATGCTGGTGCTCAACGGCATGACGACGCCGGGGATCTTCCAGGACTGGAACGTCAACGTCCTGGCGCTCGCGGGCCTGCTCGCCTTCATCCGCGTCCAGCTGCCGCCGGACGGGCGCGTGCCGGCCTATCCCCGCGCCCCGGCGCCCGCGCCGGTTGCGCGCCCGCCCGCCCCCGAGGCCGGCCTCCCGAGCACGTGGCGCATTTCATGAAACGCGCCCTCCACCCGGCGGCCTTCGGCGCGCGACGTGCCGAAATCAGCCGGATCGACCGACCGGGCCGGGACTCGGCGGACCGCGGTGTCCCAGGGCGGGACACGGGCGGCCCCGGGCCCCAGCCCTCGCCGATTGCGTAACGGAAAGCGTCCATGGCTGTCATCGAACGCGCCCCCCCGGCGATCCTGCAGCACCTCGGTGCCGGCACCGAGCCGTCGCGCGAGTCGCTGCCCTGGTTCCTGGACATGGGCGAGGTCGGCCGCATCCTGCGCCGGCGCTGGCCGACCGTGATCCTGCCGATCCTCGTCCTCCTGGGCCTGGCGGCGGGCTACCTCGCCCTGCCCGCCCAGTACGCCGCGACGGTCCAGCTTCTCATCGACCCGCGCGGCCTCGCCGTGCTGAAGGACGAGGCCAACCCGCAGGGCCAGGCCAACGAATCCACCCTGCTCCTCGTGGACAGCCAGCTCCGGGTGCTGCAGTCGGACGACGTCCTGCGCAAGGTCGTGGCCACGCAGCACCTCGCCACCGACCCGGACTTCGTGGAGCCCGGCGCCCTCGACCGCTTCCGCGCCTGGATCGGGCAGTTGCTCGGGCGCCCCGCCGAGCCCGAGGCCGACCCCGCCCTGACCGCCCTGCGGGCCCTGCGCGACCGGATGTCGGCCCGGCGCCTGGAGCGCAGCTTCGCGGTCGACGTCTCGGTCTCGTCCAACGACCGCGAGAAATCCGCCCGCCTCGCCCAGAGCATCGCCGAGACCTACCTCGCCACCGAGATCGGCACCCGCTCCGAGGCGATCCGCCGGGCGCGGGAGGGGCTGAACAGCCGCCTCGGCGAATTGCGCGACGGCGTCCAGCAGGCCGAGACCGCGGCCCAGGCCTTCCGCACGAAGAACAACCTCGTGGGCACGCGCACCCAGCTCGTCAGCGAGCAGCAGCTCGGCCAGCTCAGCGACCAGCTCGGCGCCGCCCGCGCCAAGGCCGCCGAGCAGCAGGCGAAGCTGCGCCAGATCGAGGGCGCCGCCGGCGGCGACCCGGCCAAGCTCGACTCGATCCAGGAGGTGCTGCAGTCCCAGACCATCGGGCAGCTGCGGAGCCAGCTCGCCCAGGCCGAGCGCCAGCGCGCCGACGCGGCCCTCAGCCTCGGCGAGCGTCACCCGGCGATGAACGCCTCCGACGTGCAGGTGCGCAGCGCCCGCAACCAGATCGACGCCGAGGTGAAGCGCATCGGCGCCGCCATCCGCAACGAGTACCGCGCCAGCCTCGCCAACGTCACCGAGCTCTCGCAGGCCCTGGAGAAGCGCAAGGCCGAGGCCCTGAAGGTCGGCGACAGCTTCGTGAAGCTGCGCGAGCTGGAGCGCCAGGTCGAGGCCCGGCGCGGGGTCTACGAGGCCTTCCTGGTGCGCACCCGCGAATTGCAGGAGCAGCAGCAGCTCGACACCTCCACCTCGCGCATCATCTCGCCGGCCCTGCCGCCGACCCGGCGCCAGGGGCCGCCCGCCGCCCTCGTCCTCGCGGCCGCCCTCGTGGCGGGACTCGGCCTCGGGATCGGCGGCAGCCTGATGGCCGAGCAGTTCAGCGGGCGCATCCGGTCGCGCACCCGCCTGGAGGCGCGGACCCAGCGCCTCGTCCTCGGGCTCCTGCCGACCCTGCCGCGCGGGGCCCGCAACGGGACGGACCGCCTGGGCAGCGGGCCCTACGAGGTCGCCATCACCCGCCTGCGCAACCGCCTGCGGCGCGACCTGCCGGCCAAGCGCCCGCACGTGATCGTGGTCACCTCCGCCGACGACGTCGCCGGCCGCTCGATGCTCGCCCTCGACTACGCCGCCTCGGCCGCCCAGGAGAACGAGCGCGTGCTCCTGGTCGACGCCTCCGCCGACGGAACCGTGACCCGCGAGGTCGGGCTGCCGCCCCGGCGGGGCGGGGCCCCGGTTCCGGGCCGATCCGACCTCTCCGACGTGCTGGTGCGCCACCGCTCGGGCCTCGCCCTGATCCCGCAGGACGGCCAGACCGCGCGCAGCGACCTGCGCCACTACGTCGACAGCATCCTGGGCACCCAGGACGCCTACGACCTCGTGGTGATCAATGTGGGCCTGATCGGGGCCGACGCCATCGCAGAGCGCCTGGCGGCCGATCCCCGGGTCACGGCGGTGCTCGTCACCGTCCGGCACGGACAGAGCCGCTATTCCACCCTCGACCGGGCGCTCGCGGCCATCGGCCCGCGCCCCTTCGTGGGCCTCGTGCTCACCGGGGCCGAGGCGCTCGACTGAGGCGCCGGAACGCCCCCGTCAGGCGGGGGTGTCGGCGCCGAGGTGCCGGTCGAAATAGCCGATCGTGTGCATCAGCCCCTCGCGCAGCGACACGGTCGGCTCCCAGTCGAGGAGCGCCTTGGCCTGGGCGATGTCGGGCCGGCGCTGGCGCGGATCGTCGGCGGGCAGCGGGCGGGCGACGATGCGCGAGCGCGAGCCCGTCAGCGCGATCACCAGCTCGGCGAGCGCGCGGATCGAGAACTCGCCCGGATTGCCGAGGTTGATCGGGCCCGTCACGGCAGGGCCGGTCGCCATCAGGCGCAGGACGCCGTCGATGAGGTCGTCGACGTAGCAGAAGGCCCGGGTCTGCGAGCCGTCGCCGTAGAGCGTGATGTCCTCGTTGCGCAGGGCCTGGACCACGAGGTTCGACACCACCCGCCCGTCGTTCGGGTGCATGCGCGGGCCGTAGGTGTTGAAGATCCGCGCCACCTTGATCGAGAGCTTGTGCTGTCGGTGGTAGTCGAAGAACAGCGTCTCGGCGCAGCGCTTGCCCTCGTCGTAGCAGGAGCGATGCCCGATCGGGTTGACCCGGCCCCAGTATGCCTCCGGCTGCGGATGCACCTCGGGGTCGCCGTAGACCTCGCTGGTCGAGGCCTGGAAGATCTTGATCTTCAGGCGCTTGGCCAGCCCCAGCATGTTGATCGCCCCGATGACGCTGGTCTTGGCCGTCTGCACCGGATCGAACTGGTAGTGCACTGGCGAGGCGGGACAGGCGAGATTGTAGATCTCGTCCACCTCGACGTAGAGCGGAAAGGTCACGTCGTGGCGCATGAACTCGAAGCGGGGATTGTCGAGCAGCGACGCGATGTTGCGGCGGGACCCGGTGAAGAGGTTGTCGACGCAGAGCACCTCGTGGCCCTGCTCCAGCAGGCGCTCGCAGAGGTGGGAGCCCAGGAAGCCCGCCCCGCCGGTGACCAGCACCGTCTTCGTCTCGCCGTATCGCATGCCGGATCCGAACCGCCTCGCATTGCAGGGTGATGCCGTCGTGGTCGCCGGGGTTCGGCGCGCGCGACCCGAAGGCGCAGCGGGGCCGCGATCATGGGGCGTCCGCCACCGTATCGACCCGCGCGACCGATGTCTCCGCGGCGAACGCGGCCGCGCAGGCCCCGATGCGTCCCGGCCGGAGACCGACCGGGGGCCGCCCGCGGTTCGGGGCTATCGTTCCGCCGGGGACGGAGGAGAGGGGGCGAGCCGCGCGTCGCGGTCCAGCCGCGCGAGATCCGCCTGCCGCACCACCGCGCCCGCCGCGTCGAGCACCGTGCCGAAGCGCGCCGCGCCCTGTGCGGGGGCGTCGGCGGGCAGGCGCAGGCCGTCCGGGCCGCGATTGCCGGACCGGACCTGCTCGTCGGCCCGGGCGCCGTCGCCGAACCGGAACGGGTCGCTGTCCAGGAAGACGTTCCCGGTCAGGCTGTTGCGCGCCGCCGCCGGATCGTCCTGGAGGATCGTGGCCAGGCCGGGATAGCGGGCGCGCCAGAGCTTGGAGCCCACCGGCATCGCCGCGAAGGCCGCCCGCAGCTCCGATTGCGGGTCGGCGATCGCGTCCCGGGCCCAGGTCCGGCCGCGGGCATCGACGTGGATGGCCGGGCTCGAGTCCACGAACAGGTTGTCGACGACGCGGTTGTCGCGGCCGCCGCCGAGGAAGACGGGCTGGTCGACGCGGACGAACAGGTTGTCCCGCACGGTGACGCCGCTCGCCATGTCGTCGAGATAGACGCCCTTGATCTCGAAGCCCGGAGAAGCGCGGATGTCGTGCAGGTAGTTGTGCTCGATCACCGTGCCGCGGGCCGTCCAGTCCCGGCCGGAATAGATCGCGCCGCTGTCCGTCGAGGCGGACAGGACCCGGGCGATCTCGTTCCAGGCGACCCGGTGGTCGTTGCCGCGCAAGTGGATGGCGTACTCGTCGGTGTCGTGGATGTAGTTGCCCTCCACCACCTGGCCCACGCCGTCGAGGGTGATCGCCGGGCTCTGGGTCCGCGCCACCTGGGCGTAGTCGCGGATCCGGCAATCCCGCACGAAGAGCCCGGCCGGGGTCAGGCTGGCCCGGTCCCCGCCCGACAGGCGCAGGGCGCCGATGCCCGTTTCCGCCACGTTGCTGCGCTCGAGGCCGCTGGCGGTCGCGCGCGCGATCGACAGGGCCCGGCCGGGGGTCCGGCGCAGATTCACGCCGGACAGGACGACGTCGGTCGCGTCCGCGACCCGGACGAGGTCGCCGCGCGCCTGTTCGAGGGTCAGCCCTTCGAGACGCAGGTGCGACGCGCCCTCCACCGCCAGCAGGGTGTCGGTCACCGCCACCTCCGGCGCGGCGGCGGGATCGCGCGGCCAGACCAGGAGGACGCCCCAGCCCACGTCCCGCCACCATTCGCCGGGCGCATCGAGTTCGGCGAGCGCGTGGACGATGCGGTAGCGGGCGCCCCGGGCGATGCCCTCATAGGGCCGATCCCCGAGGGTCAGGCGCTTGGCCGCTCCATCGAGGCCGACCACCGGAAAGGCCTCGAGCAGCCAGTCCCAGTGCCAGTAGCCCTCGGCCCACAGGTCGGGCTCGCCGCGCCAGCCGGCCGCTCGGCCGTCCGAGGTGGTGAAGCCGGCCGCGTCGTCGGAGGCGGCCGCCACCTTCGCCCAGCCGGCATTCGGCCAGCGCGCCGGCCAGAGCGCCCCGGCCCCGTCGAAGACGGCGAGGTTCACCCGGGCGTCGCGCTGCGCGAGGGTGCGGGGTTCCTGGATACGGGATTCGAGGCCGGCCGCCGCCGGCAGCCGATAGGCGCGGACCTGGGCCCGGGCGGATGGGGGCAGGCGCGCGAGGAGATCGGCGGGAATGCCGCCGGGGGCGGGCTGCAGGGGAATGGAGCCGACGAGGCGGCTGGTGCCGTCCGGGCTGCCGCGCACCACCAGGGGGGCAGCGGCCGTGCCGCCATCCTCGGGACCGAACCGGACGGGCTCGGCGAGGCGGTGCAGGCCTGGTGCGAAGGCGATCTCGACTGCGCGACGCGGATCGGATCGGCGCCAAGCCTTCTGCCAAGTGCGGCGCAGGGCCAGGGCTTCCGGCAGGGTGGCGACGACGGCGTGATCGACGGCGCGCTTCGGAGCGGCTGCGCCGGACTGGGGATCGACCGTGATGACGACGGGCTCGGCCGCGTGGGCCACGCCCGGGATCGCGGAGAGGAGGATAGCCGCGAGGCCGGCCCGGAGACGGGACGCGACGGCGTTCCGTCGCTTGCCCGCGTTCCGACGGGTCCACGTGCGCTTGGCCGAAGTCCGGTTGCCTCGCTCCAAGCGGCGCCCCTTGATTCACCGGCACCCCGACGACGGGCTGTCGGTCAGGGCGCCTCGGTGATCTTAGGCGGTCGGGTAGGAGAACACACCCACCGACTTGTGGAACTGCACGGTCTCGCGCACCCGGTGGCGGCGGGCCTTGTCGAGCAGGCGGCTGTCCAGGCGGTCGCCGCCGATATCGGCGAACTGCTGGTCGGTCAGATCGGCGATCTGGCGCGCCGAGGCGTTCTCCTTCCAGGAGGAACGGATGTGGTTGAGGATCGCGTGTACCATGGGAGTCTGGGTCCGAAACGGTTCGTGCCACGGGATCTGTCGCCCCGTCGCCATGGCCCTGATGTAGGCGTCGCCGCAGCGCAGCACGAGGGCTGAGGCGGCCGGTCTGCTATGCAGGGTGGACATGAAACGGGCAGGGATTGCCTAAGCCCTGGGCAAACCGATCCTAAATCCCTCTTGACGCTGGGTTTCTTCGGCCTGACGCCCAACGCCCCCTGCCCAAGGCTCCGGCAAAGCCAGCACCGCCCGTGTGCGGTGCAGCACGGATGTCCCGGAACCGGACACCGTCTGCCGGCGAGCCCCCCTACTCGGCGGCCGCTTCGTAGGGCTGCGCGGCCAAGCCGTCGGCGAGGAAGCCGCCGGACTGGCGCTGCCACAGGCGCGCATAGAGTCCCCCACCGGCGATCAGCTCGGCATGGGTGCCCTCCTCGATGACCCGTCCGGCATCGAGGACGATGAGGCGGTCGAGGGCCGCGATGGTCGAGAGACGGTGCGCGATGGCCAGCACCGTCTTGCCCTCCATCAGGGTGTCCAGACTCTCCTGGATCGCCGCCTCCACCTGGCTGTCGAGGGCCGAGGTCGCCTCGTCGAGGATCAGGATCGGCGCATCCTTGAGGATCACCCGCGCGATGGCGATGCGCTGGCGCTGGCCGCCCGAGAGCTTCACGCCGCGCTCGCCCACCTGGGCGTCGTAGCCGGTGCGGCCCTTGTGGTCGACGAGATCGCGGATGAACGTGTCGGCCTGGGCCAGCCGCGCGGCGCGCTCGACCTCGGCCTGGGTGGCGTCGGGGCGGCCATACGCGATGTTGTCCCGGATGGAGCGGTGCAGCAGCGAGGTGTCCTGGGTCACCATGGCGACGGCGCTGCGCAGGGACCCCTGGGTCACGCCGGCGATGTCCTGGCCGTCCACCAGGATACGCCCGCTTTCGAGGTCGTGCAGGCGCAGCAGGAGGGCGGTGATCGTGGTCTTGCCGGCGCCGCTGACGCCGACGAGGCCGACCTTCTCGCCCGGCCGGATGTGCAGGTTCAGGCCCTCGATGATCGCGGCGTCGTCGCGGCCGTAATGGAAGCTGACGTTCTCGAAGCGGATGTCGCCGCCCGTCACCGCCAGGGTCCCGGCATCGGGCCGGTCGGTGATGGCGTGCGGACGGGCGATCGTCTGCATGCTCTCCTGGATGACGCCGACATTCTCGAAGATGCCCCGCACGGTCTGCATCACCCAGCCCGACATCGCCATCAGGCGCAGGACCAGGGCGAGCCCGGCCGAGGCCTCGCCGGTGGTCATGCCGCCGCGCTGCCACAGGATCACGCAGACGCCGGCGGTGGCGAGGATCAGCAGGCTGTTGAGGAGGCCGAGCAGGGTCGTGGTGCTGCTCACCAGGCGGAACTGGTGCAGGTAGGCCTTGGTGTGGACGTCGACGGCGTCGCGCACCGCCGCACGCTCCTCGCGGTCGCGGGCGAAGAGCTTCACCGTCAGGATGTTGGTGTAGCTGTCGACGATGCGCCCGATCAGGGCCGAGCGGGTGTCGGCGGTGAGCAGCGAGCGGGACCGGGCCCGGGGCACGAACCAGCGGGTCAGGGCGGCGTAGGCCGCGATCCAGAGCACCACCGGCAGGGCGAGCCACAGGGAGATCGAGCCGAACAGGCCGACCGCCGTGACCGCGTAGATCGCGACGTAGAGCAGCGTGTCGATGAAGACGACGGCGAGCTCGCGTACCGCCGGGCCCACCTGCACCACCCGGTTGGCGAGGCGCCCGGCGAAATCCGCCTGGAAGTACGAAAGCGAGTGACCGAGGGTGTAGAGGTGCGTGCGCCAGCGGATCTGGTTCGTCGCCTGCGGCACGATGAGCTGGTTCGAGAGGATCTCGTGCAGCCAGATCGTGATGGGGCGCACCACCAGCAGGAGGCCGGCCGCCAGTATCAGGCCGGTGCCGTGCTCCTGCCACAGGGTGGCGCGGTCGGCCTTGTTCAGGAGGTCGATGAACCAGCCCATGAGCAGGTAGAGGGAGGCCTCCACCGACCCGGCCAGCACCGCCACCACGAACAGGATCGCCAGGGCGCCGCGGATCGGCCGGAGGTAGAAGCCCGCGAAGCCGAGGACGGATTTCGGCGGCATGCGGCCGTCGTCGAACGGCGCGAAGGTGTCGATCCGGCGCTCGAGCCAATCGAGAAACATGAGACCATCCGGTTGCTGCAGCGCACGCTTAACTATGCCGCCTTGACCGCCTGCCAACCGGGGGGTGATGCCGCACGGACCCGCCCGCCCCCATCCTGAGACGCCGCCAATGCTCCGCCTCGCCCTCTACCAGCCCGACATCCCGCAGAACACCGGCACCCTCCTGCGTCTCGCCGCCTGCCTCGGAGCCGCCGTCGAGATCATCGAGCCCGCCGGCTTCGACGTCTCCGACCGGCACCTGCGCCGCGCGGGCCTCGACTACCTCGACCGCGTCGCCGTCACCCGCCACCGCTCCTGGGACGCGTTCTCGGAGTGGCGCCGGGCGGAGACCATCCGCCTCGTCCTCGCCACCACGCAGGGCGCCCTGCCCTACACCGACTTCGCCTACCGGGACGGCGACTGCCTGCTGATGGGCCGGGAATCGGCCGGCGTACCCGAGGCCGTCCACGCCGCGGCGGATGCCCGGGTGGTGGTGCCGATCCGGGCCGACCTGCGCTCCCTCAACGTCGCGGTCTGCGCCGCGATGATCCTGGGCGAGGCCCTGCGCCAGACCGACGGCTTCCCACAGTCGAATTGAACGCTGTGCAATCGCGCACTTGAACAGTGTTCAAACCATGCGACAACCGGGGGGTGGACCGCAACCACCGACCCGGAGCCCGACGATGCTCAGACTGTTTCGCACCCTCGCCCGCGGCGCCGCCGCCCGCGCCGAAGAAGACCTGTTCGACCGCAACGCTCTCCTCATCCTCGACCAGCAGATCCGCGAGACCCGCGCCGCCCTGGAGCGCAGCCGCCAGGCGCTGGCGGCTTCGGTGGCCGGCGACCGGGCCGAGGAGCGCCGCCTCGCCGAGGTCGAGGCCCGCGCCACCGACCTCGAGACCCGCGCCATGGCGGCACTCCAGTCCGGGCGCGATGACCTGGCGTCGGAGGCCGCCGAGGCGATCGCCGAACTGGAGGCCGAGCGCGACGCCATCCGCGCCGCCCGCGGCCGCTTCGCCGCCGAACTCGTCCGCATCCGCGCGGCGGTCGCCGACGCCACCCGGCGCCAGGCGGACCTCGAACGGGGCCGGCGCCTCGCCGCCGCGGCCGAGACGGCACGCCGCCTGCGGGTGAGCCCGGCACCGCAGGACCGGGCCACCCTCAGGGAAGCCGAGGCGACGCTGGCGCGCCTGCGCAGTCTCCAGGCCGAGGCCGACGACACCGAGGAGGCCCTGCGCGAGGCCGAGCCCGGCGCCGACCTCGCCGAGCGGATGGCGCGCGCCGGCTTCGGCCCGAGCTCCCGCCCGGCCCCGTCCGCGATCCTCGACCGCCTGCGCGCCCGGGCCGAGGCGCCCCGCCAGCCGGCCGCCTGATTGCCGCGCTGCGGCTGCGCAAGCGGGCCCCTCCCCCCTCTGCGGGGGAGGGTGCCTGCGGAGCAGGCGGGAGAGGGGACGACCTCTCCGAACAGCGCGCTCCCCTCTCGCGGGACTTCGTCCCGGCCCGATCCGCTTCACGGGCCACCCTCTCCCGCAAGGGGGAGAGGGAATGCGCGGCGAGCTTCATCGCCAGGCCCACCTTCCGAAATCACCCCAACCCGAGGAGAATCCCCATGACCAACGAGACCACGCAGCATTCCGGCGCCTGGGTCGCCTTCACCTACGCCTCGTTCCTCGGCTCCGCCGCGATGGTGGGCCTCGGTATCCTGTTCATGCCCATCGACATCTGGATCAAGGGCTACCTCGCCATGGGCACGATCATGCTCGTGCAGTCCTGCATCACCGCCACCAAGACCATCCGCGATGTCCACGAGGGCCGGCGCATGGTCAACCGGATCGAGGACGCCAAGACCGAGCGGCTGCTGATGTCCGTCAAGGATTGAGCGCCGCACCCCGACCGCCGCCCGGCGAATTGACGGCCGGGCGGCGGGATGGGACATCCCCCGGCATGACCATGCCCGAATCCTCCGTCCCCCCGCTGCCCGAGGCCGAGCGCGACGCCGTGAAGGCCGAGGCGACGGCCTGGTTCACCACCCTGCGCGACCGGATCGTCGCCGCTTTCGAAACCCTCGAGGCGGAGGCGACCGGGCCGTTCCATCCTGACGCCCCGGCCGAGCCCGGCACCTTCGTGAAGACGCCTTGGCAGCGCACCGACCACACCGGCGCGCCCGGCGGTGGCGGCACCATGGCGATGATCAAGGGCCGGGTCTTCGAGAAGGCGGGCGTCCACGTCTCAGCCGTGCACGGCGAGTTCGCCCCGGAGTTCCGCGCCCAGATGCCGGGGGCGGCCGAGGACCCGCGCTTCTTCGCCACCGGGATCTCGCTGATCGCGCATCCCTGGAACCCGAACGTGCCGACCGTGCACATGAACACCCGCTTGGTGGTGACCACGAAGACGTGGTTCGGCGGCGGCGCCGACCTGACCCCCGTGCTCGACCGGCGCCGCACCCAGGACGACCCGGATTCCCTGACCTTCCACGCGGCCATGCGGGAGGCCTGCGACGCCCACGCGCCCGCCGCCGACTACGCCCGCTACAAGACCTGGTGCGAGGAGTACTTCCACCTCAAGCACCGCAACGAGCCGCGCGGCATCGGCGGAATCTTCTACGACTATCACTGGACCGGCGACCCCAAGGCCGATCTCGCTTTCACCCGCGACGTGGGCGGGGCCTTCCTCAAGGCCTACCCGGCCATCGTGCGCGCCAACCTGGCCACGCCCTGGACCGAGGGGGACCGGCTGGAGCAGCAGGTCCGGCGCGGACGCTACGTGGAATTCAACCTGCTCTACGACCGCGGCACGATCTTCGGCCTGAAGACCGGCGGCAACGTCGCCTCGATCCTGTCGTCGCTGCCCCCCACGGTGCGCTGGCCGTGAGCGCTCCGGCCGCCCCTCCGGCGGACATCACCGAGACCAACCGGGCGGTGGCGCGCATGCTGGCGGCGGCCCTGGGCGGCGTGCCCTCCGTCGCCCGGCACGCCGACGAGACGGGTCGCAGCCACGTCGACATCCTGACCTGCCGCGACGCCCCGCGCCCCGGCCTCACCGCCTGCGCCACGGTGACCCTGGCCAACCACCCGCTCTACCAGGACGGCGTCGAATTCCCCGGGCGCTGCGAGATCCTGGGTGTGAGCACCGACCCGGACGTGGCGCGGATGGTGGCGGCCTGCGCCTTCCAGGTCATCGACGGGCGCTGGTTCCTGGCCCCCGGCATCGTCTTTCCCGGCCTGCTCACGGGCCTCTCGGCGAGCCTCGCGCACGTCCTGTTCGTGCCGCCGGCCCTGTTCGAGGCCCGCCTGGAGACAGCGGCCACCGCAGACGCGGCGCTGGCCTTCCTCCAGGCGGTGCCGATCTCGGAGGCCGAGTACGCCTTCGCGCAGGAATCCGGGGGCGATGCCCTGGAGGACCTGTTCGCCGCGCGCGGTACCGACCTCTTCGACCTGCAGCGGCCCTCGGTGCTCTGATGGCCGATGCCCCCCTGCCGACCCGCTTCGCCCCGCAGCAGGACGCGGCCCTGAAGGCGATTTCCGACTGGCGCAAGTCCGGCGGCCAGCAGGTCTTCCGCCTCTTCGGCTACGCCGGCACCGGCAAGACCACCCTCGCCCGGCGCATCGCCGACGACGTCGAGGGCACGGTGGTGTTCGGCGCCTTCACGGGCAAGGCCGCCTCGGTGATGCGCCAGAAGGGCTGCCACGACGCCGCGACGATCCACAGCCTGATCTACCGCACCAAGGAGACCGAGGACGGCGGCCCGGCCTTCACCCTGAACCGCACCGGGCCGGTCTCGAAGGCCGAGCTCATCGTCATCGACGAGTGCTCGATGGTCGATTCGGATCTGGGCAACGACCTCCTCTCCTTCGACCGGCCGGTGCTGGTGCTCGGCGACCCGGCGCAGCTGCCGCCGGTGCGCGGGGGCGGCTTCTTCACCGAGGCCGAGCCCGACGTGATGCTCACCGACGTCCACCGGCAGGCGGCCGACGACCCCATCGTCCGCATGGCGATGACGGTACGCGAGGGCGGGCGCCTCACCCTCGGCGACTACGGCGAGAGCCGCATCGTCTCGCGCCGGTCCATCGACCCGGCCGTGGTGCTGCAGGCCGACCAGGTGCTGGTGGGCATGAACAAGACCCGGCGGCTCTACAACAACCGCCTGCGGGAGCTCGCCGGCCACACCGACCCGATGCCGGCGGTGGGCGAGAAGCTCGTCTGCCTGCGCAACGACCGGACCAAGGGCCTCCTCAACGGCTCCACCTGGACGGTGCATGCGCAGCGTTCGTCACCGCGCTCCGACACGGTGCGCCTCGACGTCGTGCCCGAGGACGACCCGGCCCTGCGCCGCCGCCCGGTGGACATCAAGGTCCTCAAGGCCGTGATGTCGGGCTCCGAGGAGGAGATCCCGGCCTTCCTGAAGCGCGAGACCGACGAGTTCACCTACGGCTACGCCCTCACGGTCCACAAGGCGCAGGGCTCGCAATGGGACGACGTCGTGCTGTTCGACGAGTCCTTCGCCTTCCGCGAGCACCGGGCGCGCTGGCTCTATACCGGCCTGACCCGGGCGGCGAAGCGGATCACCGTCGTGGTCTAGGGGGGCTTGCGTGGCCCCCGGCGGCTTGCGCGTTGCCGGCCCCTCGGGGACAACGAAGGCGTGCGCGGGGGGGAGAGATTCGCATGGCCTTGACCGGACGATGCCGCTGCGGCGCCATCCAATACGTGGCCGCGGGCGAGCCGAGCCACAGCGCCCTGTGCCACTGCACCGATTGCCGGCGGTCCGCGGGCGCCCCCGCGGTGGGGTTCGCGCTGTTCCCGGACGAGCGGATCACGATCACCGGCACCCCGACCGCCTACGAATCCTCGCCCGGCGTGCTCCGCGAATTCTGCGGGACCTGCGGCACCAACCTGTTCTACCGCAACGCGGCGGTCTTCCCGGGCCAGGTCGACCTCCACACCGCGACCCTGGACGATCCCGACGCCCTGCCCCCGTCGATCCGCATCCAGGTCGCAGACGCGCCCGAATGGTTCGGCCGGTTCGACGCGCTGCCGGCCTTTCCGCGCTATCCCGGATAGGCCGAGACCCCGGCGGCGCTTGGAGCGAACCCCGCGAGCACCTACGTGAGCGGTTCTCCCACCCGAACCGGAGCCTGTCTTGTCCCATTCCGAAGCGAGCGGTCCGCCGCAGATGCACGCCACCACGATCCTCATGGTCCGCAAGGGCGGCCGGGTGGTGATCGGCGGCGACGGGCAGGTCAGCCTCGGCCAAACCATCGTCAAGGGCAATGCCCGCAAGGTCCGGCGCCTGGCCAAGGGCACGGTGATCGGCGGCTTCGCGGGAGCCACCGCCGACGCCTTCACGCTGTTCGAACGGCTGGAGGCCAAGCTCGAACAGTATCCGGGGCAGCTGACCCGGGCCTGCGTCGAGCTGACCAAGGACTGGCGCACCGACCGCTACCTGCGCCGCCTGGAGGCGATGATGCTGGTGGCCGACAAGGAGGTCAGCCTGCTGCTCTCGGGCGCGGGCGACGTGCTGGAGCCGGAAAGCGGCGTGATGGCGATCGGCTCGGGCGGGAACTACGCCCTGTCAGCTGCCCGCGCCCTCGAAGACAGCAGTCATGACGCAGAAGAGATCGTTCGCCGGGCCATGCGGATCGCCGCCGAGATCTGCGTCTACACGAATGACAGCCTCGTGATCGAGACCTTGGAAACGTCTGAAAGCTGACCGAGCTCAGATCCGTTAACCGAAGTTTTCGAGACACTGCTTACGAGCTTGAATGAAAGCTCGTGACGGGATCTCGGACATGACGATCAAGGCGAAGATACTGATGTTCGTCCTGGCCTGCGGGGCGATCGCCCTGGTGGTCGCGGGCGTCGGGATCGGCACCCTTTCGGCCTTCAACGCCGCGCTGGTCGAGTCCCGGCAGGCGGCCCGCCGGGCCCTCGACGCGGCCAACGTCAACCGGCTCGTGAGCAACGTCGTCCTCGAATCCCGCGGCGTCTACGCCGCCAAGGACACGGCCGACGCGCAGAAATACGCCGACCGGATGCGCCAGAACCTGACGGCGATGAACGACCTCCTCACCGCCCTGGGCCGGCGGGTGCCCGACGCGGAGCGCGCGCAGTTCGAGCGGGTCGTGCAGGGGGCCGCCACCTTCACCAGCCTGCGCCAGGAGATCGCCCGTGCGGGAACCGCGGTCGCCCCGAAGGCGGCGGCGGATCTCGGCTTCAACGAGGCCAACCGCGCCAACCGCCAGGCCTTCCAGGATTCCATCGACGCCCTGGTGGCCGGCGGCCAGGCCCAGGTCACCGCCATCGATGCCGCGACCGACGCCCTCTACGACAGCCGCCTGACCCTGCTGATCGCCCTGGCGGCCGGCGGCACCCTGGCGAGCCTCGTGCTCGGCATCCTGATCGGGCACCGGCAGATCGCCGCGCCCCTCGCCCGGGTCGCCGCGGCGATCCGGCGTCTGTCGGAGGGCCAGCTCGACCTGCCGGCCGTCAAGCCGGGGCGCGACGAGATCGGCGCCATCTGGGCCAGCATGCAGGTCTTCGCCCGCTCCATGCGGGAGGCCGAGACCCTGCGGGCGACGCAGGACGAGGCCGCCGGGCTCGCCTCGACCCGCCGCCGCACCGATCGGACAGAGCTAGCCGACCGCTTCCAGGGCAGCGTGGGCGCCCTCGTGGGCGACCTCTCCGATGCCGCCGCCGCCATGGAGGAGACCGCCCGCTCGATGTCGGCCCAGGCCGAGCGCACCAACCGGCAATCGGCCGCGGTGATGCGCGCCGCCCAGGAGACGGCGCAGAACGTCCAGGCCGTGGCCGCCGCCACGGAGGAACTTGCCGCCACCGCCAACGAGATCGGGCAGCAGGTCGGCCAGACCTCGGCGGCGGCCGCCAACGCCGTCGAGAGCAGCCGCCAGACCAACGCCCGCGTCGAGGCCCTCGCCGAGGGCGCCGCCCGCATCGGCGACGTCGTCGCCCTGATCTCGAACATCGCCGGCCAGACCAACCTGCTGGCGCTCAACGCCACGATCGAGGCGGCGCGGGCCGGCGAGGCGGGCCGGGGCTTCGCCGTGGTCGCCACCGAGGTGAAGACCCTCGCGGCCCAGACCGCCAAGGCCACCGACGAGATCACGGCGCAGATCGGCATGATCCAGGCCGCCACCCGCGAGACCGTCGAGGCGATCCGCGAGATCGGCACGACCATCGGCAGCGTGCACAGCATCGCCCTCGGCGTCGCGGCGGCGGTGGAGGAGCAGCAGGTCGCCACGCAGGAGATCGCCCGCAGCGTCAGCGACGCCGCCCGCGGCACCCATGACGTCACCGAGACGATGGCCGAGGTCCAGGGCGCGGCGGTGGAGGTGGGCGCCGGGGCGGCGCAGGTTCTCGCCTCGGCGGCGGAGCTCGCCCGCCGCTCCAGCGCCCTCGACGGCGAGGTCACGCACTTCGTGGGGTCGATCCGCGCCGCCTGAGACACGGGACCGTCTGGAAAGGGCGGGGCGGCGCGCTTAAGTCGGGGACGTGCGTCGCCCAGCCCCCTGTCCCGCCCGACGCGGCATCGCCCTCGCCCTGTGCGGGGCGACCCACCGCGAGGTTACGTCGTGATCACCGCCGACCACCTCCGCCGCGCCGTGGCCGAGGGCATCATCACCGAGATCCAGGCCGCCTCCCTCGATCGCCTGGCGCGGGCGAACCCGGGGCCGGACACCGGCCTCGACGCGCCGCGCGACGACGAGCGCCTGCGCTTCGTCTCGGGCTTCGCCGACATCTTCGTCACCCTCGGGCTGTTCCTGTTCCTCGGCGCCTGCGCGCATTTCGGCCTGTCGGCCCTCGGCCCGGCGCCCGGCTACGCTCTGATCGCCGCCCTCGCCTGGGGGCTCGCCGAATTCTTCACCCGCCGGCGCCGCATGGCCCTGCCCAGCATCGTTCTGCTGGTCCTCTTCGCCCTCGCGGTGCAGTCGTCGGCGGCCTTCGGACTCGCCGGCGCGGGGACGACAGGGGCGAGCTGGCCGACCCTGTTCGACCTGATGGCGACCGACCGCCTGGGCCCAGGCCCGCTGATCGGCAGCGGGCTGGCGACCCTCGGGCTGGTGACCCTGCATTACCGACGCTTCGCCGTGCCGATCACCGTGGCGGCGGGCGCGGCTGCCCTCTGCGCCGTGCTGCTCGGCCTCCTGCTCGTCGTGGCGCCGGACCTGACCCTGGCGGCGCGCAACGCCCTGTTCATCGCCGCCGGCCTCGGCGTCTTCGCCCTGGCGATGCGCTTCGACCTGTCCGACCCGGCCCGCGTCACCCGGCGCACCGACATCGCCTTCTGGCTGCATCTCCTGGCCGCCCCCCTGATCGTGCATCCGATCCTCGGCACCCTGACGGCCGGCGGCGGACAGGCCGCGACCCTCGGCGTGCTGGCGATCGTGCTCGGCCTCGCGGGCATCGCGCTCGCGGTGGACCGGCGCGCGTTGCTGGTCTCGGGCCTCGTCTATGCCGGGATCGCCCTCGGGTCCCTGGTCCGAGAGGCCGGGTTCGCCGGCAGCACGATCCCGCTGAGCCTCCTCACCCTCGGGGCCTTCATCCTGGCGCTCAGCGCCGGGTGGCACCCGTTGCGCGCCGCCCTGCTGCGCGCCCTCCCCCGCCCCCTGGCAGCCCGGCTGCCGCATCCGATCGGAGCGTGATGACCACCTTCTCCCCCCGCGAGATCGTCTCGGAACTCGACCGCTTCATCGTCGGGCAGGCCGACGCCAAGCGCGCGGTCGCCATCGCGCTGCGCAACCGCTGGCGCCGGCAGCAGCTCACCGGCCCCTTGCGCGAGGAGGTCGCGCCGAAGAACATCCTCATGATCGGGCCGACGGGCTGCGGGAAGACGGAGATCGCCCGCCGCCTCGCACGCCTCGCCGGAGCGCCGTTCCTCAAGATCGAGGCCACCAAGTTCACCGAGGTCGGCTATGTCGGCCGCGACGTGGAGCAGATCGTGCGCGACCTCGTGGAGGTCGGCATCGGCCTCAAGCGCGAGGAGAAGCGCCGCTCGGTGAAGGCCAAGGCCGAGGCGGCGGCGGAAGCCCGCATCCTCGACGCCCTGGTGGGCCCGACCGCGGGCCAGGCCACCCGCGACAGCTTCCGCAAGAAGCTGCGGGCGGGCGAGCTCGACGACAAGGAGGTCGAACTCGAGCTCTCCGGCGGGGCGCCGGGCGGCCTGCCGATGTTCGATATCCCCGGCATGCCGGGCGCGTCCATGGGTGCGGTCAATCTTGGCGACATGCTGGGCAAGGCCCTCGGCGGCCAGAAGGGCAAGCCGCGCCGGATGACGGTGACGGACGCCTACGCCCCCCTGCTGGCGGAGGAATCCGACAAGCTGGTCGACGCCGAATCCCTGACGCAGGAGGCGATCCGCGAGGTCGAGGACAACGGCATCGTCTTCCTCGACGAGATCGACAAGATCTGCGCCCGCGAGGGCCGCTCCTCGGCCGACGTCTCGCGCGAGGGCGTGCAGCGCGACCTGCTGCCCCTGATCGAGGGCACCACCGTGGCGACGAAGCACGGGCCGGTGAAGACCGACCACATCCTGTTCATCGCCAGCGGCGCCTTCCACGTCTCGAAGCCCTCCGACCTGCTGCCGGAGCTGCAGGGCCGCCTGCCGATCCGCGTCGAGCTGCAGCCGCTCACCGTCGAGGATTTCCGCCAGATCCTGACCTCGACGGAGGCGAGCCTGCTGAAGCAGACCGTGGCGCTGATGCAGACCGAGGGCGTCACCCTCGAATTCAGCGAGGACGCGGTGGACGCCCTGGCCCGCGTAGCCGTGGACGTGAACAACTCGGTGGAGAACATCGGCGCCCGCCGGCTCCAGACCGTGCTGGAGCGCGTCATCGACGAGATCTCCTTCACGGCCACCGACCGGTCGGGCGAGACCGTGCCGATCGACGCCGCCTACGTCCGGTCGCGGGTGGAGAGCCTGGCGGCGAACGCGGATCTGAGCCGGTTCATTCTGTAGGTCGGGTCGCCGCCCGGACCGCAGACGCGGCCCGGCGACGCCGGAGGGTCCCGGACCTGCCCCGGGGTGCGTTGCGCCCGTGGACCGGGCCGGCTGGTGAGGCGCCCGTCACGGAATGGCCGGCGCCCGCCGTCTCCGCGAGGCGCCGTCACGGAGTGCCCAGCCGCGGTGGTGGCCCCGGACCGCGTCAGGCTTCCCAGACCTGGCCCGGCCGCATGGCGAGGAAGCGCTCCGGGGCGAGGCCCTGCGCGGCGCAGGCTTCCGCCAAGGCGTCCACCGGCTGCTCGATGCCCTCGTCGGTGAGCTGGAAGGTCCCCCAGTGGTGGCCGAGCATCTGGTCGGCCCCGAGGAGCAGCCCCGCCTCGACGGCCTCGCCCGGGTCCATGTGCTGGTCCTTCATGAACCAGCGCGGCTCGTAGGCCCCGATCGGCAGGGTGGCGAGGCGCGGCGGCCCGAAGCGGGCGCGGGCTTCCCGGAAGGTCGCCCCGTCGCGGAGGCCCGTGTCGCCCGAATGGTAGTGCACGCCCGCCGGGGTCGTGAGGACGAAGGAGCACCACAGGGCCATGCGCCGGTCGTTGAGGCCGCGGGCCGACCAGTGATGGGCGGGGGTGACGTGGAGGGTCAGGCCGCCGCCGAGATCCACCGACTCGCCCCAGTCGCGGGTCTCCACGTGCATGGTGTCGTCGTAGGCGCGCAGGATCGCCTCGTTGCCGAGCGGCGCCAGGACCAGCGGCTGATGCGCCTGCCAGATCCGTGCGACCGTCGCCCCGTCGAGATGGTCGTAGTGGTTGTGGGTGATCAGCACCGCGTCGATCGGGGGCAGGTCGGCGAAGGCGATCCCCGGCGGGTTCACCCGCTTGGGGCCGGCGAATGCCACCGGGCTCGCCCGGCGGGCATAGACGGGATCCACCAGGATGTTGCGGCCGGCGACCTGGAACAGGTAACTCGCATGCCCGATCAGGGTGACGCGCAGGCCCGAGACCCGCTCCGGCGGCACCTCGGCGGCGTAGGGGCTCGGGTGGAAGGCCGGCCAGGCCTGGCGCAGGGGGCTGTCGACCCCGCGCCGGGAGCGCCAGCGGGCGATGTCGCCGAGGGTCTTGTCCGGCGGCTGGTCCGGGCTGTGGAAGCGGACCCCGTCGAAATGGTCGCTGCGCGGCCCGCGATAGTAGGGATTGCGCCCGCGCTTGTGGGCGGCATAGCCGACCCCGCCGAGCGTCATCACCGTGGCGGCGCTCAACGCCTTGATCAGACTGTGCCGTTTCATGGATCCGAGATGGCGGCTGCGGCGCGCCGATCAAGCGCCGCGGCCACGCATCGCAGGTCGATGCGCGGGTGCCGGCCGATCACGAGCGCCAGCGCAGCTCCTGCGTGGCCAGGGGATTGGCGAAGGGCCGCCCCTCCCGGGCCGCCTGCAGGGCCTCGCGCTTGAGGCGGAAGTACCATTGCGACGGCAGGTCGCCCTGGCCGAACAGCACCATGGTCGGCTTGCGGTCGAGGCCGGCCTGGGCGTGCTGGAGCACCTGCTGGTCCTGGGTGAGGAACTGACGCATCAGCGGCCGCGCCACGGGCTTGAGCAGATTCAGCGCCGGCATGTTCCAGTAGAGGGCGTTGGTGAGCATCGTCCGGTTCTGGGTCAGGGGCGTGGCGAAGGTGTAGTTCGCCACCCGCTTCGCCCCGGCCTCGATCCGCTCCAGCCGCACGCCGGGAAGGCGGAACTCGATCTCCACCGCGGGCACGCCGCCCAGGAGCCGGTAGACCGGCGAGCTCGTCGTGGTGGCGTGGCTCGTCATGGTGAAGCCGTGCGGGGTCGGCGTGAAGGTCTTCACCTTCTCCCGCAGCTCCTTCGAAGGCCGGAACCACCAGGAATCGTGCACGAAGGCGACGTGGCCGGGATCGACGAGACTGAGCGTCGTCAGGTCGAAGGAGGCCTCGACCACGAGTTCGACCACCAGGGAGCCGGCCGCCGTGAAGCCGAGGTCCGGCAGCGCCGCCGGGGGCGAGCCGGTCTCCGGCCCGAGATACGGATTGACCCAGGCGAAGCCCGCGCTCTCGCGGATGGGAAAGCGCTGCACCGCGATGCGCGTGAAATCGGCCGTGTCCGAGGCCGAGAGGGTCGGCACGTCGCGACAGCGCCCGTCGGTGCCGAAGCGCCAGCCGTGGAACGGACAGGTCAGTTCGCCGCCGTCGAAGCGGCCCTTCGACAGGGCCATGCCGCGATGGGGACAGCGGTCGCGCAGGGCGAAGGGGGCGCCGGAGGCCTCGCGGCCCAGGACGATCTGCTCGCCGTTGAGCTCCACGGCGCGCAGGGCCCCCGCCTTCAGGGACTCGGACCGGCCGACGCAGTACCAGGCGTCGGGCAAGGGCTGGCGCATGGCGTCCGGGTCGAGCGCCGCCTCGTCGGGCGCCGGCATCCGCAGGGCTGTGGACATGGAGGGGAGCGGGTCCGTGGCCGGTGGGCGCGGACACGAGGTCGGTGCCGCGCCGCGCGAGGGGAAGGCCGGAACCTTTAGACCGCCGGCGGGGCCGAGGCCAGCCGCCCCCTGCGGCTTCGGGGACGCTCACCAAGGGAGCGGCGGATGGGCGCGGGCGCAGGCCTTTTCAAACCGAAAGGGGCTGACTAACTTCGGCTCATCCGCAACGAACGAAAGGAGGTGATCCAGTGTCTCATTGTCATCAGCCGCTCACCCCGGCCACCCGGACCTGGACCGTCGCCTCCGGCGCAGCCTTCTAGCGCTCGACGCGAACGTGAGAGTTCCGGCCGGACAAGAGCGGTTCGGCAATGGAAGGGCCGCCCCTCACGGGGCGGCCCTTCGCTGTTTAAGGGTGAGGGCGTCGGGGGCGCAGGCCTCAGAGGCCGTTGCGCTTCTGGAAGATGGGCTGCGCCAGCGCCTCGGCCCGGGCGGCCCAGAGGTCGCGCTCGCTGCGCATCTCTGAGAGCTGCGCGGCCTCGTCCGCGCTCCTGGCCCGGAGGTCGCGGACCTCCTTCTCGAGTTCGCCCTGGGACGCGCTGAGCCGGTCGCGCTCGCGGCGCGCCTCTTCGAACTCCTGCATCTCGGCTTCGACATGGGCGCGCAGGTTGCGCAGCTCGCGGGCGATGACGCCCTGGAGCGCGTCGTAGCGGTCGTTCTCGACCTTGAGCTTGGCCTTCAGCATGATGTTCTCGGCCATGAGGTCCGAGAGGTCGCCCTCGGCGGCCTCCGCCGGGGCGGGGGCCGGCGTCACGACCCGTGGCGTCCAGGTCTTGGTCGGCTCGGCGGCCCGGGCCTCGTCCGCTAGCGGGGCCGGAGCGACGGTCGGCTGCGGCTCGGCGCCCGCCGGATGGGTCGCGGCTTTCATCGCCGCCAGCCAATCGCGCAGCGGACCGGGCTGCGGACGGGTTGCCGTTTCGTACGGGGCGGGGTGACGGGCTGCTTCGGACATCGGCTGATCCTCGACTCTTGAGACGCATCCGATCAAAACATGCTTAACGAACCGTAAAGAGCCGCGACGTCAGGGTGTCGCCGGGGTCTCTCGAGGCCCCGCACGCAGACCTCGCCGTCGCGCGGGCCGTGCCCACGCAGTCCCTGTCCAGAAACGACGTCCTCCTCAAGGATCGCAGTGCCTATGACGCGCGAACATCCCGAAGCCCTCGAGTCCCCGCATCTCGCCGGCCTCCCGGGCATTCGGCACGCCTTCTTCACCCGGCGCGGCGGCGTCTCGGAGGGCATCTACGCCGCGCTCAACGGCGGCCTCGGCTCGAACGATGCGCCCGACCACGTAGGCGAGAACCGCCGCCGCATGAGCCGTCACCTGGACGTCCCGGCGGACGCACTCGTCAGCCTGTACCAGGTCCACTCGCCCGACGTGGTGGTGGTGGAGGGTCCGATCGCCCTGGCCGATCGCCCCAAGGCCGACGGGATGGTGACACGGGTCCCCGGCCTCGCCCTCGGGATCGCCACGGCCGATTGCGGGCCGATCCTGTTCGCCGATCCGGAGAACCGCGTCGTGGGGGCGGCGCATGCGGGCTGGAAGGGCGCCCTGGGCGGCGTGATCGACCGGACCCTCGCGGCGATGGAGGGCCTCGGCGCCGCGCGCGACCGCATCGTCGCGGTCCTCGGCCCGACGATCGCGCAGGCCTCCTACGAGGTCGGGCCCGACTTCATCGCACGATTCCGGGCGGACGCCCCCGGCTTCGAGCGCTTCCTCGGTCCCGGAGCACGGGAGGCTCATGCGCAGTTCGACCTGCCGGGCTTCATCCTGGCGCGCCTCGCGCAGGCTGGGGTCACCCGGGCGAGCGATCTCGGGTGCTGCACATACGCGGATCCCGACCGATTCTACAGCTACCGCCGGACCACCCATCGCGGCGAAGGGGATTATGGCCGCCTGATCTCCGCGATCGCGCTGTACCCGTAGGCTGCCCAGCCCCTGCGACACTTTGTCAAAGACGGGTGAGGAAAAAAGCGTGGCCGTACGCGAACCTTGGCCATTGATGCGCGTTCGGTGTTCACGGAGTGGGTGAGAATAAGACGAGTACCGCCACAAAGGGGCCGCGTTCGCTGCGGCTGGCGTGATCGTAACGCAACAGCTTCTCGCACGCTGCTGGCTTAAAGACGGGGAACTGCAGCGGACGCCACCCGTAAGAGTGGCGCCGGTGCGTAACGGTTAGAGGACCAGATCATGAAATCCTTCCTTCGCAGCGCCACCGCGCTCGCCGGCATCGCGATCGCCGGCTCCGCCTTCGCCGCCGACCTTCCGCGTCGTCAGGCTCCCCCG
>NZ_LMML01000029.1:126059-126179 GCF_001422215.1 Methylobacterium sp. Leaf89 | reverse complement strand
TGGACCGGCTTCTACGCCGGTTTCAACGCCGGTTACGGCTTCGACGCTTCCAGCAACAACCAGCCGACCGTCATCGGCGTGAACGGCGCCAGCACCCTGGTCCTGCCGGGCACCACCGCC
>NZ_LMML01000029.1:125724-125907 GCF_001422215.1 Methylobacterium sp. Leaf89 | reverse complement strand
CGGCGGTATCGAGTACGCGCTCCCCACCGACTCGTTCCTGAACTTCTTCAAGTCCTCGGCCGTCACGCTGAAGATCGAAGGTCTGTACGTGAACCTCGACCGCGGCAACCGCAACAACGGTGTCTTCGCCGTCAACAACGCCGGCCAGGAAGTCAGCGTCACCAGCCCGGGCGTCGTGCTCGC
>NZ_LMML01000029.1:115172-125713 GCF_001422215.1 Methylobacterium sp. Leaf89 | reverse complement strand
GCGACACCGAGTTCGCCGTCGTCCGCGCCGGCCTGAACTACAAGTTCGGCTCCTACTAGGATCCGCTCCGGTCGCGCCCCTCGCGGGGCTCGCCTCGACAGGAAAGCCCGGTCCGCGAGGCCGGGCTTTTCCGCGTTCTGCGCAGATTTGGATTCGGCGCATGCATCCGGGACGGCAAAGTTTGCGTTGAACCCCTGACAAAGGCCGGCGGCACCCCCATCTCTGACCCGCCCGTGCGGGTGGTCACCCGCCGGCTTGCCCCAGGAGGACGACTCCATGAACAGCGAAGAACGCGACGTCATCGGCGGCATTTTCCAGCGCCTGGAGCAGGCTTCGAGCCAGCCCCGTGACGCGGAAGCCGAGCGCTTCATTGCCGACAAGATCCGGGCACAGCCCTACGCGCCCTACGCCATGGCGCAGCTCATCTACGTGCAGGAAGAGGCGATCAAGAGCCTGAACGAGCAGCTGGAGCAGCTGCGCCGTGCGGGCCAGCAGCAGCCCCAGGGCGGCGGCGGCTTCCTGTCCAGCATCTTCGGCGGCGGCTCCTCCGCCCGCCAGCCCGAGCCGCCACGCCAGGGCGGCGCCTGGGGGAACCAGGGCGGCCAACCGGGCTACGGACAGCCGCAGCAGCCGGGCTATGGTCAGCCGCAGCCCGGCTACGGGCAGCAGCCGGGCTACGGCGGTCCGCAGCAGGGGGGCCCCTGGGCCGGCCAGCAGGCGGCGCCGGCGCGCGGCGGCGGCTTCATGGCGACGGCGCTGCCCATGGCGGCGGGTGCCGCCGGTGGCATGCTCCTCGGCAGCGCCCTCTCCAACGCCTTCGCGGGCGGCCATTCCCAGCTCGGCAGCGCGGCGGCGGCCGGTCTCGGCGGCACCCCGAACATCACCGAGAACAACTTCTTCGGCGGCAGCGGCAACGAGGATCTCGGCTCGGCCCTCGGCGGCGGCAACGACCTTCAGGATGCGTCCTTCACGGAGGATTCCGGCGGCGATTTCGGGGGCGACATCGGCGGCGGCGGGGACGACGACTGGGTCTGATCCAGGATGACGACGAGCCGGCGCCTCGAACAGGCGCCGGCTCTTCCGTTTCAAGGATCAGGTCTTCTCCAGGGGTCAGATCTTCGGGGCTCGGACTTCAGAGGACCTCGACGCGCGTGCCGACCGGCGTGCGTTCGTAGAGATCGATGACATCCTCGTTCATCATGCGGATGCAGCCGGACGAGACGTTCTGCCCGATCGTGTGCGGCTCGTTGGTGCCGTGGATCCGATAGAGCGACGAGCCGAGATAGAGAGCCCGGGCGCCGAGCGGATTACCGGGGCCGCCGGCCATGTGGCGCGGCAGGTCCGGACGGCGGCGGATCATCTCCTGGGGCGGCGTCCAGTCCGGCCATTCCCGCTTCTGGCTGATCGTCTTCAGGCCCGACCAGGCGAAGCCCGGTCGGCCGACGCCGATGCCGTAGCGGATCGCCTGGTGCCCGGGCTGCACCAGATAGAGAACCTTCCCCGGCGTATCGACCACGATGGTGCCGGGACGCTGCGGCCCGTCGAAGGCGACCACCTGCCGCGTGTAGCGGGCATCCGGGGCACGGGCGATGCTCTCGACCGCCGGTTCCCGCGCCGTCGGCAGGGCGGCGAGGCGGACCGGGACGGGCTGCGGCGCGATCTGCGCCTGCGGCTCCCATTCCGGCTCCGGGGGAACCCGATCGCCCGAATGCAGCTGGCGCGGCACGGCTGCGGCATAGGCCGCCGGCGCGCGCGCATCCGCGCGCTCCTCCGGCAGGCGCCGGCCGGGGATCGGGCGCTCCGCCATGGCCCGAGGCGCCTGCGCGCCCGGCCGATCGCTCATCAGGAGTTCGAGGAAGCCGCCGCCATAGGCGCCCGGCCGCGGCGCGCCCTGCGCCTGCGCCCCACTCCCCTGCCCCGCCAATCCCGCCGTCAGGCAGGCGATGGCCACGCACCAATCGAACCGCATGCTCGTCAACGCTCCAAGCCCGATCGACCCCGCTCAGGGGTGCGACATGGGGCCAGGATCGCGGTCCGGGGCGGACACCCGGTGAAGGAACATGGTGAATCGTTCAGGCCGATGCGGCGGCGAACAGGGGAATGGATTCAGCGTGAACGTGCCGTAAAGGTTGCCGATGAGTTGTGACGTTCAAGAAATCGCAATCAGTTGGGCGCAGGATGACCCGGCTTCACTCTTGTTGGCTGATCGCGACCGATGACTCTCAAACGTTACCGCATCGAAGACAGTCTCGGCCTCGCGAGCGCCCCCGTGGCGATGGACTCCGCCGTCTCGTCGGAGGCGGTCACCTTGAACAACAAGCGCCTGGACGAGATCCTGTCCGCGATCCAGGACCTGCGCAAGGTCACGCAGACCAGCACGGTGGAGACCATCGAGGCGTGCCGGAAGGAGCTGAACGAAGCCTTCGCCATGCGCTCCGAGCTCGACATCATGAAGGATGCGATCACCCGCACCAAGCAGGAGATCGCGACGCTCTACCGTTCCGAGAACACCGGCAAGGGCATGCGCCGCGTGGCGGGCGAGCTCGATGCCGTCGTCGACTCCACCGAGCGCGCCACCAGCACGATCCTGGGCGCGATCGAGGAGATCGAGACCAACGCCAGCATGCTGCGCGCCATGACCACCACCATGGCGGGACGCGAGAACATCGACGCGATCCTCGACCGCGTCGTGGTCGCCTTCGAGGCCTGCAACTTTCAGGACCTCACCGGCCAGCGCATCAACAAGATCGTGGGCGTGCTGAAGTTCATCGAGGAACACCTCGACCGGATGATCGAGGCCTGGGGCGGCCTCGACACCTTCAGCGAGCTGCTGGGCGCCCATCCCGCCAAGGTGGACATCGACGACGAGAGCTCGCTCCTCAACGGGCCGAAGCTCGCCGACGATATCGGCCACGTCGACCAGGGCGACATCGACGCGCTGTTCGATTGAGGCGACGGGGCCGGGTCGCCCGGCGCGCCTCCTCCGTCGCCCCTTCCCTCGCCTTCCCCCGAGGCTTAAGTCAGCGGCATGAGCCGCGCGCCCGCGAAAGACCCCGCCTCGAACGATCTGCCACCTGACGGCTTCGACGATCAGGACGGCTTCCCGCAGGACGGCTTCCGGGAGGACGCCTCCGAGGAGGCGCAGGACCTCGCCCAGGCCGACGACGCACCCGAGATCGACTTCGATTTCGAGGAGGGCGCGGTCAAGGCCGGCACCGAGGTGATCCGGCGGTTCTGGACGACCCTGCCGACCTCGCCCGGCGTCTACCGGATGTTCGACGAGAAGGGCGACGTCCTCTACGTCGGCAAGGCCAAGAACCTGAAGGCGCGGGTCGGCTCCTATGCCCGGGGCCAGGCGCATTCCAACCGCATCGCCCGCATGATCTCGCAGACGGCGGCGATGGAGTTCGTCACCACCGCCACCGAGACCGAGGCGCTGCTCCTCGAGGCCAACCTCATCAAGCAGCTGAAGCCCCGCTTCAACGTGCTGATGCGGGACGACAAGTCGTTTCCCTACATCCTCGTCACGGCGGATTCGGAAGCGCCACAGATCATCAAGCATCGCGGCGCCCGGCGCCGGAAGGGCAGCTATTACGGCCCCTTCGCCAGCGTCTGGGCGGTGAACCGCACGGTGAACGCCCTGCAGCGGGCCTTCCTCCTGCGCACCTGCACGGACAGCTACTACGAGAACCGCACCCGGCCCTGCCTGCTCTACCAGATCAAGCGCTGCTCCGGCCCCTGCACCGGCGAGATCGACCTCGACGATTACCGCGCGCTCGCCGACAGCGCGAAGAGCTTCCTGGCGGGCAAGTCGAACGCCGTGAAGGACCGCATGCGCGAGGAAATGCAGGACGCCTCGGAGAAGATGGAATTCGAGCGGGCGGCGCGGTTCCGCGACCGCATCGCGGCCCTGTCGGCGATCCAGGGGACGCAAGGGGTGAACACCCAGGGCGTCGAGGAGGCAGACGTCTTCGCCCTCGACGAGCAGGCGGGCCAGTTCTGCATCGAGGTGTTCTTCTTCCGCAACTTCCAGAACTGGGGCAACCGCGCCTACTTCCCCAAGGCCGACCGCACCATGACGCCGGACGAGGTCCTGGCCTCGTTCATCGGGCAGTTCTACGACGACAAGCCGGCGCCGCGCAGCGTCCTGGTCTCGCACGCCATCGAGGATGCGGAGCTCCTGGCCGCCGCCCTGTCGAGCCGCACGGAGTACCGGGTCGAGATCCACCAGCCCCAGCGGGGCGAGCGCAAGAACCTCGTCGAATACGCGCAGCGCAATGCCAAGGAGGCCCTCGGCCGGCGCCTCGCTGACACCGCCTCCCAGGGCAAGCTGCTCGCCGCCCTCGGGCAGTCGTTCGGGCTTTCCGGCACGCCCCGGCGGATCGAGGTCTACGACAACTCGCACATCATGGGCACGAACGCCGTCGGCGGCATGATCGTGGCCGGGCCGACGGGCTTCGCCAAGCAGCATTACCGCACCTTCAACATCAAGTCGGAGGAACTGACCCCGGGCGACGATTACGGGATGATGCGCGAGGTGCTGCAGCGGCGCTTCAAGCGCCTCGTCAAGGAGAACCCGCGCACCGCCCGGGAGGCCGCGATCGCCGCCAGCGAAGGCGGCGCCGAGGTCCCCGTCCCGGAGGCGTCCCCGGAGAGCGACACCCTGCCGGCCTGGCCCGACCTCGTGCTCATCGACGGCGGCAAGGGGCAGCTGGACGCCGCCCGCACCGCCCTGGAGGAGATCGGCGTCACCGAGGTCGCCCTGGTGGGCATCGCCAAGGGCCGGGACCGCGACGCGGGGCGCGAGACGTTCTTCGTGCCCGGCCGCCCCCCCTTCAAGCTGCCGCCGCGCGACCCGACCCTCTACTTCGTCCAGCGCCTGCGCGACGAGGCGCACCGCTTCGCCATCGGCAGCCACCGGGCCAAGCGCAAGCGCGAGATGGTGAAGAACCCCCTCGACGAGATCGCGGGAATCGGCCCCAGCCGCAAGCGCGCGCTGCTGCACCACTTCGGCACCGTGAAGGCGATCCAGCGCGCGGCGTTCGAGGACCTGGCGAAGACCCCGGGGGTCAACGCCGCTACGGCCCGCGCCGTCTACGACTTCTTTCACACCCATGCGTGACGAGATCGGCGCGTCCGGGCGGTTGACCCCCACCGCCGCACATGGTTTCACGCCTGCGATGAATCCCGTCCTCACCCGCCGCCGGTCGCCAGCCTGGACGCTCGCGAACTGCCTGACCTACGGGCGGCTCGTGGCGGTGCCGGTCGTCGTCGCGCTGCTGTACTGGCCCACCGAGCCGGGCGCGCGCTTCGGCGCCCTGGCGGTCTACATCCTGGCGGCGATCACCGATTATCTCGACGGCTACGTGGCGCGGACCTACGACCAGAGCTCGGCCCTCGGGCGGATGCTCGATCCCATCGCCGACAAGCTCCTGGTGGCCGCCTGCCTCCTCATGCTGGCCGCGGACAACACCATCGTGGGCTGGACCCTCTGGGCCGCCATCGTGATCCTGTGCCGGGAGATTCTGGTCTCGGGCCTGCGCGAGTACCTGGCCGAGCTGAAGGTCGGCGTTCCGGTGAGCAAGGTCGCCAAGTGGAAGACGACCGTACAGCTGATCGCCATCGGCTTCCTCGTGGCCGGCCCGGCCGGGGAAACGATCCTGCCCGGCACGATCCGGGCGGGAACCGTCCTCCTCTGGATCGCTGCCGCGCTGACGCTCTATACCGGCTGGGACTACCTGCGCGCCGGCATCAAGCACGTCATCGACGACCCACGCTGAGGGACACCACGCGATGAAGCTCGTGTATTTCGCCTGGGTGCGCGAGCGCGTCGGCAAGGCCGAGGAGACCGTCGACCTCCCCAAAGGAATCGTCACGGTCTCGGACCTCGTCGACTGGCTGCGTGGCCGGGGCGAGGAATACGCCTACGCCTTCGAGACCACCGGCATCGTCCGCGCGGCGATCGACCGAGTCCACGCCAAGCCGGACGCACCGATCGCCGGCGCCTCCGAGATCGCGTTCTTTCCCCCCATGACAGGGGGCTGAGGCTCGGGCCTCAGCCCTGGCGGCCGATGATCGGCGGCTGGGGCGCCCTGCTCAGCGCCTGCCCAGGGCCGCCGTGAAGGCCATGAGGTTGTGGCGCATCATCGCCACGTAGGTCGGCGCCGGCCCGTCCGGCCCCGACAGGGCGTCGGAGAAGACCTTGCCCCCGATCACGGCGCCGCTCTCGCGGGCGATCTGCTGCATCAGGCGCGGATCGCTGATGTTCTCAAGGAAGACGGCCGGGATCTTCTCCTGGCGGATCTGGCGAATGATCCGGGCGACGTCCCGGGGGCTCGCCTCGCTGTCGGTGGACACGCCCTGCGGGGCGATGAAGGTCAGGCCGTAGGCGGCGGTGAAGTAGCCGAAGGCGTCATGGGTCGTGATGATCCGGCGTTGGGCCTTCGGGATCGCGGCGATCCCCGTCCGGACCTCGGCCTCCAGGGCGTCGAGGCTGGCGAGATACGCCTTGGCGTTGTCGGTATAGGCCGCGGCATGGTCCGGGTCGATCCGCACCAGGGCATCCCGGATGTTGCCGACGTAGATTCGCGCGTTGGCGATGCTCTGCCAGGCATGGGGATCGTCGTGGTGGCCGTGCGCGTGGCCGGGGCCGCCCTGGTCGTGGCCATGGCCGTGATCGTCGTCCTCCGCCTCGATCGGCTTGACCCCCGCGGAGGCGACGACGACCGGCGCCTTCGTGCCCGAGGCCTTGATGAGGCGGTCGATCCACCCTTCCAGCCCGAGGCCGTTGACCACGACGAGCTTGGCATCCGCCAGGGTCCGGGCGTCGCTCGGCGCCGGCGCGTAGCCGTGGGCGTCGGCGTTCGGCTGCACCAGGGAGGTCACGGCGACATGGTCCCCGCCGACCTGGGCCACCAGGTCGGCCAGGATCGAGAAGGTCGCGACGGCCCGCAGCTTCGTCTCCGCCGCCGAGACCGGACCGAGAAGGCCGAGCAGGAGCACGAGGGCGGCAGGTAGACGGAAGCGCAGGCGCGGGGACAGGAGCCGGAACGGCATCGGGGACGATCCTTTCGGTGAGCTCCCCCGCTCTACTGTAACATTATCACATTTCCTAGCCGGACCGCGGAGCGCGCCCCCAATGGCTTTCGCTTGATCTCGCCGGCGGGCGGACGCAAACACCCCCGCAGTCGCGGCCCGCGTGCCGGCGGACGGGCACGACACGGAAAGAGCGGATCAGATGGCGCGACGGGCGCTTCCCAAGGGCGACATCCTGCCCCTCCTCGGCCGGGTTTGGCGGGAATGGCTGCGTCCGCACCGGGCGACCCTTGCGGTGGTTCTGGTGCTCATCGCCATCGTGGGCGCGGCGACCGGCCTGTACCCGACCCTGATCAAGCTCGCCTTCGACGCCTTCGACCGCAAGGACATGGCCGCTCTCGCCTACGGCCCGGTGATCGTCATCGCCATCACGTCGATCCGCGGCTTCGCGCTGTTCGGCCAGAACGTCCTGACCAACCGGGTCGTCACCCGGGTCGAGGCCGACATGCAGGCCGCCCTCTACGGGCACCTCATCGAATCCGACCTCGCCCAGCTCGGCCGCGAGAGCCCGGCGGCCTTCACGCAGCGCTTCACCACGGATTTCGCCTTCATCAAGGAGGCTCTGACCCGCATCTCCACGGTGCTCCTGCGCGACATCGCCATGCTGATCGCCCTGGTGGCGGCCCTGGTCTGGATGGATCCGGTCCTCACCCTGGTGGCGGGCGTGGTGGTGCCCTTCGTCGCCGGCCCGATCGGCCGGGTCGGCAGGAAGCTGCGCCGCGTCTCCACCGCGACGCAGGAGCGGATGGGCCTCACGGCGAGCCTCATCACCGAGAGCCTGCAGGGCGCCCGCATCGCCAAGACCTACGCGCTCGAAGGCTACCTCAAGGGCCGGGCGAAGGGGGCCTTCGACGAGGTGCGCCGCCTCAAGATGAAGGCCGCCAATGCCCGCGGGCGCCTCGACCCGCTCCTCGAGATCGGCGGCGGCTTCGCGGTGGCGGCGGTGCTGGCCCTGGTCGGCCAGCGCGTGACCTCGGGCGACCGCACGGTCGGCGACTTCACCGGCTACGTCACTGCGCTGCTCCTGGCCTCGCAGCCGATCCGCACGCTGGGCACCCTCAACGCGATCCTTCAGGAAGCCGGGGCCGCGCTCCAGCGCTACTTCGCCCTCATGGACGAGGCGCCGCAGATCCGCGACGTGCCGGGGGCGCGCCCGCTCCAGGTGGCGGGGGGCGAGATTCGCTTCAGCGACGTGCAGTTCCGTTACCGCGCCGACGCGCCGGCCCTGGAGGGGATCGACCTTACCGTTCCGGCCGGGGCGACGGTGGCCCTGGTCGGGCGTTCGGGCTCGGGCAAGTCCTCCCTGCTCAACCTCGTGCCGCGCCTCTACGACGTGACCGAGGGCGCGGTGCGCATCGACGGGCAGGACATCCGCACCGTCTCCCTCGCCTCCCTGCGCGCGGCGGTGGCCGTGGTCTCGCAGGACGTGGTCCTGTTCGACGACACCATCGCGGCCAATATCGGCTTCGGCCGGCCGGGGGCGACCCGCGCCGAGATCGAGGCGGCGGCCGAGGCGGCGGCGGCGCACGGCTTCATCAGCCGCCTGCCGGAGGGCTACGATTTCCCCGTCGGTCCCGCGGGCGGACGGCTCTCGGGGGGCGAGCGCCAGCGCATCTCGCTCGCCCGCGCCTTCCTCAAGGACGCCCCGATCCTGCTCCTCGACGAGGCGACGAGCGCCCTCGATTCCGAGTCCGAGCGCCTCGTCCAGGACGCGCTCCTGCGCCTGATGCGGGGCCGCACCACCCTGGTCATCGCACACCGGCTCTCCACCGTGCGCGATGCCGACTGCATCGTCGTCATGGAGGCCGGGCGGATCGTCGAGACCGGGCGCCACGAGGCGCTGGTGGCGGCGGGGGACGCCTATGCCCGGCTCCATCGGATGCAGCTCTCCGGCGACGTCGAGGACGCGGCCGTGCCGGCCTGACGGGACCGATCCGCCCGCCGCGCGTTGAGCCGGCCGGAGCGGGACTCGGACGTCGATGCGGACAGAGCCATTCGGAACCACGGCGGACGGCGCGGCCGTGATGCGCCATACCCTCGCGCGGGGCGACCTGCGGGTGCAGGTGCTCGATTACGGCGGCATCGTCAGCCGGATCGACGTGCCGGACCGAAGGGGCCGCGTGGCGAACGTCGTCCTCGGGGCCGCCGACCTCGCGGGCTACGCGGCGAGCGACGCGCATTTCGGCGCGATCATCGGACGCTACGCCAACCGCATCGCCGGCGGCCGCTTCCGCCTCGACGGAGCGGCGTACCAGCTGCCCCGGAACGCGGGCCGCAACACCATGCATGGCGGGCCGGAGGGCTTCGACCGGCGGATCTGGCGGGTCGAAGCCGCCGACGCGGCCAGCCTGACCCTGGCCTACCGATCCCCCGATGGCGAGCAAGGCTTCCCGGGCAATCTCGACGTCGCCGTGACCTACCGCCTGGACGACGATGGCACGCTGGCGATCGACTACGTCGCCGTCACCGACCGGCCGACGATCCTCAACCTGACCAACCACAGCTACGTCAACCTTGCCGGCGAGGGCGCGGGCAGCGCCCTCGGGCACGTCGTCACCCTCGCGGCGGACGCGGTGCTGGAGACCGATGCCGAGCAGATACCCACGGGCGCGATCCTGCCCGTGGCCGGGACGCCCTTCGACTTCCGGACACCGACGGCCCTCGGGGCCCGCATCCAGACGGCGCACCCGCAACTCGCCCTGGCCCACGGCTACGACCACACCTACGTGCTCGGCGGCGACGGGACTCTTCGCGTGGTGGCGCAGGCGGTCGATCCAGAGAGCGGACGCTGCCTCACCGTGGCGACGACGCGGCCGGGGCTGCAGCTCTACACCGCCAACATGCTCGACGGGACGGTGACGGGTTCGGGCGGCGGCCTCTACCGCGCAGGCGACGCCGTCTGCTTCGAGGCGCAAGGGTTTCCCGACGCGCCGAACCACCCGGCCTTTCCCAGCACCGTCCTGCGGCCGGACGCGCCCTTCCGGGCGACCACGACCTACCGGTTCAGCACCGTGCCGTAGGTCGGGCGCCGCCGAGCGCCTCAGCCGTGGTGGGAATCCGCCTCGATCAGGATCTCGCGCTTGCCGGCATGGTTGGCCGGGCCGACGATGCCCTCGATCTCCATCTTCTCCATCAGGGAGGCGGCGCGGTTGTAGCCGATCTGCAGCCGACGCTGGATGTAGGAGGTCGAGGCCTTCTTGTCCCGCAGCACCACCTGCACGGCCTGGTCGTAGAGGTCGCCGCCGGCCTCGCCGAAGCTGCCCTGGTCGAAGACCGCGCCGTCCACCTCGATCTCGTCGGCAGCGCCCTTTCCGCCCGACGCTCCGTCCTCCTCCGCCGTGACGGCCTCGAGGTAGGAGGGCCGGCCCTGGCGCTTGAGGTGGGCGACCACGCTCTCGACCTCGGCATCCGAGCAGAACGGCCCGTGCACGCGCGTCGTGCGCCCG
>NZ_LMML01000029.1:114412-115093 GCF_001422215.1 Methylobacterium sp. Leaf89 | reverse complement strand
GCCCGCCACCATCATCAGGTCGGCCATCTCGTCGACCACGATCACGATGTAGGGCAGCGCCGATAGGTCCATCTCCTCCGTCTCGTAGACGGCCTCTCCGGTCTGCCGGTCGAAGCCCGTCTGCACGGTCCGGGTCAGGATCTCGCCGCGCCCGCGCGCCTCGGCGAGGCGTGCGTTGAAGCCGTCGATGTTGCGCACACCGACCTTCGACATCTTCTTGTAGCGCTCCTCCATCTCGCGCACGGCCCATTTCAGGGCGATGACCGCCTTCTTCGGGTCCGTGACCACGGGCGAGAGCAGGTGCGGGATGCCGTCGTAGACGGAGAGCTCCAGCATCTTCGGGTCGACCATGATCAGGCGACACTCCTCCGGCTTCATCCGGTAGAGGAGCGACAGGATCATGGTGTTGATGGCCACGGACTTGCCGGAGCCCGTGGTGCCGGCCACCAACAGGTGGGGCATCTTGGCCAGATCCGCGATGATCGGCTCGCCGCCGATGTTCTTGCCCAGGCACAGGGCAAGGCTCTGCTTGGTCTCGGCGAAATCGGCGGAGGCCAGCAACTCGCGTAAGTACACCGTCTCGCGCCGGGCGTTCGGCAGCTCGATGCCGATGGCGTTGCGGCCGGGGACCACGGCGACGCGGGCGGAGACCGCCGACATCGAGCGGGCGATGTCGTCGGC
>NZ_LMML01000029.1:66386-114374 GCF_001422215.1 Methylobacterium sp. Leaf89 | reverse complement strand
CAGCTCGTAGAGGGTGACGACGGGTCCGGGACGCACGGCCAGGATGTCGCCGCGCACGCCGAAGTCGCTGAGGGTCGCCTCCAGCAGGGTGGCGTTCTGCTCCAGGGCCTCCGACGAGATCTGGCTCGAGGCAGGCAGGCGCGGCGCGTCGGCGAGGAGCTCCAGGGCGGGATGCCGGTAGTTCTCGGCATTCAGGGGTTGGGGCGGAGCCGCGCGACGGGCGGCGGCCGGGACGGGCGGCGGGGCCGCGGGCGCCACCCGGGAGCGCGCCGGCGCGGCGGCCTCGACGGGCGCGGCCTCGACCTCGTCCGTGTCGTCGGCCTCCTCGTCGCCGTGATGCACGGGCACCGGAGGGCGCCGCGACGCGGACGGCGCCTGCGGCGGCGCGTCGAAGACCGGCTCGCGCCGGCCGTCCGACGAGGCCACCCGGGCATCGGGGGCGTGGGTCGCCCAGGGGGCGTCCTCAGGGGCCGCGAAGGCGCGCTGCGCGGCGAGGGCCGGCGAGGCGCCCGCATAGGCGAGCGCTGTGGCCGCGGCCGCGCGCTCGGCGCGCCAATCGGCGATGCGCGCCGCCAGGGCCGTGCGCCCGCCCATCAGGGCCTGCGCCATCGCCCCGAGGGAGACGATGCCCAGGCTCGGCTCGTCGTCCTCGTAGCGTCCGTCCTGGCTGGCGTCGGGCCGGCCGCGCGCGGGCTGGCGCACGGGGGCCGGCGGCGCGTCGTAAGCGTCGAGATCCTCCGCATCGAGCTCGCCGACCCGGCAGGCCCCCGTGAGGCACAGGATCGCGACGCCGGCGAAGAGGAAGCCCGCGAAGGCGCGGAACGGGGTCGCCACGATCCCGAGCATCGTGCGGGCGGCATGCATCAGCGCGTCGCCGGCGACGCCGCCGAGGCCGGTGGGCAGGGGCCAGCGCGCCGTCGAGGGCAGCGCGCTCGCCACCGCGCTCGCGGCGAAGAATCCGATGATCCACAGGGTCAGGCGCAGGCCGCCCCGGGGCAGCGCCCGCGTGCGCATCAACTGGATGCCCCAGAGCGCCGGGGGCAGCACGAAGGCCAGGGAGCCGAGCCCCAGGAGCTGCATCGCCAGGTCCGAGACCACGGCGCCGCCGGTGCCCAGGACGTTGTGGGCCGGGTGGTCGGTGGCGTGGTTGAGGCTCGGATCGTCGATCGACCACGTCGCCAGGGCGACCGTCAGCGCGGTGGCACCGGCAAACAGCACGAGACCGCCCAACTCCGTCATTCGCTTGGCCAGGAACGGGCGAAAGCTGTCGACGAAAGTATCGTAGGGCGATGCGGAACGGCGAAGCGAGCGCATGCGGTACCAGACACGATGGGGAACTGTCCGGCGACGGTAGCGTCGCCGGAGTTAACGGCTGGCTAAGGTTGAGACTTCCCTGCGCGCACCGTTGCAATGCCGTCCTTCCCTGGGTCGCTCCGGCATCGAGTCGTTCCGGTGCGGTGGGCGCTTCGCGGGCAGGTGGCAAGCGACCGGGCAGGTCCCGTCTCACGGCCCCGTGAGACCGCGGGACGCCTGCGCAGAGCCCGCTCGACCGGGGGGCCGGAACGAGAAAGGCCCCGGTCGCGGGGACCGGGGCCTTTCCGTCCGACGCCCGGGGGCGTCGTATGGCTCAGTAGTTGTAGGCGCGCTCGCCGTGATCGGCGATGTCGAGGCCCTCGCGCTCCTCGTCCTGGGTGACGCGCAGGCCGATGGTGAGATCGACGAGCTTGTACAGGATGGCGGAGCCGACACCCGACCAGACGATGGTGAAGCCGACGGCCTTGATCTGGCTCATCAGGGCGGCGCTGGTCTCGTAGGCGCCGACCGCGAGTTCACCGGGCTTGGAGGTGTAGTCGGGCAGGCCGACGCCGCCGAAGTCCGGGTTCACGAGCAGGCCCGTGGCGATGGCGCCCAGGATGCCGCCGATGCAGTGGACACCGAACACGTCGAGGGAGTCGTCGTAGCCGAGGGCGTTCTTCACCGTGGAGCACATGATGAAGCAGACCGCGCCGGCGACGAGGCCGAGGATGATCGAGCCCATCGGGCCGGCGAAGCCGGCGGCCGGGGTGACGGCCACGAGGCCGGCGATGGCGCCCGACAGCATGCCGAGGAGGGACGGCTTGCCCTTCAGCATCCACTCCACGAACAGCCAGGAGAGGGCTGCGGCGGCGGTGGCCACGAAGGTGTTGAGCATGGCCATGGCGGCGGTGCCGTTGGACTCGAGGTTCGAGCCGGCGTTGAAGCCGAACCAACCCACCCAGAGGAGCGAGGCGCCGATCGCCGTCATGGTCAGGGAGTGCGGGGCGAGCAGGTCACGGCCGTAGCCGATGCGCTTGCCGAGCATGAGGCAGCCGACGAATCCCGCGATCCCGGCGTTGATGTGCACCACGGTGCCGCCGGCGAAGTCGAGGGCGCCCCACTTGAAGAGCAGGCCGGCATCGGCGTTCACCGCGTCGAGGGCCGCCTGGGCGGTCGCCTTCGAGGCGTCGTCGGTGGCGGCGGCCAGCGCCTTGGCGGCGTTGCCGACCGCGTCCGGGCCACCCCAGTACCAGACCATGTGCGCCATCGGGAAGTAGATCAGCGTGGTCCAGAGGATCATGAACACGACCAGGGCCGAGAACTTCATCCGCTCGGCGAAGGCGCCGACGATGAGGGCCGGGGTGATCATCGCGAACGTCATCTGGAAGCAGATGTAGACGTATTCGGGGATCACGACGCCGTTCGAGAAGGTGGCGACGGTGGAGTTCGCGTCGATGCCCTTCAGGAAGGCCTTGGACAGGCCGCCGACGAAGTCGTTGAGGCCGCCGCCGTTGGTGAAGGCGAGGCTGTAGCCGAAGATCACGAACAGCAGGCAGGAGATGCAGGCGATGGCGAAGACCTGCGTCAGGACGGAGAGCATGTTCTTGGTGCGAACGAGGCCGCCGTAGAACAGGGCGAGGCCGGGCACGACCATCAGCAGCACCAGGGCGCTGGAGATGAGCATCCAGGCGGTGTCGCCCTTGTTCGGGACGGGCGCGGCGCTCGCGGCGGCCGTCACGGCCTCCGCCGTGGGCGTCTGCGCAAGGGATGGCTCGATGAACAGGAGTGCCAGCGCGGCACCCCCCAGCCCGAGCGCCAGGGCATTGCGAAGCTTCATGGAAACGAGACTCCCGATCGCGGTGCGATGTTGATGTGAAGGGGACGTGTCAGGGGCGCCCGGACGCGATCGTCCGGACAGGCGGTCGCCTCAGAGGGCGTCGACGTCGGTCTCGCCGGTGCGGATGCGGACGGCCTTCTCGAGGGGCACGACGAAGATCTTGCCGTCGCCGATCTGGCCCGTGCGGGCGGCGGCCGCGATCGCGTCGATCACGCTCGCGACCAGGTCGGAGGCCACGGCCACCTCGATCTTGAGCTTGGGCAGGAAGCTCACGGCGTACTCGGCGCCCCGGTAGATCTCGGTGTGGCCCTTCTGGCGTCCGTAGCCTTTCACCTCGGTCACGGTCAGGCCGTGGACGCCGATGCCGGTCAGAGCGTCGCGGACCTCCTCCAGCTTGAACGGCTTGATGATGGCCATCACGATTTTCATGGGCGACGCCCCCTTAAGCTACGAGTTGAGTTCGACGAGGTGAACCGAGTGGACAGACACATGCGCGCGTGGAGGCCACCGGCCGGCGCACGCAAGCGTCGCGACACGATCGGACCGGCCGGTGCGCCCGGGCCGCTTCCGACCCGTTCACCCGCACCCATATTCAAGGACTATGCCAACGGAACTTTTTTGCCGAACCCACATCTGCCCAAGAAGTATCCGGTCACTGACTCATGACGCGGCGTTTGGACGGCCAAGTTTGCCCGCAGATTAGGCACAGAGCCGACCAGGCAGGCAATTCGTGCACGGCGCAGGCGTTTTTCGCCGGTTGCGCCGAGCCGGTCAGGCCTCGGCGCGGCGCGGCCGGATCATGCCTTCCTGGGCCACGGACGCCACGAGGGTGCCGTCGCGCGTGAAGATCTGACCGCGCGCGAAGCCCCGGGCCCCGTCGGCGCTCGGGCTGTCCTGGGCGTAGAGCAACCAGTCGTCGGCCCGGAACGGCCGGTGGAACCAGAGGGCGTGGTCGAGACTCGCCGACTGGATCTCCGGGTCGAACACGGTCTGGCCGTGCGGGATCAGGGTGGCGTCGAGGAGCGTCATGTCAGAGGCGTAGGCGAGGACGGCGCGGTGGATCGCCGGATCGTCGGGCAGGCGGTCGACGGCGCGCATCCAGACGTGGAAGCGCGGCTCCCGCGGAGCCCGGCGCAGGTAGCGCTCGATCTCGACGGGCCGCAGCTCGATGGGCCGGCGCCGGCCGAAATAGGAGAGGATCGGCGCCGGGATCGCGAGCCCGCGCCGGGCGGCGTCGGCGGTGGCGGCAGGCGCCTCCGGCACCTCCTCCGGGGGAGCCACGTCCGGCATGGTCGCCTGATGGGTCGCGCCCGCCTCCGCGTCATGGAAGGAGACCGACATCGCGAAGATCGCCCGGCCGTGCTGGTGCGCGACGACGCGGCGGGTGGTGAAGCTGCGGCCGTCGCGGATGCGCTCCACCGCGTAGTCGATGGGGGCCTTCGGATCGCCGCCGAGGAGGAAGTAGGCGTGGAGCGAGTGCGGCGGCCGGGTCTCCGGCACCGTGCGGGTTGCCGCCACCAGCGCCTGCGCCACGACCTGCCCGCCGAAGACCCGGAACCAGCCCGTCTGCAGGCTCTCGCCCCGGTAAAGATCCGGCTCCAGGCTCTTCAGGTCGAGGATGTCGAGGAGTTCGGTGACGATGCCGGTCATGCCGCTTCCCTGGTCGCCCGGCGATCTCCGGGCCGGGTGGGCGCCGCGGCGCCACGGGCGATCCTTCACATGTGAACCATTCCGATGGCAAGGATCGGATCGCAAGGATCGGATCGCGAGGATCGGATGGCAGGGCTTCGGGCCAATTTCGGCGACCGGCCCCAGCGACGATGGCGCGGGCCCGATCCCTGACGCCGCGCGTTGCCCCCAGCGCCGGGGAATGGCACTCCCTCCCTGGCAGCGAGGGCGGCGGGGATCGGCATGGACGGATCGGAGAAGCGCGGAAACCGGCGCAGCGTGGTCATCGCCGGCGCCGGCATTCCCGGCCTGACGCTCGCCCTTGCGCTGGCCCAGGCCAACGGCCCGGCCTTGACGGTCACGGTCTGCGATCCCGCTCTGAGCGCCGGGGCGGCGCGCCATGCCGGGCGAGCCTACGCGGTGGCGGCCGGCGGCCGGCGCATGTTCGCGCGCCTCGGCATCTGGGATGCGGTGCAGGGGGCGGCGCAGCCGATCCACGACATGGTTGTGAGCGACAGCCGCCTGTCGGACCCGGTGCGCCCGGTCTTCCTCACCTTCGCGCAGGAGGCGGAGGCCGGCGCGCCCTTCGCCCATATGGTCGAGGCCGAGCCCCTCGCGGCCGCGTTGCTCGCGGCGGCCGAGGCGGCCGGGGTGCTCTTCGAACCCACCGGCCTTCTCGAGGCCACGCCCGCCGGCACCACCACCCGCATCGCGCTTGCCGACGGACGCGTGCTGGAGGCTGCGCTCCTGGTCGCCGCGGACGGGGCGCGCTCGCGCCTGCGCGAGGCCGCGAAGATCGGCTGGGTCGGCTGGTCCTATCCGCAGATGGGGCTCGTCGCCACGATCGGGCACGAACGCGACCATGCGGGCCGGGCCTACGAGCACTTCCTGCCCGGCGGCCCCTTCGCCATCCTGCCCCTGGTGGACGGGGGCGCCCTCGGGCACCGCTCGTCCATCGTGTGGACGGAGCGATCGGCCGACGTGCCGGCCCTGACCGGAGGCGGCCCCGACGAGACCCTGGCGGAGATCGAGCGCCGATTCGGCCTCAACCTCGGGCGCCTGGCGCTGGAGCGGGGCCCGAGCGCGCATCCCCTCGCCTTCGGCATGGCCCGCAGCTTCCGGGGCGAGCGCCTGGCGCTCCTGGGCGATGCCGCGCACGTCATCCACCCGATCGCCGGCCAGGGCCTGAACCTGGGCCTCGCCGGCGCGGCGGTCCTGGCGGAAGCGGTCACCGACGCGCTCCGCCTTGGTCTCGATCCGGGAAGCCCGGACGTGCTCAAGCGCTACGAGCGGGCGCGCCGCTTCGACACCGTCGCGATGGGGGCGGTGACGGACGGGCTCAACCGCCTCTTCTCCAACGACGTGACGCCGCTGCGCCTCGCCCGCGATTTCGGCCTCGGCCTCGTCGACCGGCTTCCCGGCTTGAAGCGACTCTTCATCGGCGAGGCCGCCGCCGCGCGCGGGCCGCAGCCGCGCCTGATGCGCGGCGAGGCGCTCTGACACGCGAAACGGCGGCCCCTTCCGTCAGGAAGGGACCGCCGTGCTGCGAATTGCCGGTCTCCGAGGACGACGTGCCGGGGGCCGTTACTTGCCCTTGGCGGCCTTGCTGGCCTTCTCGCGCTCGATGCCCTCGAGGATCAGGCGGTGCGCCTCGTCCTTGCCGCCCCAGCGCTTGATCTTGACCCACTTGCCGGGCTCGAGATCCTTGTAGTGCTCAAAGAAGTGCTGGATCTGGTGGATCGTGATGTCGGGAAGGTCGGTGTAGTTCTCGATCCGATCGTAGCGCATGGTCAGGTGGCGCGACGGCACGGCGATGATCTTCTCGTCCTCGCCGGAATTGTCCTCCATCACGAGGACGCCGATCGGACGGGCGCTGATGATGGCGCCGGGGGCGATGGCGCGGGTGTTGGCCACCAGCACGTCGCAGGGATCGCCGTCGCCCGACAGGGTGTGCGGAATGAAGCCGTAATTGCCCGGGTAGTGCATCGCCGTATAGAGGAAGCGGTCGACCACCAGGGCGCCGGCCTCCTTGTCCATCTCGTACTTGATCGGGTCGCCACCGATCGGTACCTCGATGATGACGTTCACGTCGTCAGGCGGATTCTTGCCGATCGAGACCGCGTCGATGATCATATGTGTGCTCCCGCAAGCAGGGGCATTCCGGCCCCGTTGCCGGGTGTCTTAAGGCCCTTCCGCCGCGAAGGAAATCGTACCGTGCGGCGGGCGGCGACGTTTGCACGAAATTGTCGGGCGCGTTTCAGGGCCGGTCCGAGGGACCGAAGCGCCGGCGCCAGGCCGCGGCGAGGCGCTGGACCATGCGCTCGATCCAGCGGGCCGCGTGCTCCAGGGGAACCTTCAGGGCGGGCACGTCCTGGCTCAAGAGGGCGAGACCCAGGGGCAGCATCCACAGGCCGAGGATCGGCAGGATCGAGAAGATGCCGCCGAGGATGAAGAGGATCGCCGCAAGGAGGCGGACCCAGATCCGCGACGGCTCGCGCAGCCAGTCCACGGCGCGGCGCATGCGGTCCGGCAGCTTCGCGCTGAGGTCCGTGACCCGCCTGTCCCAATCCGCCGCCGTCACGCTCATCCGTCGTCCCGCTCGCTCGCCCGAGGATCCGACTTGCCGAGCCGGACCGCAGGGGCGGCGCAGGCTTCGGCGAAGTCAGCTGAATCGGAAACCGACCTTGGGCAGAACCGTTCCGGCCATCCGGTCGACAGCCTGGCCGATCGCGATGCCGCCGAGCCCGGCATAGAAGGCGCAGGCCCGCTCGTTCCCTTCGAGCGCCCAGACCCCGACCCGGGTCAGGCCGTGGTCGGCCAGGTCGTTGGAAACCGCCCGGAACAGGCGGCGGCCGAGCCCGAGACCCTGGTAGGCCGGGCGGATGTAGAGTTCGTCGATCTCGCCGGGTGCCTGCAGGATGCGGCCCCGCGCCGGTCCGTAGACCGCGTAGCCGACGATGGTGCTCGCCTGCTCGACCACCACGAGGGGTCGACTGCGCTGGGTGGCCCCGAGCCACCACTGCGAACTGCGCTGCGCGATCATCCGCTCCAGGGCGACCCCGGGGATGATCCCCCGGTAGGCCTCGCGCCAGGTCTCGTCGAACAGGTCCGCCAGGGGGTCGGCGTCGGCCGGACGGGCGCGGCGGATGCTGGTGGTGCTCGTTCGCATGACGGATCCCCGCGCTCGATGAAGACGATGGACGGTTCGCAATCGGTGTCGACCACCGCATCGGAGGCGACGATCCGGGCGAAGACAAGGCGACGGGGAGCAACGCAAGGTCGATGCCGGTTGCTCCCCGCTCTCCACAGCGCGTTTGCCGCGGCCGCCGCGCACTGGTAGATCAGCCCCTCCCCGTCCCCGACAGAGCGGTCCCACCGTCCCCGTGTTCAACCGTTTCCTCTCGTACGAGACCCGCTACGCCCGGCGCATGGCGCGGATCGCGCGCTTCGAGCGCCCGATCGCCGGCCCGGTCTCGCGGGCCAAGGCCTGGGCGAACATGCTGCTGGTGGATCACGGGGTGTTCCGCCTCGCCTACCTGAATCGCCACCGGATCGGCGCGGGCAAGCTGTGGCGCTCCGCCCAACCGACGCCGCACCAGTTGGCCTGGTTCAAGCGCCAGGGGGTCCGCACCGTGATCTCCCTGCGCGGCGGGCGCGAGCACGGCTCCTGGCCGCTCCAGCGCGAGGCCTGCGAGCGGCAGGGCCTGACCCTGGTGGAGTTCGTGCTGCGCTCGCGGGAGGCGCCCTCGCGGGAGACCATCCTGGCCGCCAAGGCGTTCTTCGACGGGGTCGCGTACCCGGCGATGATGCACTGCAAGTCGGGCGCGGACCGCGCCGGCCTCGCGGCAGCGCTCTACCTCATCCTGCACGAGGGCCTGCCGGTGTCGGAGGCCATGGGCCAGCTCTCGGCCCGCTACGGCCATTTCCGGTTCGCCAAGACCGGTATCCTCGACGCGTTCTTCGCGCTCTACCGCCGGGAGGGCGAGCCCAAGGGCCTGGATTTCCTGACCTGGGTCGAGACCGAATACGATCCCGAGGCGCTGAAGCGCTCGTTCCGCCCCGGCTTCTGGTCCGACCTCGTGGTGGACCGGATCATCAAGCGCGAATAGCCGGGCACGAAAAACCCGCCGCGGCCGGGCCGGGCAGGCTTTTCATGGACCGTTCGCCAGGGCGTGGACGCCCGGCGGAATCGCCTCAGGCGGCGAGGCGGATCGTCGACGGGGCGTTCTCGTTGCTGGCGATGAAGCGGCCGGAATTGGAAAGCGGGCCGTTGTTCGGCGTCAGGAGGTTCGCGGCCACGAAGACCAGCGAGACGTTGAGAGCGACGGCGGCGAGGACGAGAAGAGCGATCATCGGTGGTGTTCCAGGGCGATTGCGTTGCACCTGATATGGCACCGCACCATTTCCGTTGGTATACTGAATTCTACACACCACTCATGCCGTCGACGCAGGGCTGGGGGCGGCCCTCCGTCTCAAGGACTGTCGCCCCGCGACGTCCGCATCGCTCGATCGTCCATCCTGCAGGGCTGACCGGATTCCCGTGCGAAGACGCTTGTCTCGGTCGCGATGGATTTCGCGACGCAGCAATCAGTTGACGAACAGGCTTTCGAGATCCGTGGCGAAGGACGAGACGTCGCTCGGACTTTCGCCGGTGAGGATGATCAGCGTCAGGATTAGGCCCACCGCACCGAGATACACGACTGCAAAGAGATCCTGGTCGTCGCGACCGGCCAGGACGATGCCGGCGAACGGGAGCGTCTGGAGGGTGAGTGCCGCCGCAATGTTCATGGAAAACCTCGGTTCCGGGACGGCCTCGACCTCGATCCAACCGTCGGTTCGATTCATCGCCCGATCGGCACGCATTCGGCCGATCGGACGTCGACGCCCGCCGCACGCGGGACGGCCTGCGCGTCAGGCGGCCTGGGCAGGCCGGGCCGCGACGGGAATCGCGACGGTCTCGTCGTTCAGGTAGCGCAGGCGCAGGGGCTTGAGCACGAACATCGCCAGGATCGCCGCCACGACGTTGAGGCCGATGATGATCGAAAACACCGCCGACCAGCCGTACTTGGCCGAGATGACGCTGGCGATTGGCACCAGGAACGCGGCGGAGCCCTTCGCGGTGTAGAGCAGGCCGGCATTCGTCGTGGCGAACTTCGAACCGAAGGTGTCGCCGCAGGTCGCCGGGAACAGCGAGTAGATCTCGCCGAAGACGCCGAAATACACCGCCGTGGCGAACACGAAGACCAGCGGATACGTGCCGTAGGTCAGGAGGGTGATGATCGCCAGGGCGGCGATCGAGAAGGCGATGAACATGGTGTTCTCGCGCCCGAGATTATCGGAGACGAAGCCGAAGAACGGGCGTCCGAAGCCGTCAAAGATGCGGTCGAGGGAGATCGCGAAGGTGAGCGCTGCCATCTGCAGTCCGAACAGGCTGACGGGGACGTCCGCGACCTTGAAGTCGTGGGCGATCGGGGCGATCTGCGCCGCCGCCATCAGCCCGCCGGAGGCGACCATCACGAAGATCACGTACATCAGCCAGAAGACGGGGGTGCGCACCACCTCGCGCGGAGTGCGATCGACCTTGGCCTGCGGCAGGCGCAGGGTCTTGCGCTGGACCGGCACGGCCTGGGACGGCCTGCGCAGGAAGAACGAGAGGAGGACCACGATGGCCCCCTGACCCAGTCCGAAGAACAGGAACGCATCCTGGTAGCCGTTGGTGGCGATCATCTTGGCGATCGGGACCACCGTGACCGCCGCGCCCGCACCGAAGCCGGCCGCGGTGGCGCCGGCGGCGAGGCCGCGGCGATGCGGGAACCACTTCAGGGCGTTGCCGACGCAGGTGCCGTAGACGGACCCGGCGCCGATGCCGCCGATGACGGCCGCCGCATAGAGCAGAAAGAGGGAATCGGCGTGGGCGTTCAGGAACCACGCCAGGGCGATCATGATGCCGCCGAAGCAGACCACGATGCGCGGGCCGTAGCGGTCGACGAACCAGGCTTCGACCGGCACCAGCCAGGTCTCGGTGGCCACGAAGATGGTGAACGCGAACTGGATCGCCGCGCGGCCCCAGTGAAACTTGGTGTCGATGGGGTCGACGAACAGAGTCCACCCGTACTGGAGGTTGGCGATCATCGCCATGCAGAGCACGCCGAAGGCGAGTTGCCACCACTTGGCGGACGGTGAGTCCTGACGTTCCATCCCGAATTCCTTCTCGATCGGATTGTTCGCCCCGATCGTGCCAGCATGCATCAAATTTCTTTGTATGCAATATACCAGGGAATGAGATGTCGGTTCGGACGTGCGATGGTGACCGGACACCGCGCGGAGGCTGGCGCCGTGTATCATCGTGCTGGTTGTGGGAGGATGCCCATGGGTCGGCTGCCGCACACCGAACGCGCGGCCCCGGCCCGCGGAACGGCCAAGAGGGCCATCCGCCGCGGCATGGCGGCGGCCGGCCCCGGTGCGATCCTGCCCTTGCCGAGGGAGCGACGGGGCGGAGCCCCTATTCCGCGGCGATGCGGCTCGCCTCACGGTAGGGATGCGCCAGGTAGGTCCCGATGATCCGCAATTCGCGCGAGAAGTATCCGAGTTCGGCCAGCGCCCGCGACAGGCCCGGCTCCTCCGGATGGCCATCCACCTCGGCGTAGAACTGGGTCGCGACGAATTGGCCGTCGACCATGTAGCTCTCGAGTTTCGACATGTTCACGCCGTTCGTCGCGAAGCCGCCCAGCGCCTTGTAGAGGGCCGCCGGAATGTTGCGGACCCGGAACACGAAGCTCGTGACCATCGGGCCGGCCTCGGGCGAGACCGGCTCGGGCTCGGGCGAGAACACGACGAAGCGGGTGGTGTTGTGGCTCTCGTCCTCGACGTCGTGCTCCAGGATGTCGAGGCCGTAGACCTCGGCCGCCAGCGCGGGGGCGAGAGCGCCGCGCGTGGGATCGCCCGCCTCCGCCACCTCGCGGGCGGCGCCTGCCGTGTCGCCGGCCACGATGGGGCGGACGCCGAGACGCCGGATGATCTTGCGGCACTGCCCGAGGGCGTGGACGTGGCTGTGCACCGTCCGAATCTGCGCCACGGACGTGCCGGGCAGGACCATCAGCTGGAAATGGATCGGCAGGAAGTGCTCGGCGACGATATGCAGGCCCGAGGTCGGGATCAGGTGGTGGATGTCCGCCACCCGGCCGGCGATCGAGTTCTCGATGGGTATCATCGCCCGCGTCGCGCGGCCCTCCTTCACGGCCGCGAAGGCGTCCTCGAAGGTGGGGCATGGCAGCGGGGTCCAGTCCGGATAGGCCTGGGCGCAGATGATGTGGGAGTTCGCGCCGGGCTCGCCCTGGTAGGAGACGATGTGCTGGGGCATGCGGGCTGGTCTTTCCGGGGCGCTTCAGTTCAGGCGGCGGGCCGACAGGATGGCGCGGGCGCGCGCAAGGTCGGCGGGGGTGTCGACACCCAGAGGCAGGTCGTCGACGACGATGGCGTCGATGCGCATCCCGGCCTCGAGGGCGCGGAGCTGCTCCAGCCTCTCGCGGGCCTCGAGCTCGCCGGGCGGCAGGGCCATGAAGCGGGCGAGCGCCTTCCGGCGATATGCGTAGAGGCCGATGTGATGGTAGAGTGGCCCCTCCCCCCAGGGCGCCTCGGCGCGGGTGAAGTAGAGCGCGCGCAGGCGGCGGGTGCCCACCGTGTGGCCGACGAGCTTGACCACGTTGGGATCACGCCGCTCGGAATCCTCGGTGATGATGGCGCAGAGGGTGGCGATGTCGACGGAGCGGTCGGCCAGCGGCAGGATCGCCGCGCCGATGATGCCCGGGTCGATGGTCGGTAAGTCGCCCTGGACATTGACCACCACGTCATGGTTGCCCTGCGGATCGATGATCTCCAGGGCCTCGGCCAGACGATCCGATCCGGAGGGATGGTCGGCCCGAGTCAGGACCGCAAGGCCGCCCACGGCCTCGATGGTCTCGACGATGGCGGGCGTGTCGGTGGCCACCACCACGGGGCCGATGCCGGCCTCCACGGCGCGGCGCCAGACATGCACGATCATCGGCTCTCCGGCGAGATCGGCCATCGGCTTGTTGGGCAGGCGGGTCGCGGCCATGCGCGCGGGAATGAGGACGATGGGATCGGACATCGGTCTGGGCCCTGCTCCGGCTGGGGCCGGTGCTTACCAGCGGCGCCCCGGGTTGTCATGCTGGCGATGTGGCGCCGGGCCGGGAAAGCCGCGTCGGGCGAGGCGGGAACCGGATGCGCCCGCCCGCGTCTGAAGAAGTGAGGGATGGCGGCGACACCTGCCCGTCTGCGACTACGCGAAGCGTGACTCGGCCATTGTCAAGGTCGGGCTTCAGCAGCTAAGCACCCTCGACCGTTTCCAAAGTCCGGCACAGGTACGCGCTGGACTTCGCCCTGAATTCTCCCCCTCAGGCCGGCCGCACCGGAGTTGTCGAGAATGGACTCTTTCGAGCTGAACAAGGTCGCGGGTGCCGCGCTCGGCGCGCTGCTGTTCGCCGTGGGGTCGGGCTTCGTCGCCGAGCTGATCTATCATCCCAAGCCCGCGGGCAATGCGGGCTATGCCCTGCCCGAGCCGCAGCCGAAGGCTGCCGGTGGCGCCGCGCCCGAGGCGAAGGCCGAGCCCCTGCCGATCCGTTTGGCCAGCGCCACCGTCGAGAAGGGCCAGGCCGCGGCCAAGAAGTGCGCCTCCTGCCACAGCTTCGAGAAGGGCGGCCCGAACAAGGTCGGCCCCCATCTCTGGGGCGTCGTCGACCGCCAGCGCGCCCACGAGCCCGGCTTCGAGTACTCGGCCGCGCTCAAGGAGAAGGGCGGCACCTGGACCTACGACGAGCTCGACCACTTCCTGACCAACCCGAAGGGCTACGTCCCCGGGACCAAGATGGCCTTCGCGGGTATCACCTCGCCCACCGAGCGCGCCGACGTGATCCTTTACCTGCACAGCCTCGCCGATACCCCGGCGCCGCTGCCGGCCGTGGAGAAGAAGGCCGAGGGCGACAAGCCGGCCGAAGCCCAACCGGCCGCCGCAAAGACCGGGGATGCCAAGCCGGCCGAGGCCAAGCCCGATCCCGAGTCGAAGCCCGCGGTGGAAGTGCGGCGCGAGCAGGCGCCGAAACCTGCGGACGCCTCCAAGTCGACCGAGGACCAGAAGCCGGAGGTCGCCAACCCGGCGACGGCCGCCAAGCCCACCGTCGCGGGCGAAGAGGCGAACAAGCCGGCATCCGTGAAGCCCGCCGACGATACCCCGGTCGGGGCAGCCCCCGCCGCGCCGCCCGCTCCGGCCGCAACCGTGCCGGCCGAGAAGCCGGCCGGGCAGTAAGACGCCAGTCTTCGCCGCGGACCGAGATGCTCTGAGCGAGATATCTGGAGAGTGACCAAGGCCGGGCCAGAGCCCGGCCTCTTCGTTCGAGGTAACCCTGCGTCAGCGGCCGAGGTCGAGGAATTCTTGCACGGCTTCTTCGAGGCGGCGCATGTAGGCGTCCTCCAGACGCCCGACGATGCTCCCGACCTTCACGCGCGGGACCGTGACGATCTTGTCGACCTGGATCTGGCTGGGTTCGCGAAGTCCGTTGGCTGGGCTCAACGTCGATCCGGAGCATCGGCGCCCCCAGCACACGCGCGCTCGTCATCAGGCACAGCGTGAGGCTGTCCGTGTGGAGAAAGCTGTCCGCTTGGATGACCACGCACGGTCGCGGTTTGCTCGTATAGCTTCCCTTGGTGGCGAGGATCACGATCGCCTGCCGTCCGGTCACGACCGAGATTCCACATCCCCGAGATCTTGTACGTCGGCGATGAGAGCCTCCGTCTCATCCGCGTCCGGCGCGGCGGCGACCAGCCGGCTCTGCCGCCGCGCCTCCTTCCGGCGGCTCTCGCGCACGTAGGCTTGAACGAGGGCGCGCAGCGCCCCGGACGGGGTGGTGCTGTCCCGCCTCGCCGCATCCGCGAAGGCCTGCTTCAAGCGCTCATCGAGCCGTACCTGCAAAACCGCGCTGTCCTGGGCCATGATGGCTCCTGCATGACGCTTCTGTCGTACATGTGAAGCATACCACCGGGCCTATGGCTTGAGGCGCCGCGCCGCGGTCGCTCGCTCGCAAATCGGGACGGGGCCGTGCGCGCACACGCCGGCTTGGCGTTCGCGGCCGGTCCGTCCTAGAACACCCGCCTGCCGTCGCCGGTGCGGCGGCGGACCCGCGCACCCGGAATCCGGAGACCGCCTGCCCGTGATGCGAATTGCCCTGATCGGACGCCTCCTCGCCACCCTCGCATTCCTGGCCTGTGCCCTGTCCGCCCGGGCCGCCCCCGATCCGGATCCCGCCGCGCCGAAGGGCGCCTGGATGCCCGCGATCACGCTGATGGGCGAACCGAAATACGGCCCCGACTTCAAGCATTTCGATTATGCCGACCCGAGCGCGCCGAAGGGCGGCCTCGTGCGGCTGGGGGCTCAGGGGGGCTTCGACAACTTCAACTACGTGGTCTCGGGTCTGAAGGGCGATCTCGAGGGCGGGATCGTCCAGATCTACGATACCCTGATGACGGAATCGGCCGACGAGCCGTTCACGTCCTACGGCCTCCTGGCCGACGGCGTGCGCCTCGCCGACGACCTGTCCGCCGTTTCCTACCGCCTGCGCGAAGGGGGCCGCTGGCATGACGGCCAGCCGATCACACCGGAGGACGTGGTCTGGTCCTTCGACGTCCTGAAGGCGAACAGCCCCTTCTATTCGGCCTATTACCAGACCGTGACCAAGGCCGTCGTCACCGGCCCGCGCGAGGTGACCTTCACCTTCTCGGAAGCCGGCAACCGTGAGCTGCCGCAGGTGCTCGGCCAGCTGCGGGTGCTGCCCAAGCACTGGTGGACCGGTACGGATGCGCAGGGGCGGCCGCGCGACGTTACCCAGACCACCCTCGAGATCCCCCTGGGCTCGGGACCCTATCGCTTGGCGAAGTTCGAGGCTGGGCGCAGCGCCACCTACGAGCGGGTAGCCGATTACTGGGGCAAGGACCTGCCGGTGAATGTCGGCCGCAACAATTTCGGCACGATGCGCAACGAGTATTTTCGCGATGCGACGGTGCTGATCGAGGCGCTGAAGGGCGACCTGTTCGACTTCCGGGCCGAGAACGTGGCGCGCAACTGGGCCACCGCCTACGACACTTTCCCCGCCGTGAAGGAGGGCCGCCTGATCAAGGAGGAGTTCCCGGATCGCGGCAACGGCAACATGCAGGCCTTTGTGTTGAACACCCGCCGGGCGAAGTTCGCCGATCCGCGGGTGCGCCGAGCCTTCAATCTCGCGATGAACTTCGAGGAGATGAACCGGTCGCTGTTCTTCGGCCTCTACAAGCGGATCGACTCCTATTATTTCGGCTCGGAGTTGGCCTCGTCCGGCCTGCCCCAGGGCGACGAGCTGGCGATCCTTGACGGCGTGAAGGACAAGGTCCCTCCTTCCGTCTTCACCACGCCCTACACGAACCCCGTCAACGGCACGCCGGACGCGGTGCGCGCCAATCTGCGCGAGGCCGTCGGCCTCCTGAAGCAGGCCGGCTACGAGCTGCGAAACGGCCAGATGACCGACGTCAAGAGCGGCGAGCCGCTCACCGTTGAGTTCCTGGAATTCCAGAGCGTGTTCGAGCGGGTCGTGCTGCCCTACGCGGCGCAGTTGAAGCTCATCGGCATCAACAGCACCCTGCGGGTCATCGACCAGGCCCAGTACCAGAACCGCCTGCGCGCCTTCGATTTCGACATCACCACGAGTTCGTGGCCGGAATCCCTCTCCCCGGGCAACGAGCAGCGCGAGTACTGGGGTTCGGCCTCCGCCGACAAGGCCGGCTCGCGCAACCTCATCGGCATCAAGGACGCAGGCGTCGACGCCCTGGTGGAGAAGGTAATTTTCGCGAAGGATCGCCCGGGCGTGCTGGCGGCGACCCACGCCCTCGACCGGGTGCTGCTGGCCCACAACTTCGTCGTGCCGCAATGGGGCTCGAACGTCTCGCGCACCCTGCGCTGGAACCGCTTCGGGCACCCGGCGGTGCTTCCGAAATACGGCAGCTCGGGCTTCCCCGCGACCTGGTGGTACGACGAAGCCCTGGCGGCCAAGACCGGGGCCCCGCGTTGAGCGCCGGCCCGACCCGGCGTGCGGTCGTCGCAGGCGCCGGTGCCCTCGGGGCGACTCTGGTGCTGCCGCCCCCCGTCCGGGCGGCGGCCCGCACCAGCCACGGCCTGTCGAGCTTCGGCGACCTGAAATACCCGGCCGACTTCCCGAACTTCGACTACGTCAACCCGGACGCGCCGCGGGGGGGGCGCTTCTCGGCGCAGCTCGCCGCCACCCTGGGCAACCAGGCCTCCGACACCTTCAACACCCTGAACATCTACGTCCTGCGCGGCGACGGCGCCGCCGGCATGAACCTGACCTTCGACTCGCTGATGGTCCGCGCCCTCGACGAGCCGGACGCCCTCTACGGGCTCCTCGCCCGCTCGGTGGAGATTTCCGAGGATGGGCTGACCTACCGCTTCAGCTTGCGGCCGCAGGCCCGCTTCCACGATGGCGCGCGCCTCACCGCCCATGACGTGGCGGCGTCGATGCGCCTCCTGAAGGAGAAGGGCCACCCCGAGATCTCGCAGGTGATCCGCGACCTCGCCGAGGCCGTCGCCGAGGACGACGCCACGGTGACCCTGCGCTTCGCGCCCCGCCGCAGCCGCGATCTGCCCCTCTTCGTCGCCACCCTGCCGGTGTTCTCCGCCACCTACTACGCCAAGCGCGATTTCGAGGCCTCCTCCCTGGAGCCACCCCTGGGCTCGGGGCCCTACCAGGTGGGCCGCGTGGAGGCGGGCCGCTTCATCGAGCTGGAGCGGGTGAAGGATTACTGGGGCGCCGAGCTGCCGGTGAATGTGGGCCAGAATAATTTCGACGCCATCCGGTACGAGTATTTCCGCGATCGCCAGGTCGCGTTCGAGGCCTTCAAGGGCGGCGCCTTCACCTTCCGCGAGGAGTTCACCGCCCGGGTCTGGGCCACGGGCTACGACTTCCCCGCCGTGCAGGAGGGCCGCGTCCGCAGGGAGACGGTGCCCGATGCCCGTCCCTCGGGCACGCAGGGCTGGTGGATGAACACCCGCCGCGAGGCCTTTCGCGATCCCCGGGTACGCGAGGCGATCGGCCTGTGCTTCGACTTCAACTGGTCGAACGCCAACCTGATGTACGGCGCCTATCTCCGCACGGCCTCCTACTTCGAGAACTCGGACCTGAAGGCCACCGGCCGCCCGGCGCCGGAGGAGCTGGCCCTCCTCGACCCGATGCGGGGCGACCTGCCGGCGGAGGTCTTCGGCGAGGCCTGGAGCCCGCCGAATTCAGACGGTTCGGGCCAGGACCGCGCCCTGCTCAGCCGCGCCGTGGCCCTGCTGCGGGAAGCCGGCTGCACCCGCGACGGCGGCGTGATCCGCTTGGCTTCAGGTAAGCCGCTGGAAATCGAGTTCCTCGACAACGACCCGGTGTTCCAGCCGGTGACGCAGCCCTTCATTCGCAACCTCGGCCTGATCGGCATCCGCGCCAGCATCCGGCTGGTCGATCCGTCGCAGTACCAGGCTCGGGTCAAGGATTTCGACTTCGACCTCACCGCCCGCCGCTTCGCCAGCGGGCTCACGCCGGGGCCCGAACTCCGAGAGGCCTACGGGTCGCGCGCCGCCGGCACGCCCGGCTCGAGCAACCTGGCGGGCATCGCGAACCCTGCCATCGACGCCCTGATCGAGCGGGTGACGGAGGCGACCTCTCGCACCGACATGATCCACGCCGCGCGCGCCCTCGACCGGGTGCTGCGGGCCGGCCGCTACTGGGTACCCATGTGGTACAAGGCCGATCACCGGCTGGCCCTCTGGGACGTCTACGGCCGTCCGGCCAAGGGGCCGACCTACGATCTCGGCGCGCCGAGCGTCTGGTGGTACGATGCTGCCAAGGCCCGGCGCATCGGCCGAACCTGAGGGACACCCGTGCTCGGCTACATTCTGCGCCGCATCGCGCTCATGGTCCCGACCATCTTCGGGATCATGCTCATCACCTTCGTCATCGTGCAGTTCGCCCCCGGCGGCCCGGTGGAGCGGGTGCTGGCCCAGCTCCAGGGCCAGAACGAGGGAAGCCTGTCGCGGGTAACCGGCGGAGCCGGCGACCTCGGCGGCGCCGCCCGCAGCGGCGGCGGAGGCGAGGCGAATGCCCGCTACCGCGGCGCGCAGGGGCTCGATCCGGCCTTCATCAAGAAGCTCGAGCAGCAATTCGGCTTCGACAAGCCGGCGCCCGAACGCTTCGCCAAGATGATCTGGGATTACGTCCGGTTCGATTTCGGCAACAGCTATTTCCGCGACGTATCGGTGCTGCAGCTGATCCGCGAGCGCCTGCCGGTGTCGATCTCGCTGGGCCTCTGGATGACCCTGATCTCCTACGCGATCTCGATTCCGCTGGGCATCCGCAAGGCGGTGCACGACGGTTCGCGCTTCGACCTCTGGACCTCGACCGTTGTCATCATCGGCTACGCGATCCCGAGCTTCCTGTTCGGCATCGCGCTGATCATTTTGTTCGCGGGCGGGTCCTTCGTGCAGATCTTCCCGATCCGGGGCCTGACCAGCGAGAATTTCGAATCCCTGAGCCTTTGGGGCAAGGTGGTCGACTACGCCTGGCACATGACGCTGCCCCTGGCGGCCCTGGTGCTCGGCGCCTTCGCGACTTCGACCCTGCTGACCAAGAACTCGTTCCTCGACGAGATCCGCAAGCAGTACGTGCTCACGGCCCGGATGAAGGGCCTGTCCGAGCGGCGGGTGCTGTACGGGCACGTCTTCCGCAACGCCATGCTGATCGTCATCGCGGGCTTTCCGGCGGCCTTCATCTCGGCCTTCTTCACGGGCTCGCTGCTGATCGAGACGATCTTTTCCCTCGACGGGCTCGGGCTCCTGTCCTTCACCTCCATCGTCGGGCGCGACTATCCGGTGGTGTTCGCGACCTTGTACATCTTTTCCCTGCTCGGGCTGGCGGTGAACCTGCTCTCCGACCTGATCTACACCTGGATCGACCCGCGCATCGATTTCTCGGCTCGGGCAACGTGACCACCCTCCCCCTCGTCATCCGGCACGAGCACGCGAGCGACGCCGAGTCGATCGAACGGCTCCATGCCCGCGCGTTCGGTCCGGGCCGCTTCGCCCGCACGGCCTACCGCCTGCGCGAGGGGACCGCACCGGTCGCCGAGCTCTGCTTCACCGCCCTGGTGGCGACCTACCTCGTCGGCTCGGTGCGGGTGGGTCCGGCCGAGGCGGGCGATCCGCTCCTCGTGCTCGGGCCGCTCACCGTCGATCCCAGCTTCGAGGGGCGCGGTATCGGCGCCGCCCTGATGACGGCCTGCCTCGACGCGGCGACCTCCGCCGGCCACGGCCTCGTCATCCTGATCGGCGACACGCCCTACTACCGGCGCTTCGGCTTCGCGCCGATCCCGTTCGGGCGTCTCATTCCGCCCTCCCCCGTCGACCCGGCCCGCTTCCTCTGGCGCGAACTGCGCGCCGGCGCGGCCGCAACGGTCTCGGGGAACGTCACCGCCCTCCGCCGGCGTTGACTCCGCCGAGGGCGCCGACCCGGCGCCGGCAGGGATGGAAACGATGGACGCGACGGCAATCCGGCACGACACGATCACGGCGAACGGCGTTGCCCTCCATGTGGCGCGGCTCGGGCACGGCCGCCCGCTGGTGCTGCTGCACGGTTGGCCGGAATTCTGGCTGACCTGGGAGCCGGTGATGCGGCGCCTCGCTGGCCGCTTCGAGCTCATCGCACCGGATCTGCGCGGCTTCGGCGCCAGCGAGAAGCCGGATGCGCTGCCGTCCGCCAAGGCCGGCGCGGAGGTGCACGCCGACGATGTCGTGGCGCTGCTCGATGCCCTCGGCCTCGACCGCGTCGGCGTCGTCGGCCACGATGTCGGGGCCTACGTGGTGCAGGCCCTCGGCCGGGCGGCCCCGCAACGGCTCACGGGGCTCTTCACCTTCAATTGCCCCTATCCGGGCATCGGCCCACGCCTCGCCGCACCCGAAATGCTCGCCGAAATCTGGTATCAATCCTACCACGTGAAGCCGTTCGCGGCGGCGCAGGTCGGGGCCTCGCGCGAGGGCTGCCGGCTCTATATCGGTCACTTCCTGCACCACTGGGCCGGCGGGAACCCGGCCGCGTTCGACGATGTGCTCGACGCCTTCACCGACAACTTCCTCGCCCCCGGCAACCTCCAGGGCGGATTCAACTGGTACGTCAGTTCACAGGCCGGCCGCTTGGCGATGATTCGTGGCGAGGCACCCGTGCTGCCCCCGATCGCCGTGCCGACCTGCGTCCGCTGGGGCGTTTCCGACCCGCTCTTCCCCTACGCCTGGACGGATCGCCTCGGCGAGACATTCTCGGACCTCGACCTCGCGCCGATGCCCGGCGTGGGCCACTTCCCTCACCGTGAGGACCCCGACCGGGCTGCGGCCGAGATCGCGCGATTCTTCGAGCGGCTGCCGGCGTGACGCGTCACATGGCCCGTCCGCGCCGGCCCTCTACCAGCCACATCGCCAACACGGCACCGGCCAGGGCGACGAGCGCCCAGAGGCCGAGGGCGAGGGGATAGACCTCGACGCCGCGGATATTGGCACTGTCGCTGGGGCGGAAACCGATCCAGTCGGCGCCGCCGAGACGGCCGCTGCGGACGGACTGCAGGCGTGGCACCACCGTGCCTCCGGCGGCGTCCGCGATTCGGCGGATCGAGCCGCCGGTGCCTTCGGCGAGCGCCTTCAGGCGCTCGGTGTCGCTGAAGACGTCGGCGAGTTCACGCGGGTTCGGCGGACCGACGCTGACGAAGGCGACGAGGCTGTTGGACCGCAGGGTGTGGAGGCCGAGCTCGGTCGCCTCGAAGGTCGTCGAGAACAGGCCCGGCTCACCCTGGGTCAGCGTCAGGGTGCGCTGGCGACCGGTCGGACCCGTTACGGAGACGGGCTCGGCCGTGTCGGCCATGGTCTGGCGCTCCACGCGGACCTCGCGCCCGTGCCCCGTGGTCTGGGCCCGCAGGGCCTCCTCCTCCAGGGCCGGCTCCTTCATCAGCCAGTGACCGAGCCGCCGCAGCAGATCCAGATAGGGCCCGCCCTCCTGGTATCCGCGCGCCCACAGCCAGGCATGGTCCGAGGTAAGCAGGGCGACCCGGCCCTTCTCCTCGCGCGACAGGGCCAGCAGCGGCAGCGCGTTCGGACCCTGCAGGATGGGCTGGATGCCGGGCCTCACCTGCGTCGAGACGATGCGGAGCCAGTCTCCCCAGGCCGGCGGCGAGGCCTCCGAGCCCGGCAGGGCGCGGGTCACCGGATGGCGGTTGCCGATGTTCGTGAGGGCCGCCTTATACGGCTGCTCGAGCACCCGCCCGTTCGGCTCGCCGGGCAGGATCGCGGCCAGCCGCGTACGCGACAGGCTGGAGGGCGAGGCGAATTCGGGTCCGGCCGCGATCAGCAGGGCGCCGCCCTCGCGAACGTAGCGGACGATGTTGTCGAAATACGCCGAGGGCAGCACGCTCTGGTTCGCGTAGCGGTCGAAGATGATGAGGTCGAAATCCTTGATCTTCTGGACGAACAATTCGCGCGTCGGGAAGGCAATCAACGAGAGCTCGGAGATCGGCGTCCCGTCCTGCTTCTCCGGCGGGCGCAGGATGGTGAAGTGAACGAGGTCGACGTTGGCGTCGGACTTCAGGAGGTTGCGCCAGGTGCGCTCGCCCTGATGCGGCTCGCCGGACACGAGGAGCACCCGCAGCTTTTCGCGGATGCCCTCGATCGGTAGGACCGCGCGGTTGTTGATCGTGGTGAGCTCGCCGGGAAGCGGCTCGACCTCGATCTCCACGACGTTCGGGCCGCCATGCTCGATCCGCATGGTCAGGGAAAAGGGCTGGCCGGTGGGGAAGGTCCGGCGGCCGACCTCCTCGCCGTCGCGGCGGACGGTCACGGTGGCGCTGCCGGTTCCACCCCGCTCCATCACCTCGGCCCGGATGGTGAGGTCGCGCCCGACGATGCCGAAACGCGGCGCCTCGATCAGCTTGATCTGCCGGTCGCGCTCGTCCGGATGGCCGGTGACGAGGACGTGGAGGGGCCCCTTGAGGCCCAGGGCCGCCGCCGAGGCCGGGATGTCGTGGACCACGCCGTCGGTGAGCATGACGACGCCCGCCAGGCGCTCGGCCGGCACGTCGGCCAGCGCCTGCGACAGGGCGGTGAACAGCCGGGTGCCCTCGTCGCCCTCCTTGGCGTCGGGCACGTCGATGAAGCGCGGCTCGATGTTGGTCAGGGCCCCGAAGCGACGCTGCAACTCGGCGCGGACCGCATCGGTCATCGCCGGCCGGTCGCCGAGGGCCTGCGAGCCCGAGCGGTCGACCACGATGGCGGCGATGTCCTTCACCGGTTCGCGATCCTCGCGCACCAGGGACGGGTTGGCGATCGCGAGAAGCACCAGGGCCAGGGCGAGCGCCCGCAGGATCGCGGTGCGGCCCCGGGCCAGGAAGGCCAGCACCGCGAAGACCAAGACGAGCACGCCGAAGGCGATCAGCACCGGCCAGGGCACCAGGGGGCTGAAGCTGAGGCTCAGCATGGGCGGATGGCCTCCGGTGAAAGGGTCATCACTGGCCCAGGCGCTCCAGCAGCGCCGGGACGTGGACTTGGTCGGCCTTGTAGTTGCCGGTGAGGGTGTAGATCACGAAATTGATGCCGCCGCGGAAGGCCATCTCGCGCTGGCGCTGGTCACCGCCGACGATGGGGTAGAGCGGCTCGCCGCGCTTGCCCACCGCCCAGGCGGCCGCGAGATCGTTGCTCGTGATCACGATCGGCGAGACGCCGTCGCCGGCCCGCGCGGGCCGGCGCTCGGAGCCTTCGCCCGCCGGCGGCAGGGTCTCGACCCAGGTCTGGCCGGTGGCGTAGCGGCCCGGAAAGGTGTCGACGAGGTAGAAGGCCTTGGTCAGGACGTGGTCGGGTGGCACGGGCTCGAGTTCGGGGACCTCCAGGGTCGCCAGCATCTTGCGGAGATACGCTCCTTCCGGCGTCGGCGGACCGCCCGGCCGCGCGGTGAGCGCGTCACGGGTGTCGAAGATCACCGTGCCGCCATTGCGCATGAAGGCGTCGATGCGCCGGATCGCGGTCTCGCTCGGCTGCGGCCGCCCGGCGACGATGGGCCAGTAGATCAGCGGGTAGAAGGCGAGCTCGTCCTTGGCGGGATCGATCCCGATCGGGTCGCCGGGCTCCAGGGCGGTGCGGCTCGCCAGCATCTGCGTCAGGCCCGAAAGTCCGGCCCGGCTCGCGGTGTCCGCCGCCTCGTCTCCGGTGATCACGTAGGCGAGCCGGGTGGCCAGGGCCGAGTCGAAGGCGCCCGCGCGCACCGGCGGGGCCGGCTGGGCCTGAACCGGCACGGGCGTGCCGATCAGCGCACCGAGCGCCAGGCCGGCGACGAGGAGCGCGGCCGGGCGCGAGACGAAGCCCCGTCCGCGCCGCAGGAAGCCGCCGAGCCAGAGGCCCGCGAGGGTGTCGAGGATGAGGAGCATCAGGGCCAGGGTGAAGAGAGTGGCGCGCAGGTCGAGGGTCTCGGCACCGGCGAGCGAGCCGAGGCGGGCGCCGGAGAGGGCTGCGAAATCGAGGGGCTTCAACCGATCCGCCGCCGCGAGGGCGTTGACCGCGATGCCGCCGTCGGCCGGGCCGTAGAAGCCCGGCGGGTGTTCCAGCGTCGCGCGATCGGTATGATCGGCGGAGACCGCGGTGGCGCCGGCCGGCGGCGCCCCGAGTGCGCCGAACCCGTCGAGGGTGAGGCGCGGCGCCAGCACGGCGGTCGCCCGCGCGGCGGAATCGCCCTCCGGCAGGGCCTTGGCCCCCGCGAGATTCACCACCCGGCGCAGCATGTCGATGAACAGGCCCGACAGGGGCAGGTTCGACCAGGTGGTATCGGCGGTGACGTGGAAGAGCACGACGAGGCCCTGGCCACGCTTCTGCGCCGTGACGATGGGCGTGCCGTCCTGGAGCGAGGCCCAGGTCCGACCCGGCAGGTCGCCGTCGGGCTCGGCCAGGATCTGCCGGCGCACGCCGATATCGGCGGGTGGGCTCAGACCGGCGAAGGGACTCTCGGGCGCGAAGGGCGCCAGGGTCTTGGGACTGTCCCACGAGAGGGTGCCGCCGAGGGTGCGGCCGCCGCGGCGCAGGCGCACCGGCACCAGGGGGTCGTTGCCGGCGGCGAGGCGCGGTCCGGCGAAGCGCAGGAGGAGGCCGCCCGCGTCGACGAACTGCTCGACACGGGCCAGGGTCGGACCGTCGAGGGCGCCGACATCGGCGAGGACGAGGACCGAGACCTGGTTGTCGAGGAGCTGCCCGATGGATTCCGCGATGCCCTTGGCACCCCGGGGCTCCTGCACGTCGGCGTAGGGACCGAGCGCGCGCGACAGGTAGTAGGTCGGCGCCAGCAGCGGCTGAGCCTGGTCGCTGGTTCCACCGAAGACGAGGCCGACGCGGCGGCGCTTGCCGCGCTCGTCCACCAGGGTGACCGCGCCGGCCGAGCGCTCGGCCGCGACCTCGATCCGGCTGATGCTATTGCGCAGCTCCACCGGCAGGTCGAATCCGACCTCGGCCTCGGTGGCGTTCGCCCCGAAGGTGAAGGCGTGCTCGGCCAGGGGCAGGCCCTTCTGGTCGACGGCGCGCACGAGGCCGGTGTCGCGGCCGTTCGGGGCCGCTCGCAGGACATGCGCGGTGAGCTGCCCGCTGACTTCTGCGGCCGAGAGCGCGAGCGCCGGCGGCTGATCGGCCTTCAGGATGGTGAGCGCGGCCCCGGTCCGGCCGACGAGGTCGGCGAAGCGCTTGCCGAACGTCTCCTCGCCTGGGCCCGCGACGCCGTCGCTGATCCAGAGGATCGCCGTGCTCGGGCTGCGCTCGAGGAAAGCGGTGAGCGATGCCAGGTGCGCGGCGCGATCGGCCAGATGCGGACGCGGTGCAATGGCACGCAGGCGCTCCAGGGCCGCGGACGGGACCTTGGCTTCCAGGGCCGCCGCCGGCTCGGCCAGGGCCGTCACCGCCACCGGGCGGCCGTCGCGGGCCGCGCTCTCGATCGCGTCCGTGGCCACCCGCAGGCGGTCGCGCCAATCGTGGGCGGCGGTGAAGCCGTTGTCGAGGACGACGAGGAGCGGCGTGCGCCCAGAGGCGGCGCCCGTGCCGGAGGGGTTCCAGACAGGGCCGGACACCGCCAGGATCAGGCAGGCGGCGGCGAGGATACGCAGGATCAGCAGCCAGGGCGGCGTCCGGGCCGGCGTCTCGCGCTTGCCCAGCAGGTCGGCCATGATCCGCAGGGGCGGGAAATCGATGCGGCGCGGGCGTGGCGGGGTCACCCGCAACAGGAACCAGAGGGCCGGCAGGGCGACGAGGGCGGCAAGCGCCAGGGGCGCGGCGAAGGTAAGGGGCAGTCCGAGCATGCGGCGATCCTCAGCCGGTCCCGCGCGCGGCGGCGACGAGGGTGAGGAGGCGCAGGGCCGCCTCGCTCGCCGGACGGTCGGTGCGATGGATCGTCAGGGTCCAGCCCTGGGTTCGGGCGATCTCCGCGAGGCGATCGCGATGGGCGGCGATCCGCACCCGATAAGCCTCGCCCCAGGCGCCAGCATCGCCGACATTGAGGCTGAGCTTCGACTCGAGGTCGTGCAAAACCGCCTGACCCGTGAACGGAAAGGTTTCCTCGACGGGATCGACGATCATCACGAGGTGACCCCGGGTGCCTCGGCCGGCGAGCCGGTCCACCGACGCCTTCACGGCATCGGGCGGCGACAGGAAATCGCTGATCAGCACGGCCTCGTCGAACCGGCCCGGCGTGGCGGGCGGCGGAGCATCGTCGTCCTGACCCTTGGCATCGGCGGCGAGGGCCTGGGCCATGGTCTCGACGATGCGTCGGGAGGCGGTGGCGCGGGTGAGGCCGAGCAGGCCGGTGCGCTCGCCACCCTCCACCAGGGCGTCGGCCAGGGCGAAGCCGAGCACCAGCGCGCGCTCCACTTTGGGTGCCTGTGCCAGGTGCGAAGCAAAGCCCATCGAGGCCGAGCGGTCGATCCAGAACCAGATGTTGTGGGTGGCCTCCCACTCGCGCTCGCGCACGTAGAGCCGATCGTCGCGAGCCGAGCGGCGCCAGTCGATGCGCGCGGCGGCCTCGCCGGCGACGAAGGGCCGGAACTGCCAGAAGCTCTCGCCCGGCCCGGCCCGGCGGCGGCCGTGGATGCCATGAGCCAGGGTCGAGGACACCCGGCGGGATTCGAGGATCAGCCGCGGCATGCGCTCGGCCAGGGCGAGCGCATGCTCGGTCTCGCGGCGTCCGGGATTGCGGGCGCTCCGGTCGAGGACCTGGGGGGCGCCGCCGCCGGGCCGGGGAATCGCCATGCCCTAAAGCTTGCCGGCGAGCTGGGCGATGAGGCCCGAGATCGTCTCGCCATCGGCGCGCGCCGCGAAGCTCAGTGCCATGCGGTGCTTGAGCACGGGCTCGGCCAGGGCCTTCACGTCGGCGATGGACGGGGCGACGCGGCCCTCGATCAGGGCGCGGGCGCGCACCGCCAGGGTCAGGGCCTGGCTGGCGCGGGGGCCCGGCCCCCAGAGGAGCTTGCCCTTGAGAGTCGGATCGCCGCCCTCGGGGCGGGCGGCGCGCACGAGGTCGAGGATGGCATCGACCACCGCATCCCCGACGGGCAGCCGGCGCACGAGGCGCTGGGCCGTCAGCAGGGACTCGGTGGACATCACCGCCACCGGCTTGTGCTCGTCGACGCCGGTGGTCTCGATCAGGATGCGGCGCTCGGCGGCGCGGTCGGGATAGCCGACGTCGATCTCCAGGAGGAAGCGGTCGAGCTGGGCCTCGGGCAGCGGATAGGTGCCCTCCTGCTCGATCGGGTTCTGGGTCGCCAGCACGTGGAACGGGCGCGGCAGGTCGTGGCGCTCGCCAGCCACCGAGACGAAGTTCTCCTGCATGGCCTGCAGCAGCGCGGACTGGGTCCGCGGGCTGGCGCGGTTGATCTCGTCCGCCATGAGGAGCTGGGTGAAGACCGGCCCCCTGACGAAGCGGAACGACCGGTGGCGATCGGCGTCCTCGTCCAAGATCTCGGTGCCGAGGATGTCGGACGGCATCAGGTCGGGCGTGAACTGCACCCGGCGGGCATCGAGGCCGAGGACGGTGCCGAGGGTCTCGACCAGCTTGGTCTTGGCGAGCCCCGGCAGGCCGACCAGCAGGCCGTGGCCGCCGGCCAGGATCGTGACCAGGGCGAGGTCTACGACCTGCTCCTGGCCGAAGATGACCTTGTGGATCGCCTCGCGGGCCTGCCCCACCGAGCCGAGGCAGGCTTCCGCCGTGGCGACGATGCCGTCATCGAGGGTGGTGGCCGACTGGGAGCCCTGAATCATGCGTCTCGGTCCTGACTTCTCCGCATCGGCCGGCGAGGGCCGCACGCGGCGGGAATGCGCCATCGAGGGGCGGGCCTGGCGTCGGCCGTATGTCCGGGAGTGTGGCGCCCTTTGCGGCACGCTGGCAAGGTCGGCGCGACGACGCAGGGTTCGGACCTGCGCGCGCTGGCCTTCGTCGGCGCGGAGAGGACGTCGCGCCGCCGTTCCCCCGCCGTCCGGATGCGCTATCTTGTGACCACATGACCGAACCGACCCCTCCCGTCGCCGATCCGACGATCGACCGCCTCAGTGCCGCCCTGGGCGATGTGGCGCGCCGCGGCCCGCCGCCGGTGGAGCGCTGGAATCCGCCCTTCTGCGGGGCGATCGACATGCGGATCGCCGCCGACGGGATTTGGCACCACGACGGCAGGCCGATCCGCCGTCCGGCCCTGGTCAAGCTCTTCGCCTCGATCCTGCGGCGCGAGCACGGTGGCGGCTACGTGCTGGTCACCCCGGTGGAGAGCGTCGGCATCACGGTCGAAGATGCGCCCTTCATAGCCGTGGAGATGGCGGTCGAGGGCGACGGTCCGGGGCGGCGCATCGCCTTCCGCACCAATGTCGACGACCTCGTGCCCGTGGAAGCCGGCCATGCCCTGCGCTTCGAGCAGGATGCGGGGGGCGGCCTGCGCCCCTACGTCCATGTCCGCCGCGACCTCTGGGCGCTGCTGACCCGGGCGCTGACCTACGACCTCCTCGCCTTGGCGGAGGAGCAGGACGGCTGGCTCGGCGTCATGGCCGGCGGCATCTTCCACCGCATCGCGCCCGCCGAGAGCGCATGAGGCAGGACGCTGCGCTGGCGGACCTCGTCGCCCGGGCCTCCGCGTACCTGTCGGCGGAACCGCCGGGCGATGGCGCTCCGACGGCGAACCCGCGGGGCGACCACGACCTCGACGGAACCAATGGGGCGGTGGTGCCGGAGCGCCCCCACCGGCGCGCGGCGGTTCTCGTGCCCGTGATGCCCCGGGCCGAGGGCCCCCATGTGCTGTTCACCGTCCGCGCCGCGCATCTGCGCGATCATTCGGGGCAGATCGCCTTCCCGGGGGGTAAGATCGACGCCGGCGATCCGAGCCCGGCCGACGCTGCCCTGCGCGAGGCTCGCGAGGAAGTCGGACTTCCCGCCGAGGCGATCCGTGTGCTCGGCTACCTGGATCCCTATCTCTCGGCCACGGGATTCTTGGTCCTGCCCGTGCTCGGTCTCGTCGACCCGGAGGCAGACCTGTCGCTGAACCCCGACGAGGTCGCCGCGACGTTCGAGGTTCCGCTGAGCCACCTCCTCGATCCGGCCCAGCGCCGCATCGAAAGCGCGATCTGGCGCGGTCGTCACCGGCGCTACTACGCCATCACCTACGGCGCGTTCCGGATCTGGGGCGTCACCGCCGGGATCGTCAACAACTTGCAGGAGCGCCTCTTCCCGTGACGCAGCGCCCATCCCATCGCGATTCGAGACGTTCATGATCCGCCGCGTCCTCGAAGAACTCCTGATCTTCCTCTCGCCGTTCCTGCTCTACGCCCTCTACCTGGCGGTCCGCGGACGCCGGCCCGACCACGGCGTGCATTGGGACGGGCAGGCCTTCCGCCTGACCCTGGCGGGCATCGTCCTCGTCGTCCTCTCCCTGGTGGCGACGGGGCTCTTCAGCGAACGGCATCGTGGCGGCTACGTACCGCCCCACCTGGAGAACGGCCAGGTCGTGCCCGGGCGGTTCCAGTGAGCGGACACGTCCTCGATGGAGCGGGCCTCGGCCACCTTCTCGACCGACCGGGGGTCCGTCGCGTGCTCGGCGCCCTGTCCGCCGAGGGCGAGGCGACCCGGCTCGTCGGCGGTTGCATCCGCGACGCTCTGCTCGGGCGCGCCGGCGACGACATCGACCTCGCCACCACGCTGCTGCCCCCGGCGGTGATCGCCCGGGCCGAGGCGGCCGGCCTGCGCGCCATTCCCACCGGGATCGAGCACGGGACCATCACGCTGCTCGCGGGCGAAGCCTCCTTCGAGGTCACGACCCTGCGGGAGGATGTCGAAACCGACGGGCGCCGCGCCGTGGTGCGGTTCGGGCGCGACTTTGCCCTCGACGCGCAGCGCCGGGACTTCACCATCAACGCGCTCTCCCTCACGCCCGACGGCACCCTCCACGACACGACCGGCGGGGTCGACGATCTGCGGGCGGGACGCGTCCGCTTCATCGGCGAGGCCCGGACCCGCATTCGCGAGGATGCCCTGCGCATCCTACGGTTCTTCCGGTTCCATGCCCGCTACGGCGCCGGACCTCCCGACCCGGAGGGCCTGTCGGCCTGCACCTCCGCCCGCGATGCTTTGGATGGGCTCTCGCGCGAGCGCATCCGAGCGGAATTCCTCAAGCTGCTCCTCGCGCCCGGCACGGCCGCGGCCGTCGCGATCTTGAGTGAGACCGGACTGCTGTTGCGGCTGATCGGCGGATTCGGGGATCTCGGACGCTTCGCCCGTGCCCTCGCGGATGGCTCGGAGACGTCCGCGATCGACCGACTGGCGGCACTGGCGGTGTGGTCCGCTGCGGATGCCGCACGGCTGGAGGCCAGGTTACGGCTCTCGAAGACCGACCTTGACGTCCTCGCGGCCTATGGGCGCGCCCTCGATGCTCTGCATGGACGGGCCATGATCGACGGCACGGAGATTCGACGCTTGGCCGCCGATCACGACCGCCGGGGCCTCTCCCTGGCGCGGACGACCACTCGGAGCGAACCGATGCCGGACCTCTCGCCGGGGGCGGAACGCTATCTCGACGATCTGGCGAGCGGCCGCGTCGGGGCGCCGAAATTTCCCCTCGGGGGGGCCGATCTGGTGGCGCGGGGCGTTCGGCCCGGTCCCGAGATCGGTCGTCGACTCGCCCTGGCCCGGGCCCTGTGGCTGGATCTGGGCTGCCCGGACGATGCGTCCGCGCGCGAGGCCTTGCTCGCGCACGCGGCCGGGTAGGACCTCGTAGGCGATGAGCCTTCAGAGCTTGAGCGCGACCTTGGCATCGCGGAGCTGGACGATCTGGCCGGTGAGCTCGTCCTTCTTGGCGAAGTCTTCGGTGGCGTCGCGCAGGAGTTCGACCGCCTCGATGTCGCGGTCGAGGGACTCCGGCGAGATCTCCTCGAAGGGGTTCGCACGCTCGGCGATGACGGTGACGGAGGTCGGGCCGATATCGGCGAAGCCGCCGCGGACCAGGACGCGCTTGCCGGTATGGCCGGCCTCGTTGATCACGATGACGCCGACCTTGAGGGCGGTGAGCACGGGAGCGTGGCCGGGGAGCACGGTCATTTCGCCCTCGATGCCGGGCAGCTGCACGGCCTCGATCTGGCCGGAATACAGCGTCCGCTCGGGACCGACGAAATCGAACTGGAAGGTGGCCATGAGGTCGAGGATCCCGGCTCGGGTTGTCTGTGCGGAAGGACGGCGCGCCGTGCCCGAGAGGGGCGCGCGCCGTCGTGTTCGTCGTCAGGCCCTGCGGCGATCGGCGACGAAGCCGATCCCGAGGCCCAGCACCGCGCCGATGACGGCGAAGATGCCGATATGCTGCATCTGGCCCGTGGTCAGGGAACCGCCGCGGGTTCCCGCCGGCGAATCCCCCTGAACCTCGAGGCTGAACGACCCGATCTTGATCTCGGCGGCCTCGGGCCGGGTGAGATACCCGGCGAGACCGCCGACCACGAGACCGACGAGAAGGAGAACGGCTTTGAGGTTCAAGATCTCAGGCCGCCGCGGCGATCTTCTTCGCCTTCTCCTTGGCGTCCTCGATCGTGCCGACCATGTAGAACGCCGCCTCCGGCAGGTCGTCGTACTCGCCGTTCACGAGACCCTTGAAGCCCTTGATCGTGTCGGCCAGCGGGACCTGAATGCCCGGCGAGCCGGTGAAGATCTCGGCCACCGAGAAGGGCTGCGAGAAGAAGCGCTCGATCTTACGGGCGCGGGCGACGGTGAGCTTGTCCTCTTCCGAGAGCTCGTCCATGCCCAGGATCGCGATGATGTCCTGCAGGGCCTTGTAGCGCTGCAGGGTCTGCTGGACTTTGCGGGCGACGTCGTAGTGCTCCTCGCCGAGGACGGCGGGGTTGAGCATGCGCGAGGTGGAGTCCAGCGGATCCACGGCCGGGTAGATGCCCTTCTCTGCAATCGAGCGGGACAGCACAGTCGTGGCGTCGAGGTGGGCGAACGAGGCGGCCGGGGCCGGGTCGGTCAGATCGTCGGCGGGCACGTAGATGGCCTGCACCGAGGTGATCGAGCCCTTGGTGGTGGTGGTGATGCGCTCTTGGAGGGCGCCCATGTCAGTGGCGAGCGTCGGCTGGTAGCCCACCGCCGACGGGATGCGGCCGAGGAGCGCCGACACTTCCGAGCCGGCCTGGGTGAAGCGGAAGATGTTGTCCACGAAGAACAGCACGTCCTGGCCCTGGTCGCGGAAGTCCTCGGCGATGGTGAGGCCGGTGAGGGCGACACGCGAGCGGGCGCCGGGGGACTCGTTCATCTGACCGTAGACGAGGGCGCACTTGGAGCCCTCGGCGGAGCCGTTGTGCTCCTTGGGGTCCATGTTCACCTTGGACTCGATCATCTCGTGGTAGAGATCGTTGCCCTCGCGGGTCCGCTCACCGACGCCGGCGAACACCGAGTAGCCGGAGTGCACCTTGGCGATGTTGTTGATGAGCTCCATGATCAGCACGGTCTTGCCGACGCCGGCGCCGCCGAACAGGCCGATCTTGCCGCCCTTGGCGTAGGGGGCGAGGAGGTCGACGACCTTGATGCCGGTGACGAGGATCTGCGACTCGGTGGACTGCTCGGAATAGGCGGGCGCCGGCTGGTGGATGGCGCGCAGGGTGTCCGACTGGATCGGGCCGGCCTCGTCGATCGGCTCGCCGATGACGTTCATGATGCGGCCGAGGGTGTTGAAGCCGACCGGGACCTTGATGGCCTCGCCGGTGTCAGTCACTTCCTGGCCGCGGACCAGGCCTTCCGAGGTGTCCATGGCGATGCAGCGCACGGTGCTCTCGCCGAGCTGCATGGCGACTTCGAGAACGAGGCGGCTGCCGTTGTTCTTGGTCTCCAGGGCGTTCAGGATCTCGGGCAGGTGGCCGTCGAAGTGAACGTCGACCACGGGGCCGATGACCTGGGTGATCTTGCCGACCTTGTTCGAGCCGGCGCCGGGGATCGCGGTGTTCGCCATGTTACGGGTCCTTTGGGATTGTTGCGGTCGGGGCGTCGTCTGCGCTTATAGCGCTTCGGCGCCCGAGATGATCTCGATGAGTTCCTTGGTGATCATGGCCTGACGCGTCCGGTTGTAGATCTGCGTCTGCTTCTTGATCATTTCGCCCGCATTGCGCGTGGCGGAGTCCATGGCACCCGTGCGGGCGCCCTGCTCGGAGGCGGCGTTCTCCAGGAGCGCGCGGAACACCTGGACGGTGAGGTTGCGCGGGAGCAGCGTGTCGAGGATAGCCTCCTCGCTCGGTTCGAACTGGAGGGCGGCATCCGGAGCGGAAGCGCCGGTCACCGGCAGCTCGGCCGGGATGAGCTTCTGCGCCGTCGGGATCTGCGAGATCACGGAGCGGAAGCGCGAGTAGAACAGCGTCGCGACGTCGAACTCGCCGGCGTCGAAGCGGGCGATGATGCTGTCGGCGATCTCGGCGGCGAACTCGTAGTCGACCGCTTTGTTGCCGCGCAGGTCGCGGTTCTCGATGATCTCGTCGCGGAACTGGCGGCGGAGGAGATCGTAGCCCTTCTTGCCGACGGTGATCATCTTCACCGTCTTGCCCTCGGCCATCAGCCGCCGGGCATGGTCACGGGCGAGGCGGGCGATCGAGGAGTTGAAGCCGCCGCACAAGCCGCGATCGGCCGTGCAGACGATGAGCAGGTGGGTCTTCTCAGCGCCGGTGCCGGAGAGGAGTCGGGGTCCCTGCACGCCGCCGACGAGGTTCGCCGCGAGGTTTCCCAGAACCTGGGACATCTTCTCGGCATAGGGACGCGCGCTCTCGGCGGCCATCTGGGCGCGCCGCAGCTTGGCGGCGGCGACCATCTGCATCGCCTTGGTGATCTTCTGCGTTCCCTTCACCGAGGTGATGCGGTTCCGCAGATCCTTCAAACTCGCCATGGGGTGACTTCCAGATCCATCCGCTGCCGCTCAAGGCGAGGCGCCCGGACGATCCGGGCGCCTGCGCTCGCTCAAGATCCAGTCGCCCGCAGGCGACCGGGTTCGCTGTCGATGCCGCGACTTACGCGAGCGACTTGGCGACGCTCTCGACGACGCCCTTCAGCGTCTTGGCGCTGTCGTCCGACAGGTCCTTCGAGTCGCGGATCTTGGTGAGCAGGTCGGCGTGCTTGGTGCGCAGGGCCGAGAGCAGGGCGTCCTCGAAGGGACGGACCTTGTTCAGCGGCAGGGTGTCGAGGTAGCCGTTCACGCCTGCGTAGATCACCGCCACCTGCTCTTCCATCTTCAGCGGCGAGAACTGCGGCTGCTTCAGGAGCTCGGTCAGGCGCGAACCGCGGTTCAGGAGCTTCTGGGTCGAGGCGTCGAGGTCCGAGCCGAACTGCGCGAAGGCGGCCATCTCGCGGTACTGCGCGAGCTCGCCCTTGATCTTGCCGGCGACCTTCTTCATCGCCTTCGTCTGGGCCGAGGAGCCCACGCGAGAGACCGAGAGACCGACGTTCACCGCCGGGCGGATACCCTGGTAGAACAGGTCGGTCTCGAGGAAGATCTGGCCGTCGGTGATCGAGATCACGTTGGTGGGGATGTAGGCCGAGACGTCGTTGGCCTGGGTCTCGATGACCGGCAGCGCGGTCAGCGAGCCGTTGCCGGCGGCATCGCCCATCTTGGCGGCGCGCTCGAGCAGGCGCGAATGCAGGTAGAACACGTCGCCCGGGTAAGCCTCGCGGCCCGGCGGACGGCGCAGCAGCAGCGACATCTGGCGGTAGGCGACGGCCTGCTTGGAGAGATCGTCATAGACGATCACGGCGTGCATGCCGTTGTCGCGGAAGTACTCGCCCATGGCGCAACCGGCGAAGGGTGCGATGAACTGCATCGGCGCGGCGTCGGACGCGGTGGCGGCGATGACGATCGAGTACTCGAGCGCGCCGTTGTCTTCCAGCGACTTCACGAACTGGGCGACGGTGGAGCGCTTCTGCCCGATGGCGACGTAGACGCAGTAGAGCTTCGCGTTCTCGTCGGTGCCGGCATGGGCCGGCTTCTGGTTCAGGATCGTGTCGAGGGCGATGGCGGTCTTGCCGGTCTGGCGATCGCCGATGATGAGCTCGCGCTGGCCGCGGCCGACGGGGATCAGGGCGTCGATGGCCTTGAGGCCGGTGGCCATCGGCTCGTGCACCGACTTGCGCGGGATGATGCCCGGCGCCTTCACGTCGACGCGGCGACGCTCGGTGGTGGCGATGGGGCCCTTGCCGTCGATCGGGTTGCCGAGGGCGTCGACGACGCGGCCGAGCAGCGCCTTGCCGACCGGCACGTCCACGATCGCGCCGGTGCGCTTGACGGTCTGGCCTTCCTTGATGTCGCGGTCGGATCCGAAGATCACGATGCCCACGTTGTCCTGCTCGAGGTTGAGGGCCATGCCGCGCACGCCCGACTCGAACTCGACCATCTCACCGGCCTGGACGCTGTCGAGGCCGTAGGCGCGGGCGATGCCGTCACCGACGGACAGAACCTGACCGACCTCGGTGACTTCGGCTTCCTGGCCGAAATTCTTGATCTGATCCTTTAGGATCGCGGAGATCTCGGCGGCGCGGATGTCCATCGTCGGGCCTCTTGTCTTGGATTGAATGAATGGGGTTGGGAACGGGAAGCGGTCGGGCCTCGAAGGCCCTTACCGGGCTTCCCGCATCGCGAGGCGAATTCCGTTGAGCTTGGTGCGCAGGGACGCGTCCACCATGCGGCTGCCGATCTTGACCACGAGGCCGCCGATCAGGCTGGGGTCGATCTTGAGGTCGAGGTCGATCTCGGCGCGCGCCACGTCGCGCAGGGAGGCCTTGATCTCCTCCACGACGGCGTCGGAGGGACGCTCGGCGACGGTCACCTCGGCGCGGACGATGCCCTTCGACTCGCGCACCAGGGTGCGGAAGGCGCGGATCATGTCGGGAAGGGCGAACAGTCGACGGTTGGCGGCCGCGAGGCGGATGAAGTTGCCGCCGATGCCGCCGATGCCGGACTTCTCCAGCAGCGAGACGATGGCGGCCTCCTGCTCGGCGCCCGTGAAGATCGGGCTGCGCACGAAGCGTCGCAGGTCGGCGCTCTCCTTGAGCATCGCGTCGAACCGGTCGAGGCTCGCCGCCACGCCATCGACGTCGCGCTCATCGCGCGCCAGCTCGAACAAGGCCGACGCGTAGCGTGCCGCTACGCCTGCAACCGGGGAACCCGCCTCGGAACCGTTCTGCGCCACGCGCCGCTCTCTCTTCAATCCTGCCTGAGGGCTCCGGCCGCGTCGCGCCGTGTTCGGCGCGGGCTCTGAAACCGTCAGGATTGGGAACGTGCCGGTCTGCGCGGGCCATGAAAAGCCCGCCCTTCCGGCGCGGCGAGGGCCTAGCATGCGTGTCCGGGGGGCGCAAGACGATGGAACTTGCGCCGGTGCGTTGTGCAACGCGAGATGCCGAACCCTGTTCAGATGCGGACAAACGGTGGCGAAGGTGAGGCCGCCTCAGCAGGCGATGCGGTCGCAGCGTCGGGTCGCGGCGACCATCCGTGCGAGGGCCTTCGGGCCGGGATGGCCGAGAAGCCCCGTGTTGCCGAGCACGTAGGAGGGGGTCGCAGCGAGGCCGAGATCGGCGGCGATGCGCATCTGCGCCTTGAGGGCGAGCCGCACCTCCTCGCTGTCGGCGATGCTTTCGACCTCGGCGGCGGGCACACCGAGCTTGGCGGCGGCCTGGAGGGCGCCGGGCCCGTCGATCTTGCCGGGCTTGGCCAGCAGCGTTCGATACAGGCTCCAGGCCGCTGCCGATCCGAGCTTGCGCTGGATCGCAAGGGCGACCTTCGCGGCCTGGGCCGATTGCACCGCGAGAATGGGATTGTTGATCAGGCCGATTCGCAGCGATGGATCGCTCTCGCTGAGGGAGACCATGTCGGCCGCCGCCTTCCGGCAATACGGGCAATTGTAGTCGAAGAACTCGTATAGGGTCGTCTCGGCCTCGGCCGGTCCGACATAGGTGACCCCGCGCAGAGCTGGAATCTCGCCGACGATCTCGCCGGGCAGACGCATGTTCGCGACCGGGCGGCCCTCGTCGTTGTCCACCTTGAACGCCTGGCCGTAGCCCTGTGCCACACTCTCCCCGGCGATCGCGAGGCCAGCGGCGAGGCCGGTGGAGGCGAGGAGGAAGCGCCGGCGGTGGAGGCCCGGTAACGCGAAGCTCATGGGGCGGCCCTGGTAGCGTGGGGATCGGGGAAGCGTGCGGAAAGCCGCCCGGCTTCTAGACCCGCCGGTGCCCGACCGCCAGCGCCGCCGCGCCGCCCCGCCTCAGCGCATCGCGCCGGGCCGGTCCCCCGCCGCCCAGGCGAGGGCCTGTTCCAGGCGGTCGTTGCCCCAGAACAATTCGCCATCTCCGGACAGGAAGGTCGGTGCGCCGAAGATCCCGCGGGACCGGGCCTCCTCGCCGTTGACGCGCAGCCGCCCCTTGTTCGCCTCCGCCGCCGCCTGCTTCAGGATGATCGTGCCGTCGAGGCCGAGGCCGTTGAGGATCGACACCACGGCGGGCGGCTCGGCGATCGACTGCCCGCGGGCGAACTCGGCCTCGTAGACGGCCTTGGAGAAGGGCACGAGCCAATCGTGGTCCATGCCGTAGGTCGCCGCGCGGGTGGCGCTCAGACTGTTCTGCGGGAAGGGATCGGGGCGCTTGACGGGTGGGAGGCCAAGCCGGGCCGCCTCGCGCTCGACGTCGCGCCACATGTGGCGCCCCTTGGCGGCGTAGAGGTTGAACGGCGAAGAATTCCAGCCCTGCGCGGCGAAGATCGGTCCGACTAGGAAGGGGCGCCAGCGGATCTCGACCTCGGCCGCCGCCGCCAGGGCCTCGATCCGCATGGCCGAGAGGTAGGAATAGGTCGATGCGAACTCGTACCAGAATTCGAGGGTCGGCCTGCGCGGCATGCGTCGAATCTCCGGGGTCGAGAACGGTCGTGAGTGTCGCCCGCCCGAAGGCTCGCGACAAGGCGGTTCACGCTCACGGCCACGCTGAGCGAACGCGTCCGACGGCACAGCGGTTGCACGGCCCCGCGCTCCACTGATAAGCCGCGGCAATCACGACGCGGAGGCGCGCGACGCCGACGCACACGACGCCCGAACCGGAAGCGAGCCCATGACCGACGCGAACCCGAAGCCCGTCAACAAGGTCGTGCTCGCCTATTCGGGCGGACTCGACACGTCGATCATCCTGAAGTGGCTGCAGACGACCTATGGCTGCGAGGTCATCACCTTCACGGCCGATCTCGGCCAGGGCGAGGAGCTCGAGCCGGCCCGCAAGAAGGCGGAACTGCTCGGCATCAAGCCCGAGAACATCTTCATCGAGGATCTGCGCGAGGAATTCGTGCGGGACTACGTGTTTCCGATGTTCCGGGCCAACGCCCAGTACGAGGGCGTCTATCTCCTGGGCACCTCCATCGCCCGGCCGCTGATCGCCAAGAAGCAGATCGAGATCGCCGAGAAGCTCGGGGCGGACGCCGTCTGCCACGGCGCCACCGGCAAGGGCAACGACCAGGTCCGGTTCGAGCTCGGCTACTATGCCCTGAAGCCCGACGTCACGGTCATCGCCCCCTGGCGCGAGTGGGACCTGAAGAGCCGGGAGCAGCTGATCGCCTTCGCCGAGCAGCACCAGATCCCGATCTCCAAGGATAAGCGCGGCGAGAGCCCGTTCTCCGTGGACGCCAACCTCCTGCACGCCTCCTCGGAGGGCAAGGTGCTGGAGGACCCCGCCGACGAGGTGCCGGATTACGTCTACTCGCGCACTCGCTCGCCCGAGGAGGCGCCGGATACGCCGACCGTGATCACCATCGGCTTCGAGACGGGAGACGCGGTCTCCATCGATGGCGAGCGGCTGTCGCCCGCGAGCCTGCTCGCCAAGCTCAACCAACTCGGCCACGACAACGGTATCGGTCGCTTGGACCTCGTCGAGAACCGCTTCGTCGGCATGAAGAGCCGCGGCATGTACGAGACGCCGGGCGGCACCATCCTGCTTCCCGCCCATCGGGCCATCGAGTCGATCACGCTGGACCGGGGTGCCGCACACCTCAAGGACCAGCTGATGCCGCAATACGCGGAGCTGATCTACAACGGCTTCTGGTTCTCGCCCGAGCGCGAGATGCTGCAGGCCCTGATCGACAAGAGCCAGGAGATGGTCACCGGCGAGGTCCGGCTGAAGCTCTACAAGGGCGGCGTCCATGTCATCGGCCGCACCAGCCCGAACTCGCTCTACGACCAGGACCTCGTCACCTTCGAGGAGGGCGCCGTCGCCTACGACCACCGCGACGCGGCCGGCTTCATCAAGCTCAACGCCCTGCGCCTGCGCACCCTCGCCCAGCGCAGGAAGAAACTCGGCGCCTGAGGCGAAACCCGCCGGGTCCCCTCCCCACGGGGACCCGGCTAGACGGACGGACTTGCAGAGAAGCCCTGGAGGATCTGGGGCACCTCGCCGGAAATCTGCCGGGCGAGGAATCCCACGGGCCCGACCGATTTCGCGAGCCGGGCGCCGGCGTCACCGTGGAGGTAGACGCCCCACAGAGCGGCGGTCAGCGGATCGACGCCCCGGGCGAGGATGCCGGTGATGACGCCCGCGAGGACGTCGCCCGAGCCGGAGGTGGCGAGGCCGACGCCGCCGCCATCGTAGTGCCAGTGCGCGCCGTCGGGGGCGACGATCCAGCTCTCGGCGCCCTTCATGATGACCACGGCCCGCAGCATTTCGGCAGCGCGCCGGGCCGCCTTCAGGGGTTCGGCCTCTACGGCCCCGCGGTCCCAGTCCAGGAGCTGCGCCATCTCCCCCGCATGCGGTGTCAGCACCGGCGGAGCGCGAAGGGCGCGCACCGTCTCGGCATGGGCAGCAAGGCCGCAGATGGCGCCGGCATCGAGGACGTAGGCGATCTCGTCCTGGTCCGCGAGCAGCGTGCGGACCAGCGTTGTGGTGATCGCGCAGGTGTTCATGCCGGGTCCGAGCAGCACCGCGTCGCAGCGCCGGGCCGCCTCGGCGATGCGAGGGGCCGCGGCCTCCGCCTCGATCTCGCCCGCGTCGGTCTCCGGGAGACCGATCACCATGGCCTCGGGCACGGCCAGGGCCATCGTCACGGCGACGCTCCGCACGGAGGCGATCTTCAGCTTGCCTGCACCGGCCCGCAGGGCCGCGACGCCGGCGAGGAAAACGGCGCCCGGCACCTCGGCGCAGCCGCCGAGGACGAGAACGCTGCCGCGGTCGTCCTTGCTGCCGGCCTCCGGGGTCGGAAGCGGACGCGCCCGCAGGCACGCGGCGTTGAGTTCGCTCCCGGTCATCGCACGTCTTCCGTCAGCGAGGGTTCGGCGGTGACGGGAGCGCCTGCCCGCTGGACCGGGGCGACGAAGTTGTAGCGCGCGAGATGGAGGCGGCCGGTGGAACCCGTTTGCGCCCGGAAGGCATATTCCGTGACGGAGCAGTTCAGGACGTCTCCCTCGGCATCGATGCCGAGGATCTCGGCCTCGCTGAGGTTCTCGATGAGGTAGCGCAGACAGAGCACCACCACTTGGTGGGCGACGATCAGGACGCGCTTCTCGCCGTGGTGCAGGGAAATCGTGTCCATGGCGCCGCGCAGACGCAGGATGACATCGCACCAGCTCTCGCCGCAGGTGGGGCGATAGTAGAATTTTCCGAGGCGGGCCCGCAATTCGGCCTGTTCCGGATGAAGCGCCTCGACGCCCGTGCGCGTGAGCCGGTCGAGCAGCCCCAGTTCCTTCTCGCGCAGTCGCTCGTCGACGGTGTCGTCGGCCGTGTCCGATGCGAGGCCGCCGGCCCGGCGAATGCCCGCGACGGTCTGCTGTGCCCGGAGGTAGGGCGAGCTCAGCACCACGTTCGGACGCTCCGCGTCCGGCATCTCGGAAAACCAGCGCCCCAACGCCTCGGACTGCCGACGGCCGCGATCGCTCAGGGGAACGTCGACGTCGCGCTCCGGGATGTCGATGCGTTCCAGCCCAGCGTCATGGGCGGCATCGCGCGCGACGTTGCCCGCGCTCTCGCCGTGTCGGACGACCCAGATCCGGCTCGGCCAGCGTTGCAGCATCCGTCACGTTCCTCGGCTTGTTCTCCACCGCCAACGTTCCTGCAGGCCGATCCGTTCGCTTGCTGCGTCGTTCGCACCCCTCAAGCCGGCTGCCAGCCCGAGGTGCCGCGGGAGAAGTCGCCCGGGCCGAGATCGGCGTAGCGCAGGAAGATCTGGAGCACCGGCTGCATCTCGCGGTGCCCGGTTGGCAGGCCGACCCCCGGGCCGTAGGGCGCGTCCGTGTCCACGGCCGGCACGTCGCGGGCGGCGTCCCAGCGGATCGCCAGGGCTTTGACGCGGGCGACCTGCTCGGCCGCGACGTCGAAGGTGACGTGCTCGGGCGTCTCACCGGTGGCCTCATCGCGAAAGACATCGCCGACATCGTCGGAGGCAAGCTTCGCCAGGGTGTTGTGATAGGCGTAGCGCCCCGGCTTGAGAACGGCATTGGCGGTGAAAACCGCAAGGGCATCGCCCAGAGCGCGGTGCTCCTCGTCGGCCCCGTCGTCGTCGCCGGTGACGTTGAAGATATCGCCGTCGCGGTCGGTGCTGCCGTAGGGCGCGTCGGGGTGGACGATGGGCGCACCGACGCCCTCAAGGTTCCAGGCTACCACCATCCGGCGAATTAGCGCGATGCGCTCGAGGGTGAGTTCGAAGGTCGGCTGGGTCATCGTCGGTCTTTCGCCCGTGGGGTCGCGCGGGGGCAGGTCGTGGTCGCGGGGGCTCAGCACCGCGATGAGGATGGGCGGCAGGTAGCCGATCCCGTGGCCTCGGGCTACCGCTTCAGGCAGCCCATCAGCCCCGAGACGCCGTTCATCCGCGCTTGGATCCGGGCGGCCTGGGCCCGGACGCCACGCGAGGGCAGGGCCGGATTGCGCAGGATCGGGTTGGGCAGCACGGCGACCAGCAGCGCCGCCTCACCGCGGGTGAGGGCGCGGGCCGGCTTGCCGAACCAGCGCCGGGCGGCGGCTTCGGCCCCGAACACCCCCTCCCCCCACTCGGCGATGTTGAGGTAGATCTCCATGGTGCGCGGCTTGCCCCACAGGGTATCGGCCACGAGGGCCAGGGGGATCTCGAGCGCCTTCCGGATCACCGATCGACCCGGCCACAGGAAGACGTTCTTCACCGTCTGCATCGGGATCGTCGAGGCGCCGCGGCTCGGGCCCTCCTCGTCGTCGACCACGTCCCGCAGGGCGCTCCAATCCACGCCGTTGTGCAGGCAGTAGCGCTGGTCCTCCGACGCGATGACGGCCTGGACGAGGTAGGGTGAGATGGCCTCGAGCCCCACCGCCTGCCGGTCGACGGACTGCAGCGTCAACCATCGCCCCAGCATCAGGGTTGAGGGCGGGGTCAGCGCACTATAGACGAGCGCGAGCGACAATAAGAGGACGAGGCCGATGACGGGGAGGAGCAGGATGAGGTTGACGATCCGTCGCAAGCCTCTCGCCCGTGTCCTGCCGGATGCCTCGCGCATCGGCAGCGGGCGCGCCGAAACCTGCCGCAACGGCTGCTCCGCCCTCTCCTCCCGATCCTGAATTCGAACCTCCCCCGCCCACGACACGACACCGTCTGACCGAAGGCCCGACCGAACATGACCTCAACGCAAGGATCCCACGCTTCGGTCAAGGCGGATGCCCCGGTCGACGCGTTTTCCCACAGGCTTGCCACGGTTGCGGACACGGTGGAGGCCTACCTCGCCGAGCGCCTGACCCCGGAGACGCAGGCCGGCGAGATCACCCGTCCGGTGCGCCTGATGGACGCGATGCGCCACGCCGTCCTCGGCGGCGGCAAGCGCCTGCGCCCGTTCCTGGCCATCGAGACCGCCCGGATGCTCGGCGGGACAGAGACCGGCGCCCTCGCAGCCGGCTCGGCCATCGAGCTGGTGCACTGCTACTCCCTCGTCCACGACGACATGCCCGCCATGGACGACGACGACCTGCGCCGCGGCAAGCCCACCGTGCACAAGGCCTATGACGAGGCGACCGCGATCCTGGTGGGCGACGCCCTCCAGACCCTGGCCTTCGAGATCTTGGCCGACGCCGCCTGGCAACCCGATCCAGCCGTGCGCGCGGACCTCGTGCTCGGTCTCGCCAAGGCCTCGGGCCTTGGCGGCATGGTCGGCGGCCAGCTCCTCGACCTCGGCGCCGAGGGTCGCTTCGGTCCCGTCTCCCTCGATGTCGACGATACGCTGCAGCTTCAGGCCATGAAGACCGGCGCGATCCTGGCCTTCTCGGTGGAAGCCGGTGCGATCGTCGGCGGCGCGACCCCGGACCAGCGCAAGGCGTTGCTGCGCTACGGCCACGCCCTGGGCCAGGCTTTCCAGATCGCCGACGACATCCTCGACCGCGAGGCTTCGTCCGAAGCCATGGGCAAGGCCACCGGCAAGGACAAGGATGCCGGCAAGGCGACCCTGGTCGACCGCCTCGGCCTCGACGGCGCCCGTGCCGAGTGCGACCGCCTCGTCGGCGTCTGCGAGGAGGCCGTGGCATCCTGGGGCGACAAGGCCGAGACCCTGCGCCAGGCGGCGCGGTTCACGGTGGCGCGCAAGGTCTGACGCCTGATCCGACGGCGGACCGCCTGCCCCCCGTCCTTCGAACATCCATCGCGAGTTGATCCCATGACCCCCTACAAGCTCCTCCTCCTCCCCGGCGACGGCATCGGCCCCGAGGTGATGGCAGAGGTCGAGAAGGTGATCGGCGCTCTGGATGCGCTGGGTCTCGCCCACTTCGAGATCGAGCGCGACCTCGTCGGCGGGAGCGCCATCGACGCCCACGGCAAGCCGCTGACGGACGAGGCCCTGGCCCTGGCCGATGCCGCCGATGCCATCCTGCTCGGCGCGGTGGGCGGCCCGAAATGGGCGGATGTCGCTTACGAGATCCGGCCCGAGGCAGGGCTCCTGCGCCTGCGCAAGGATCTGGGCCTCTTCGCCAACCTGCGTCCGGCGATCTGCTACCCGGCCCTCGCCGAGGCCTCGGCCCTGAAGCGCGAGTTGGTCGAAGGCCTCGACATCATGATCGTGCGCGAGCTCACGGGCGGCGTCTATTTCGGCGAGCCGAAGGAGATCACCACCCTGCCGGACGGCTCGAAGCGCGCCGTCGACACCCAGGTCTACACCACGGCCGAGATCGAGCGGATCGCCCACGTGGCCTTCGACCTTGCCCGCAAGCGCTCGGGCCGGGTCGCCTCGGCCGAGAAGCACAACGTGATGAAGTCGGGCGTCCTCTGGAAGGAGGTCGTGACCCGGGTCCATGCCGAGTACAGCGACGTGAGCCTGGAGCACGTGCTCGCCGACAACTGTGCCATGCAGCTGGTCCGCCGCCCGAAGCAGTACGACGTCCTCGTCACCGACAACCTGTTCGGGGACGTGCTCTCGGACGTGGCGGCGATGCTCACCGGCTCGCTCGGCATGCTGCCCTCCGCCTCCCTGGGCGCCGTCGATGCCAAGGGCAGCCGCAAGGCCCTCTACGAGCCGGTCCACGGCTCGGCACCCGACATCGCCGGTAAGGGTTACGCGAACCCGATCGCCATGATCGGCTCGCTGGCCATGTGCCTGCGCTACTCCTTCGGCCTGGGTGAAGCCGCCGACCTTCTGGACTCGGCCGTCACCCGCACCCTCGCGTCCGGCGCCCGCACACGGGACATCGCCGCCGAGGGAACGGCTCCGATCAGCACCGCCGAGATGGGCGACGCGATCATCCGCGAATTGAGGCACGCCGCCGCCTGATTCAGGTGCGGATGTCGCAGCGAGCGACGTCCAAACGAAAACGGGCCCCGTGAGGGGCCCGTCGCATGTCCGGCTTTCGTGGCTGGAATTAGTAAGGGTTGCCGAAGCGCGAGACGTAGGAGGTCGGGTCGATCGCGTCGATGGCCGACAGGTCGACGTTGCGGATCGCGCTCGAACGGGCGCCGACGAACGGGCCGTTGGTGATCGGATCCGACAGGATGCCACCGCCGAAGCGATCGTTGCGGCCATAGGGGGGCGAGTTCAGGTAGCTCGCAGTGATGAACTGCGGGTTGGTTGCCGGGTTGCTGACCGAGCCGTTGTTCGCCTCGACCACGTTGCCGGCATCGAGCCAGCTCCGCGGACGGATGCGGATCGGCAGGGGCTGGCTGACGCGGTAGCCGGCCGGCGCATAACGCCCCTGGGCCTCGGCAGCGGTGTTCGCGCCGACGGCTGCGAGCGTGAGGGCACCCATCAGGGCAATCGAGACAGAGCGCATGACGCACCTTCGTTGAAGCTGTGGGACTGTAGGCCGGGCTTCCTTAAGAAACTGAGGCCTTAGCATGGAGGGAAGACGTGCCAGCCCGGCCGAGGTTCCCGGATTATGGCCGCGCTTCGCGTGATCGCCGCAGTTTGGCCTCATTTTTTCGTGTGGCCCGGCTTGGGATCGATCCGGTCTCGCTTCCGAAATCCCGCGGCGAAACCGTCGCGACGAGGGCAGGCGGCCCACATCCGGGATCGCGCCGGGCTTCGAAGCTCGCGAAGGCGGCCTCTCGCTCTGGAGAAGCTTGACCGTTCAGCACGACCTTGTCGAGAAGACAGGTGATGGCCCGCGGCTCCGGCGCCTGTCCGAGGGGCGCGCAGAGCCAGCCGTCCAGGCGGAGCGCGCCGGGGTTCAGGCTGGCAAAGCCCGTGCAGGCGCGCTTGCCCTCGCCACCGAGAGTGAACTGGAGGGTCTCCATGGGGCCGAACTTGGTCTCGATGGCACCGCGCTCACCGGTGCGGATCACGGCCAGGGCCTGACCATCCGCGGCCCGTCGGGCCAGGGTGATGAACAGGCTAGGGCCCGGCTCGGTCTCGGATGCTTCGGTCAGGGTCAGGCGCAGGTATGGTGCCTCGATCGTATCGAAGCCGCCCTGGACCAAAAGGTCCTCCCGACGGCCGCTCGACGGATTGAGCCGGGCCGCCTCCGCGCGCGGCGCCTCGATCGCCTCGGGGTCGTTCAGGCGGAAGCGGGGCGCCGACAGGGCGAGGGGCAACGCGGGGCGCACGGCCTGAGCCGAGACCGGCACGAAGCCGGGCCCGGGCGGCGCCTCCATGGCCGGAGCGGCAGGGTCGGGCCCTCCTCCCCGTGCCGCCAGACTCAAGACCGCGACCACGGCCCCCGCTGCCAAGACCTGCATGAGGTGGCGGACCGACGGACAAGGAAGCCGCATCCGCTCCGTAGCCGTCGCGTCCGTTCCCAATCCGTCTCGCTCGAAAACCGTTCGCATCGCGTTCCGGGGTTCTTCGGCGGCCGCGCGCCGCCCGAGCCCATCCTGCTCCCCACTCCGGCAAACCGGGGTTTCCGGATCGGGTGCGGCCTCCGCCTTTCCGACGACAGGGTGAATCGTTGGTATCGACCCATGCGGGCGACACATGCCGGCCCGTGCTTGCAGCGGGCCCTGCCCATCGCGATCTCTCGGTACGGGGCCCACTGCGCGACACACAGAAGGACTTCATGATCCCCCTTTCCGTCCTCGACCTCGCCTTCGTGCCCGAGGGCGCGACGCCTGCCGATGCCCTGCGAAACAGCGTGGATCTCGCCCGCCACGCGGAAGAGCACGGCTATCGTCGCTTTTGGCTCGCCGAGCACCACAACATGATCGGCGTCGCCAGTGCGGCGACGGCTGTCGTGATCGGGCACGTCGCGGCTGGCACACGGACGATCCGCGTCGGCGCGGGCGGCATCATGCTGCCGAACCACGCCCCCCTGGTCATCGCCGAGCAATTCGGTACCCTGGAGACCCTGTTCCCCGGCCGGATCGATCTCGGCCTCGGGCGCGCGCCCGGCACCGATCCGCGCACCACGCGCGCGTTGCGGCGCTCCCCAGATGCCGCCGACACCTTTCCGCAGGACGTGCTGGAACTGCAGGCCCTCTTCGGCGACCCGCAGCCCGGACAGACGGTCCAGGCAGTTCCGGGGACGGGGCTGAAGGTGCCCCTTTGGATCCTCGGCTCGAGCACCTACGGCGCGCAGCTCGCCGCGATGCTGGGACTTCCCTACGCCTTCGCCTCGCATTTCGCGCCCGAGCAGCTCTTGCCGGCCCTCGCCCTCTATCGCGAGCGTTTCAAACCGTCAGCGCAGCTCAGCCACCCGCATGCGATGATCGGCATCAACGTGGTGGCGGCCGAGACCGACGCCGCGGCGCGCCGGCTCTTCACCTCGGCCCAGCAGCAGTTCACCAACCTCGTGCGCGGCACGCGCGGCCTGCTGCGACCGCCGATCGACGATATCGAGACATATTGGGCCCCGCACGAGAAGGCACAGGCCTCGCGCATGCTGGCCCGCAGCCTAGTCGGCTCGCCCCAGACCGTGCGGGCGGGGCTCGCCGAGCTGATCCGGGAGACGGGCGCCGACGAGATCATGGTGGCGGCGGCGATCCACGACCAGGGCGCGCGACGAACCTCCTACGCCATCCTGGCGGAGGCGCGGGACGCCCTCGAGGCCGCCCCGGCCGCCCTGGTGGCGTGATCGGAGCGTCCAACCCTTGACAGAGGCGGGAGCGAGGCGTCTTGCTCCCGCCCTTGGCGACTCATGCTGCGATGCGGCGGGCGCCAGACGGCG
>NZ_LMML01000029.1:5709-66363 GCF_001422215.1 Methylobacterium sp. Leaf89 | reverse complement strand
GGCGGGCCGCCGGCCGCCGTGGGCGGCTCGGCGCACGGCAGGGAGGCTTGAGAACGGCGCCGGTACCGGACGATGCGCTTCGCCAGACCGGCGGGCGCCGCACGGGCCCTCGGCGCCCGTGCAGAGCGGAGTGAAGAGCATGGGTTACAAGGTCGCCGTCGTGGGTGCCACGGGCAATGTGGGCCGCGAGATGCTGGACATCCTGTCCGAGCGCGCCTTTCCGGCGGACGAGGTGGTGGCAATTGCCTCGCGCCGCTCGGCCGGCCAGGACGTGTCCTTCGGCGACAAGATCCTGAAGGTGAAGGCCCTCGATTCCTACGACTTCTCCGATACCGACATCTGCCTGATGTCCGCGGGCGGCGAGACCTCGAAGGAGTGGTCGCCCCGCATCGGTCAGTCCGGCTGCGTCGTGATCGATAACTCGTCGGCGTTTCGCTACCATCAGGACGTGCCGCTGATCGTTCCGGAAGTGAACCCGGACGCCATCCACGGCTTCTCCAAGCTCAACATCATCGCCAATCCGAACTGCTCAACGGCGCAGCTCGTGGTCGCGCTGAAGCCCCTCCACGACGCGGCCACGATCAAGCGCGTGGTGGTGGCGACCTACCAGTCGGTCTCCGGCGCCGGCAAGGACGCCATGGACGAGCTCTTCCAGCAGACCCGCTCGGTCTTCACCGCCGGCGAGATCAAGGCCGAGAAGTTCCCCAAGCGCATCGCCTTCAACGTCATCCCGCACATCGATGTGTTCATGGAGGACGGGTACACGAAGGAAGAGTGGAAGATGGTCGCCGAGACCAAGAAGATGCTCGATCCCAAGATCAAGCTCACGGCCACCGCCGTGCGCGTGCCGGTGTTCATCGGCCACGCGGAAGCCGTGAACGTCGAGTTCGAGCGCCCGATCTCGGCAGAGCAGGCCACCGCGATCCTGCGCTCGGCCCCTGGCCTCATGGTCGTCGATAAGCGCGAGCCCGGCGGCTACATGACCCCGCACGAGGCGGCCGGCGAGGACGCCACCTACGTCTCCCGCATCCGCGAGGACGCTACGGTGGAGAACGGCCTCTCGTTCTGGTGCGTCGCCGACAACCTGCGCAAGGGCGCGGCCCTGAACACCGTGCAGATCGCCGAGATGCTGGTGAACCGCAAGCTCCTGAAGCGGGCCCAGGCGGCCTGAGGTTCGATTTGGGTCCGGACCTCGGGACCCAGACGACCGACAGCGATCATCGACGCCGTCCCGCCCTGCGGGGCGGCGTTTTTCTTGGCCCCGACGCAACGCGGGAGGTCCTCTGGGCTCGCTGTTGCGCCGGACAGTCGTACGCGACGGCCAAGCCTCGGATCGCAACATCCACCGGCGCGGCCCAGCACCATGGGGATTGAGAGAGCTGCGCCGGCGGCGCGCGATCCCGACACCGTGGACTCCGTTCGCGGTACGCACTGCGAGTCCGAAGGACCGGGCTGCATGGTTCCGATCGGCAACAGGGTTCCATCCGCCTGCCCAGCACGACGCCGGGGTCGTTGCAGTCCCGTCCGTTCGGGGTGGGGCGCGAGCGGGATCGCCGAGCGGCCCAAGACTTATGTCTTCGAATTTTTTCTGATTTCTACCTGGCACGTTGTGGAACCGCCGCGCGGATCATGGGGCATCAAGGCAGCTACGTGGGCGGAGGTTTTCGCCCAGGCCGGCCCAGGGTCCGGGTTCGACGCGGGGCGGAAACCGCTTGAAAATCGGAGCGAACGCGCCTACCTTGTTGTCATCAGTTCTGGTTGCAGTTGTGAGACTGCGGTTCGGGAGTGGGCCCCACCGGGTCCGCTCTTTTTTATTGCCGCAATGACTCTCGCGCCGGATCGCCTCGGACAAGGCCGGACTTCAAGCGCAGCATGGCGGACAACCTCAACAGCGACCCGCTCAACAGCGATCTCAACGAAAAGCGCCTCATCACCGAGACCGGCGTGGCCGCGCGGGTGGTGCAGGTCATCGAGGGCTCGATTCAGGGCTTGGGCTATCGCGTCGTCCGGGTGAAGGTGACGAGCGCCAACGGCTGCACCGTGCAGATCATGGCCGAGCGGCCGGACGGCACCATGACGGTGGATGATTGCGAGGCGGTGAGCCGGGCGATCTCGCCACTGCTCGATCTCGATGACCCGATCGGCAAGCCCTACTACCTCGAGATCTCCTCGCCGGGCATCGACCGGCCGCTGGTGCGGGCCGTCGATTTCGCGCGCTGGGCGGGCTACGAGGCCAAGATCGAGCTCGCCGTGCCGATGGACGGCCGCAAGCGCTTCCGCGGCATCATCGGCGCCCCGAATGCGGACGGGCTCACGGTACCGATCGACCTGCCCGACGTGAAGGAGGGCCTGCCGAGCCGGATCGACCTGCCGCTACGCGACCTCGGCGACGCCTACCTCGTGCTCACCGACGAGCTGGTACGCGAATCCCTGCGCCGCGGCGGTCCACCCGCCCTCGACGACGAGAGGGACGACGCGAAGGAGGACGAGGCGGAGATCGAAGCTGAATCGGCCCCTGCCCCGCTGAAGAAGAAGATTTCCCGTCCCCTGAAACCGAAGGCCTCGCTGCGGCCCAAGCCTGTGAAGGTCGAGACCGAGGAGAGTCTCGCCATCAAGGCCCGGAACAAGGCGAAGCCCGTCCGCACCAAGGCGGTGCGGGTGAAGGAAGACGGCAAGCTCCACTAACACGCCCGGATCCCTGCCCCGCCGAGCGGCGGGGGGATCGCGACAGAACACGACGAAGAGAAGGACGAAAACCGATGGCCGTCGTCAGCGCCAACAGGCTCGAACTCCTGCAGATCGCCGAAGCGGTCGCCCGTGAGAAGGTGATCGACCGGTCCATCGTGATCGACGCGATGGAGGAAGCCATCGCCAAGGCCGCACGCTCCCGCTACGGCGCCGAGACCGACGTGCATGCCGAGATCGACCCGAAGACGGGCGCGCTGCGCCTGTCGCGCCACCTCGTGGTGGTCGACCAGGTCGAGAACGACGCCCGGGAGGTCACCCTGGAGCAGGCCCGCCGCTACAACCCCGGCGCCCTCGTGGGCGACGTCATCTCCGACACCCTGCCGCCCTTCGATTTCGGCCGCGTCGCCGCCCAGTCGGCCAAGCAGGTCATCGTGCAGAAGGTACGCGACGCCGAGCGCGACCGGCAGTTCGACGAGTATAAGGACCGCATCGGCGAGGTCGTGAACGGCCTCGTGAAGCGCGTCGAGTACGGCAATGTCATCGTCGACCTGGGCCGCGGCGAGGGGATTGTCCGCCGCGACGAGATGATCCCGCGCGAGACCTTCCGTCCGGGCGACCGCATCCGCTCCTACCTGTTCGACGTGCGCCGCGAGGTGCGCGGACCGCAGATCTTCCTCTCGCGCTCGCACCCGCAGTTCATGGCGAAGCTCTTCGGCCAGGAAGTGCCGGAGATCTACGACGGCATCGTCGAGGTGAAGGCCGTAGCCCGCGATCCCGGCTCGCGCGCGAAGATCGCCGTGATCTCGCGGGACGGCTCGATCGACCCTGTCGGCGCCTGCGTCGGCATGCGCGGCTCCCGCGTCCAAGCGGTGGTCGGCGAACTCCAGGGTGAAAAGATCGACATCATCCCGTGGTCGGAGGACCAGGCGACCTTCATCGTCAATGCGCTGCAGCCGGCGGAAGTCGTGAAGGTAGTGCTGGACGAGGAGGCCGACCGCATTGAGGTGGTGGTACCCGACGACCAGCTCTCCCTGGCCATCGGCCGCCGCGGCCAGAACGTGCGCCTCGCCTCGCAGCTCACGGGCTGGGACATCGACATTCTGACCGAGGCTGAGGAGTCGGAGCGTCGTCAGAAGGAATTCGCCGAGCGCACCGCGATCTTCATGGAAGCCCTCGACGTCGACGAGACCGTGGGCCAGCTCCTGGCGGCGGAGGGCTTCCGCAATGTCGAGGAAATCGCCTACGTCGAGCCGGGCGAGCTCGCCAACATCCAGGGCCTCGACGAGGAGAGCGGAACCGAGATCCAGGCCCGCGCCCAGGATCACCTCGCCCGCGTCGAATCGGAGTTCGATGCCAAGCGTCAGGAACTCGGCGTGCAAGACGAGTTGCGCGAGATCGACGGCATCACCACGCCCATGCTGGTGGCGCTGGGCGAGAACGACGTGAAGACGATCGAGGACCTCGCCGGTTGCGCCACCGATGATCTCGTGGGTTACACCGAAGGGCGCGGCCCCGAGGCCAAGCGGCACGCGGGCTACCTCGAAGGCTTCGAGATTTCGCGGGCGGAAGCGGAGGCCATGGTCATGGCGGCCCGCGTCCATGCCGGCTGGATCGAGGCGCCGGCCGAGCCTGAGGCGAGCGAGTCCACCGATGACGAACCCGCCTCCGCCTGAGAAGGCGAATCATGGCTCCCCGCGGCCACGGATCGCGGGGATGTTTTCCAGTTGACGAGAGAATCCCACGCCACATGACGGGCGAAACCGCAGATGTGACCGACGATGCCGTCGAGCCGGATCCGAGCACGCTGCTCGATCCGGGTCTAGGGCGGGGTCGCGCCAATGCTCTGCGCACATGCCTCGTCACGCGGGTGACGCAGGCGCCGTCCGGCTTGATCCGCTTCGTGCTCGGGCCCGACGGCGCCGTGGTGCCGGATCTGCGGGCTCGCCTACCCGGCCGCGGTGCCTGGCTTACCCCCACCCGCGCGGTGGTCAACGAAGCGGTGAAGCGGCGCGCCTTTCAACGCGCCTTCAAAAGCAAGGATGCCATGGCATCCGACCTCGCCGACCGCATCGCCGAGGGTCTGCGCGCCGACCTGCGTCAGTCGTTGTCCCTGGCCAACAAGGCCGGCTGCGTGGTCGCGGGCTTCGCCAAGGTCGAGTCGGCCATCGGCGACAAGGCCGGTGTGGCGGCGGTGATTCAAGCCTCCGACGGCAGCGCCGACGGACGGCGGAAGATCGTCGCGGCATTGCACCGGCGGCATGGCAGTGCCATATCGTGCATTCCCGTCATCGATGACCTGTCCAACGAAGAATTGGACATGGCCTTGGGTCGGGATCATGTGATACATGCGGCTCTCGTCGCAGGAGTCGGAGCTTCCGGCTGCCTTGCGCGTTGGCGTCGGCTCCGCACCTTCGAAGGTTTGGCGACGACGGCCGAGGAGGCCGGCTCCGCCCGTATTGGGCAGGCCGTTTCCGATCTGCACGACGATTGAAGCGATGGATCTACCCGGCGCACAGCAGTTTGCCGGTTCACGGGACGATGGAAACCCTCAGGGTTTGGACTGAATGAGCGATACGAACAATCCGGGCGACAAGACGCAGGCGAGACCCCCTTCGAAGCCGCTGTCCTTGAAGCGTCCGATCGAGCAGGGAACGGTGCGTCAGAGCTTCTCCCATGGCCGCTCCAAGCAGGTCGTGGTCGAGACGGTGAAGCGCCGTGTCATCGGTGCCGCGCCGGCCGCCCCCGCGCGTGAGACGACGCCCGTCGCCCCTGCGACGCGGGTGGCGCCGCCTCCGCCGCCGGCCGCACCGCGTCAGGCCCAGCGGTCCGCAAATGGCGTGGTGCTTCGCACTCTCAGCGAGCAGGAGAGCAACGCCCGTGCGGCTGCCCTCGCCGACGCTAAGCGCCGCGAGGCCGAGGCGCAGAGGCGTGCCGAGGCAGAAGCCGCGGCTGAGCGCGAGCGCATCGCTGCGGAACAGCGCGAGCGGGAGGCCGCCGAGGCGAAGAAGCGCGAGGAGGAGGCCCGCCGCCGCAAGGAGGAGGAGGATCGCCGCGCCGCCGAGGAGGCAGAACGCGCCGCTGCAATTGCGGCTCAAGACGCTGCGAAGGCCGATGCCGCACCAGCCTCCGCCCCGACAGTGTCGAAGACCGCCCCGATGCCGGCGGCCCCGACCATCGTGCGCTCGGCGCCTCCGGCCCCGGCTGCCCCGGCGGCGGAGCGTCCCGCTCAGGCTGCCGCTCCCGCCCGGCCTGCGGCTCCGACAGCGCCGGCCCGTCCGGCTGCGCGTCCGCCGCTCACGGCTCGCCCAGCGACGGCCGAGCCGCGCAAGACCATCACGGCCGACGTGCGCAAGCCGCGCGACCTGAATTTCATGGCCCGCCCGGCTCCGGCGCCGGAGCCCGAGCCCACCGCTCCGACCGCGGCCACGGCCGCCCGTCCGGCCGGTGGAGCCACGCCGGCCCGTACGGCTGGCCGCCCGCAGGCTGCCGAGGAGGAGAGCGAGCAGAAGCGCGTGATCCGCCGCCCCGGCATGCCGCTCAAGATCATCACGCCGCCCAAGACGCCGAAGCAGCCGGGCGGCGATCGCAACCGCGGCCGTCTCACGATCGCCACCGCCACGTCGGGTGAGGACGAGCGCACGCGCTCCGTCGCCTCGTTCCGCCGCCGCCAGCAGCGCATGAGCGGCAACCGGCAGGTGGAGCAGAAGGAGAAGCTCTCCCGCGAGGTGACGATCCCGGAGACGATCACGATCCAGGAGCTCGCCAACCGCATGTCGGAGCGGGCGGTGGACGTGATCCGTCTGCTCATGAAGCAGGGCGAAATCCATAAGATCACCGACGTGATCGACTCGGATTCGGCGCAGCTCATCGCCGAGGAACTCGGCCACACCGTTCGCCGCGTTGCGGAGTCGGACGTGGAGGAAGGCCTGTTCAGCGACGAGCCGGAGCTGGAGGAGGATCTCGATCCGCGTCCCCCGGTGGTTACCATCATGGGCCACGTCGACCACGGCAAGACCTCGCTGCTCGACGCGATCCGCAAGACCACCGTTGTCTCCGGCGAGGCCGGCGGCATCACGCAGCATATCGGTGCCTACCAAGTCGCGTCCCCGAGCGGCGACATGGTCACCTTCATCGACACCCCCGGCCACGCGGCCTTCACCTCCATGCGCGCCCGCGGTGCCAAGGTGACGGACATCGTCGTGCTCGTGGTGGCGGCGGATGACGGTGTCATGCCGCAGACGGTGGAGGCGATCTCCCACGCCAAGGCCGCCGGCGTTCCCTTGATCGTGGCGATCAACAAGATCGACAAGCCCGAGGCGAATCCGCAGCGGGTGCGAACCGAGCTGCTGCAGCACGACATCCAGGTCGAGTCGATGGGTGGCGAAACCCTCGAGTTCGAGGTGTCGGCCAAGACCGGCGACGGTCTGCCGGAGCTTCTCGAGGGCCTGCAGCTCCAGGCCGAGATCATGAACCTGCGCGCCAACGAGACGCGCGACGGCGAGGGTACGGTCATCGAGGCCAAGCTCGATCGCGGTCGCGGCCCGGTGGCGACCGTTCTGGTCCAGCGCGGTACCCTGTTCACCGGCGACATCGTCGTGGCCGGCGCCGAATGGGGCCGCGTGCGCGCCCTCATCGACGACAAGGGCGAGAACGTCCCCTACGCCGGTCCTTCGGTCCCGGTGGAGGTGCTCGGCTTCAACGGCACCCCGGATGCGGGCGACCGCGTCGTGGTCGTGCCGAACGAGGCCCGCGCCCGTGAGGTCACCGAATACCGGGCCCGCCAGAAGCGCGAGCGCCTGGCCGCCCGTACCGGTGGCGCGAACCGCTCGCTGGTCGACATGATGCGCGACCTGAAGGAAGGCGCCGGTCGCAAGGAACTGGCGCTGGTCGTCAAGGGCGACGTGCAGGGCTCGGTCGAGGCCATCAACGGCGCGCTGGAGAAGCTCGGCAACGACGAGGTGTCGGCGCGGATTCTGCTGGCGGGCGTCGGCGGCATCACCGAGTCGGACATCACCCTGGCGGAGGCTTCGAAGGCCGTCGTCATCGGCTTCAACGTGCGAGCCCACAAGGAAGCGCGCGAGTCGGCCGAGAACAAGGGCGTCGAGATCCGCTACTACAACATCATCTACGACCTCGTGGATGACATCAAAGCGACCCTGTCGGGCATGCTGCCGCCGACGCTGCGCGAGGAGCGTCTCGGCGAGGCCCAGATCCTGCAGATCTTCGACGTGTCGAAGGTCGGCAAGATCGCCGGCTGCCGCATCACCGACGGTGTGGTCCAGCGCGGTGCCCATGTCCGCTTGATTCGCGACAGCGTGGTCATCCACGAAGGCAAGCTCGCCCAGCTGAAGCGCCTAAAGGACGATGCGAAGGAAGTGACCGCCGGCTACGAATGCGGCATGTCCTTCGAGAACTTCCAGGACATGCGGGCCGGCGACACCATCGAGTGCTACCGGGTCGAGGAGATCCGTCGCACGCTCTGAGCGGCGGATTCGCTTCGGAATACCGACGGGGTCGCGACGAGGTCGCGGCCCCGTTGCGCGTTTCGGAGCCGGTGCCGGCCGTCTTCGCGGAAAGACGACGCGGAAACTGGCGCGACGGGCCTATATCCCGGACGCCGATCTGCGCTAAGAGGGTCGCCTTCGACGTCCGCTTCGTTTCAGCCGGCTCGGCGTTTCCGTGCGGCGGCACCTCGATGTTCCGTTTCAGCGACGCATCGTCCGCGGCTCCCGGCGCGCCGGTGTCGAACCGTTTCGACGACAAGACGATCAGAATCCGACATGGCCCAGAAGCAGACCCCCACCGGACCCTCGCAGCGCCAGCAGCGCGTCGCCGAGCTGATCCGCCACGCCATCGCCGAGGTTCTCCAGCGCGGGGACATCCAGGACCCAGTGCTGAGCGCCCACGTCATCACGGTGCCGGAGGTGCGGATGTCGCCGGACCTGAAGCTCGCCACGGCCTACATCATGCCGCTCGGCGGCCTGGACGAGGCCCCGGTCCTGGCGGCGCTGGCGCGCAACAAGAAGGCGCTGCGCCAGGAGGTCGCCCGCCGGGTGAACCTGAAATACGCGCCCGACCTGCGCTTCCTGCGCGACGAGACCTTCGACGAGGCCGACCGGATCGACGCCCTGCTGCGGACTGATAAGGTGCGCCGTGACCTCGAATCGCCGGCCCCGGAGAAGGACGACGGCGCCTCGGACCCCGACGCCGCCTGACGCGCACCGGCCTTGAGCGGTCCCCCGTCTCCGGCCCGAGGCGGCGGGGACACCGAACAGCGAACCCCGACCGGGACGGATGACGGCGCAGAACGTGCCGCCCGCCCCCTGTGAGCATTGACCGAGGACCCCCATGATCAACGAACCGACCGTCGAGCGCACCGAGGGCTCAGCGCCGCCGAACCCGGCGGACCGGCCCGTGGCCGCCGAGGGCCGGCGTCCGCCGCGGGGCGCGCCGCGCCCCGACCGGCCGAAGCGCCGCGACGTCAACGGCTGGGTGATCCTCGACAAGGGGGTGGGCATGACCTCGACCCATGCGGTCGCTGTGGTGAAGCGCGCCTTCAACGCCAAGAAGGCGGGCCATGCCGGCACCCTCGACCCCCTGGCCTCCGGCATCCTGCCGATCGCGCTCGGCGAAGCGACCAAGACGGTCCCGTTCGTGATGGACGGGCGCAAGGCCTACGTCTTCACCGTGACCTGGGGCATCGAGACCGACACCGACGACGCCGAGGGCCGGCCGGTGGCCACCAGCGAGGCGCGCCCGACCCGCGAAGCCGTGGAGGCGGCGCTGCCGACCTTCATCGGCGCCATCGAGCAGGTGCCGCCGCGCTACTCGGCCATCAAGATCGCCGGGGAGCGCGCCTACGACCTCGCCCGGGACGGCGAGGAGGTCGTGCTGGTGGCCCGCCAGGTGCAGATCGACCATCTCGCGGTGGTCGAGCACAGCCCCGAGCGCACTGTGATCGAGGCCGCCTGCGGCAAGGGCACCTATGTCCGGGCCATCGCCCGCGACCTCGGCCGCCTGCTGGGCTGCTACGGCCACGTCTCGGCCCTGCGCCGCACCCGCGTCGGCCCCTTCACCGAGGCGGATTCCTGCCAGGTCGCCGCCCTCGAGGAAGCCGGGCCGGACGGCAATGCCGGGCATCTCCACGCCGTCGAGACCGCCCTCGACGCGGTGCCCTCGGTGCCGGTGTCGCGGGACATGGCCCTGCGCCTGATGCGCGGCCAGCCGGTGATCCTGCGCGGGCGCGACGCGCCGGTGGAGGGCAAGGCCTTCGCCACCTGCGGCGGCATCCTCGTGGCGGTGGGTGACGTCGAGCGCGGCGAACTGGTTCCGCACCGGGTGTTCCACCTCGGCGGGACCGCCAACCGCCCGGTCTGAGCGGGGCTTCCGGGGGTCTTCCCTCCACGGGGAGGGTGACCCGCAGGCGCACGCCGCACGGGCTCCGCTTGGGCCCCCTCGCCGTCGGCCGGTAGCACCGCGCCGTCGGTCCGGGGCGCCGCAGTGGAGCCCGACTTCGAAGGAGGCGCGCCGTCCGGAGCCGCCGACCGTGTCAGGTCCGGCACACGCGGCGTGCCCGGGTCCTGGGCTGCGCGGCCCGGGGATGAGGGGGTGCCGGGATCCGACTTTCGGCTCGAACATCGGCCCTTGCGATCGCCCTTTCACTGGACAGGAGGTGGCGTCGCGTCTTCCAACTCGTCCTCGATGGACCTGCGTCACGCGCTTCCTCGAAACGGTCGCCATGGTCGTGTCCCGAGCGGTGGTGTAGCTGAAGGGTGGTCATCGGCGATTGCCGGGTAGGGTCGGGTTGCGAGCACCAACCTCGAACCCGAGAGACCCCCGATGACCGACGAGATGATGGCCCTGCGCGGGCTCATGGAGAAGAGCTCCGACGCGGATCTGTTACGCGAGATGATCGGCTTTGCAGCCGAGCGTCTGATGGAGCTGGAGGTCGGCGGCCTGACCGGCGCGGCCCACGGCGAGAAGAGCGCCGAGCGGCTGGTCCAGCGCAACGGCTATCGCGACCGGGACTGGCAGACGCGGGCTGGTACGGTGGAGCTGCGCATCCCAAAGCTGCGCAAGGGTTCGTACTTCCCGGCCTTTCTGGAGCCGCGCCGGATGGCCGAGAAGGCGCTCACGGCTGTGATCCAGGAGGCCTACATTCAGGGCATCTCGACCCGCTCGGTCGATGATCTCCTCCAAGCCATGGGCGGCACGGGCGTGTCGAAGAGCCAGGTCAGCCGGCTGTGCCAGGAGATCGACGAACGGGTCGGCGCGTTCCTCGACCGCCTCATCGAGGGCGAGTGGCCGTACCTCTGGATCGACGCGACCTACGTGAAGGTGCGCCAGGACGGCCGGATCGTCTCGGTCGCCGTCATCGTAGCGGTCGGCGTGAACAGCGATGGTCGCAGGGAAGTGCTCGGCATGGATGTCGGCCCGTCGGAGGCTGAGACGTTTTGGACCGCGTTCCCGCGCAAGCTGGCCCGGCGCGGCCTGCGCGGGGTCAAGCTCGTGATCTCGGACGCGCACGAGGGCATCAAGGCGTCAGTGGCCAAGGTCATGAACGCGACCTGGCAACGCTGCCGCGTCCACTTCATGAGGAACGTCCTGGCCCATGCTGGCCGCTCGGGCCGCCGGGTGGTGTCAGCCTTCATCGCCACGGCATTCGCCCAAGACGATGCGGAGGCCGCCCGTCAGCAATGGCGGCGGGTGGCCGACCAGCTCTGCCCCAAGGTGCCCAAGCTCGCCGCCCTGATGGACACTGCCGAGCCCGACGTGCTGGCCTATATGGGCTTCCCAGCCGCCCACCGGGTCAAGCTGCACTCGACCAATCCGTTGGAGCGCCTGAACGGCGAGATCAAGCGCCGGACCGAGGTGGTCGGCATCTTCCCCAACGAGGCTGCCATCACCCGCCTCGTCGGCGCGATCCTGCTCGAACAGAATGACGAATGGGCCGTCCAGCGCTCACGCTACATGACGCTGGAAAGCATCGCCCCGATCGGCGATGATCCCCTCGTCAGCCTGCCGACCTTGGTAGCCTGATCCTCCCGGCCCAAGCCGGTGATCGTGGTGGCTCTCAGCGAGCTACACCACGCAAGGGGACACGGCCAAACGATCGCTCTGTCTGTTCGTGAAACGAGTTCGGTGTCCTCGGGCCAAAACTCAGTGCGCTTGCCTGTTTGCAAGGGCCGCTGAGGCTGGGACGCGAGCCTTCGCCTTCTGTCCTGAAGCAGACGTTCTCGCTGTTGCCCAACTCGGTCGTAGCGGGCCGACCTCTCTCGACCGAGCATGTCATTCGAGATCGCTGGAAGCGGCCCGTGAGCAGACATCTCTCGAGCCGCATTGGCCCTCAGTATCGTCAGCGTCTGCACCCTATATATCAATGGAATCTTGTACGATCCGATATGAAATCCGGCGCGATAGGCCAATATCATCAATACGCGCCGTTTGATTGCAAATTATACGGTGGCAAGCCTAGGCAGATCGACGGGCTCGGCCGCAAGCCGTCGAAAAATACCGAGCACGTACTCTGGTGATGCCTGAGTTGCTGCCCCATTGGCCACGTCATCCTGGGACCACATCCAAGTGCGCGCGGGGTCGCTGCGCATGGCCCAGGCGGGAAAAAGACGCTCGGTCGCAGCGGCATAAGACAGACGATTGATCTCTAGATGCCGATCATCTCGGACGATCCGCGCATACGTATCAGCGATAGCCTCTTCTTTGCCCTCCAGAAGCTGGAGATAAAGGTCTCCACGACAAATCAGAGCGCCTGTCAGACCGTCCCGCGTATTGCAGCGCCTTGATTGCGTGAGGATACTATCCAGAGTGGATTGATCAAACCCGAACGGACGGGATGCATAGATGAGCTGAACAAGCGTCATTGGGTCAGCCTCCGATCGATTTGAGTCTGCAAGCTTGGATTTACACGCAGGATGGAGCTTTATGATCAGGCCGGGGCCTCTCTTCGAGACTGATGTCGAGAAGCCTCTGAGCCAGCAGGACAGCCGTTGGCGCGTCGACCGCGGATGCGTCCGCGCCCACACGCTCGACGAGTTCGGGCTTGTCGAGGAACACGGGGCCACCCACCATAATCCCCACCGAACGGTTCCGTGAGACGTGGCGGATCGACTGAATTGAGGCCGCAAGCCCATCGATGCGGGTCTCGCAGCTCAGTGTGAGACCGACGACATCGAACCACGTAGAACCCACGAGCCTTGAGATCTGGCCCGGGCTGGAAGCCAAGCCGCACGAGACCTGCCATCCTGCGACTTGCAGGAATTGTTCGACGACGGCCACGCCAAACGTATGCAGTTCCCCCGGTGCGCCCATCAGGAGGGCAGCACGGTTCTCGTCGTGTGATGAGACCTTCGGTTCGGATCGGTATTGCGAGAGGAGAAGCTGAAGGCGAGCGACGCCCACGGTCACCTCAATGAAGTCACAGAGGTCATCGTCCCATAAGCGTCCAAGCAGAGAGGCGGCAGGCACCAGAAGTTCGAGGAACATACTCTCGGCAGAGTAGCCTTTGGCTAGGTGATCCCTGACGGCGTCCGATGCTGCCGAAAGGTCCGAACAGAGGAGGAGCTGCGTGAAGGCTTCGATCTGCTGCGCATCAGGTTTAGCAAGTGGAGTGCTCGCCGCGGGCGCAAGCTGCGGGTGAAGCAGCTTCAAACGAGGGATGATGTCTGTTTCGACGATGCAACTGAGCGCGAGGGCGCGCTGGCGGCTTTCCTCGGCCGTGCGTTTGCGCGCGTATGCAAGTCGAGCCTCTGAGATCCAACCGGCTTGACGTACCGATGGATCAGTCCACGCAGCGGTGGACGAAGCGAGGTTTGACATGGTCCGCTCCCCAGAACTCTCTGTCTGTGTCGGGGGCGCTTGTCGGTCGATGCCGTGCACCTCTTGGACACATCAGAGCGCCGCACCGCAAGAATGTAAAGACGCTTGCGAAAAGTTCCGGGTTCGGATCGCGCCTGTTTCGTACGGCACACCAGAGGCGGGATTATTGTATCCGCCACGCGCGCCCGATCACCGACTACCGAAAACCAAATAGAATCATTTGATAATTTTTTAAATACTACTCAGAGCGTCTCCAACTAATCTCGTCCAAGCGCCTTGATAGGCCCCGTATCGAGTTGCTGCAGGATCCGCTTCAGTGCCGCGATATTGTCTTTGTCTTCGGTGCTTTCGAGTGCGTCCCGTAGTACGAGGCGGATATCCTCGGCTTCGACCTTTTCCATGTCCCAGTTCGGATAGAGACGATCCCGCTCTTCCTCGCTCTGGCTGAGTGTTACGATGTCATGATGACGTGGATCGCCATGCAGGCTCGCGACAAGATTTTGCATCTGGGCAGCCGGCCCCTCGATCCACTGGAAGAAGATGCCGCTGCCGAAGACCAAAACCCCGGTGATGCCGCGAGCAAGATTGTGCCGCTGGGCCGCCTCGACGATACGATCGACCTCCGCGTCATCGACGCCGTCGGCGGCACGGCTGCAGTAGACGAAGTGATACAGAGCAGGCAGGGCGCCTTCGTCCAACTCAGCGCCACGGAGAAAGCCGTATTCGTCCAACATGGGTGGACCAACTCCAGAGATATAGGACGGGCCGTTCTGCCCAGCACGTGAGCGGCACGATAGCGCATCCGACCTGATTTGAAACCGGACTCGGTTGCCCCGGTCGTCAGGCCGAAATCGCGGGTTCTACCGCTCGCTGAGCCCGCCAGCGCGCTCGGCCTCGGCCCATCCCCCCTGTCGCGTAGCCCCTGGAGCGCTGTCTTGAAAATGATGAGCGAGCGGGGGATGTGACGGCAGCCGTTGCCCAGTTTTGCCGCTAAGCTGAGAGGCGTTGAACCGAAGAGGACTTTCTTCGAGGATCCAGGGTTAAGAGCTGGCGCTCAACCGGCCAGCGCCGCAGCGATGGCCGCTTCCACGGTTCTGTCCTGCCAAGCCGGACGAGCCGAAAACCACCCGGAACGGGCGCCGAGCGCCGTCCCTCAAGCTTCCGAGACGCGGACCTCCGGAAGGCCCGCGCGGGGTCGAAAATCGCCCCCAGCACGGTCAAGACCCATGGAGATCTGTCGCCGGAGCCGGGCCCTGTCAGGGCCGTCGATCGGTCTGCGCGGCCCGGCCGCCCGGAACCCGCCGTTTCAGGAGGGCGCCCGGCTCGGCCGGAGCCTGCCTCGCGTGACGATCCGCGTCACGCGCCCCGGATCGGCAACCCCGTCTCGATCACCCGCGCCCAGAGCGAGGCGCCGTAGGGTGCGGCGGCGTCGTTGAAGTCGTAGTCCGGGTGGTGCAGGCCGGCGCTGTCGCCGTTGCCGAGGAAGATGTAGGCGCCGGGGCGGTGGGCGAGCATGTAGGAAAAGTCCTCGGCGGCCATCATGGGGGCCACCGCCCGGTCGACGCCGGCCTCGCCGACGAGCCCGGCCGCCACGTCGGCGATGAAGTCCGTCTCCGCCGGATGGTTCTCGGTGACGGGGTAGCCGCTGTTGAAGTCGATGGCGCCGGTGGCGCCGAAGCCCCGGGGTACGTGGGTGACGATCTCGGTGATCCGGTCCTGGATCAGGGTCCGCATCGGCTTCGAGAGGGCCCGCATGGTGCCCCGCAGGACCACGCATTGCGGCAGCACGTTGAAGGCCTCCCCCGCCTCCAGGGCGCAGACCGAAACCACCGCGCTCTCCAGGGGATCGACGGTGCGCGACACCACGGATTGGAGCGCCGTGATGACGTGGCTCGCCACCAGCACGCTGTCGATGGCGTTGTGCGGCTGGGCGGCGTGGCCGCCCCGGCCCGTGATGGTGATGGTGAAGCGGTCCGTGGAGGCCATGATCGGGCCCGGCCGGATGGCGAAGGTGCCCAGCGCCTGGCCCGGGATGTTGTGCATCCCATAGACGGTCTCGACGCCGAAGCGCTCCATCAGCCCGTCGCGGACCATGGCCTCGCCGCCGCCGCCGCCCTCCTCCGCGGGCTGGAAGATCAGCACCGCCGTGCCGTCGAAGGCGCGGGTCTCGGCGAGGTACTTCGCCGCCCCGAGCAGCATCGCCGTGTGCCCGTCATGCCCGCAGGCATGCATCTTTCCCGGCACCGTGGAGCGGTAGGGCAGGTCGCGCGCCTCCTGGATCGGCAGGGCGTCCATGTCGGCGCGCAGGCCGATGGCGCGGTTCGAGCCGTGGTCCCGGCCCCGGATCACCCCGACGACGCCCGTTCGGCCGATGCCGGTGGCGACCGTGTCGCAGCCGAAGCCCCGCAGCTTGTCGGCGACGAAGCCGGCGGTGCGGTGGACGTCGTATTGCAGCTCGGGATGCGCGTGGAGATCCTGGCGCCAGGCGGCGATCTCGTCCGCGAAGGCGGCGATCCGGTCGAGGACGGGCATAAACAGCGACTTTCGAGAGGCGACGGCTTTCAAGGGGGGGACGCGCCGGGGTTGCGACGCCGGTCCCAGCAAACAAGAGGCCAGGGATGCGGTCAACGCGTCCCGCGCCGCGAAGGCGACGCTCCGGGGTCGCGCTCCCCCTGCCGCGGTGTCGCGCCGGGCCGGCCGTGGGGACCGCTGGCGAGGTCGTCGAGGATCGGGCAGTCGGGCCGGGCGTCGCCGCCGCAATGGGCGGCCAGATCCTCCAGGGTGCGGGCCATGCCGTCCAGGGCGTCGATCCGGCGCCGCAGGTCCGCCACATGGTCGAGGGCGAGGCGGCGCACCTGGGCGCTCGCCCGCGCCCGGTCGTGCCAGAGGGCGAGCAGCGCCCGGATATCCTCCATGGTGAAGCCGAGGTCGCGGGCCCGGCGCACGAAGCGCAGGGCATGGAGGTCGGCCTCCGTGTAGAGGCGGTAGCCCGCGGCCGTCCGGCCGGCCGGCGCCAGCAGGCCGGTCTCCTCGTAGTAGCGGATCATCTTGGCCGAGACGCCGGTGGCGCGGGCGGCCTCCCCGATGGTCACCGCGCTCACGCCCCCGCTCCCGTCGTCGACGCCGTGCCGCCGGCCCGGCGCAGGCGCAGGGCGTTGGCGAGGACGAAGACGCTCGACAGCGCCATGGCGCCCGCCGCCAGGACCGGCGAGAGCAGCGGTCCGCCGACCGCGTGGAGCAGCCCCGCCGCCACCGGAATCAGCGCGACGTTGTAGGCGAAGGCCCAGAACAGGTTCTGGCGGATGTTGCGCATCACCGCGGCCGAGAGCCGGAAAGCGCCGACGAGGCCCGAGAGGGCGCCCGACATCAGCACCACGTCGGCGGCCTCCACCGCGATGTCGGTGCCGGTACCGAGGGCGATGCCCACATCGGCCTCGGCCAGGGCCGGCGCGTCGTTGATGCCGTCGCCCACGAAGGCCACCGCGCCGTGGCGGGCACGCAGGGCCTGCACCGCCGCGACCTTGCCGCCGGGGAGGATCTCGGCCGAGACCGACGTGATGCCGAGGGTGCGGGCCACGGCCTCGGCCACCCCGCGGCCGTCGCCGGTCACCATCGCCACCGCGAGGCCGCGGGCGCGCAAGGCCGCCACGGCCTCGGCCGCGCCGGGCTTGATCGGGTCCGCCACCGCGACCAGGGCGGCGAGGCGCCCGTCGAGGGCGATGAAGAGCGGGCTGCGGCCCTCCCGGGCGAGGCGGTCGGCCGCGTCGTCGAGGTCTCCGGCCGGGATCGCAAGGCGGGCGAGGAAGCGCCGCGCGCCGACGACGACGGCGCGGCCGTCCACCGTGCCGGCGATGCCGTAGCCGGGCTCCGCCGCGAAGGCCGTGACCGTTCCGAGGGCCAGGCCCCTGTCCGCGGCCGCCGCCACGAGACTGCGGGCGACGGGGTGCTCGGAGCGGGATTCGAGGCTCGCGGCGAGGCGCAGGGCCTCGTCCGCCGCGACGCCCGGCCCGGCGACGAGGTCCGTCAGGGTCGGGCGGCCCAGGGTGAGCGTTCCGGTCTTGTCCAGGGCGACGACCCGGACCGCGCGCAGGCGCTGGAGCGCGCCGCCGTCGCGGAAGAGCACGCCGAGCTCGGCCGCGCGGCCGGTGCCCACCATGATCGAGGTCGGGGTCGCGAGGCCCATGGCGCAGGGGCACGCGATGATGAGCACCGCGATGGCGTTGACGAGGGCGAGGCCGACGGAGGGGCTCGGCCCGAAGGCCAGCCAGCCCGCGAAGGTCGCCGCCGCGGCGGCGATGACCGCCGGCACGAACCAGCCCGTCACCCGGTCGACCACGGCCTGGATCGGCAGCTTGGCGCCCTGCGCCGCCTCGACCATGCGGACGATCCGGGCGAGCACGGAGTCGGCCCCGACGGAGTCCACCCGCAGGTCGAAGCTGCCATGGGTGTTGAGGGTGCCGCCCACCACGCCGTCGCCGGGCGCCTTGGCCACCGGCACCGGCTCGCCGGTGATCATGCTCTCGTCGACGTAGCTCGCCCCGGCGACCAGGACGCCGTCGGCGGCCACCCGCTCGCCCGGGCGGACCCGGACCACGTCCCCGCGCCGGAGGCTCGCCTGGGCCACCTCCGTCTCGACGCCGTCGCGGATCACCCGCGCGGTGGCGGGGCTGAGGCCGACGAGGCGGGCGATGGCCGCGCCCGTCCGCCCCCTGGCCCGCGCCTCCAGGGTCCGGCCGAGGAGGATCAGCGTGACGATCAGGGTCGCGGCCTCGAAGTAGAGGTGGGCCGTCCCCGCCGGGAGAAGCGCCGGCGCCAGGACCGCGACCAGGGAATACAGGTAGGCGGCGCCGGCCCCGAGGGCCACGAGGGCGTTCATGTCCGGGTGGCCGCGGACCAGGGCGGGCAGGCCCTGGCGGAAGAAGCGGGCTCCGGGTCCGGCGAGCACCAGGGTGGCGAGCCCGGCCTGGAGCCCGCCGGCCCAGGCGCCGAGGGCGCCGTGAACCGCGTGGCCGAAGGCCGGGACGAGGTGGCCGCCCATGTCGAGGACCACGATCGGCGCCGACAGGAGCGCCGCCGCGACGAGGTCCCGGCGCAGGGCCGCGCCCTCCTGCGCCAGACGGGTCTCCCGGGCCGCGACCGGCGCTTCGGCCGGAGCCTGCGGCTGGTAGCCCGCCTTCGCGACCGCCGCCTCCAGGTCCGCGCGCGCCACCAGCCCCTCGGGGTGGCGCACCGTGGCGCGGCCGGTGGCGAGGTTGACCGTGACCGCGGCGACGTCCGGGACGGCGACCAGCGCGCGCTCGACCCGCCCGACGCAGGCGGCGCAGGACAGTCCGGCGATCTCCAGGGTGGTGACGGCCTCCGGCACGGCGTAGCCGGCCCGCGCGACGGCCTCCACCGCCGCGGCACCGGGACCCGGCAGACGCAGTTCGGCCCGTCCGGTGGCGAGGTTGACCGAGACCTCCGAGGCTCCCGGCAGGGCGCGCAACGCCCGCTCCACCCGCCCGACGCAGGAGGCGCAGGTCAGCCCCTCCACCGGGAAGCCGAGCCGCCGGCCGGGCGTGGGAATCGTGGCATCGAGGGTCGGGCGCTTGTCCATGTCCCCCCATGTGGGGGTTCCCATGGTGGGAAGGTCAAGGGCCGGGCGACGCGGAAGGTCCGTGTGTCAGGCGGCGGCCAGGATCCCGCGGCGCGCAGCCGCCAGAACCTCCGCGGCCGGGACGTTCACCCAGGCATCCGCCCCAACCGCTGGCATCGCGGCCAGCCAATCGCCGACGATCCGGTATCCCAGCGTGTAGCCCAGCCAGCGAGGGTGAGAGTCCCCGAGGCCGTAGAACCAGGTGCGGTGGTCGTGACCAGTGCCCGCGAGTGTCACGTCGTCGGGGAGGTTGGCCCGCAACGCGTCGTCGGTCACGGCGCATTCCCAGGGCTCCGGCGGCGTGTCGAACAGGCGGCGCACGAACTGGCCGGCGAGCCCTTCGCTGACCAGGGCCTCGCCCAGGGTCCAGCCGTAACCGGGACCTGCCATGCGCAGGCAATGGTGCACCTCGTGCACCACCGTCCGGCGCAGGTCGCCGTCGCGCAGGGCCTGGGCGAAGTTCGGATTGTCGGGATCGAGCGTCAAGGAGAACAAGTTTTCGCGGTGGGCCCGCCCCATCGTGCCGGTCTCGGGAATGACCGCGCCCGCCTCGCGCTGAACGAGGATGTCGAGGGGCGGCAGCGGCATCAGCCCCAGGATCGCCCCGCGCGCGATCTCAACCTCCGCCGCGACCGCGTCGCGCCAGGGCCCCAGGTCACCCGAAGCTTCGAGCCAATGCACAGTCCAGGTCACGGTCGGATTCCCGGGCATCCTCGACGGCGCCATCCTGGCGAGCGGGCGGCCGGATCGCAACCCTCGGATCACCGATCCTACCGCCGCCGGCCCCAGATGCCGGCGCGCTCGGAGCGAGCCTGCTCCTCGGCGGCGAGGAGGTCGGCCGGCGCGTCCTCGGCGGCGCGGGCGCCGCCGGCCGTGAGGATCAGGGCGGCGAGGTCGTCGCCATCGATCTGGCAGCGGAGCTGCTCGCCAGCCGCCTCGGCCCCGGAGGCGGGGGCGCAGGTCACCTCGCGGCGGCGCAGGTAGCGGGCGAGCTGCCGGGCGAGCGCCCCGCCCTCCCCTTCCACCCCGAGGAGGCGGACGGTGCGGCCGCGGAAGGCCAGGGTGCCGGTGTCGACCACCTCCGGTACGCCGCGGATGCCGGGCGCGGCGGCGCTGGCGGCGACCTCGCGGGCGGGCGCCGGCTCGGCCCGGGCCGGCTCGCCCCGCGCCGCCGAGGGGCGCTTGCGGCCCTTGGCCAGCTGCGCCGTCGCCCGCTGGACGAAGTCGTGGAAGATGCTCGCCGGGAGATCGCCGCCGCCGACGCGGTTCATGGAGGCATTGTCGTCGTTGCCGACCCAGACGCCCACGACGAGGTCCGGCGTCATGCCGATGAACCAGGCATCGCGATAGTCCTGGGTCGTCCCGGTCTTGCCGCCCACCGGCAGGCCGGCGACCCGGGCGGCCTTGCCGGTGCCGCCGTCGACCACGGCCTGGAGGGAGTCGAGCATCATCGCCCGGGCCTCGGTGGGGATCGCGGTGCCGCCCTTGGCGTCGGCGCGCAGGTAGAGCGGCTGCGGCTGAGCGCCCCGGATGGCGTGGACGCTGTGGGTGTCCACCGGCGCGGCCCCGGCCAGCACGCCCGCATAGGCGCGGGTCATCTCCAGCAGCGTCACCTCGGCCGAGCCGAGGGCGAGGCTCGGCACGTTGGGCAGCTCCGCGGTCACGCCCATCCGGTGGGCGGTGGCGATGACCGCCGGGATGCCGACCTCGTCGGCCAGCTGCGCCGCCACCGTGTTGATCGACTGCGCGAAGGCGCTGCGCAGGGGCATCGCGCCCTTGAACCGGCCCGTGGAATTCTGCGGTTCCCAGTCGCCGATCTGGATCGGCCGGTCGACCAGCACCGTGTCGGGGTTGAAGCCGTTCTCGTAGGCCGTGAGGTAGACGAACAGCTTGAACAGCGAGCCGGGCTGGCGCTTGGCCTGGGTGGCGCGGTTGAACTGGCTGTCCTCGTAGTCGCGCCCGCCCACCAGGGCGAGGATCGCGCCCTCCTTGTTGAGCACCACCATGGCGCCCTGGCCGGCCTTCTTCTTGGGCCCCTCGGCGTCGAGGCGGCGGGCGACGACGCCCTCCGCGAGGCTCTGCAGGTCGAGGTTGAGGGTGGTGCGCACGGTGACGTCGCCCGGCGCGTCGGCGAGCTTCTTCGACTCCGCCGAGACCATGTCCAGGAAGTAGTTGGTGCCCGGCGGCGTCTCGGGGGGCGTGCGCAGGGTGATGGTCTGGGCGCGGGCCTTGTCGGCCTCGGCGGCCGTGATCGCGCCGGTCTCCACCATGGTCTGCAGCACCACGTCGGCGCGCTCCTTGGCGCCGCCGAAGTTCCGGGTCGGGGCCAGCTGCGAGGGCGCGCGTACGAGGCCCGCCAGCATCGCGGCCTCCGGCAGGGTCAGGGCCTTGGCCCCCTTGCCGAAGTAGCGCCGGGCGGCGGCATCGACGCCGTAGGCGCCGGCCCCGAAATAGGCGGTGTTGAGGTAGCCGAGCAGGATCTCGTCCTTCGACATCGTCGCCTCGACGCGCAGGGCCAGGAACGCCTCCTGGATCTTGCGGCGCAGCGACTTCTCCTGGTTCAGGGAGACAAGCCGGGCATATTGCTGGGTGATCGTCGAGCCGCCCTCGCGCACGCCGCCGCCGACGGCGTTGCGGTACAGGGCGCGCAGGAAGCCGCGCGGGTCGAGGCCCCAGTGAGAGCGGAAGCGCCGGTCCTCGATCGCGATGATCGCCTGTCCGAGATGGGCCGGCATCTCCGCCGCCGTCAGCTTCTGGCCCTGGAACGCCCCGCGGGTGGCGAAGACCCGGCCGTCATCGGCCTCGACGGTGAGCGCCCGCTGGCCCGCTTCCGGCACCACGCCGCCCAGGGGCGGCAGGGTGGCGAAGCTGTAGAGGACGAGCCCGGCCAGGGCCAGCAGCGGCAGCAGGACGACCGCCAGGGCCGCGGCGCGCCAGGGATGGCGGCGGAGCCGGGTCGGCCAGCCGGCGGCGCGGGGCGCCGGCGCGCGTGCGGGCGCGGGCGTCGGACCCGCCGCAGGCGCGGCGGTGGACGGGGGCGGAGGTCCGGCCGGCGCGCGGGGGCGCATGCGGTCAGCCCATCCCCGCCAAGCTGGCCCCGCCGCCCGCGCCGCGCCGGCGGCCCGGCGTCCGGCACCCCGTGCCGCACCGACGGCGAGCACGCCGAGCTGGCGGCCGAGGGTCCGCGCCGCCGCCGCGGCTTCCCGCGCCGCGGCGCGGGTGTCCGCATTGTCCGGCCCGGCGGCGCTCCGGGGCTCGGGCTCAGGGGCGGGCCGGGGCGGGTCGACCCGCGCGGGGCGCGGGCGTTCCGGGTCGGGGGAGGTCATCGCGGGCCATGGTCACGGGGGGCGGGGCTCGGGCGGCGAAGCGCCCCGCGGTGTCCCGCCGGTTCTAGACCATCTCGCGCGGCCAAAGCTACGCCGTTCCGGGGCGCCCCAGGGGGCCGGGCCGGCCCGCCTCCGCGTGGCGGCCGCGCAGGCGGAAGGCCAGGAGCACCAGCAGGATTCCGAACACCATCGTGTAGCTGCCGATCCACCAGGTCAGGACCAGGGCCGACATGCCGGGATCGACCAGGAGCGCGATGCCGAACAGGATCGAGACGACGCCGCCGAGCACCAGCCACCAGCGCCCGTAATGGGCATGCAGGCGGAAGCCCGCCGCCACCATGAGGCCGCCGGTGACGAGGGCCCAGAACGCCACGAGGTAGACGAAGGCCCAGACGGCTGCCGCCGGGACGAGCACGGCGGCGACGCCGACGACGAGGTCGAGGAGCCCTTCGAGGAGGAGGAAGCCCCAGCGCTCGTGGCGCTGGGCGGCCCGCACCGAGGCGATTACGCCGACGATGCCGTCCACCAGCATGTAGGCGGCGAAGAACAGCACGAGGGAAAGGACGAAGGCGCCCGGCGCCACGAAGGCGATCAGCCCGAACAGGATCGCGACGACCCCGCGCAGGGCCATCAACCACCAATTGCGGGCCAGCACCGTGCTCATCGCGTCGAGACGGTCGAGGCCGCCCGGACCGGCGGCACCCGGTGGCGACAGGGAAGAACCGGCTGTCATACGCGCCTCCTGCAGGTTGCGGACGAACCGGGATCCGGCCCGTCAAACCCGAAAACGCGCGCCGGATTTCGGACGTTCCGTCGGGCCGCGGACGGGGCCCGCAAACGTCATGCGCACTGGGAACAATCGCCGGCGCTACTTCTTGTTGTCGCCGAGGCGGGAGTTTCGGGCGGCGCGGTTTCAATCGCGCGGCCCCTGGGCGCGTTCGGACGGTTCGTCGATGCTTCAGGATCAGCAGGCCGTGGGGCGCCAGCCCGCACGGGGCGACGCGGTGCGGCCCTCCGACCCGGAAGGGGCCGATCCGCAGGAGACGGCGTCCGCGACGAGGTCCCCCGGAGAGGCGCCCCCCGGCGAGACCGAGCCGGGCGCGGAGTCCGGCGCGCCCGAGAAGTCCGGCTCGTCCGAAAAGTCCGGCTCGGGCGAGGAGTCCGCTGCGGCCGAGGAGTCCGACGCGGACAGCAAGCCGAACATCCTGCGCCGGCATCCGTTCTGGGCCCTCGGCATCACCGTGGCGGTCGTCGCCGTGGCGGCCGGCGCCTACGTCTACTGGCTGACCCGCCTGCACCCGTTCGAATCCACCGACGACGCCTTCGTCGATGCGCGGCAATTCTCCATCGCGCCCAAGGTCGCCGGTTACATCGTGGACGTGCCGGTCACCGACAACCAGCATGTCGAGACCGGGGCCGTTCTCTTCCAGATCGACCGGCGCGACTACGCGGTGGCCCTGGCGCAGGCGAAGGCGCAGGTCGCCTCGGCCGAGGCCTCGATCCACAACTTCGAGGCGCAGATCGAGGGCCAGAAGGCGCAGGTCGCCGCCTCCCAGGCGGAGGTGACGCAGGCCGAGGCCTCGCTGAAATTCGCCCGGGAGGATGCGGCCCGCTACCGGGACCTCGCCGAGAAGGGGGCGGGCACGATCCAGCGCTCGCAATCCTCGTCCTCGACCCTCGACCAGCAGCAGGCCGCCTACGATCGCGCGCGGGCGAACGTCGTCGCGGCGCGCACCCAGGTCGGCGCGCTCAATGCGCAGAAGGCGGGGGCCGAGGCCAGCCTCGCCACCGGCAAGGCCCAGGTGGCCCAGGCCGAACTGAACCTCGGCTACACCACCGTCACGGCGGCCCAGCCGGGCCGGCTGGTACAGCTGTCGGGCGCCAAGGGCCAGTTCGCCCAGGCCGGGCAGACGCTGTCGACCTTCGTGCCCGACGACATCTGGGTGATCGCGAACTACAAGGAGACGCAGATCACCGACATGCGGCCGGGCCAGCACGCCGACATCGAGATCGATGCCTATCCCGAGCGCAAGATCACCGGCCACGTGGAGTCCGTGCAGCCCGGCTCCGGTACCGCCTTCAGCCTGCTCCCGGCCCAGAACGCCACCGGCAACTACGTGAAGGTGGTCCAGCGCATCCCGGTGAAGATCGTCGTCGACCAGTGGCCCACCGACGTCGCCATCGGCCCCGGCATGTCGATCGTGCCGCGGGTCCACGTCCGGTGAGCGCTGCGGCTTCGCAGGCGGGGGGCAAGGCGGGGGGCAAGGCGAGCGACGCGTCGGGGGCCTCCGCCAAGGCGCCGGGCGGGCACAACCCCTGGGCCATCGCCCTCGTCGTCTCGCTGGCGACCTTCATGGAGGTGCTCGACACCACCATCGCCAACGTGGCCCTGCGCTACATCTCCGGGGGCCTGGCGGTGGGCCCCGACGAGGCGGCCTGGGTGGTGACGAGCTACCTCGTGGCCAACGCCATCGTGCTCACGGCCTCGAGCTTCCTCGCCAAGCGGTTCGGCCGCAAGGCGTTCTTCATGTGGAGCATCGCGCTCTTCACCGTGGCCTCGGTGCTGTGCGGCTTTGCCTGGAACCTCGAATCGCTCCTCGTCTTCCGCGTGCTCCAGGGCTTGGGCGGGGGCGGCATGGCGCCGCTGGCCCAGTCGATCCTCGCCGATTCGTTCCCGCCGGCGAAGCGCGGCCAGGCCTTCGCCCTCTACGGCCTCGCCGTGGTGGTGGCGCCCGTGATCGGGCCGACGCTGGGGGGCTGGCTCTCGGACAACGTCTCGTGGCACTGGTGCTTCCTGATCAACGGCCCGATCGGCCTGATCGCCCTCGGGCTGATGCACGTGCTGCTGGAGGACCCGCCGGGGGCGGTGAAGGAGCGCCGCCGCCTGCGCCGCGAGGGCGTGCGCTTCGACCTCGTGGGATTCCTCCTCGTCGCCACCTTCCTGGGGTCGCTCGAGGTCGTCCTCGACGAGGGCCAGCGCAAGGACTGGTTCGGCTCGACCTTCATCATCGTGTTCGCGGCGATCTGCGTCATCGCCTTCGTGGCGATGATCCCCTGGGAGCTGACCCGGAAGAACCCAGTCGTGGACCTCCGGCTCCTCGGCAGCCGCCAGTTCGGCGCGTGCTTCCTGGTGATGATGGCCACCGGCGCGATCCTGATCGCCACGACGCAGTTCGTGCCGCAGCTGGTGCAGGAATATTACGGCTACACCGCCACCCTCGCGGGCCTCGTCCTCGCGCCCGGCGGCCTCGTCACGGTGTTCATGATGCTGGTGATCGGCCGGATCTCGGGCAAGGTGCAGCCGAAATACCTCATCGCCCTGGGCGCCGCGATCGTCTCCGCGGCGATGTACGACCTCACGCGCCTCTACGGCGACACCAGCTTCTGGTTCTTCGCCTGGTCGCGCATCTATATCGGCATCGGCCTGCCGATGATCTTCATCTCGATCACCGCCGCCTCCTACGAGGGGATCGACAAGGGGCAGACCGACCAGGCTTCGGCGCTGATCAACGTCGCCCGCAACGTCGGCGGCTCGATGGGCGTGAGCCTCGCCCAGAACGTGCTCGCCTACCGTCAGCAATTCCACCAGAGCCGGCTCGGGGAGAGCATCTCCGGCGCCAACCCGAACTACCAGGAGACCCTGCGGGCGGCGACGCAGTACTTCCAGGCCCATGGGGCGTCCGGCGTCGAGGCGCAGAACCAGGCCATCGCCTGGATCGGCCAGCAGCTTCAGACCCAGGTGGCGTACTGGGGCTACATCGACGTGTTCTGGTCGCTCTGCCTCGTTTCGGGGGCGGCCGTGCCGCTCGCGATGATCCTCAGCAAGGTCAAGCTCGGCGGGGGCGCGCCGGCCGGGCATTGAGTCAGTCGGCCGGCGTGGTCGCCTCGGTGACGTGGACGCGCGCGGCCGGCGCCGGGGTGGGGGCCGCGTCGGTCTCGATCTCCATGAGGGTGACCTCGGATTTCAGCTCGGGTCCCGCCAGGGCGGCCACGCCCTCGTAGCGGTCGAGGCGACGGTCGATCATGCCGCCGATCTTCTCGCGCACCTCGGCGACCGTGAGGCTGCGGCGGCCCTTGCCGGCCTTCTCGGTGAACAGGCTCCGGTTCGCCTTCGCCGCGGCCTTGAAGACCTGCTTGGCGACCTGGCCCGGCTTCTCGGCGGTGAGTTCGAGGAAGCGGCCGGCGCTGGCGGTGCCGAGGAAATGCGCGAAGTAGAGCTCGGCGGTGGAGAGGTCGCGGCCGATGCGCTGCTCGATCCGGCCCTTGTCGCGATTGATGAGCTCGCCCGCCATCAGGGCGGCGACGTAGGGGTCCTGGCGCAGGCGCAGCACGCGGGTCCGCACCGCCTCGTCGGCGATCGTGATGGCGCTGCCGCGCCCCTTTACCGCCGCCGCCTCGTCGGCGAGGCCGTGGCGGGCGCCGTAGGTGCGGATGAGTTCGAGCCAGGTGCCCGACAGGAACTGGAACAGGCCCTCGGCGGAGGAGGTCGAGGCCTTCACCGTGGTCGAGAAGCTCGATTCCTTGTCGGCCAGCGCCATCATGTAGGCGGGATCGACCCCGGTCTCGGTGGCGGCCCGCAGGATGGTGTCGACGATCTCGCGCGGCACGGCCATGTCACCGAAGCGCAGGCGCTCGGCGCCGGCGGCGTCGCGGCTCGGGGCGAGGGCCGCGAGGTCGCTCTCGATCAGCGACAGCGTCGCGGGTTCCTGCTCGACCACGGGAACCCCGGCCCAGTCGGCCGCGTTGGGGGCTTCAGGTGCGGGCGCGGACTGCTCCCGGACGAGGGTCTGCGCCGTCAGGGCGCGCTCGTCGATCCGGTCATGGGCCGCCGCGGCGGGGGCCAGGGCGTTCTGCGGTAGGGCGCCGCCCAGCAGCGCGCCGGTGACGAGCGTCGCGAGGGTCCGGCGGCGGAGAGTGGCGAAGGTCCGGCGCGTCCTGCGCTCGGTCCGCGGCAGCCACGCCACGGTCAGATCTGCGTCGAAGGTCTCGTTGGGCACGAGACGGCTCACGTCGTCGGCGCAGAGCGCCGGCTCCGGGAAAACCCCCATCATTGGTCCTTGTTCGTACCGCTGCCTTCGTCGGGCGCGGCTTCGTTGTCGTTCAGCGAGGGGACGTCTCGCCGGCTGCTGTGACCAGAATGGGACAGCTCCGTGATTCAACGATGGCAGGCTTAACGTTGGGTTAAGCCCTTGTATTTACGAATTTTTAACGCCTCGTTCGGAGGCCGTTCAGGCGCACCGCGTCAAAAAGGCGTCCTGGCCAGGGTTGGAACGCAACCCCGGAAGCCCAGTTAGTGAGGGCTGAGCGGAACGGCCCCCAGGTTGGGACAGGCTCCCGTTCGCCTGAAGAAGGAAGCCGTTTCCCAATGAGCATGCAGACCGGTCGCCGCGTCGGCGTTGCGTTCGTTGGCATGGGTGGCGCTGTCGCCACCACCGCCATCGCAGGCATCGAGATGATTAAATCCGGATCGAACCGCCTTGATGGCCTGCCCCTCGCGGGCGTCCCCGTCGCCGGGATGGCCGACTACAAGGACCTCGTGTTCGGCGGATGGGACCTGAACGACGATGACCTCGCCTCCGCCGCTACCGGCCACGGCGTCCTCAACGCCCAGGATATCGAGAATGGCGCCCAGGTCCTGAAGGGCATCAAGCCCTGGCCGGCCGTCGGCAGCGCCAAGTTCTGCAAGAACATCGAGGGTGCCAACCGCATCGTTGCCAAGGACCACCGCGAGGCGGTCTCCGTCATCGCCAACGACTTGCGCCGCTTCAAGGCCGAGAGCAATCTCGACGAGGTCGTGGTGATCAACCTCGCCTCCACCGAGCGCTGGCCCGACCTCTCCGACCCGACCTTGAACTCGACGGCCGCCTTCGAGAAGGGCCTCGACAGCAGCGACGAGTCGATCAGCCCGGCGATGCTCTACGCCTACGCGGCGATCAAGAGCGGCGTTCCCTACGCCAACTTCACCCCCAGCGTCGCCGCCGACGTGCCGGCCCTGCTCGAACTCGCCAAGGACCTGAACGTCCCCGTGGCGGGCAAGGACGGCAAGACCGGCCAGACCATGATGAAGACGGTGCTGGCCCCCGCCCTGAAGGCGCGCGCCCTGCACGTCGATGGCTGGTTCTCCACCAACATCCTCGGCAACCGTGACGGCCTCGCGCTGAACGACAAGGACTCGCTCCAGTCGAAGCTCAACACCAAGGGCACGGTGCTCGACTCGATCCTCGGCTACCCGGTCGAGGACCACCTCGTGCACATCCACTATTACCGTCCCCGCGGTGACGACAAGGAAGCCTGGGACAACATCGACGTCACCGGGTTCCTGGGTCAGCGCATGCAGATCAAGGTTAACTTCCTCTGCAAGGACTCGATCCTGGCCGCCCCCCTCGTCATCGAGATCGCCCGTGTTCTCGACCTCGCCAAGAAGCGCGGCGACGGCGGCCCCCAGGAGCAGCTCTCGAGCTTCTTCAAGGCGCCCATGGTGAAGAACGGCCACGGCCCCGAGCATGATTTCGGCAAGCAGCAGACCATGCTGCTCGATTGGCTCGGCGCCCACTGATGATCGCCCAGACGGAGGGCGCCGGTCCCGCGGCCCCGCGGGCGCTTCGCGCCCTCCTCGTCGAGGTCAACGACCTCAAGCGCGTGCACTCCGCCGGGCGCACCGGCTCCATCGCCGAGCGCCTCTTCGCGCAGGGCTGGAGCGCCCTCACAGGGGGCGCCGCGCCGGAGGCCGTGGCCCTCGACATCACCGCCAAGGCGCTCGCCGCCGCCCGCCTCTGTGATCTCGACGCGGCCTTCCTGGCCTCCGCGGGGCTCGACGCGGGCGAAACGGCCGACGTCCTGGTGGCGGGCTTCGATGCCGTCACCGACAGTGTCGAATCCGGCCTGCGGGACCGCCTCCGGGCGGCCCTGCGCGCGCCGTCGGGCTTCGGGCAGGGGCCCCTCCCGGGCTTCGTCGCCGCCCTGGCGCATCAGCCCCGCGCCGGCGTCACCTGCCCCGGCAAGCCCCGCATCCTGCTGGAGCCGCCGGAGAACCACGCCGAGCACTGCCTGATGGTGGCGGTCTACGGCGTCGTGCTGAGTCCGTTCTACCGGGCCGACCCGACCCAGGTCTTCCTGGCCGCCATGGCCCACCACTTCCACAACGCCGCGATGCCGGATGCCGGCTTCACCGGCGAGATGCTCCTCGGCGACCACCTCCTGCCGATCATGGCCCGCACCACGCGATGGGCCCTGGACGAACTCGATCCCGGGCTGCGGGAGACCGTGGAGCGGGCGCGTGCCGTCCTGCCCGACGACGCCACGGCGGAGGGCCGCGCCTTCCACGCCGCCGACTGCATCGACCGCGTCCTGCAGATCGCCCAGCATCTGCGGGCCGCGACCCTGACCATGGGCACGGTCCTCGACGAGATGGAGCTCGTCCACGCGGGTCCGGTGAAGGGCTTCCACGACCGCGTGCTCAAGGACATGCAGATCCCGTGATGTTTCCTCGCGACCGCGCGGGTGCCCCGTCATGATCCCCTTCGATCTTCGCTCGCCGGAGACCGGTGAGCCCCTCAAGGCCGACACCCCGCACTCGCTCCGAGACGGGGCGAGCGGGGCGCGCTGGCCCGTGATCGACGGCATTCCCTACCTGCGGACCAACCGCGCCGACCTCGTGGCCCAAACCCTGGCGCTGCTCGATTCCGGCGAGGCGAACCTCGCCCTCGAAGGTCTCCTCGCCGACCAGGACGACTGGTGGACGGGCACACCGGCCGATCCCCTGGACCTCCACGAACTCGTGCGCGAGCGGGACAGACGCTCCCTGCGCGACGCGGTGCGGCTCCTCGGCTGGGGCCGGGTCGGCGACTACTTCCTGAATCGCTGGACCGACCCGACCTTCCTGGCCGGGCTGACGCTCCTCGAGGCCCACTGGAACGACCCGGTCTGCGTGTTCGAGTTCGCCTGCGGCATCGGCCACTACCTGCGCGAATTCCAGACCCGCGGCATCAAGGTCGCGGGCGCCGACGTCGTCTTCGCCAAGCTGTGGGTCGCCCGGCACTGGGTCGTCGGCAAGTCGGCCCAGCTCGTCTGCTTCGATGCGAATTCGCCCCATTGGCCGATCCCGGGCGCGCCGGTCGACCTCGTCGTCTGCAACGATGCCTTCTACTTCCTCGACCGCAAGACCGAGGTGCTGGAATGCCTGCGCCAGAATGCCGGTGACGACGGCTGGCTCGCCGTCAGCCACATTCACAACAGCGACCGCCCGGGATTCTCGGCGGGGCGCGCCGTCTCGGCCGCCGAGATCGACGAGCTCTTCCCCGACGGCCTCGTCTACGACGACGACGACCTGACCCGGGCCATGGTGGAGCGGCGTGCCCCCTCCCCCCGCAAGCCCCAGGACCTCACCGCCTGTGAGGCCTTCTCGGTGGTGGCGGGTCCCGGCATGCGCCCGGCCCCCCGCCGCGTGATCGATGGCATCACCGTGCCGCGCCCCGGCCGGAGCCTTCGGCTCAACCCGCTCTTCCTCTCCGAAGGCGGGGCGCGGCACGCGATCCGCTGGCCGTCCGAGCGCTACGAGGCCGAGTACGCCGCCCGCGCCACCTATCCGTCGACCTACACCGGGCCGGACACCCTGGATTGGCAGGGCGACCTCGACGCGCCCGAGGCCGACCGGGTCCGTGACCGGACCTATGTCGACCTGCCAGAGCGCTGGTGATGGGGGGTTCGAAGTGGAGCCCCGTCGCCTGGGGCATCGTCGGCTACGGTTGGGTCGCCCGCGACTACATGGCACCGGGTATCCGCGCGGCCGGGCACCGGCTCGTCGCCGTCGCCGATCCGGGCGAGGCCTCGCGCGCGGCGGCCGAGGCCGAGGGCGCACGGGCCTACGCGCGGCTCGAAGACCTCGTGAACGACCCGGAGGTCGAGGCGGTCTACGTCGCCACCCCGAACCACCTGCACCGGGAGGCGATCGCGGCGCTGGCCGGCTCCGGCAAGGCGATCCTGTGCGAGAAGCCGATGGCGGCCTCCCTCGACGATGCCGAGGCGATGGTCGCGGCCTTGGCGCGCGGCGACACCTTCTACGGCACCGCCTTCGACCAGCGCCACCACCCGGCCCACCGGGCCATGCGGGATGCCATCCGCGCGGGCCGCCTCGGCACCGTCACGGCGATCCGCATCGTCTATGCCTGCTGGCTGCCGCGCGCCTGGACCTCCTTCGCGGGCCAGGACAACTGGCGCATCGACCCGGCCAAGGCCGGCGGCGGCGCCCTGATGGATCTCGCCCCCCACGGCCTCGACCTCGTCGACTTTCTCCTCGACGAATCGATCCACGATCTGGCCGCTCTGACCCAGGCGCGGGCGCAGGACTACGCCGTCGACGACGGTGCACTCCTGATCGGGCGCACGCCCTCGGGCGTCCTCGCCAACTTGCACGTCGCCTACAATTGCCCGGACGCCCTGCCGCGCCGGCGCCTCGAAGTCACCGGCACCCAGGGCCTGCTCACCGCCGTCGACACGATGGGACAGGTGGCAGGCGGAACCCTGTCGTTCACCGACGGGTCAACCGGCGTCTCTGAAACTCTGCCCTTCGATGGGGAGGCCTCGCCCTTCCTCGAACAGGTGAAGGCCTTCGGCTCGGCCCTGCGCCGACCGGAGGAGCGCGAGGCCTACAGCGCAACGCGCGACCTTCACACCATGCGCTTGCTGGCCCGCGCCTACGAAGCGTCGGCCTGAACAACGGAAACGCACGACCGTGAACGAGCAGGACCAGGACGACCGCGCCCGCCACAGCCGGATCAAGGCACCGCGCGCCTACACCCACGGCGCTCCCCGCCGGATCGAGGGACTGCCGGCCGCCCTGCCCGAGCCGGTGCGCGCCTATCTCGACATCCTGCCGGAGGGCCGCATCGTCGGCTTCCCCCTGGCGCCGCTGGACCGCACCGGCATCCCGGTCTGGTTCGTGTCGCTGTTCCTCGATGATCCGTTCTTCGTCGGCGCCATGCCGAGCGGCATCGGTTACGGCGCCACCGACGACGAGGCGATCATCGGCGCAGTCGCGGAGATCGCCGAGAACCTGATGCCCTCGCTCGCCGTGATGCCGCGCAAGAAGGAGCGCGCCAGTTACGACGACCTCGTGCGGGTCTACGGCGCCGGCGCGGTGGCCGATCCCCTCACCCTGTGCCTGCCCGCCGGCAGCCCGGTGGGGCGCGCCACCACCCTCGAATGGACGCCCGCCCTCCGCGCCCGCAGCGGCGAGACGGTGCTGATGCCGCTCGACATCGCCGCCACCGATTATTTCGAGCTGTCGGAGGGCTACAAGCCCTTCACCAACCTCATCACCAACGGTCTCGGCGCCGGGCCGGACGTCGACTTCGCGCTGGGCCACGGCCTGCTCGAACTCCTGCAGCGCGACGGCAACGGCCTCCTGTTCCGCGCCCTCGACCAGGGGGTGGTGCTCGACCTGTCGGAGGGCCTCGGCCCGGAGACGCGCGGCATGCTCGATCGGCTGGATTCCCTCGGGATCAAGGCCCTGCCGAAATTCGCCACCGATCAGTTCGGCCTGACCAACCTCTACGTCGTCGGCTACGACCGGAACCTCGCCGACACGCCGGTGCCGATCGCGCTCTCGGCCTGCGGCGAGGCCTGCGACCCGGACCGCGAGCGGGCCCTGCGCAAGGCGCTGCTCGAGTTCCAGGCCGCCCGCGTGCGCAAGGCCTTCGGCCACGGGCCGCTCGCCTTCGCCGAGCAGGTGACGCCGCCGGGTTACGTCAAGGCCTTCATCGACAAGGCCCTGCCGAGCCTCGATCTGGAGGAGAGCCGCGCCCTCAAGGCGATGCTCGAATGGATCGTGCAGCCCCCCGAGGGCATCGCCGCGACCTTGCGCGACACCGTCTATTCCGAGCGCACCACCAAGCGCTTTTCGGAGTTGCCCACGACGCAGGCCCCGGACGGGCACGCACGGGGCCGCATCGCCCGCGAACGGCTGGAGGACGCCGGGTTCGACGTGCTCTACGTCGACTGCTCGCCGCCCGGCGGCCGGGTCGGCGTGGTCAAGGCCATCGTGCCGGGGCTCGAGGTCGAGACCATGAGCTATCACCGCATCGGGGCGCGCAACACGCAGAAGCTCATCGACCGCGACCACCCGCTGATCCGCTTCGGCGAGGCCACCGACACCCTGAAGCCCGTGCGCCTGACCCCGGAGGCGATCGAGCACTTCGGCGGGCAGCCGCTGTTCGACACCGCGCTGGCCGACCGGATCGTGGGCGCCCACTACCCGCTCTACCGCGAGCCGGAATCGCACCACGCGCCATTCCGCCTGAGCCAGCAGGGCCGCGCCGCATGAGCCTGCGCTTCGCCTACAACACCAACGGCACCGCCCATCACCGCCTGGACGATGCGATCGACCTCATCGCCGAGGCCGGATACCAGGGCGTGGCGCTGACCCTCGACATCCACCACCTCGACCCCTTCGCCGAGACCTGGGTGCAGGAGGCGCAGCGGGTGTCGAGCCGCCTGCAGCGCCTCGGCCTCGGCTCGGTGATCGAGACCGGTGCCCGATTCCTCCTCGACCCGAGGGCCAAGCACGAGCCGACCCTGGTCAGCGGCGACGCGTCCGGCCGGGCGCGGCGCATCGGCTTCCTCAAGCGCGCCGTCGACATCGCGGCGATCCTGCAGTCCGAGGCGGTCTCGTTCTGGGCCGGCGTGCCGAAGCCCGGCATCGATCCCGACGCGGCGAGGGCCTGGCTGCGCGAGGGCCTGACCGAGGTCGTCGCCTACGCCGCCGAGCAGAACGTCATCGCCTGCCTGGAGCCCGAGCCCGGCATGCTGATCGAGACCCTGGACGACTACGCCGCCCTGGACCTGCCGGGCCTGAAGCTCGCCCTCGACACCGGCCACTGCCTCGTCACCGGCGAGCGCGACCCGGCCGTCGCCGTCGGCGAGTTCGCCGACCGCATCGGCACCGTGGCCCTCGAGGACATGGCGCGGGGCATCCACGTCCACCTGCCCTTCGGCGAGGGCGACATGGACGTGCCCGGCGTGCTGGACGCCCTCGAGGCGATCCGGTTCGACCGGCTGATCTGCGTCGAGCTCTCCCGCGAGAGCCACCGCGCCGACCTGATGGTGCCGGCCTCGCTGAAATACCTCCGCGATTGCCGCAATCCGAACCCGGGAGCCTCCGCGTGAGGATCTGCTTCGTCTCGCGCCGCTACTTCCCGGCGATCTCCGGCATGAGCGTCTACGCGCAGAACCTGCTGCGCGAGCTGGTCGAGGCCGGCCACGACGTCACGATGATCTCCCAGTATCGCGGCGACGCCTTCGGCACCCGCGTCTATGGCGGCGGCCCGCCGCCCGACGTCCCCGGCGTCACCGTGATCGGCCTGGAACAGCTCGGCGAGCAGGAGAGCGGCGACTTCGAGCGCGACATCGACACGATGGTGGCGGCGATTCGCACCGAGCACGCGAAGAAGCCCTTCGACATCCTGCACGCGCAGTACGGCTACCCCACCGGTTGGGCCACGCTCCTGGCCTCGCGCGCCCTCGGCGTGCCGAACGTGGTCTCGATCCAGGGCGGCGACGGCCACTGGGTCGGCTCGTGCTGCGAGACCCACCGGGTCGCCATGTGCGAAGTCCTGGCCCATGCCAACGCCCTGCTGATCGGCGGCGCCTCCTTCGTCGGCGAGGTCTGCGACCGGCTCGGCTCGGACCCCGCCCGCTTCACCATCGTGCCGGGTGCGGTCGACACCGCGCGCTTCACGCCCGGCGCCGATAACCATCCCGGCCCGGTGCGGCTGTTCTATCACGGCCGAGTCGACCGCCGGAAAGGCGTCCTCGACTTCATCGACGCCCTCGCGCTGGTGCGCGCCCGCGCCATCCCGTTCGAAGCGACCATCTCCGGCATCGGGCCGGACGTGGACTCGTCGAAGGCTCGCGCAGCGGACCTGAAGTTCTCGGAAGCCGAGATCCGCTTCACCGGCTACGCCGACTACGACACCGTGCCGGATCTCTACCGGGCGGCGGACGTCTTCGTCTCGCCGACCTATGCGGAAGGATTCTCCAACACGATTCTGGAGGCGATGGCCGCTGGGCTCGCGGTGGTCTCGACCCATGCGGTCGGCGTCTCGGACTGCCTGCGCGACGGCGAGAACGGACTCCTGGTCCAGCCCGGCGACGTGCCGGCCCTGGCCGAGGCCCTGGCCCGCGTCATCGAGGACGAGCCCCTGCGCCGGCGCCTGGCCCAGGATGGGCTCGCCGAGTGCCGGCAGGTCTATTCCTGGCGGGCGGTGGGCCGGCAGATCATGGACGTGTACGCGCGCGTGGCGAACGAGCGCCCGGCGACCGATTTCGCCGCGACCCTGCCGCACGACCCGTCCTGCCGCTTCCGCGCCGAACCGCACCTGCTCTGAGCTGATGCCCACCGCCCTCGCCCTGTCGCCGCATCTCGACGATGCCGCCTTCTCCTGCGGCGGGCTGCTCCACGCCCTCGGCCGGGCGGGTTGGCAGGTCGAGATCGTGACGGTGTTCACCGCCTCGGTGGCGAACCCGACCGGCTTCGCCCTCGCCTGCCAGACCGACAAGGGGCTCGGGCCCGAGATCGACTACATGGACCTGCGCCGGGCCGAGGATGCGGCAGCCGTGGCCGCCCTTTTGCTCGCACCCCCGCGCCATTGGCCCTTCCGCGAGGCGCCGCATCGCGGCTACGGCTCGGCGCCGGAGCTGTTCGGCGCGGTGCGGGCCGAGGACACCATCGTGCCCGACCTGACCCGCGCGATCCGAGCGCTCCTCGCCGAGACGGCACCCGACCTCGTCCTGGCCCCCCAGGGCATCGGCGGGCATGTGGATCACGTCCAGGTGGTCCGCGCCCTGGACGCGGCCGACCCGACCGCGCCGATCCTGTGGTGGCGCGACTTTCCCTACACGGTGCGCGACCAGACCCCGAAGGAGCCCCTGCGCCCGCGCTTCGCCGATCTGCCGGAGACGGAATGCCGGTTCGGCCCCGAGGGCCGGGTGGCCAAGGGCGCGGCCTGCGCGGCCTACGCGACGCAGCTCGGCTTCCAGTTCGGCGGTCCCGAGGGCCTCGCCCAGCGCCTGGCGCAGGAGGACGGGCGCGAGCGCTTCCGCCGGCAGGGCACCCTGCCGGAAAGCCTGGGGCGCCTCGTCGCCGATGTCGGCTGAGGCGCCGCCCGCCGAACCAAAGAGCCTGCGTGACCCCGTCACCCTGGCCGCGCGCAAGTCCCGGCTCGACAGCCCCCACCTCGCCCCGATCCGCGCCCTCGGCCGGGCGATCGCCGCGGCGCAGGGCGCCGAAGTCCCCGAGCCCGACCCCCTCGACGGCGGCGTCGCGGCCCGCCTGCTGCTGCTCCTGGAGACGCCGGGTCCGCGCATCCGCGGCACCGGCCTCGTCTCGCGGGACAACCCGACGGGCACCGCCGCCAACCTCTTCCGCTTCCTCGCCGAGGCCGGGATCGCCCGCCGCGACACCCTGATCTGGAACACGATTCCGTGGGTCATCCACGCCCCCGGCGCCCGCAACCGGCCCCCGCGCCGGTCCGAGGTGCGGCAGGCTCTGCCCTGGCTGACGCCCCTCCTCGCCTGCCTGCCGCACCTGCGCGTCGTCGTGCTCTCCGGACGGGTCGCGGGCTTCGCGCAGTCGGACCTCAAAGCGTCGCGTCCGGATTTGAGGCTGATCCCGATTCCGCATCCGAGCCCGACCTTTGTCTGCACGGCGCCGAGCGTCGCCGTGCGCATCCGGGCGGGGCTGGCGGAGGCGCAAGCCTGCATCGCCGGTGGGCATTGCGCCTCCCTCGCTGGCAATTGCCGGCCGATGCCCCTAAATGCGGGCGACGGGCCGTGGTCCGGCACAAGCTCGGGTTGACCCCATGCCGCCGATGCGGCCGTGCGCGGGGAGCCCAGCGGAGGCGGACGCCGACACGATGAACTTTGCGAGACAGCAGAAGCAGATCGAGACGGCCGAGGCGCTCGCGCCCGAGGCGTCGCCGATCGACGCGGCGGAGACCGAGGCGCCGAAGGGCGGCCTGCGCGGTCGCTACGCCTGGCTCGGCACCATCGCCAGCCTCGCCATCCTGGCGGGCTCGCTGTTCGTCCTGTGGAAGCTCGTCGAGACGGTCACCTGGGCCGAGATGCACGCGGCCTTCACGGGCGCCTCGGCCGAACAGCTCGGCTTCGCCTTCCTGTTCGTCGGCCTGAGCTACCTCTTCCTCACCTGCTACGATGCCCTGGCCCTCCGGCAGCTCAAGCTGAAGGTTCCGTACCGAACGACGGCCCTGGCCTCGTTCACGAGTTACGCCGTCAGCTTCACCCTCGGCTTCCCGCTCCTGACGGCCGGGACGATCCGCTACTGGATCTACTCGAGCAAGGGGCTGGGAGCGGCCAAGATCGCCGCCCTGACGGTGATCGCGGGCTTCACCTTCTGGCTCGGGATGGGCGTCGTCCTGGGCCTCAGCCTCATCGTCGAGGCCGGCCAGCTCGCCGCCCTCACCTTCACCAGCATCGCGCTGAACCAGGGGGTCGGCTTCGGCGCCCTCCTCGCCGTGGTGGCCTACCTGCTCTGGGTCTCTCTCAAGCGCCGCCACGTCCGGGTGAAGAGCTGGCGGCTCGAACTGCCGGGCGCCTCGGTCTCCCTGAGCCAGATGGTGGTGGGCATCGGCGACGTCTGCGCGGCGGCCGCGACCCTCTACGTGCTGCTCCCAGCGGGCACCTCCATCGGCTTCACCACCTTCGTGGCGATCTACGTCCTGGCGGCCATGCTGGGCATCGCCTCGAACGCGCCGGGCGGCATCGGGGTGTTCGAGGCGACGATCCTCCTCGCGCTGTCGAGCCTGCCCCGGGACCAGGTGCTCGGATCGCTGCTGCTGTTCCGGGTCTGCTATTATCTCGTGCCCTTCGTCATCGCGCTGGCCATGTTGACCGTCTACGAGATCGTCAAGCGCACCCGGGACGCCCGGGCCTGAGGCGCGGGGCTGAGCCGGGAGGGTCCGCATGGCACGGGGCGCACGCCGATCATCCTGGACCGCCGCCACCATCGCGACGGTGGGACTCGGGGTGTTCGCGGCCGGACGGGGAACCCTCGACGGACCGATGATCGCGGCTTCCCTGGTCGTCCTCTGCCTCGGCGGCGTCATCGGCAGCCTCGGGCGGGCCCGCATCGTGCGGGTGACCGAGAGCCCCGGGGCCAGCCGGCATTCGGTGGCGGAAGCGCTCCTCGCCAACATTCCCGATCCCGTCATCCTCGTGGATCGCCGTGCGGTGGTGATCGAGGTCAATCCCGCCGCCCGGGCCCTGCTGCCGGCCCTGAAGCTGCGCCACCCGCTCTCCTTCGCCCTGCGGGCCCCCGACGTCCTCGACGGGATCGAGGAGGTGCTGCGCACCGGCGCCCCACTCAAGACGCTCTACGCCACGCGCGTCCCCACCGAGCGCGCCTTCGAGGTGCAGATCGGCGCCCTACCGATGCCGGACGGGGTGGTGGGCGGGCAGCCCAACGTGGTGCTGTTCCTCCGCGACCTCACCTCGGCCCGGCGCCTGGAGGCGACGCGGGTCGATTTCGTCGCCAATGCCAGCCACGAGCTGCGCACGCCGCTGGCCTCGCTGCTGGGCTTCATCGAGACGCTGCAGGGCCCGGCCCGCAACGACCCGCCGGCGCGCGAACGCTTCCTCGGCATCATGAAGACCCAGGCGCAGCGGATGGCGCGCCTCGTCGACGACCTCCTGTCGCTGTCGCGGATCGAGCTGCGCGAGCACGTGCCGCCGACGCGCCCCGTCGACCTGACCCGGATCGCCCGGCAGATGGTGGACACGCAGGGGCCGCTGGCCCGCGACCGCGGCGTGGTGCTGAGCATCGCCGCCGAGGGCGCCTTCCCCATCCTGGGCGAGCGCGACGAGCTGCTGCGGGTGGTCGAGAACCTGATCGAGAACGCGGTGAAGTACGGCGGCAGCGGGGGGCGCGTCGAGGTCGCGCTTCGGCGCCAGATCGAGGCGGCCAGCGGGCGGACGAGCATCGAGCTCGCCGTGCGCGACCACGGGCCGGGGATCGCGGCCGAGCACATCCCGCGCCTGACCGAACGGTTCTACCGGGTCGACGTCGCCTCCAGCCGCGACCAGGGCGGGACCGGCCTCGGCCTCGCCATCGTCAAGCACATCGTCAACCGGCACCGGGGCCGCCTGCTGATCGAGAGCGTGCCCGACGCGGGCACCACCGTGCGGGCGATTTTTCCGGAATTCGCGGCCGTCGAGCCCCCGGACGTCCTCGCCGAGCCGGCCTAGAGCGTTTTCAAGAAAGGGGGATGCCGGCTCGCGTGAAGACAACGCGACCACACAATCAGAAAGGGCATTTTCGGTGATCTGGAGATCACCGAAAATGCTCTAGCGGAACGGCGGCTCGTCGAAGCTGCGCAGCTTGCGGGAATGCAGGCCGTGGCGCTCGGCCCGCAGGTTGTCGAGGGCGGCGAGGCCGATGAGCAGGTGCTCGGCCACCGCCCGCTCGTAGAAGGCGTTGGCGGCGCCGGGCAGCTTGATCTCGCCGTGGAGCGGCTTGTCGGAGACGCAGAGCAGCGTGCCGTAGGGAACCCGCAGGCGATAGCCCTGCGCCGCGATGGTGCCGCTCTCCATGTCGACGCCGATGGCGCGGGACAGGTTGATGCGCCGCCGCTCCTGGCTGAAGCGGAGCTCCCAGTTGCGGTCGTCGTAGGTGACGACCGTGCCCGTCCGGAGCCGCCGCTTCAGGTCCTCGCTGCGCTCGCCGGTGACGTGGGCGGCCGCCGCCTGGAGGGCGAGCTGCACCTCGGCCAGCGCCGGCACCGGCACGTCCGGCGGCACGAGTTCGTCGAGGATGCGGTCGCGGCGGAAATAGCCGTGGGCGAGGACGTAGTCGCCGATGGTCTGCGACTGGCGCAGGCCGCCGCAATGGCCGACCATGAGCCAGCAATGCGGGCGCAGGACCGCGAGGTGGTCGGTGATCGTCTTCGCGTTGGACGGGCCGACGCCGATGTTCACCAGGGTCGTCCCCTGCTGGCTGCCGTCGGGGCCCCGGGCCACGAGGTGGTAGGCCGGCATCTGGTACTTGTGCCAGGGCGAGGCGGCGATCAGCGCGGCCGGATCGACGGTGGCGGCCTCCGCCCGCGAGACGGTGACGCCGCCCGGCAGGATCATCCGCTCGAACCCCTCGTCGCCGCGCGCCAGGCGCTCCAGGCCGTGGCGGATGAAGCCGTCGACGTAGCGGTGGTAGTTGGTCAGCAGGATCCAGGGCTGCACGTCGCCCCAGTCGCTGCCGGTGTAGTGCACCAGGCGCCGGAGCGAGTAGTCGGTCCGGATCGCGTCGAAGAGGGCGAGCGGACGCGGCGCGTCGGGCAGGTCCTGCCAGAGCCCGTCCGCGATCTCGTCGCCCACCACCGAGAGCAGCGGCACCGGGAAGTAGGTGGCGAGGTCCCGCGGGGTGACGCCGCTGCGCCCGAGATCGGCGCCCGGCTCGATCACGTAGGGATACGGGATCTCCTGGGCGCTGAGGCCGACCTCCAGGGTGACGGCGTAGTCCCGAACCAGGGGCCGCAACTGCTCCAGCAGGTAGCCGCGAAAATGGTCCGGCTGGGTCACGGTGGTGGCGTAGGTGCCCGGTGCCTGGAGCTTGGCCGTGGCCCGGGAGACCTGCGGCATCGGCCCGGCCGGCTGGTAGGTGAGGCGCAGTTCCGGATAGCGGAACTGCAGCCGCTCCGTCGCGTCCGGCGGCGGGCCGCCATCGAGATAGCGCGCGAGGGCCGAACGCAACGCCGCGATCGCCCCCGCATGGAGCGCCGCCAGGCGGTCCACCGCGGTCTCGGCATCGGAGACGGATTCCATCGGTCGCAACTCGTCGCGGATCACGGTGACTCCTGGCCAGGCGCTCGGTCCCCAGGGTCTTACACCCGGCGCACCCAGGAGGCGAACGCGGGCAGGATCGGCGACTTTTCCCGCCGTCGTCGCGGCCTGAGGGATTCCCAATGGCCGCTTGGTTCCAATACAACCATTTCGTTTCGCCTCCGATTCCCTTAACATATGCAAGGTATCCGTTTCGTCCTGAAGAGACGAAGACTGGGTCCTCGGACTGGCATAAGCGGCGACGACAGGGGGAACAGGGCGTCGATGCTCACAGTCTTCGGGTGCTTCATTACCGAACATGACCCGTGGCTGCTGACGCTCGCGGCGATCATTTGCGCCCTGGCCGCGACGTCTACGGTCGCGCTTCTGCACCACGCGAAGCAGACCCGGATCGGCTGGCGCAGCGGATGGGTCGGGGTCGCGGCCGTCGCCGGCGGCTCGGGGATCTGGGCGACGCATTTCCTCACCATGCTGGCCTCCGATCCGGGCCTGGTCGCGGCCTATGCGGTCGGCCTGACGGTGCTGTCGCTGGTGTTCGGCATCGGGGTGAGCGGGATCGGCCTCGCGACCGCGGCGTTCTGGAGCGCCCGCAGCGCCCCCCTGGTCGGAGGGGCCATCGTGGGCCTCGGCATCGCCGCGATGCACTACACCGGGATGGCGGCCTATCAGGTCGCCGGGCGCATGGTCTGGAATCCAGCGCTGGTGGCGCTCTCCGTCGCCGTGGGCGTCGGGCTCGCCATGGCGGCCCTGGGGATCGGGCTAACCAGCGCACGCGCGCGGGGTCGGGTCGTCGGGGCCGCGCTCCTCGCGGGCGCGATCTGCGGCCACCACATCCTCGGCATGCTGGCCCTGACGGTGATGCCGGATCCCTCGGTCGTCGTACCCGAGGAGACGGTCCCCTCGCTCTGGCTCGCCCTCCCGGTGGGGCTCGCGAGCCTGACGATCCTCCTGATGGCCTGCACGACCCTGGTGCTCGACCTGCGCGACCGCCAGCGCGAGGTCTATCGCGGACGCCTGCACAGCCTCGCCAACGCCGCCGTCGAAGGCCTGGTGATCTGCCAGGACGGCGTCATCGTCAGCGCCAACGACAGCTTCGCGGCCCTGGCCGGCGGCGAGGCGAAGGCCCTGGCCGGATTGCCCCTGGCGCAGTTCGTTCCCGACAGCGCGACCCGCGGCAGCCTCGCCGACCACCCCGACGACGGGGTCGAGGGGACCCTGTACCGGCTCGACGGGTCCGACCTCCCAGTCCAGCTCATCATGCGCCCGGTCGCCTATGGGCGGACGCCGCACGTCGCCCTGGCGGTGCGGGACCTCACGACGCGGCGGCGGGCCGAGCGCCAGATCCGGTTCCTCGTCGGGCACGATCTCCTGACCGGATTGCCGAACCGCCGGCATTTCCAGGACTGCCTGGACCGGAACATCCGGCAGGCGGGCAGCGGGCGCCTGGCGCTCCTCCACATCAACCTCGATGGGTTCAAGGAGATCAACGATCTCTTCGGAAACCCGATCGGGGATGCCACCCTGGTGCGGGTCGCCCGCCTCGTCGGCGGCCTCCTGGACGACACCCAGACGATGGCGCGGATCGGCGGCGACGAGTTCGCCGTGCTGACGCCTTGCACCCACGCGGTGACGGCCGGCCGCCTCGCCGAGACCATCCGGGCGACCCTCCAGGCCGCGGCCGAGAGCGCGCTCCAGGGTGAGCCCGTGCCCGCCGCCACCATCGGCATCGCGGTGTTCCCGGACGACGCGCGCGACCGCAACGACCTCGTGAACGCGGCCGATACGGCGCTCCTCCTGGCGAAGTCCGAGGGGCGGGACACCTACCGCTTCTTCGAGGCGTCCATGGGACAGGATGTGCGCGAGCGCCGCCTCCTGGAGAAGCAGCTGCGCCGCGCCCTGGCGGAGGACCAGCTGCGCCTGGTCTACCAGCCGCAGATCGAGACCCGCTCCGGGACGGTGATCGGCTTCGAGGTCCTGCTGCGCTGGCACCAGCCCGGGCGCGGGCTGGTCTCGCCGGCGGTCTTCATCCCCATCGCCGAGGAGAGCGGTCTGATCCGGGAGATCGGCGCCTGGGTGCTGCGGGAGGCCTGCCGGGAGGCCGCACGCTGGGAGGTACCCCTGGCGGTCGCGGTCAACGTCTCGGGGGTCCAGGTCCATGATTCTGGCTTCGCGCCGGCCGTCCAGGCGATCCTGGCCGAGACTGGCCTCGATCCGGCGCGCCTCGAACTCGAGATCACCGAGACCGCCCTGATCCGCGATCCCGAGCGGGCCCTGACCAACCTGCGTCGGCTGAAGGCGCTGGGGCTGCGCCTCGCCATGGACGATTTCGGCACCGGCTACTCGTCCCTCTCGAACCTGCGGCTCTTCCCCTTCGACACCATCAAGATCGACGGCTCCTTCATCGCGTCCGTCGACTCGAACCCGCAGGCGGCCGCCATCGTGCGCTCCGTGCTCGGGCTCGGCGCCGGCCTCGGGCTGCCGGTCATCGCCGAAGGGGTGGAGACCGCCGAGGAGCTCGGCTTCCTCGTCACCGAGAAGTGCCACGCCGCGCAGGGCTACTTCATCGGCCGGCCCGGCCCCATCAGCGAGTTCGCGCAGCAGACCCGCGGCGCCCGGCAACGGTCGCCGGTCGCCGCCTGACCGGCGGCGACCGGCCCGCTCCCGGTCTCGGCTTGCTCCCGGTCTCGGCTTGCCCGAAACGAGAGGCCCGGCGCTTCGACCCGCGCCGGAGGAGAGGCGCCGCGCATGCACGACGAGACCGACCATCGTCCCGGTGAGGTGGCAATCCCGCTGCCCGACGCCTTCGACGCCGGGCTCTACTTCATCGGCCGCGTCCGCACGCCCTGGGCCACGCGCGGCGAGTGCCCGAAGAACGGCCTGAAGACCGACGCGGTCTGCACGCTCGCCGTCGATGCGCCCTTCGCCGAGGCCCTCCAGAACGTCGAGGGCGCGAGCCACCTCATCGTCCTCTACTGGATGGACGAGGCCGCCCGGGACCTCGCGCTGCAGCGCCCCCGCCATGCGGAGGGCAGCCGGGGCACCTTCTCCCTGCGCTCGCCGGCGCGCCCGAACCCCATCGCCCTCTCGGTGGTCGAGCTCCTGGCGCGGGACGGGGCGAGCCTGCGGGTGCGCGGTCTCGATTGCCGCGACGGCACCCCGCTTCTCGACATCAAGCCCTATTTCGCGTCGACGGATTCGCGCCCCGGCGCCACGGTGGACCGGGCCGGGACGAGCCCGCGCTGACGCGGTGCCCGCCCGCGGATCCGCGGATCCGCGGGTCAGCCCGCGGGCGCCTTGGCACCGTGGACCTGCCCGTCCGCGCCGTGGACCTTGCGCGGAGTGCCCTTCGGCGGCGCCTTGATCCGGTACCAGCCGACATAGAGGGCGGGCAGGAAGAACAGCGTCAGGAAGGTGGCCGCCAGGATGCCGCCGATCATGGCGTAGGCCATCGGTCCCCAGAACACCTCGCGGGCGATGGGGACGAGGCCGAGGCTGGCCGCCGCCGCGGTCAGCAGGATCGGGCGCATGCGGTGGCAGGTGGCATCCACCACCGCGTCCCACGGCGCCAGCCCGTCGCGCTCGTACTCGTCGATCTGGGTCACCAGGATCACCGAGTTGCGCACGATGATGCCGATCAGCGCCAGCACACCCAGGATCGCCACGAAGCCCATGGGCTTGTTGAAGGTGAGGAGCGCGATGGCGACGCCGATGAGCCCGAGCGGCGCCACGCTGGCCACCAGGAAGAGCTTCTGGAAACTCTGGAGCTGGATCATCAGGAACATCGCCATGGTGAGGAGCATCACCGGCGCCACCGCGGCGATGGGCCCCTGGCCCTTGGCGCTCTCCTCCACCGCCCCGCCCACCGCCAGGACGTAGCCGTCGGGCAGGGACTTGCCGAACGCGGTGATCGTCTCGTCGAGCTGGGCGACCACCGTGGCGGGCTGGGTGTCGTCCGCGATCGAGGCCCGCACCGTGATGGTCGGCAGGCGGTCGCGGCGCCAGACGATGGGCTGCTCCAGTTCGTACCCGATGGTGGCGAAGGCCAGGAGCGGCACCACGCTGCCATTGGCCAGCGGCACCTGCAGGCTCTGCAGGGTGTCGAGGGAGTTGCGCTCCACGGCCTGCGCGCGGGCGACCACGTTGACGAGGTAGATCGAGTCGCGGACCTGGGTGATCGACCGGCCGCCGACGATGCCGTTGAGCAGTCCGGCGATGTCCTCCGAGGTCACGCCGAGCTGGCGCGCCTTGTCCTGGATGATGTCGACCTTGAGCACCTTGCCGGGCTCGTTCCAGTCGAAGGTCGGCACGTCGAGATGCGGGTTGGCGCCGACGATGTTGCCGAGGGTGAGCGCCTGGGCCCGCAGGGTCTGCAGGTCGGGGCCGCTGAGGCGGTACTGCACCGGACGCCCGACGGGGGGGCCGAGGTCGAGGGAGTGGATGAGGAAGTCGGTGCCGACGAACTGCTCGCGGGCGAGCTTGTCGAGCTTCAGCTTCATGCGCTCGCGCGCCTCGATCGACTTCGTCTCGATCACGATCTGGCCGAAGAAGGCGTTCCCGAGCTGCTGGTCGAGGGGCAGGTAGAAGCGCACCGCGCCCTGGCCGACATAGGACGACCAGCGTACGATCTCGGGGTCGCCCACCAGGGTCGCCTCGAAGCGGTCCATCTGGCCCTTGGTCTCGGCGATGCTGGCGTTCTGCGGCAGCGTCATGTCGACGAGGAGTTCGGGCCGGTCGGAGGCCGGGAAGAACTGCTGCTGGACGAAGCCCATGCCGACGATCGCCGCGCCGAGCATGCCGACGCAGGCCGCGACGGTGGTCCAGCGCCAGCGCATGGCGCCCAGCAGCAGGCCGGTGAAGATCCGCATGGACCGGCTCGGGGCGCCGTGGTCCTTGTGCTTCATCTGCTTCGGCAGGAGCTTCACCCCGATCAGGGGCGCGAACAGCACCGCCACCACCCAGGAGACCAGGAGCGAGGCGGCGATGACGACGAAGAGCGAGTAGGTGTACTCGCCCGCCGACGAGCCGTTGAAGCCGATGGGCAGGAAGCCCGCCACCGTCACCAGGGTGCCGGTGAGCATCGGGAAGGCGGTGGAGGTGTAGGCGAAGGTGGCGGCCTTCTTCAGGCTGTCGCCGACCTCCAGCCGCGCGACCATCATCTCGACGGTGATCATGGCGTCGTCCACGAGGAGGCCCAGCGCGATGATCAGCGCGCCGAGCGAGATGCGCTGGAGCGTGACGCCCATCACCTGCATGACCACGAACACGATGGCGAGCACCAGCGGGATCGACAGCGAGACCACGAGGCCGGCGCGCCAGCCGAGCGAGATGAAGCTGACCGCGAGCACGATCACCACGGCCTCGACGAGCGCCTTGGTGAAGCCGCCCACCGCCTCCTCGACGATCTTGGGCTGGTCCGAGACGAGGTGGATGCCGACGCCCACCGGCAATTCGCCCTCGAGCTTGCGCATCCGCTCCTTCAGGTCGTGGCCGAAGGTGAGCAGGTTGCCCGAGGGTTGCATCGCGATGGCGAGGCCGATGGCCGGCTGGCCGTTGAAGCGGAACAGGTCGGTCGGCGGGTCGGTGAAGCCGCGGGAGATCTCGGCGACGTCGGAGAGGCGGAAGAAGCGATCGTTCACCCGCAGGTTCACGGCGCGCAGGCTCTCCTCGTTGACGAACTGGCCGCCCACCCGGACGGAGACCCGTTCGGGGCCCGCCTGGATCACGCCCGAGGGCGCGATGGCGTTCTGCGACTGCAGGGTGCGGATGACCGAGTTGGTGTCGAGGCCGAGGCCGGCGAGCTTGCGGGTGGAGAAGTCGAGGTAGATCACCTCGTCCTGGGCGCCGAGAAGCTGCATCTTGCCCGCAGACGGCACCTTCTTCACCTCGGCGCGGACGCGCTCGACGTAGTCGCGCAGCTGCCGCGGGGTCACGCCGTCGGCCGTGAAGGCGTAGACGTTGCCGAACACGTCACCGAACTCGTCGTTGAAGAACGGACCCTGGATGCCCTGCGGGAACGTGCCCTGGATGTCGCCGATGCGCTTGCGGACCTGGTAGAAGATCGCCGGGATGGTCTTGGGTGGCGTCGTCTCGCGCAGCTGCACGAACACCGTGGCCTGGCCCGGCGTGGTGTAGCTGCGGCTGAAATCGACGGCATCGATCTGCTGCACTTCCTTCTCGATCCGCTCGGTGACCTGATCGAGGGTGTCGCTGATGGTGGCGCCCGGCCAGCGCGCCTGCACGATCATGGTCTTGATCGCGAAGGGCGGGTCCTCCTCGCGGCCGAGGCGCTCGTAGGCCAGGAAGCCGGCCACCACCGAGATCAGCATCAGGAACCAGACGAAGGAGCGATGCTCCAAGGCCCATTCGGAGAGATTGAAGGACTTCACGGGTTTGCTCTCGCCTCACCGGGATGGCGGCTGATCATGGATGGCGGCGGTGCCCGGGCTCAGGGCGCCGGGTCGGGCAAGCGCACGGCCTGCCCCTCCTGGAGCGAGTGGACCCCGGCCAGGACCACCCGCTCTCCGGCGTTCAGGCCCATGCCGATGCTCACGCGCTCCGGGTCGCGGCGGGTGACGGTGACCGGCCGCTTGCGCACGCTCTTCCCGTCCGGCGCGACGACCCAGACCGCGTCGCGGCCGTCCGCCGTCAGCACCGCGGCGGCGGGCAGGTCGACGTGAGGCGCCTCGGCCCGCGCCAGGGTGACGGTGAGGGTCGAGCCCAGCCGGAAGGCCTCGGAGGGCTTGAGCAGGGTCATGCGGATGCGCCGGGTGCGCGTGGTCTGGTCGGCGAAGGGGGCGATCTCGCGCACCCGTGCCGTCGCCGTGACGTCCGGGGCGCTCTGGAGCGCCACCGTGAACTGGGCATCCGTGGGCATCGTCCCGACGAGCTCCTCGGGGATGTCCACCACGGCCTCGCGCTCCTCGGGGCGGGCCAGGGTCGCCACGGCCTGGCCCGCGCTGAGCACCTGCCCGACCTCGGCGCTGCGTACCGTGACGACGCCGTCGAAATCCGCGTGCAGCTCGGTGTAGCCCATCTGGTCCCGGGCCCGCTGCAGGTTCGCCTCCGCCTGGGAGACGCGGGCCTGGGCGGTGTCGCGGCTCGCCACGGCGGTATCGAGCTGGGCCTGGGTGACGTTGCCGCCGGCCAGCAGGCGCCGGCGCCGCGATTCCGTGGCGCTCGCGTTCTCGGCCTGCGCCCTCGCGTCGGCGAGGTCCGCCTCGGCGCGGGTCAGGGCGAAGCGCGTCACCACCGGATCGAGGGCGGCGATGCGCTGGCCCTTGTGGACGATGTCGCCCACGGTGACGTCGCGGGCGATCATCCGGCCGGCGATCTGGAAGCCGATCTCCGACTGGTAGCGGGGGGCCACGACCCCCGCGAAGGGGCCGAAGACCTGGGCCGCTACCGGCTTCACGACTCGGTACAGGACCGGCCGTACGGGTGGCGGCGGGGCCGTCTCCTCGGCGGCCTGGCAGGCGCTGAGGGGCGAGACGAGCGCCAGGGCGCCCAGGGTCGACCGGAGCAGGGTCGGGCGGATCATCGCGCCGCCTCCAGGGTCTGCGAGACGGCAACGGTCTGGCCCGGGCGCAGGAGCTGGATGCCCGCGATGACGACCTCCTCGCCGGGCTCGACGCCGCCCTTGAGCGCGATGGTGTTGGGCCCGTAGCGCTCGATCACGACCGGACGGGGCGCGACGGTGCTGTGGGTGGGATCGCGGACCCAGACGGCCGGGGCGTTCTCCCAGCGGTAGAGGGCCGACCAGGGCAGCACGATCGCCTGGCGCGGCCGGAACTTGCCGGTGCCGACCACGATGGCGCCGAGGCTCATGGCCTGGGGCGTCGCGTCGAGCCCGACCTTGACCCGGACCGTGCCGGAGGCGGCATCGACGCTGGGCGAGATCTCGCGTACCCGGCCGGTCGCCTTGACCCGCGGGTCGGCCTGCAGCGTCACCTCCACGGTCTTGCTCTCGGGGGGCGCGGCCAGCACCGCCTCGAAGATGTTGAAGACCGCGTCGCGGGGGCCGTCCTGGGCCATCGCCAGCACCGTCTGGCCGGTCTGCACGACCTGGCCGACTTCGAAGGTCCGACTGAGGACGATGCCGTCCACGCCCGCCTTCAGGTCCGTGTAGGAGTACTGCTCCTCGGCGCTGCCGAGGGCGGCCTTGGCGGAATCCACCGAGGCCTGCGTGGTGCGCAGCTGCTGTTCGGCATCGTCGTAGCTCGGGCGGGTGGTGTAGCCACTGGCGAGGAGCTGCTCCTGACGCTTGAAGTTCAGCTTGGCCTGGGTCAGCAGCGCCTCGGCCGAGGTGAGCGCGGCCTGGGCGTTGTTGAGGTTGGCGCGCTGCTCCTGGGGATCGAGCTTGGCCAGCACCCGATCGGCGGTGACGTGGTCGCCGACCTCCACGAGGCGCTGCGCGATCTTGCCGTTGGTCCGGAAGGCCACGTTGACCTGGGACTGGGCCTGGATATCCCCGGTGAAGATCAGGTCGGAGGCGATCGTGGTGGCGCGCGCCACGGCCGTGCGCACGACGGCGACGGCGGGGCTCGCCGGCTTCCCCGTCTCCCTGGCCGTTTCCCCGGCCACCGCCTCGCCGCCCCGGGCCGGCGCCAGCGCGACGGCACAGACCGCGAGCACGAAGGCCACGCGCGCGCACCTGCGCGGCCACACCCTCAGCCTACCCACCATCGCGTCCTCGAACTCGAAAAGGCCCTCTCTGACGTCACCCATATCGGCTCCGCTACCGACCGTCCAGACGGTTTCTTTTTTCGGCGAACCGTCTTCCCGCCGCCGTCGTTCCCCGATATCCCATTGTCGTTTCCCGATCTTCGCGCCGGCTCTGGCAACAGATCTCCCGCCCTCGAAACCGCCGGTGAACCGGCTGGATCGTCGATGATGAAGGCGCGTACCCGCCGCGAAGACCGACCGGTGGTCATCCTGGATGCCGCCGAACGCCTGATCCGGCGCATGGGCACCCGGACGCTCACCATCGACGGGGTGGCGGCCGAGGCCTCGCTCAGCAAGGGGGGCGTGCTGCATCACTACGCCTCGAAGGACGCACTGATCTCCGCGCTGGCCGAGCGCAAGCTGCGGGAGATCCGCGAGAGCGTGGCCGCGCACGAGGTCGAGCAGGGTCCGGGTCCGGCCGCACTCCCCCTCGCCCTGATCGCGCATGCCCGTCAGGTCTACGCCGACGAGGACGGGTTTCCCCGCGCGCTCCTGCTGGCCTCGGCGGAAAACCCCGAGGCCTTCGCGGGCTTCAACGCCTTCCTGAAGCAGCGCCTCGCCCAGATGGAGGACGTGGCCTGCTGCCCGGGGGCCGGCGCGATGCTGACCTTCGCCACCCTGGGCTTGCTGCTCAGCCGCACCCTGGGCTTCCACTGCCTCGAGGGCGCGGAACTGGAGAAGCTGTTCGACGCCATGGAGAGCGCCGCCCGGAGCCTGCCGAAGCCGATCCCGGCCTGAAGCCGCACGCGCGCCGCGCGTGCGTTTCTTGAACCTTGCGGAGCGAACGGCGACACAGGCCTCTGCCGCGTAGCGATGCCGACGCGTTTCGGTCGCCGGCCGACCGGGCCTCCCGACGCCGGGAGCGCGCCGGCGGAAGGCACGCGGGACGCCCCCCCTTCGACATCGCGGTCTCGGGTCCTGCCCGGCATGGGCGGCGTCGCCCCGGCGCGGGACCTGAAGCGGCGGCGTCCGACGCTGCCGGTGCCGCCCGCCTCCGGCGACAGCCACATCCTGGCGCAGGAGGATGCCCACGGCTTCGAACTCCTGCGCACGCCGTATTGCGGCGGGCAGCCGGGTCGGACGATCGACCGGATCGTCGCCCGCCACGCGGCGCTGTCAAAAGCCGAGGTCGAGGTCACCGCCGCGACGGCCGAACGGGTGCCCGGTCAGGCCGCCCGTTCGGCCATGGCTGCGAAGACCAGGGCGTGACGGGCCGCGAGGGCGTCGATGTCGGTGGAGTAGCCGCCGCCGATCACCCCGACGAAGGGAATGCCCCGCCGATGCGCCTCGCCGACGACGAAGCGGTCGCGCGCCAGCAGGCCCGCATCGGTGAGATCGAGGCGGCCGAGCCGGTCGTCGCGATGGGGGTCGACGCCGGCATTGTAGAAGACGATGTCGGGGCGGATCGCATCGAGCAGCGGCCCGACATGGGCCGCCAGCACCGCGAGATAGCCGGCATCGTCGACGCCGTCGGGCAGGCCGACATCGCGGTCGCCGGCGATCTTGCGCGTCGGGTAGTTCTTCTCGGCGTGGATCGAGAGGGTGAAGAGATCGGGCGTGCCGCCGAGGCAATCGGCGGTGCCGTCGCCCTGGTGGACGTCGCAATCCACCACCAGGGCACGGGCGATGGTGCCTTCGGCGTGCAGCGTGCGCGCGGCCACCGCCACGTCGTTGAAGATGCAGAAGCCAGCGCCGGTCTCGCGGCGGGCATGGTGGCTGCCGCCGGCGGTGCTGCCCGCGAGGCCGTGCGCCAGGGCGAGGCGGGCCGCCAGCAGCGTCCCCCCCACCGAGGCGCAGGAACGGGCGACCACCGAGGCGCCCACGGGCAGGCCGATGGTGCGCTCGATCTCGCGGGAGACGTCGAGGGCGAGCACGGCCTCCACGTAGGCGCGGTCGTGGGCCGCGGCGAGGAGATCGGCCCCGGCGGGCTCCGGCCGCGCGAAGCCGCCCGGCACCAGTCCCTGCTCCACCAGCAGCGCGGCCAGGCGCCCATACTTGCGCATCGGGAAGCGATGGCCTTCGGGCAGGGTCGCCTCGTAGGCCGGGTGGAAAACGATGGGCAGGCTCATCGCGACAGGCTCATGCGAGATCCGCGATCAGCCGGTCCGCGAGGGCGAGCCCGCTGTCGAAGGCGGCCTCGATGCGCGGCCCGAGGCAGCCGTCGCCGGCATAGCCGAGACGCCGGCCCGGATCGTAGAGACAGGGGGCGCCGCAGGTCTCCTCCACGAGGGCGTAGCGCCAGCGATGGGCGCGGGCCTGCAAGGGGATGACGGGGTCGCCGAACAGGTCGCCCAGGGCGGCAAGCAGCGCGGCCCGCACCGCCTCCGGGGCCTCTTCGAGATGCGTCTTCGACCAGTCCGGCGTGGCATGGACGGTGTAGGCGACGGGCGCGGTCGGGCGCCCGGGCTTCGCGCCCTCGCGGAACATCGCGGCGACCGGCCCGTCCGCGGGGCGCAGGACGTCGCCCGGGAGGGGCAGGTCTTGCGCGCAGGCCAGCATCAGCGACCAGCAGGGCGCGTAGGTCGCCCGCTCGACCCCGGGCAGGGCGAGACCGCTCGCGGCGAGGAGGCGCAGGGCCTGCGGGCCCGGCAGCGTCAGGGCGACCGCGTCGAAGAGCCGGTCCTCGCCGGCCTCCGCCAGGGTGAGTCGCCAGCCGCCGTCGGTGCGCGCCAGGGCGGTGACGGTGCGCCCGACCTGTACGTCGAGGCCGGCGAGGAGGTCGCGCACGGGCGCGGTCATGTCGGGCACGGCAGTGACGCTGCCGGGCGCATCGTAGGGCGCGACGCGGCCGCTGACCGCCCAGTCGGCGAGGCGGGCGCGGAAGGCGGGTCCGTGCGCCCGCATCACCTGCGCGCCGTGGTCGAAGCTGAGGCCGGTCTCGTCGTCGCGGCGGTTCGCCATGCGGCCCCCCGGCTGCCGGCCCTTGTCGAACAGGGCGACGGAGACCCCGGCCGCGTGGAGTGCGCGTGCCGCGCTCGCCCCTGCCATCCCGGCCCCCACGATCGCCACACGCGCCGGTCTCGCCCCTTGCACCGGTTCCGCCACCCGCATCCCCCCTCGTGATCCGGGGCCGTCATACGACTGAAGCATCACGGCTGTTAGGGGCGCTGTGCAGCCGGGGACGCGACGCGGTGTCCAACCCGCGCCGGGCTGCGATGGTGGGGTTTCGCGAACGGGGGACGTCGCGGATGTGGGACCAGGCGCTGCAGGATCTGTCGGAGCCGGGCGCCACGGCCGCCCTCTGGCTATGCGTCGCCCTGACCTGCATCAACCTCGTGGGCATCGCGGTGGCGGCCCTGCGGATCGGGCGGCGCAACGGCGCGTCGGTGTTTCCGAGCGCCGCCCCGATCTCCCTGGTGCGACCGGTCTGCGGCGTCGAGGCCTTCAGCGAGGAATTACTGACGCGCGGCTTCCATCTCGCCCATCCCGACTACGAGCTGATCTTCTGCGTCGCCCACGGGGCCGACCCCATCGTGCCGTTGCTGGAGCGCCTGATAGCGGCGCATCCCCGCGTGCCCGCCCGCCTGATCGTCGGCGACGAGCGGATCAGCGACAACCCGAAGCTGAACAATTGCGTGCGCGGCTGGGAGGCGGCCCGCCACGACTGGGTGGTGCTGGCCGACTCAAACGTCGCGATGCCGCCGGACTACCTGCAGCAGCTGCAGGCGGCCTGGCGCCCGAACACCGGCCTCGTCTGCTCGACGCCGATCGGGGCCCGCCCCGCGGGCCTGTTCGCCGCGGTGGAATGCGCCTTCCTCAACACCCTGCAGGCGCGCTGGCAATATACCGGCGAGGCCCTCGGCCTCGGCTTCGCCCAGGGCAAGAGCATGCTCTGGCACAAGCCCTTCCTGGAGGCCCGCGGCGGCATCCGGGCGCTCGCGTCCGAGATCGCCGAGGATGCGGCGGCGACGAAGCTCGTGCGCGCGGCGGGGGCGCAGGTGCATCTCGTGGCCGTCCCCTTCGACCAGCCCCTCGGGCAGCGCACCCTCGCCGAGGTCTGGTCCCGGCAGCTGCGCTGGGCGCGCCTGCGCCGGGTCACCTTCCCGCTCTTCTTCGCCCCCGAGATCGGCTGCGGCCCGCTCCTGCCCTTCGCGGCCGCCCTCGCGGCCGCGCCGTCCATCCCCTTGGCCGGCCTCCTCCTCGGGCTCACAGGCCTGTGGTACGGGGCCGAGATCGCCCTGGCCGTCCGGGCGCGCTGGTACCGGCACCCCCGGCTGCTCCTGGCCTTCCTGATCCGCGACGCCCTGGTTCCCGCCCTGTGGGTGAGCGCTTGGCTGCGGGGCGCCATCGTCTGGCGCGGCAATCCCATGGACATCCGGACGAAGGCGTCCGAGCCCTCCCGGCGCAACCCCTGGCGCCGCCCGCGGCCCCGCGCCAGCGCCGCCTGAACGCGCCGGTGCCAGTCCTCCGTCCGACGCGAGGGCACGGCAGCGCTCTTGCTTCAAGCTCCCCCGCCCGCGGCGGGCGGACGGAGCCAGGGCGATGCAGACCGAGACGAGCGGCCTCCACAGGGGCCTGAACGCCTTCCACCTCTGGGGCATCGCAGTCGGGCTCGTCGTTTCGGGCGAGTATTTCGGCTGGAGCTACGGCTGGGCCTCCGCCGGGACCCTGGGCTTCCTCATCACCACCACGGCCGTGGCGGCGATGTACGTCGCCTTCATCTTCAGCTTCACCGAACTCACCACGGCGATCCCGCAGGCCGGCGGCCCCTTCGCCTACAGCCGGCGCGCCTTCGGGCCGGTGGGCGGCTGCATCGCCGGCTACGCCACGCTGATCGAGTTCGTGTTCGCCCCGCCCGCCATTGCCCTGGCGATCGGCGCTTATCTCAACGTGCAGTTCCCGTGCCTCGATCCGAAGCATGCGGCTTTGGGCGCCTACCTCGTCTTCATGTGCCTCAACATCGTCGGCGTGCAGATCGCCGCGACCTTCGAGCTGTTCGTGACGATCCTGGCGGTGGCCGAACTCCTGATCTTCATGGGCGTCGTCGCCCCGGCCTTCGCCTGGTCGCATTTCGCCGCCCACGGCTGGGCCGGCGCGGACCGGTTCGGCCTGCCGGCGATCGGCGGCATGTTCGCCGCGATCCCGTTCGCCATCTGGTTCTTCCTCGCCATCGAGGGCGTGGCGATGGCCGCCGAGGAGGCCAAGGACCCCAAACGCACCATCCCCATCGCCTACATCACGGGCGTGCTGACCCTGACGGTCCTGGCCTTCGGCGTGATGCTCTTCGCCGGCGGCTCGGGCGACTGGCGGACCCTGAGCAATCTCAACGATCCCCTCCCCCAGGCGATGAAGGGCGTGGTGGGGGAATCCAGCGGCTGGCTGCACATGCTGGTCTGGCTCGGCCTGTTCGGCCTCGTCGCCTCGTTCCACGGCATCATCATGGGCTACTCGCGCCAGATCTACGCCCTGGCCCGGGCCGGCTTCCTGCCCCGCGGACTCGCCCGATTGCACCCGCGCTTCCGCACGCCGCACGTCGCCACCCTCGCCGGGGGCGTCGTCGGGATCGCGGCGATCTACAGCGACAACCTGGTGACGATCGCGGGGCAGTCGCTCACCGCCAGCATCGTCACCATGGCGGTGTTCGGCGCGCTGGTGATGTACGGGATGAGCCTGGCGAGCCTGTTCCGGCTGCGCCGGATCGCGCCGGATCTCGCCCGTCCCTATCGCGCCCCCCTCTACCCGGCGGCGCCCGCCTTCGCCCTTACCCTGGCGGCGGTCTGCTTCGTCGCCCTGGTTGTCTACAACCCGGTGATCTTCGCGATCTTCCTCGTCCTGATGGGTCTGGCCGTGCTCGCGGCGAAAGGGTTTGCGACGCCGGCCTCGGGCAAGCCGCTCTGCGACCCGGCGCTCTGAACCCGAATGCCGCCGGAGGCCGATCGCGGCGCCTTTCGCAACGCCGCGCGGTGGTGGCCGGGGGCAAGGGGCGCGGTGAAAGGCGCCCGGGGGCGTAGCCCAGGCCCAGGCGCTACTGAACCTTCAACCCGTTCTCGTCGATCATCTGCTGCAGATGGCGATTGACGATGCGGGCGCTGAAGGGCTTCTCGATGAAATGGGCGAGCGCGGGCATGTCGCCGACGACGGGACGGGCAATTCCCGACGAGACCAGGATGGCGATGTGCGGGTAGGTCCGCGCGGTCTCCCGCGCCAGGGAGAAGCCGTCTTGCGTGCCGGGCATCCGGACATCGGTGAACAGGACGGTCACGTCCCGATGGCAGCGGCGCAGCAGGTCCAGGGCCTGATCCGCGGTCTGAGCCTCAAGGGTGGCGTAGCCCGCCCGCTCGAGAATATCGACGGCATCCATGCGGATCAGACCGTCATCCTCCACCACGAGAGCGTGCGAGCCTTTGGAGGAGGTCGGGTAGGGCATGAACCTCAACGCTTCGCGGTCGAGAAAAGGTCCGGCATAGCGGCCCTGTCGCCGCCACCGGCCTCGAGCGATCCTCGCGTCCCGCACTCCGAGCCGGCGGACCCTATGGGCCTTACTCCTCCGCTTCTATCCCGCGCAGGGGCGCAGCCAGGGTACAGACCAGGCCTGTGGACGCGTAGGTGGTGCTTACCGCCCCGCCCACCGCGCCGGCGAGGCCGCGCTCGATCAGGCGGCTTCCGAAACCCCGGCGCGTCGGGGTGACCACCGCGGGGCCGCCACGCTCGGTCCAGCACAGGGACAGCATCGCTTCGGGCCCCTCGGTCTCGATGGTCCAGATCACGGCGACCGAGCCCTCGGATCGGGACAGCGCCCCGTACTTGGCCGCGTTCGTCGCCAGTTCGTGGACCATCAACGCAAGGGAGAGGGCGGCCCTGGAGCCGACCTGGACGAAGGGACCGGCCAGGTGCAGCCGCTCCGACCGGGCATCGTCGTGAATCTCGAGAGCCCCACGAATGACCGCCTCGATGCTGGCGCTCTCGCGGGTTCCGCTGAGAAGCAGGTCGTGGGCCTTGCTCATCGCGATCAAGCGGTCGGCCAGCACGTCCCTGGCGGTCTCGAGGTCGGGTGCGCTGCGCAGGGTCTGGGTCGCGATCGCCTGGACCATGGCCAGCATGTTCTTCATGCGATGGCTGAGCTCACGGTTGAGCACCGCCTGATGTTCCTCGGCCCGCAGGCGCGCGATGCCCACCTGGACGCGATCCGCGACGTTGCGGACGAAGGCGATCTCCTCGTGCCGCCACGGGCGCGGCGCGTCGCTGTGCACGAAGAAGAGACCGACGCTGCGACCGCGCTCACGCACCGGGACGTTGAGCATCGCGCCGACATTGATTCGCGAGAGGAGCGCGGCCGCCTCCACGGTGCGCGGATCCTCGGCCACGGCGTCGACCACGAGGGTCTCTCCGCGCGAAAGGCAGGGGCCGAGGGTCTCGTGGTCCATGAATCGATGCCGCCCGACGAGGCTGTCCGAGCCGACGGTGGTCCAGTCGCGATGGATGGTGATGTACTCGCCGGCCCCGTCGAGTTCGCCATATCCGGTCCGGCTGGCGTCCAGGGTCCGGCCGACGATCTCCGCCGCCCGGTGCGTCATCGCCGGCACGGAGGCCTCGTTCCGCAGGAAATCCCCGAGTTCGATCAGCGCGGCGCGCCGGAGGGAGGCCGCGCGGGCATAGACCTCCTCGGCCTTCACCAGGGCGATCTGCCGGCGCTCGTCGATCAGCGTCGTCACCTGACGCGTCAAGCGGCGCAGACCGTCCGCCTGATCGTCCGTCAGACCACCCGCGCGCGGCTGGTGATCGAGCACGCACAGGGTGCCGAGCACGCGGCCGCTGGGCATCCGCAGGGGGGCGCCGGCGTAGAAGCGGATATGCGGGTCTCCCGTGACGAGAGGGTTCCGGCAGGTGCGGGGATCGCCCGTCAGGTCGGGAATCACGAGCAGGTCGGGCTCGCTCAGGGCGTAGACGCAGACCGACGCATTGAGATCGGTCTCGCAGCGGGGAAACCCGACGCGGGCCTTGAACCATTGCCGATCGCTGTCGACCAGGCTGATCAAGGCGACGGGCGATCCGCACAGCAGCCGGGCCAGTTGAACGACATCATCGAACGCCTGCTCCGGAGCTGTGTCGAGGATGTCGAGCGCGGCCAGCTCAGCAAGCCGCTGCGGATCGGATGTATCTGGCCTGATACCCTGATCGAGATGACAGCTCATGAAGGGAACTTCCCCGGCGGCCAGCCGTTGTATCCTCCGTTTCGGATGAAGTCACTGAGCCCGTGTCGTCACGAGGGTGCCACGGGACGACTCCCATGAATGAAGACCATGCGGACGTATTCCGGAACTGTCGCACAACGGGGGCGTGCGCGAAACCGGTCCTGCGCCGGATCGCGGTGCCGGTCGGTCGGGCCGCCGGACGCGGGCCCCATCGCCCACCTTCCGAAGCCCGAATCGTGAATCGCCGCCGCGGCGCGATTCACATGAAGAATCCGCAGGCTGACCGGAGGGGGTTCTGGTATCGGGGGTGAAGCGCCGGTTTACCGTCTCCCATCCATGAAGATCGCGATTCTCGAAGCGGGCACGCCCCCGGAGCGGCTCGCCGGCCGATACCCGGGCTATGGCCGGATGACCGCCGACCGGCTCGGCCCCGGGCACGACGTCTCGGTGTTCCGGGTGAACCGGGACGAATGGCCCACCGATCCGGATACCTTCGACGCCACCCTCGTGACGGGTTCGCCGGCCGGCGCCTACGATCCCCTCCCCTGGATCGGAACGCTGATCGCCTCCCTGCGCGATCTCGACCCGGACAAGCCTCTCGTGGGGATCTGCTTCGGGCATCAGGTCATGGCGGCCGCCTTCGGCGGACGGGTCGAGAAATCGCCGAAGGGCTGGGGGATCGGGCTGCACACCTACGACATTCATCGGGCGGCAGACTGGATGGATGGAGAGCCGCGGGTCGCCGTCCCGGCCATCCACCAGGATCAGGTCGTCGAGGCGCCGCCGGGGAGCCGAACGCTGGCGGGCAGCGCCTTCACGCCCCACGGCATCCTCGCCTATTCGGACCGGCGCGCCTTCTCCGTCCAGTTCCACCCGGAATTCACCACCGACTATGCCCGTGCCCTGATCGCCGGGCACCGTCCGGGCGATCTCGACGCGGCCGTGCAGGCCCGGGCCCTGGCGTCCCTCGATGCCCCCAACGACGGCGCGCGCGTCGCCGGATGGATTCGGCGATTCCTCAGGAATCCTGCCGAACCGGGCCGGGGCGTCTGAGCGAAGGGCTCACGGCCGTGATCGCCCCTTCGCGAGCGATGCCGACGTGACGCGCGGACCGCTGGGCAGGAGGAAGGCCCAGGGCCTTGCGAACGGCTGCCCGCGCCCAAACCGAGGGGCATCCGGCGGATGGATCTCCGCGTGCACGACCCCCGCGCCGCCACGACACCCTGCCGGAACGGCCACGCTTGACACGCAGCTTCCCAAGGGTGGGGCCTTGGCTCGCCCTGCGTTCAAGGGACAACCTCACCGACCCGTCGGCTCGAGCCAGCGCGTGATGCCCCCATCGAGCGACGCGCGCGACCACTCAGCGGGTTTGACCCGTGCCGGATTTTCCGGAGGCCTCAACTCTTGCGAGGATGGAGCCATGACGAAGCGAACCCCACCTTTTTCCCCCGAGGTCCGTGAACGCGCGGTGCGGATGATGTGGGAGCACCTGGGCGAGCATGATTCCCAGTACGGGGCGATCCGCTCGATTGCAGCCAAGATCGGCTGCTCGGGCGAGACGCTGCGGAATTGGGTACGCCAGGCCGAGCGGGACCAGGGCCAACGAGCCGGCCCGACGACGGACGAGCGCGAGCGGATCAAGGCCCTGGAGCGGGAGGTTCGCGAACTCCGGCAGGCCAACGCCGCGCTCTACCGGGTCGTGATCGTGCGCCTGCGCAGCCATCTGCCGACGCCGGCCTACATGCAGCGGCGTTTGGCCGAAGGCCTGACGCAGCGCGAAATCATCCGCTGCCTGAAGCGGTTCGTCGCCCGTGAGATCTACGCCCATCTCTGCGGCCGCCTGCGAGCTTCCGAACCGCTCGCGAACACCGCCTGACGACGATAGGAGCATCAATGCTCTCGCCGAGACCGTGATCGGACTGTTCAAGACCGAGGTCATCCACCGGCGCGGCCCGTGGCGGTCGTTCGAAGCCGTCGAGTTCGCCGCTTTCGAATGGGTGGATTGTTTCAATCACCGTCGGCCGCTGGAAACGATCGGTAACGTGCCTCCCGCCGAAGCCGAAGCGCGCGACTATGCTCAAACCGAGGTGCAAACCTTGGCCGCTTGACCCAAACCAAATGGCCTCCGGTGAACCCGGCGCGGTTCACTACCGGACGTATGTCTATCATCGCGGCGACGGATGCAGGATCGTAGGGGCCGTTTTGTACGGTCAGGCGCACAAGGCGCTTCCGACCTTCAAACGCCTACCCCGCATGAAGGGATCACGACCTTGGGCGCAAGCCCGGTTCGGACAGCGGGATCTGTTCGCCCTCTGAACGCAGTGAGGGGCCATGTTCGTTGATCGAGATGTCTGCCATCCTCCGCTGCCGTTCGGCTTCGAAGGCTTCAACTCGCCAAGGCGCGCATCTCCGAGACACCATCATGGAGCACGTAACCGCGGCCCCAGACGGTCTCGATGTAGTTCTTGCCCGACGA
>NZ_LMML01000029.1:5459-5673 GCF_001422215.1 Methylobacterium sp. Leaf89 | reverse complement strand
CATGCCGCCGTAGAGATGGTTGAGGAACATCTCCTTGGTCAGCGTCGTGCCCTTCCGCAGGGCCAGCAGCTCCAGGATCTGGTACTCCTTGCCCGTGAGCTTCACGTAGCTGCCCGCGATCGCCACCGTCTTCTCGTCGAGGTTCACGATGAGGTCGCCGGTGGTGATCACCGACTGGGCGTGGCCCTTCGAGCGGCGCACGATCGCCTGGATA
>NZ_LMML01000029.1:305-5275 GCF_001422215.1 Methylobacterium sp. Leaf89 | reverse complement strand
GATCCTCCAAAGGTTGAGGCATCCTGAACGCGCATCGGCAACAAACCGTTAAGGTTGCACCGCGGCCGGACATAACAACGGCCACGGACGCTGGAACGAGGTGCGCGTACATCCGGCGTCACCCCATCCCGGCATCGTGGCCGCATCCGATCGGGCCTTAGAGCCGTGATCGGTATGGTTCTGAGATGGGGGTCGTAGGGTTAATATTCAATGAAGCTGCCCCGCCGCCCGATCTGATCACGAGCCGGCGGGGAGGATCGTCCATCTCACAGCCGAGCCGGTACGCAACGTGGCTCGACGTCAGGATGCAGCCCTTCGGTTACCCGAAGGCTGATGGTCAATCGTCGTCGCGCGTGTCGATGTGGGAATGCGACAGCGGGAATGCGCATCCGGCACGCGCCGCGTGTGCCAGGGCAATCAACTCCCGTGTCGTGACCGTATGCGATAGGACGTTGCAGAGCACTCCGGCGTCGTCAGCAGGACCGGCATGGCTTTCAGGTGGACCAGGCCGACGATACCGCTGGCCTCGCAGATCAGGAACGAGAACAGGCGGTGCTCCGCCTCCACGCGGTCGGGGTTCCACTCGACCGCCTCAAAAACAGATCGAACAATGCACGCAACTGGTCGCCATCATTTTCGACCCCGAACAGGTTGAACCGCTAGCGCCCGCTGCTTCCCAGCGCGCGCACCGGGGCGCCGGCGAGATCGACGGTCGATCCAACGGTGTCGCGCAGGCCAGATCCGACGTTCGAGAGGTGCTCGCCGTAAGTCTCGCGGGTCTGGGGGTCGATCAGGGCTACGGGGGCGGCAACGGCCAGGGCAGCTCCGGTCGCCACCGTGGACGCGGCGCCGGCGGCCGTGCTCACCAGACGGTCGCCGATGCCGATCTGACCGTCCGAGATTGGCTGGCCGTCGGCGAGGCGCTTGCCCAGGAGGGCGACGACGTCGCCGCTGGCGAACTTGCCGTGGTTGAGGGCGTCGGTCGACTTCACTGCGGAGAGATTCAGCACCGACACCTTCTCGCGCTCGAGTTGCGTTCGATAGGGTTCGACCGTCGGGTCGATGGCGCCAAGGCGGACGCTGTCGCCCCAGACCAGGCGGGACACCGCCAGGGCCTGGTCGTCGCCGGAGACCATCAGCGTCAGGCGTGGGCGGTCCTTACCCATGTCGTGGAAGGCGGCGCGGGCAAGATCCATGTCGACGTCGGGGGCGGCCAGGATGACGTTGCGGATCTTCGGGGCGATCCGGCGGTCGCGGATGGCCATCTGGCGCAGGCTCTCGAGGGTCAGCCAATTACCCATGGAATGGGCGAGGATCGTCACCTCGCCGACATTCGGATCTTTCGCGAGGTCCCGCAGCAGGTCCTCGAGCCCGTTGCGCGAGAAGTTCGTGCTCTCCCGGTCATAGCCATAGGCGAGAACGGATCCGCGCGATGGCCAGGTGAAGAGCACGGGCGCGACCTCGGCGCCGGAATCATGCACGATCTGGGCAAAGCGGAAGACGGCATCCTCGAACTTGTTGTTGAAGCCGTGGACGAACACGAGAACCTGGCGCTTGGCCGAACCCCGGACGGCGCGGTGCGTCCAAGCCGGGACCTTCGAGCGCTCGATCGGATCGGCGCGCAGGGCGACGAAGTCGGTGGCCGGGTTGCCAGGGACCGCCCTCGGCCATTGGACAGAGCCCGGCCGACGGATGGCGTCGGGCGGGATCGAGACCGCGAGATCGGTGTAGGTCACCGCCTCGCCACGCTCGCCCGAGAACAGCACGCCGCGGTCGGCCGCGGACTTGCGGGTCGTGGCGACGAGCATGTCGACGCGCGAGGTGCCCACAACCTGCTCGGCGCCGGCGACGGGCAGGAGAACCCCGCCGGGGCGCCCCGCACAGGCCGGCAGCAGGGCGAGCGCCGTCACAGCGACCATACTGCCAGCCGTCACACGCCCGAACCCAAAGGCTCCGAACACCCGCATCTCCATGCCCATCTCGCTGAAAGGCTGGACGGGCGATTGGTTCACGCACCGTCAAGACCGAGACACGCTACGGTACGATTGCGGCGTCGGGCAGTCCGATCCGGCGGTTCTCGAACCGATGTGGCGAAGGAGTCACGAAAGCCGCAGCTTCTTCCGGGGAGCGCGGCACATGTATCGCTCGTCCTATTCTCCGCTGGGCCCCATCTCCCAGATGTCCCCTTGGCGCCGCCATGGCAGAACTGCTTCGGACCCGGGATGCCTGAGCGGAACACATCCAAGACGCGTGGGCCGTCCGCTTCGCTCCCGCCGACCAGCTTTTGCCGGATTGGATCGATCGCCAAGACCCTTTCAGCCCGCTCCGGGACCATCGGCCAAGGCAAAGCTTGATAATCAACCTTGGATGTTCAATTGCCCTCCGATCGAGGTACAACAACAGAATAGTATCATGCCCAAGAGCATAGAAACCCAAACCACCAACTTCGTCGAGCTCACGGGCGATATCGTCTCCGCGTATGTGTCGAACAATCCAGTCCGGACCGCCGATCTACCGGATTTGATCCGTCAGGTTCACAGTGCGCTTGAGGCGTCTGCAACAGGAGTGGCCACAGCCGCGCCAGAAGCCGAGATTGAGAAGCCGAGCGCTGCGCAGGTCCACAAGTCGGTGACGCCGGAAGGCATCGTCAGCTTCATCGACGGCAAGACCTACAGGACCCTGAAGCGTCACCTCGGCATGCATGGCTTCGACTCGCACAGCTACCGTCAGCGCTTCGGTCTCTCGGCCGACGACCCGATGGTCGCCCCTGAGTATGCCGCGCGACGCTCAGAGCTTGCGAAGTCCAGCGGCCTTGGCCGTGTCGTCGACCGGGGCGACTCCGCGGAGCCGAAGGCCACAAAGCGCACGAAGGCTGCGTGATTCGCCCTCACCGTCGTCACGTCGCTATCACCTGTCGGTATGGGCTCAATGGTCAACCGGCAGGTGGGAGCAGCTTCAGTCCGCAACCTTGTGGCGTGCGCAGAGCTTGTTGCCGTCTGGGTCGCGCAGGTAGGCGAGATAGATTCGACCCATCGGCGTTTGACGCTCGCCCGGCGGGTTCTCGATGGAAGTGCCCCCGTGGGCGACACCGGCCTCGTGCCAGGCACGGGCCTCATCCGGGCTGTCCATCCCGAACCCGATGGTACCGCCGTTGGAGGCGGTCGCGGGTTCCCCGTTGATCGGCTTGGTAATTACGAACCGGCTGCCGCGGTGCGCGTAGACCAAGCGCCCTAGAGCATCCGTCGTGCCGGGTTCGCCGCCCATGACACCGAAGAGCGCATCGTAGAAGACTTTCGCCTTGGCCAAGTCGTTGCTGCCAATCACCATATGGCTGAACACGTCGTTGCCTCCCTCTCGTTGTGTCGCACGGCTACCACGTCCGGGGCTTCAGCTGCAGCTATGGCCTTTTGCAGCGTCCCGACATGATACGCTGCAGGATCGACGATCCTCCCCGCCAGCCCATGAGCAAATTGGGTGGCGGGGGCAAGTCCGGGTTACCGGCCAGTGCCGCTTGGTGCTGCACCTGCGCCGGTCCCCGATGTGCCCGACGATCCGCCCGCGGAGCCAGAGCCACTGGTACCCATACCACCGCCTGTACCGGATCCCGTGCCGGTACCCATGCCAGTACCTGCGCTACTACCAGAGTTGCTGCCTGATCCACCGGTCCCGCCGCCGCTCATTCCGCCTCCGCCAGATGCGCCGCCTGTAGCTCCCCCGGCGCCACCCCCCGCCCCCCCAGCGCCACCGCCACCACCACCACCGCCCTGGGCCAGCGCAAAGCTGGCACTACCAGCCAGAAGGGTCGCAGCGATCAGGGACGAGCGCAAAATCTTGACGTTCATTTTCAATTCCTGCCGTGTCGTTGGAGAACCTTTCGAAGGGCTCTAGCCAACCAACCAAAGATTTCATCGCGTGTTCCTATTTCGCGAAAGGCGTGGACGTTCACGCCAACCTCATGATGATCGTCGCTGCGCAAATGAGGAGTGTAGCGGCAATTGTGAGTTCAAGGCGCGTCATGGACGCCAAAAACCCACGAAGCTCCACACGCTCGCCCGCCACCAGTGCGTCGGAGATCCGTCCCAGGATCGTGTTTCCGATAGCCTCGGCGTCTCGCCTGCGAAGGCGCGGGTTCTACTCTGCGATGCGGAGGATCAACTCGGATTTGATCATGAAGAGAGGGAAGCACTCAGCCGAACCGCGTGGCAAGTGCGAGAGCACGGATGCCTCAGCAGGCATCGCTTCACGACCGTGGCGCAGCGACGAGGCTCGACTCCGGAGCGCCAAATCCAAGCATCCGGGTTGTGCGCAATTCGATGACGCGCAGATCAGGGATGGTGTATTTATGTCGAGCGGCGAATATTGTTTCGTTTTTCTTGAAACTTATTGCAGAGTTTATCATTAACGCTGACTGCCAACCAATCGCTTGCGCCTCCTGAGGAGGCCTCTTCGTCACCCGAGATCATCATGCGTGAAGCTAACTACTGCCTGCCGCTCGAAGGCACGCCGTCTTACCCAGTGCTCTATGGGATCGCTCGGGGCCTGGAGGATCTCTTCCCGGTCCCCGACCACCCTCATTTTTCCGACCGCGAGGCCGATGCGGGTGTCCCAGGGGATGCAGATCGAGACGACGTCGACAAAGGCATGCGTCGAGTCGGTTAGCAACAGAGCCATCTGCTCAACCGACTGGTAAGATCGTGGGCTTCACCTCAGCGACCGAACCACGACTGATGCACTTCACGGCGTTCCGTTCAGGCCGTACCGCGAACAGCATTCATGAGAGACCCGCCGGCTTGGTTCTGGATCAAAAGCTGAGCACGCCAATCGGCATTCCATTCGTCCCCTCGATTCAAATCGACCGTCTACGGCTTCACGGCCTTCACGCTGGTCTTGGAACCGCTAGGGCGGACGTGAGCTGTGGCGTTCACGAACAACATGGTAAGTAAAACCCTAACGCATTCTTCGAGCGATAT
>NZ_LMML01000029.1:0-183 GCF_001422215.1 Methylobacterium sp. Leaf89 | reverse complement strand
TGGACCGGCTTCTACGCCGGTTTCAACGCCGGTTACGGCTTCGACGCTTCCAGCAACAACCAGGCGACCGTCATCGGCGTGAACGGCGCCAGCACCCTGGTCCTGCCGGGCACCACCGCTGCCATCGCCTTCAGCAACGGCCAGAGCAACGACGGCTTCGTCGGCGGTGGTCAGGTCGGCTAC
>NZ_LMML01000028.1:907072-907216 GCF_001422215.1 Methylobacterium sp. Leaf89 | reverse complement strand
CCAGTCCAACATCCTGATCGGCAACAGCGCCGCCAACATCCTCGACGGCAGCGGCGGCAAGGATGTGCTCACCGGCGGCGGCGGCAACGACACCTTCGTGTTCCGCGCCGGCGAGACCCACGGCGACAAGGTCATGGATTTCAC
>NZ_LMML01000028.1:717680-907045 GCF_001422215.1 Methylobacterium sp. Leaf89 | reverse complement strand
CGGCACGGGCGCCACGCTGAGCCACATGACGGGCACGGACCTCTACACGATCACGGCGGATGCGGCCCATGGCGGGCTGAGCGAGACCTTCCAGCTCGCCGGCGTGACCGCCCTCGACCTCGTTGCGGGTCTGGGACGCGACGTGTTGCTCGTCGCCTGAAGACGACACCCGAAAGAAAGACAGACCTGCGGTGCACTCGCGCCGGAGGTCTGCTCCGGTCCACCGGCATCGAGATCCGAGCTCTGCGAGGCGCGTGTCGACCGCACTCGGTCGGATCGCCCTCGTATCACGGGTCCGCGAGCAGTCGGAGCCGACCGGACCATCCGTCTAGATTATACCAGGGGCTGGACTGGCTCTCGGCTGTCCACGCAAGCTCAGGCAGGCCAGAGCAGGTTTCTGCCGAGAGTCGCCAGGGCGAGGTCGTCGATCGCGCCCTTTTCGGGGGCCGTCGGCCGAGGTGAGGCGGATCAAGACGGCCTGGGCGAAATCGAGGCTGCCGAAGGCGCCGGGTGGTGCGGGCGGTCGGAATCGAACCGACACTCCTTGCGGAACCGGATTTTGAGTCCGGCGCGTCTACCAGTTCCACCACGCCCGCAGCGGTCGCGTCATCGCACACCTTACCGGTTTCGGCCAGTGGTGTTTTCTTCGCAGTGCGGTCTGCGAGCGCTCGCCAGGGGCGGCGCCGTATGGTCAAAGGGCGCCGCCCATCCCCTCCAGCCCTCTCGGACCCCTTTATGATCCGTCGCCTCTACGAGTGGATCCTCGCGCTCGCGGGCAAGCCCTCCGCACCCTACGCCCTCGGCGCGGTGGCCTTTGCCGAGAGCTCGTTTTTCCCGGTGCCGCCGGACGTGATGCTGGTGCCGATGGCGGTGAGCCGGCCGGATCGGGTCTGGTTCTACGCCCTCATCACCACCCTGGCTTCGGTGGCGGGCGGCCTCGTCGGGTACGCAATCGGCGCCCTGCTGTTCGATTCCATCGGCCAGTGGGTGTTTCGGGTCTACGGCCTGTCCGACAAGGCCGCCACCTTCCAGGCCTCCTACGCAGAGTACGGACACTGGGTGATCCTGCTGAAGGGCCTGACGCCGATCCCCTTCAAGCTCGTGACCATCACCTCGGGCTTCGCCCATTACGACCTGTTCTGGTTCGTGGTGCTGTCGCTGCTGACGCGGGGCGCCCGGTTCTTCATCCTGGCGGGACTTCTGGGCCGCTACGGCGTTCAGATCCGGGGGGTGCTCGACCGCCACCTCAACGTGGTGGCGGCGATCTCCGTCGCCGTGATCATCCTCGGCTTCGTGCTGTTCAAGGTGTTGCTCTAGACCAAGGTGACCTTAGAGAGATGGATTACGCCTCGCTCCTGCGCCTGCGCCGCGCCGCCCTCCTCCTGCTCGTCGGATCCGTGCTGACGCTCGCGGGCGCCTGGTACTTTCAGTGGGGGCTCGGCTACGTGCCGTGCAAACTCTGCCTGCAGGAGAGGATTCCCTACTACGCGGCGATTCCGTTGGCGCTCCTGGGCCTTGTCCTGCCCGCCCGGGCCACCCGCCTCGTCCTCGGCCTCGCCGCCCTGGGCCTTCTCTACGGGGCCGGACTCAGCGTCTATCACGCCGGGGCGGAGTGGAGCCTCTGGGCCGGACCCACCGATTGCGGGGGCGGCGCGGGCGCCAATCCGTCCGACGTCGGCGATTTCCTGAACGCACTCCAGAGCACGCGCGTGGCCGACTGTTCCACGGCGGCCTGGCGCCTGGCCGGGATCTCTCTCGCAGGCTGGAACGCGCTCATCGCCTTCGCCCTGGCGTCGGTAGCCGGAACCGCCGCGCTGAAGCGCTGAGACTCAATGCCGGTCGTCGGAGGCCGGCGGCAGGGGCGCCACTGCGATGCCCTCGTCCACGAGGGCGCGCGCCTCGTCCAAACTGGCCTCGCCGTAGATCGCTCGGGTCTCGGTCTCCCCGTAGTGGATCCGCCGGGCCTCCTCCGGGAAGCGCGTTCCGACATCGTCGGCGTTCCGCGTCACCGCCTCGCGCATGGCCCGCCTCAGGGCGCGCAGGCGCTGCTCGGGTTCGGTGAGCGCCAGTTGCGGCGTTGTGTGCGGTGCCGCGGGGATCGAGCCCGCCTCCGAGGAGAGCCCCGCCGGGGCCGGTGGGGTGCGGGAACCGCGATCCGTTCGGACGACCGAGGGCGCCATCATGCTCTTGCCGACCTGGACCGAGCCGCAGACCGGGCAGGAGACGAGTCCGCGCGCCGCCTGCGCATCGAAGGAATCGCTCGAGGGAAACCAACTCTCGAAGCCGTGCTGGGCCTCGCAGACGAGGGTATAGCGGATCATCGGGTCACGGTTTTCGGAAGACGTGTGCGAGCGGCGTCAGGAAGGGCGCCCCACCCGCTCGATCGTGAAGGGGCGGGCATGCTGCAGGGTCGGAATGCGGGCGCGGGCATCGGCCACGCGGGCGAGGTCGATCTCGGCGAGGATCACCCCCGGCTCGGCCCCGTCGGCGTCGGCCAGGATCCGGCCCCAGGGATCGACGATGAGGGAATGGCCGTAGGTGTCGCGCCCGTCCTCGTGGTGCCCCCCCTGGGCCGCCGAGATCATGAACGAACCGGTCTCGATGGCGCGGGCCCGATGCAGCACGTGCCAATGCGCCTCCCCCGTCTGCTTGGTGAAGCAGGCCGGCGCCGTCAGGACGGTGGCGCCCGCCTCCGCCAGGGCCCGGTACAGGGCCGGGAAGCGGATGTCGTAGCAGATGGCGAGGCCGATGGCCGCCCAGGGCGTGTCCGCGACGACGGCGCAGGCGCCCCCCGTATAGGTCGCGGATTCACGCCAGCGCTCGCCGTTGGGCAGGTCGACATCGTAGAGATGGAGCTTGTCGTAGGAGGCGGTGATCGCCCCCTCCGCATCGATCAGGAAGGCGCGGTTGGCGACCTTGTCGCCGTTGCGCACGGCGAGTGACCCGATCTGAATCACGATGCCGCGCGCGCGGGCGACGTCGCGCAGGGCCGCCAGCGTCGGGTCGTCGTCCTGGGCCGTGACCTTCTCGAACAGGCTCGCCTTGCTGCGCTCCACCAGGGAGGTCATCTCGGGGGTCTGGACGTAGTGCGCACCGGCATCCGCGGCCTCGCGGACCAGGGCCACCGCGGCGTCGCGGTTGGCGAGGAGCTCGCGGCCCGAGCGCATCTGCACGCAGGCGGCCGTGAATTTCGGCGCGTCGCTCATGCGGCCACCAGGGCGTCGAGCTTGCCGGCGCCGTTCAGGGCATAGAGGTCGTCGCAGCCACCCACATGGGTGTCGCCGACGAAGATCTGCGGCACGCTCGTGCGGCCCCCGGCGCGCTGAACCATGGTGGTGCGCGAGCCGGATGTCCGCTCGACGTCGATCTCGGTGAACGCGATGCCCTTGTCGCGCAGCAGGCTCTTGGCCGCCGAGCAGTACGGGCACCACGCGGTTGTATAGATCGTGACCGGCTTCATCGTCGAAACGCCCCACCCCAATCCGTACAGCATATAGGCGAGCAGGCAGGCTCTTCCTACTGCCTCGATTAAGTGGGGGTGTCGGCGGTTACGCTCAGGCGGCCAGCAGCTTCTCGACCTCGTTGACGAGATCGCGCAGGTGGAAGGGCTTCGACAGGACCTTGGCGTCCTTGGGGGCCTTCGAATCCGGGTTCAGAGCCACGGCGGCGAAGCCCGTGATGAACATCACCTTGATGTCCGGGTCCAGTTCGGTGGCGCGGCGCGCCAGCTCGATCCCATCCATCTCGGGCATCACGATGTCGGTGAGGAGCAGCTCGAAGGGCTCCTCGCGCAGGCGATTGTAGGCCGACAGCCCATTGTCGAACGACAGCACGTCGTAGCCGGCGTTCTGCAGCGCCTTGGCCAGGAAGCGGCGCATGTCGTTGTCGTCTTCCGCCAGGAGGATCTTCATCGAGCAGCGTCCCGTACCTTTGATTCGACGTGTTCTTTCCACAAAGCACCGGCTTGGTAAACAGAACGTTGCCGACCCGTCGGGGCGGGGGTGTCCAACGGCACGAGCGGCGGCCTCGCGGCACGCCCGTCCTGCTGGACAGGCAAGTCGGCAACCCGCAAAGTGGGGCGATGCGTTGTCCCGTCCGCACCGAGGCGCCCGCGCCGCGATGACAGAGCCGTTCCAGACCCCCGAAGCGTCCGGGGCGGCAGCCTTCGATCCGCCCTTCACGGTGGACGAGCCGACGGCGCATACCCTCCCCTTCGTCTTCAACACGCCGCATTCCGGCACCGTCTACCCGCCGGCCTTCCTGGCCGCCTCGCGCCTCGACGGGCTCGCGCTGCGGCGCTCGGAAGACGCGCACGTGGACCGGCTGTTCGCCCCGGTGGTCGATCTCGGGGCGCCCCTCATGCGGGCGCATTTCCCGCGGGCCTTCCTCGACGTGAACCGCGAGCCCTACGAACTCGACCCGCGCATGTTCGACGGACGCCTGCCGGCCTTCGCCAACACCCGCTCCATGCGGGTGGCGGGCGGCCTCGGCACCATCCCGCGCCTCGTGGCCGACGGGCAGGAGATCTATCGCGGACGTCTGCCGGTGGCGGCCGCGGTCGAGCGGATCGAGGCCCTGTACAAGCCTTATCATCGCGCGCTCCGCAGCCTGATCCAGCGCACGGCGCGCCAGTTCGGGCACGCCATCCTGATCGACTGCCACTCGATGCCGTCGTCGAGCCTCGGGCGCGACGAAGCGGCGCGGGCCGACATCATCCTGGGCGACCGTTTCGGCACCGCCTGCGCGCCGATCCTGATCGACGCCTTCGAGCACCACCTGCGCGCCCGCGGCTACCGCGTTCTGCGCAACAAGCCCTACGCGGGCGGCTTCATCACCGAGCACTACGGCGAGCCGAACGTCGAGCGCCACGCGCTGCAGATCGAGATCAATCGGGGCCTCTACATGAACGAGGCGAGCCTCGCGATCACGCCGGGCTTCTCGGAATTGGTCTGGCACCTGCGCAGCGTCGTGGCGGCCGTCGCCGCCGAGGTCCAGGGTCTTGCCCCCTCACGGATGGCCGCCGAGTAGGGCCGTCCGACAAGAAAGTTTTGGCAGCGGCCCGAAAAGATTTGCCGGCCGCTTGCGCGAAAGTGACGGTTTTGCCGCCCCCATCCGGGCGAAGTCCGGTTAGGAGTAGCCCAGATTGCGCGCGTACCTATAATGCCGGGACGCCGCCGCCGCACGAGCCAGAGCCCATGACGTCTCGCATCCCAGACTTCGCGACCGTTCCCTACGCGGCCGATGCCGTGCCGGCTCCGGTGCCGCCCACGGGCGAGCCCTGGATGACGCCCGAGGGCATTCCGGTGAAGGGCGTCTACGGCCCCGAGGATCGCGAAGGCATCGAGTTCCTCGACACCTATCCGGGCGTGGCGCCCTACCTCCGCGGCCCCTACCCGACGATGTACGTGACCCAGCCCTGGACGATCCGGCAATATGCCGGCTTCTCCACGGCAGAGGATTCGAACGCGTTCTACCGGCGCAACCTCGCCGCCGGGCAGAAGGGCCTGTCGGTGGCCTTCGACCTCGCAACCCACCGGGGCTACGATTCCGACCATCCGCGCGTCTCGGGCGATGTGGGCATGGCCGGTGTGGCGATCGATTCGATCTACGACATGCGGACGCTGTTCTCAGGCATCCCGCTCGACGAGATGACCGTCTCGATGACGATGAACGGCGCGGTGCTGCCGATCCTGGCCCTCTACATCGTCGCGGCCGAGGAGCAGGGCGTCCCGCCGGAAAAGCTCGCCGGCACGATCCAGAACGACATCCTCAAGGAGTTCATGGTCCGCAACACCTACATCTACCCGCCGGCGGGTTCGATGCGGATCATCGGCGACATCTTCGCCTACACCTCGAAGAACATGCCGAAGTTCAACTCCATCTCGATTTCCGGCTATCACATGCAGGAGGCCGGGGCGACGAACGACCTCGAGCTCGCCTACACGCTGGCCGATGGTGTCGAGTACATCAAGGCGGGCCTCGCCGCCGGGCTGACCATCGACCAGTTCGCTCCACGTCTGTCGTTCTTCTGGGCGATCTCGACGAACTTCTTCATGGAGATCGCCAAGATGCGGGCCGCGCGCCTGATCTGGGCCAAGCTCGTCAAGGAGTTCGAGCCGCAGAGCGACAAGTCGCTGCCCCTGCGCACCCACAGCCAGACCTCGGGCTGGTCGCTGACCGCGCAGGACGTCTTCAACAACGTCACCCGAACCTGCATCGAGGCGATGGCAGCGACGCAAGGGGGCACCCAGTCCCTGCACACCAACGCGCTGGACGAGGCGCTGGCGCTGCCCACCGACTTCTCGGCCCGCATCGCCCGCAACACCCAGCTCTTCCTGCAGCAGGAGAGCGGCACCACGCGCATCGTCGATCCGTGGGGCGGCTCCTACTACGTCGAGAAGCTGACACAGGACATCGTCGCCCGCGCCTGGGAGCACCTGCGCGAAGTCGATGAGCTGGGGGGCATGGCCAAGGCCATCGAGGCCGGCATTCCGAAATTGCGCATCGAGGAGGCGGCCGCCCGAGCCCAGGCTCGGATCGATTCCGGCCGCCAGACCATCGTGGGCGTGAACAAGTTCAAGCCTGACGACGACCGTGCCATCGAGCTCATGCGCGTCGACAACGGCAATGTCCGAACCCTTCAGATCGACAAGCTGAAACGGCTCCGGGCCGAGCGCAACCAGGCGGAGGTCGACGCGGCCCTGGCGGCCCTGACGGCAGCGGCGCGGGGGACGGGCAACCTCCTCGAACTCGCCGTGAACGCGGCGCGGGCCAAGGCCACGGTGGGCGAGATCTCGGACGCCCTGGAGACGGCCTGGGGCCGTCACCGGGCTGAGATCCGCTCGATCTCGGGCGTCTACAAGCGGGAGGTGGGTGGCATGTCGCCGGTGGTCGAGACCGTTCGCAAGCTCGTGGAGACCTTCGAGGAAAACGACGGGCGCCGCCCGCGCATCCTCGTCGCCAAGATGGGCCAGGACGGACACGACCGCGGCCAGAAGGTGATCGCCTCCGCCTTCGCCGATCTCGGTTTCGACGTGGATATCGGGCCACTCTTCGCGACACCCGCGGAGGCCGCCCGGCAGGCGGTGGAGAACGACGTCCACATCGTCGGCGTGTCGTCGCTGGCCGCCGGTCACCTGACTCTGGTGCCGGAACTGAAGGCCGCGCTCACCGAGCAAGGCCGCGGCGACGTGATGATCGTCATCGGCGGCGTCATCCCGCCCGGCGACTACGACGCCCTCTACGCCGCCGGCGCCTCGGCGATCTTTCCGCCCGGCACCGTCATCGCGGAGGCCGCCGTGAAGCTGATCGAGGAATTGAACGGGCGCCTCGGCTACGCCGCGCGCCAAGCCGCCGAATAAGGCATCGGGTCGAGCGCACCACCGCCGCCCGGCGCCTGCGCCCAGGCCTCCGGGGGCTCGACCGCGACCGGACAGGGGCTCCGGGCGCCGTCATGCCGCTGCTGGCTGGTCCGATCGTCCGCGATAGGACAGGGCCTCGGCGAGGTGGATGCGGCGGACCCGGGCCTCACCGTCGAGGTCGGCCAGGGTGCGGGCCACGCGCAGGGTCCTATGGAAGCCGCGCGCTGAGAGCCGCATGGTCTCGGCGGCCGAACGGATCAAAGCGGCCCCCTCCTGGTCCGGCGCCGCCACGGCCTCGATCACCGGCGGCGGGCAGGTGGCGTTGGTGAACGTGGCGTCCGGGTCGTAGGCGGCGTAGCGCGCGGACTGCAGCGCGCGGGCGGCCGCCACACGCGCCGCCATCTCGGCCGAGCCCTCCAGGGGCGGCGGCAGGATCAGGTCGGCGGCCGTGACCGCCCCGACCTCGATGCGCAGGTCAATCCGATCGAGGAGCGGCCCGGAGATGCGGGCGCCGTACTGGGCGACGCAGCGCTCGTTCGGCCCCCGGCGGCAGGCGTAGCCCGGCTCCAGCGCCTGACCGCACCGACAGGGGTTCATCGCGGCGACGAGCTGGAAGCGCGCCGGGTAGGTCACCCGGTGGTTGGCCCGCGCGATCATGATCGTCCCGGTTTCCATCGGCTGGCGCAGGGAATCGAGGACCTGGGGCGTGAACTCAGGCAATTCGTCGAGGAACAGCACGCCGCCATGGGCCAGCGAGGCCTCGCCCGGACGGGCGTTGATGCCACCGCCGACCAGGGCCGCCATGGAGGCGGAATGGTGCGGCTGCCGGAACGGGCGCCGGTTCGAAAGGGCTCCGCCCTTCAGTTCGCCCGCCACCGACTGGATCATCGAGACTTCGAGGAGCTCCCGCGGTGCCAGTGGCGGCAGGATCGAGGGCAGCCGCGCGGCGAGCATCGACTTGCCCGCCCCCGGGGGCCCGTTCATCAGGAGGTTGTGACCGCCGGCCGCCGCGATCTCCAAGGCGCGCTTGGCGCCCTCCTGACCCTTGATGTCACGCAGATCCGGCAGGGCAGCGCCCGGCGCGGCCACCGCAGGCTCGGGCCGGGCCATGACCTGGGTACCCTTGAAGTGGTTGGCGAGCTGGATGAGCGAGCGCGGCGCCAGCACGTCGAGGTCGCCGCCGGCCCAAGCGGCCTCCGGCCCCGTCGCGGCCGGGCAGATCAGGCCGAGGCCGAGGGCGCTGGCGGCCATGGCGGCGGGCAGCACACCGGACACCGCCGTGATCGTGCCGTCGAGGGCGAGTTCGCCGAGAACGCAGTAGCCCGCGAGCGCATCCGCCGGCAGGGCGCCCATGGCGCCCATCACCGCCAGTGCGATCGGCAGGTCGTAGTGCGAGCCCTCCTTCGGCAAGTCGGCCGGGGCGAGATTGACGGTGATGCGCTTGGCCGGAAGGGCGAGGCCGGAGGCGATCAGGGCCGACCGCACGCGTTCCCGGGATTCCGCCACCGCCTTGTCGGCGAGGCCCACCACCGTGAAGGCGACGATGCCGGGGGCGATCTGAACCTGGACATCGACGGCCCGCGCCTCGATGCCCTCGAACGCCACGGTGGCGACGCGCGTGACCATGCTGGATCGACCTTCGGGGCGGAAAGATCCGGCGACCCTAGGGGGCGGCGCCCCCGGATACAACCTCTGGGCGCAGCCATCGCGCGACGTCGAGAGGAACCTCATCGGGGCTGAATGGTTCGATGGAGGTCAGAAACATTCCTCGACACAGCAGGGAGACACCATGTCGATCAAGCTCACGGGCCTCGCCGCCCTCGCCCTCGGCCTCGCCTTCACCGGCTCCGCCTTCGCCGACCGGAAGCCGACCCCGGAGGAGCAGACCAAGATCGAGGCCGTCCTGAAGCAGGAAGGCTTCACCAAGTGGAAGAAGATCGAGGTCGAGGACGACGAGATCGAGGTCGACGACGCCATCGACGCCAACGGAAAGCAGTTCGACCTAGAGCTCGACCCCAAGACCTTCGCCATCGTGAAGCGCAAGGCCGAATAGTCCCGCGCACTCCGCAGTGACCTTTCGCCGGAGCATTGCTCCGGCGTTCAGCCCTTGCGGGTGAAGTAGGTGCCGGCCGGCGCGGCCGAGCCGGCACCGCTCGGATTGAGCGCCCGCCACTTAGTCAGGACGATATCGCCGCCCCGGCGCATCTCGAACAGATTTGTTCCGACATCGTAGAGCCGCGTGCCGTAGGCGTTGACCGTCCGTCCATCGCCGAAGGTGTGGAAGGCGACGGACAAGCGCTCGTCCGTACCGCTCGCCTTGCAGACGATGGTCTCGTCGGTCTGGAAGCCCTCGATCCGAAGCAGGCAGTCCCGGTTGGCGCGTCCCGGAGCGATGTCGAGGTCGTAGGTGACGACGATCGGCGACCCGCCGACGGTGCGCCCGCCGTCGTGCTCGTAGAGATAGCGCCCAGCCCAAGCTCCCGGCACCTCGGGCGCGGCGGATGCAGCCATCAGGCCCGCCACGAGGCCGGTGGACACCATCAGTCTCAAGCCGAACCGCCGCGTCATCGGCATCTCCCTCGTCATCGATCAGGACAGGACGCGGAAGTTGGCGCAGGGATCGGGCGATTTGCGGGCATACCGCGGCCGCCTTCCCCGCCCTGCCCGCACCGGCCTGTCGGGAGTCGCCCTCCGAGGCGCGAAGTCCGCTTGGATACCCAGAGATCGCTTGGAATACCCCGGAGTCCGCTTGGAATACCCGGAGTCCGCTTGCATCCGTCGCGCGCGGCGGCCATATAGCCCTTGGGAGGTTGGCGAGGGACGTTTCACTCGCCAACCGGGTCAGGTCCGGAAGGAAGCAGCCCTAACGAGACCGAGCGGGTCTTCGTCCAGCCTCCCACCTCGATCGATGCCTCGGGCTCGCGTGGCGGCACCCTCCGACCGGAGCCGCACCAACCCAGCAAGGCGGCATGGACGCGACCTCCGGTCCTCTGAGCGATGCCGGGCTCCTGCCCGGCCTTCCCGAGCCGACCCCGGCCGCCACGCCCTATCGGGTGCTGGCGCGCAAGTACCGGCCCCAGAACTTCGACGACCTGATCGGCCAGGGCGCCATGGTGCGGACTCTGGCCAATGCCTTCGCGGCCAACCGCATCCCCCAGGCCTGGATGCTCACCGGCGTGCGCGGCGTCGGCAAGACCACCACCGCCCGAATCCTCGCCCGCGGCCTGAACTACATCCGCGACGGCCATCCCGATACCGGCCCCACCATCGCGATGCCGGAGCTCGGCCGGCACTGCCAGGCCATCATGGAATCCCGGCACATGGACGTGCTGGAGATGGATGCCGCCTCGCATACCGGCATCGACGACGTGCGCGGCATCATCGACGGCATCCGCTATTCGCCGGTCTCGGCCCGCTACAAGGTCTACATCGTCGACGAGGTCCACATGCTTTCGGAGAAGGCGTTCAACGCCTTCCTGAAGACCCTGGAGGAGCCACCGCCGCACGCCAAGTTCGTCTTCGCCACCACCGAGATCCGCAAGGTGCCGGTGACCATCCTGTCCCGGTGCCAGCGCTTCGACCTGCGCCGCGTCGAGGCCGAAACCCTGGTCGGGCACCTCGCCTGGATCTGCGCCGCCGAATCCGTCGAGGCCGACGCGGAGGCGCTGGCGGCGATCACCCGGGCGGCCGAGGGCTCCGTGCGCGACGCGCTCTCGCTCCTCGACCAGGCGATCGCCCACGGGGCCGGCCTCGTCAGCGCCCAGAGCGTGCGCGACATGCTGGGGCTGGCCGATCGCGGGCGCATCGTCGACCTGTTCGAGGCGGTGATGCGCGGCGACATTCCGGCCTCCTTCGCGGAGGTGCGCGGGCAGTACGAGGCCGGCGCAGACCCGGCCGTGATCCTGTCCGACCTCGCGAGCTTCACCCACCTCGTCACCCGCCTGAAGCTGGTGCCGGACGAGGCTGCCGCCGATCCGACCCTGAGCGAAGCGGAGCGGTCGCGGGGGAGCGCGTTCGCGAAGACACTCTCGGTCCGCGTGCTGTCGCGGGCCTGGCAGATCCTCCTGAAGGCGATCCCCGAGGTGCAGACGGCGACCCGCCCGCTGGCGGCGGCCGAGATGGCCCTGGTGCGTCTCGCCTACGCGGCCGACCTGCCGACCCCGGACGAGGCCCTGCGCCAGATGAAGGCCCAGGCCCTGACGGGCCCCGCGGCGGCCTCCGGTGCCGCGGCCCAGGCACTCGCCCAGTCCCCGTCGCCGTCGCCGGGCCCCGCGATGGCCGAGGGCCGCCCGGCCCTGCCACCGATCCCGACCTTTTCAGGGGAGGCGCCGCCGCCGCGCCCGGCCCTGACCATGGCGGCCAATGGCGGCGGGTCGCGCCCCGCCCTCGCGAGCCCGGCTCCCGCGCCGCAGCCCGAAGGGCCGCGCCTCCTCCGGTTCACCGACGTTGTCGCCCTGGCCGATGCCAAGCGCGACATCGGCCTGAAGATGGCCCTGGAGCGCGAAGTCCACCTCGTGCGCTTCGAGGAGGGGCGCATCGAGTTCCGCCTCGCCGACGGGGGGCGCCAGAGCATCGCCAACGACCTCGCCCGCGCCCTGGACGCCTGGACCGGCCGGCGCTGGATCGTCGCCCTGTCGAAGGAGGCCGGCGAGCCGACCCTCGACGCCACTGCGCGCGCCGCCACCGAGACCCGCCACCAGAACGCCGCCGCCCATCCCCTGGTCCGCGAGGTCCTGGCCCGGTTTCCCGGAGCGCAGATCGTCGACGTGCGCGACAAGGCGCCCGAGGGATCGCCGGCGATCGAGGCCGCGCCTACCGGCGAGGCCGAGACCGACGAGCCCGACGACGAGACATAGCCTCCGGGGCCGTGGCGCCCCAGATGTGATCCATCCCGGTTCCGGAACGACAGAGAGGGCAGACCCGATGCGCGACCTCATGGGCATCATGAAGCAGGCCCAGGCGATGCAGGAGAAAATGGCCTCCCTGCAGGACGAACTCGACACCGTCGAGGTGTCGGGTGCGTCGGGCGGGGGCGCCGTCCGCGTGACGATGACGGCCAAAGGCCTCGTGAAGGGTGTACAGATCGACCCCGCCATGCTCGTGGCCGACGAGCGCGAGATCCTGGAGGACCTCATCGTTGCGGCGGTCAACGATGCCCGCGGCAAGGCCGAACAGGTTGCAGCCGAGCGGATGGCCGAACTCACCAAGGGCCTGCCGATCCCCCCGGGCATGAAGTTGTTCTAAGACCGTCAACCCGGCAATTCGGCAACATCGATCACAATTTGGTCGCCGAAGCGTTGCCATAGGCTGGTCGGAGTGGAACGTTGGGGCTCCAACGTTCTCCCGCCGGCTGGATCATGAACTTTGATGCGCATCTTCCTCGGGCTACGCCGATACAGCCCAAGGCTGTACCTGGACGCTTCAGGGAAATTGCGCCTCTCATCATCGGATTTCTACTGCTGATCGCGACAGCTGCTGCGACAGGCAATCTGGTTGCGGAGCAGGATGCGAACCGAGCCGAACTGCGCCGCAGCGTCCGCATCCGGGACGCCATCTTCACCCTGTATTCCGGCCTCCAGGATGCGGAATCGGGACAGCGCGGGTTTCTCCTCTCGGGCGACGAGACCTACCTCAAGCTCTACGAGGAAGCCGGCGCGAGGACGCCCGGCCGCCTGTCCACCATCGCGGAAGCCGTTGCACGCAATCCGGGCATGTCGGCGATCATCGCCCGGCTCAGCCGCGCCGCCGGGGCCAAGCTCGGGGAGATGCGCGAGACCGTCGCCCTGCGCCGCACCGGCCAGGTGGAAGCGGCCCTGGCGCGCATGCGCTCCGGCGAGGGCAAGCACCTCATGGACGAGATCCGCTCGCTCTTCGGTGAGGCGCAGGCCGACAATTATCGCCGCCTGATCAGTCGACAGGAACAGGCGGGCGAGGCTGCCCGCCAAGTGCAGCTCGCCGTCGCGGCGGCCGTGGTCCTGATCGTCCTCCTCGGCGCGTACGTGGTGATCGACGCGAGCCGGCGCCATCAGCGGACCCTTCGCGCCCACGCGGCCCTGCAGGAGGCGAACGCGTCCCTGATCGAGGCCGCCGCCACCCGCGACATGCTGGAGGATCGGCTGCGCCAATCCCAGAAGATGGAAGCCCTCGGGCAGCTCACCGGCGGCCTCGCGCACGACTTCAACAACATGCTGGCGATCGTCATCGGCAATCTTAGCCTCCTCAAGCGACGCCTGGAACGCGGAGAGCGGGCGGTGGAGCGCTACGCCGAGCAGGCCCTCAAGGCCGCAGACCGGGCAGCGACCCTCACGCATCGGCTGCTCGCCTTCGCCCGCAAGCAGCCCCTCGCCCCGGAGGCCATCGCCTGCAACCGCCTCATTGCCGCGATGTCCGACCTGCTGCGCCGCAGCCTGGGCGAATCCATCCGGATCGAGACCGTGGCGGCCCCCGACCTCTGGACCACGAAGGCCGATGCCAACCAGTTGGAGAACGCGATTCTCAACCTCGCGGTGAACGCCCGCGACGCGATGCCGAAGGGTGGCCGACTCGTCATCGAGACCGACAACGTCCATCTCGACGATGCCTATGCCGCCCGGAATCCCGGCGTTCCGGCCGGCCCATACGTCCTTGTCGCCCTCACCGACAGCGGCGGCGGCATGCCGCCCGACGTCGCCGCCAAGGCGTTCGATCCGTTCTTCACGACGAAACCCGTCGGACAGGGCACCGGGCTCGGTCTCAGCCAGGTCTACGGCTTCGTCCGCCAGTCCGGCGGCCACGTGGCGATCTATTCCGAACCCGGGCGGGGAACGACGGTCCGGCTCTACCTGCCGCGCCATCTCGGCGACGCCGCCGAGATGGCGCGGGTCACGCCGACGATGCTCCCGGAGGGCTCGGCCCGGGAGGTGATCCTGGTCGTCGAGGACGAGGACGGGGTGCGCGACCTCGCCGTCGCGGCCCTGCGCGACCTGCGTTACACCGTGATCCACGCGGAGGGTGCCAAGGACGCCCTGCAGAAGCTCGACACGCATCCCGAGATCGCGCTGCTCTTCACCGACGTGGTCATGCCGGAGGTCAACGGCCGCGAGCTCGCCCAGGCCGTCCACGAGCGCCGGCCCGACCTGCCGGTGCTCTTCACGACCGGCTATACCCGCAACGCCATCGTGCATAACGGGCTGGTCGACGCCGACGTACAGTTGCTGGCCAAGCCCTATACCCTGGAGCAGCTGGCCCTCAAGGTGCGCCAGGCGATGGTGCGCGAGGCGGCCTGAGCCATCCCGCGCGGGCCCCGTCCGGCACTCCGGCGCGCCGAATCCGTGGTTCGAGACACGATCTGCTCCGCCATCAACCGGTCTACGGCCGATAGCCCCGCTTTTCACCGATCGGAGTCGGGCTGTCTTAACGGATGCCCGTGTCTGTTGCAGGCATGGATGAGCATCGCAACGCCGTTCGGGCCCTGACGCATCTGTCCGGTCGTGTTGCCCTCGACGGGGCATCGGCCGAGACGACGCCCTGCCTCGTGCGAAACCTGTCGCCCATCGGGGCCCGCGTCGCCTTCTGCACGGAGGTCGAGGTCCCGGACAGCTTCGACCTCTTCCTCGACCCGGGCGACACCGCCTACCGGGCGCAGACGATCTGGTCCAGCGGGAACGAAGTCGGCGTCCTCTTTCGCGAAGCGCGGGAGAATGCCCCCGAGGTCCTGTGCGACGATGTCCTGTGCGACGAGGATCCCGCGCGCGGAGCGACCCCGAAACCGTAGCGCCCCCATCGGACCCCGTGCCGGGACGCGGACGCGCCGTGCCCCGGATGGCCGGCGCTCAGGCGGCCGCGGAGAGCACCGGCTCGGCGGCGCGGACCTCCGCGTCCACGTGGGCGGCGAAGCGCTTGAAGTTCTCCTGGAACATCGTGACGAGGCGCGTCGCGGTCTCGTGGAAGGCCGCCTTGTTGGTCCAGGTCTCGATCGGAGACAGCACCTCCGTCTCGACGCCCGGTACCGCGACGGGAACCCGGAAGCCGAAATAGGGATCGCGCCGGAACTCGACATGCGCCAGGGAGCCGTCCAGGGCGGCCGTGAGCAGGCGGCGGGTGACCCGGATCGGCATGCGGCGCCCGGTGCCCACGCCGCCCCCGGTCCAGCCGGTGTTCACGAGCCAGCAATCGACCTCGTGATGGGCGATGAGGTCCCGCAGCAGGTTGCCGTAGACGCTGGGGTGGCGGGGCATGAACGGCGCGCCGAAGCAGGTCGAGAACGTCGCCTCCGGTGCGGTCAGCCCGCGCTCCGTGCCGGCGACCTTGGCGGTGTAGCCGGAGAGGAAGTGGTACATCGCCTCGGCGCCGGTCAGCCGAGCGATCGGCGGCATCACGCCGAAGGCATCGCAGGTGAGCATGACGATGTTCTTGGGGTGCGCGGCGCGTCCCGTCGCGCTCGCATTGGCGATGAAGTCGAGCGGGTAGGCGCAGCGGGTGTTCTCGGTGAGCGAGGCGTCGTCGAAATCCGGGACCCGGGTCTCCGGGTCGATCACCACGTTCTCCATCACCGTGCCGAAGCGCTCGGTGGTGGCGTAGATCTCCGGCTCGGCGTTGCGCGAGAGACGGATGGTCTTGGCGTAGCAGCCGCCCTCGAAGTTGAAGATGCCGTCCTGGCTCCAGCCGTGCTCGTCGTCGCCCAGGAGCTGGCGGGAGGAATCGTTGGAGAGGGTGGTCTTGCCGGTGCCCGACAGGCCGAAGAACAGGGCCGAGTCGCCGGCTTCGTCGAGGGCCGCGTTGGCCGAGCAGTGCATCGGCATCACGCCAGCGCCGGGGAGCACATAATTGAGGTACGTGAAGACCGATTTCTTCATCTCGCCGGCATAGGCCGAGCCGCCGATGAGGACGAGCTTGCGCGCGAAGTCGATGGCGATCACCGTCTTCGAGCGGCAGCCGTGCCGGTGCGGCTCGGCCTGAAAGCTCGGCAGGTCGATGATCGTCAACTCGGGGACGTAGTCCGCAAGGGACGCGCGATCCGGCCGGATCAGCAGGTTGCGGATGAAGAGGGAGTGCCAGGCGAGCTCCGTGTACACCCGCGCATTGACGCCGTGCGACGGGTCGGCCCCGCCGCGCAGGTCCTGCGCGAACAGCTCACGGCCCTCCGCATGGGCGAGGAAATCGGCGTACAGAGTCTCGAACTGCTCGGGCGTGATCGCGCCGTTGTTGTCCCACCAGATCTCGTTCTCCGTGGCGGCGTCGCGCACCACGAACTTGTCCTTGGGCGAGCGGCCGGTGTGGGACCCGGTGGTGGCCACGAAGGCGCCGCCGCGGGCGAGCTGTCCCTCGCCGCGGGCCAGGGCTTCCTCGTAGAGGCGGGGAACCTCGAGGTTCCAGTGGACCGCCTTCAGGTTGCGCAGCCCGATGGCTTCGGAACCCTGCGCTGCATTGAATTCGCCGATATTGGTCACGCTCATCTCTCCTCGGGCACCTGATCGCGTCGCCACCCATTACCGGGAGCCGTCGGCTCTCCGACGTCGTTCGGCTTTCGAGCGTCCGCGTGGTTGGTCAGGTCCACCGCGCGCAGGTTCACCGCTCGAAAGCCGCGCCCTTCCTGCATAGAGACGGACGATTTGCCGTCAATCCGCTTGTTGGCCAACAAAAAGACTTACATGAACCGGATGAACGACGAAGTCTCCTTGGAAGCAGGCCAGTGCGGCAGGTTCTTTCGCCGCGTTTTCGCGACGCCGGGGGGCGAAATTTCGGGCCGGAAACCCTATTTCGGACGAGGCTGAAGAGCCGGTCGCACCCGTTCGGCACCGCCGTACCGTCCCATCCGCCCGCCTGCTCCGTAATCTGCCGCGTGGGTGTCCCAACCGTCACGAGAATTTGCGTCCATGGCACAAGCCGTCGCCGGTCCCGAGATCGAGCGCCTGATCCAGCTTCTGGCCCGTATGCCGGGTCTGGGGCCTCGCTCCGCCCGCCGCGCCGCCCTGCAGCTCATCAAGAAGCGCGAGACGCTCCTGGCGCCGCTGGCGGACGCGATGCGGGTGGCCTCGGAGCGGATCGTCGTGTGCCAAGCGTGTGGCAACGTCGATACGCGCGACCCCTGCACGATCTGCTGCGACGAGAGCCGCGACCCGGCCACCCTGGTGGTGGTGGAGGACGTTTCGGACCTCTGGGCCCTGGAGCGCTCGGGGGCGGTGACGGCCCGCTACCACGTCCTCGGCGGCGTGCTCTCGGCCCTCGACGGCGTACGGCCCGAGCATCTCAACCTCGACAGCCTCGTGGCCCGCGCCGCCGACCCGGCCATGCGGGAGATCATCCTGGCCCTCAACGCCACCGTCGACGGGCAGACGACCGCCCATTACGTCACGGAATCCCTGAAGGCGCATGGGCTCAAGGTGACCCGCCTCGCCCATGGCGTCCCGGTCGGGGGCGAACTCGACTACCTCGACGAGGGCACCCTCACCGCCGCGATCCGCAGCCGCACCCCGTTCTGACTCCGGACCACGCGGAGCCGGTATTTGACCGGACTCCGGCGCGCCCGTATCTGCGGGGGCTCAAGGCCGCCGCCCGCCCCGCACCCGTTGCAAGTCCGATCGCCCCATGACCATCCGCCCCCTCGTGATCCTGCCCGACGCGCGCCTGCGCCTTGCCTCCGAGCCGGTCGGCCCGGTGACCGACGAGATCCGCACGCTCGCCGCCGACATGCTGGAGACCATGTACGACGCTCCCGGCGTGGGCCTCGCGGCGATCCAGATCGGCGTACCGAAGCGCATCGTCACCATCGACACCTCGAAGGACGAGAACGACCGCCAGCCGCAGGTCTTCCTCAACCCCGAGATCGTCTGGGCCTCGGAGGAGAAGCGGATCTACGACGAGGGATGCCTGTCGATCCCCGAATTCTACGGGGAGGTCGAGCGGCCCGACCGCGTGCGCGTCCGCTTCCGCGACCTCGACGGCACGGAACAGGAGATCGAGGCCGACGGCCTGCTGGCCACCTGCATCCAGCACGAGATCGATCACCTCGACGGAGTGCTGTTCATCGACCATCTGTCGAAGCTGAAGCGTGACCGGGTGGTGAAGAAATTCGCCAAGGCGGCCAAGCGCGGCGACGTCTGAGCCGGCTTCGGGAGTAGGAGCCATGCGCGTCGTCTTCATGGGCACGCCGGATTTCGCGGTGCCGACCCTGGCGCGCCTCGCCGCCGACGGCCACGCCATCGCGGCGGTCTACACCCGTGCGCCGGCCAAGGCCGGCCGCGGCATGGCGCTCAAGCCCTCCCCCGTGCAGGCGATGGCCGAGAGCCTCGGCGCGCCGGTGTTGACGCCCGCGAGCCTGAAGGGACCTGAGGCTGCCGCGACCTTCGCCGGCCACGGGGCCGATGTCGCCGTGGTGGTCGCCTACGGCCTGCTTCTCCCCCAGGCGATCCTCGACCTGCCGCGCCACGGCTGCCTCAACCTGCACGGCTCGCTCCTGCCCCGCTGGCGCGGCGCCGCCCCGATCCAGCGTGCCGTGATGGCCGGCGACGCGCAGAGCGGCGTCGGCATCATGCGGATGGAGGCCGGCCTCGATACCGGCCCCGTGGCGCTGGAGGCGCGGATTCCCATCACCCCCGGCATGACGGCGGGGCAACTCCACGACGCGCTGATGCCGCTCGGCGCCGACCTCATGGCCCGCGCGCTCCGGGATCTGGAGCGGGGCACGCTCGCCTTCACGCCCCAGGCCCAGGACGGCGTGGTCTACGCCCACAAGATCACCAACGAGGAGGCCCGCATCGACTGGACCCGCCCGGCCCACGCGGTCGCCGACCACGTCAACGGCCTGTCGCCCTTTCCCGGCGCCTTCTTCGAGGCGGATTTCGGCAAGGGCCCGGAGCGGGTGAAGGTGCTCTCGGCCGAGGCCGTGCCGGGCTCCGGCGCTCCGGGCACGCTCCTCGACACGGACGGCACGGTTGCCTGCGGCGAGGGCGCCGTGCACCTGTGCGCGCTGCGCCGCGCCGGAAAGGGGGGCGTCAGCAGCGGGGCCGAGTTCGTGCGCGGCACCCACCGGACGCCGGGCACGCGGCTGGCATGACGGGACCGGGCCGCACCTGATGCCGCGCTACAAGCTCGTGATCGAGTACGACGGGAGCCCGTTCTGCGGCTGGCAGCGCCAGACCGCGCAGCCCTCCGTCCAGGGGGCGATCGAGTCGGCGGTCAAGCGCTTCTCCGGCGAAGTCGCGGGCCTGACCTGCGCCGGCCGCACCGATACCGGCGTCCACGCCACGCACCAGGTGGCGCATCTCGACCTCGCGCGGGACTGGCGCACCGACGTGGTACGCGACGCGCTCAACGCGCACCTGCGCCCGAACCCGGTGGCGATCCTCAGCGCCGAGATCGTCGGCGCCGACTTCAACGCGCGCCACTCCGCCACCCGCCGGCACTACCGCTACCGCATCCTCAACCGGCGCAGCCCTCCCGTGCTCAACCGCGCCCATGTCTGGCAGGTGCCCTGGGCCCTCGATGTCGGACTGATGCAGGCCGCAGCCCCGCGCCTCCTCGGGCTGCACGACTTCACCGCCTTCCGGGCCGCTGAGTGCCAGGCGAAAAGCCCGATCCGAACTCTCGATCAACTCGATGTCGCCGTCCTGCCGATGGGCCTGCACGACGAGATCGTGGTGGCGACCTCCGCCCGCGCCTTCCTGCATCATCAGGTCCGCTCGATGGTCGGCACCCTGATGCTGGCCGGCAGCGGTCGCATCAGCGCCGACGACGTGAGCGACATCCTGTCGAGCCGGGACCGCCGCCGCTGCGGACCGTTGGCGCCGGCCTGCGGGCTGACCCTGGTCGGCGTCGACTACGGCGATCGCGCACACCCGGGTTCGCGCGAGAGCTATGGGCTGGAGGGTGACGTCGAGCGGTCGGCCTGCCGCCCAGCGAAATACGCCGCCAGCACCCGGGTGTAGATCGCTGTCAGCCGGTTCAGGTCGGCGACCGGCACGCACTCGTCGGTCTGGTGCATGGTCTGGCCGACGAGGCCGAACTCGAGGACCGGGCAGGCGTCCTTGATGAAGCGCGCATCGGAAGTGCCGCCCGTGGTCGAGAGCACCGGGCGGCGGCCGGTCTCGGTGGCGATGGCGCCGGCGACGAGTTCGGTGAAGGCGTCGGGCTCGGTGAGGAAGGCCGGCGAGTTCGAGGGCAGGAGGTCGAGACTGTAGCGCACGCTCCGGCCCGCGGCGGCGTCGAGGCGGCTCCGGATCTCGGCACCCAGGGTCTCGGCGGTCCAGCGGTCGTTGAACCGGACGTTGAAGGTGCCGTGCGCCTCGCCCGGGATGACGTTGGTCGCCGTGTTGCCGACGTCGAGGGTGGTGAATTCGAGGTTCGAGGCGCCGAAATGCTGGGTTCCGGCGTCGAGCGGCGCGGCCAGCAGCGCGGAGGCGAGGCGCAGCAGGCCGGGAATCGGATTCTCGGCGAGGTCCGGATAGGCGACGTGGCCCTGGCGCCCGTGCACAGTCAGCCGCCCGGTGAGCGAGCCGCGTCGGCCGATCTTGATCATGTCCCCGAGAACGTCCGGGTTGGTCGGCTCGCCCAGGAGGCAGTGGTCGAAGCGCTCGCCCCGGGCCCGGGCCCATTCGAGGAGCTTCACCGTGCCGTTGATCGCCGGCCCCTCCTCGTCACCGGTGATGAGGAAGCCGATCGAGCCTGGAACGTCCGGCCCGGCCACGTCGAGGTAGTCGAGAGCGGCGGCCAGCATGCAGGCGATGCCGCCCTTCATGTCGACGGCCCCGCGCCCGTACAGCACCCCGTTCTCCACGGTCCCGGCGAAGGGGCCGTGGCGCCAGCGGGCGACGTCGCCGGAGGGCACCACGTCGGTGTGGCCGGCGAACAGCAGGAAGGGCGCGCGCGTGCCGATGCGGGCGTAGAGATTGTCGATGTCGGGCGTGCCGGGTTCCGAGAAGCGCGGGCGCTCCACGCTGAACCCCGCCCCTTCGAGAATGCCGGCGAGCCAGGCGAGCGCCCCCCCCTCCTCCGGGGTCACTGAGGGACAGCGGATCAGGCTCTGGGCGAGGGCGAGGGGGGAGCGATCGAGGGACGCGTTCGGCACGGGCGGGACTCTCGCGTGATGTCCGGGTGCGGAGGGCCATAAGCGCGAGCGCGCGGGGGTGCAATTCGCGGTCGGCCTTTCGCCGCGCGGCGGGGGGGCTTATCTGCGGGGCATGGCCCTCTCCCCCGACGAAGTCGAACGCTATGCCCGCCACCTCGTCCTGCCGGAGGTCGGCGGCCCGGGCCAGGCCCGGCTGAAGGCCGCCCGCGTCCTCGTCGTCGGGGCCGGCGGTCTCGGCGCCCCGCTGATCCAGTACCTCGCCGCCGCCGGGATCGGGGCCATCGGCATCGTCGACGACGACACCGTTTCCCTGTCGAACCTGCAGCGGCAGGTCATCCACGCGACTCCCGATATCGGCCGGCGCAAGGTCGAGAGTGCGGCCCAGGCGGTGTCGCGTCTGAACCCGCACGTCGCCGTGGAGGCGCACGCGCTGCGGCTGACCCCGGAGAACGCCCCGGACCTTATCGGCGCCTACGACGTGGTGGCCGACGGGTCCGACAACTTCGCCACGCGCTACGCGGTCTCGGATGCCTGCTTCCACGCGCGGCGCCCGCTGGTGACGGCGGCGCTCGGGCGCTTCGACGGTTCGCTGACCACGCTGCGACCCTACGAGACCGATGCATGCGGGCGCCCGAACCCGACCTATCGCTGCCTGTTCCCGAACCCGCCGCCGCCCGGCAGCGTCGCCCCCTGTGCCGAGGCCGGCGTGCTCGGCGCGCTTGCCGGCATCATGGGCTCGCTGATGGCCCTGGAGGTGATCCGCACGGTGACGGATTTCGGCGAGCCCCTCGTGGGCCGCCTCCTCATGGTCGACACCCGCGCGATGCGCTTCGAGACCCTCGGCTACGCCTGGGACGAGGCCAACCCGCTCAACGGAACCGGCACGGAGGGCTGATCCCCCCCGCGACCGGGCGCGGTCGCTCGTCCGGCCCTACTCCGCCGGCAGCGCGTCGAGGAGGGGTCGGGCTTCCCGGGCACGCAGGCCGTCGTCGTGGGCATCGGTGAACTGCAGCGCCGCGAGCTGCGCGTACAGCGCGCCCTGCGCCAGCAGGCTCTCGTGGGTGCCGCTCTCGACGATCCGGCCGCCGTCGAGGACCAGGATGCGGTCCGCCTTGCGGATCGTCGCCAGGCGGTGCGCGATGACCAGGGTGGTGCGACCGCGCATCAGGGTATCGAGGGCGGTCTGCACCGCGCGCTCGCTCTCGGCGTCGAGGGCCGAGGTCGCCTCGTCGAGAAGGAGGATCGGTGCGTCCTTGAGGATGGCGCGGGCGATCGCCACCCGCTGGCGCTGGCCGCCGGAAAGGGTGACGCCGCGCTCGCCCACCGTCGTGGCGTAGCCCTGCGGCAAGGCCTGGATGAAGCCGTCCGCATGGGCGAGTTCGGCCGCGCGCTGGACCTGGGCCTCGGTGGCCTCGGGCCGGCCGTACCGGATGTTTTCCAGCACCGAGCCGGAAAACACCGTCGGGTCCTGCGGTACCAGGGCGAGGCGCTCGCGCAGCTGCTCCGGGTCGACCTGGGCAATGTCGACGCCATCGACCCGGATGAGGCCGGATTGCGGGTCGTAGAAGCGCAGCAGCAATTGCAGCACCGTGGTCTTGCCGGCGCCCGACGGACCGACGAGGGCCACCCGCTCGCCCGGCGCGATCGTGAAGCGGATGCCGTCGAGCGCGGGATGGTCGGGCCGGGCCGGGTACAGGAAGCGCACGGCTTCGAAGGCCACGGCGCCCTTGGCGGGCACCGGCAGGGCCAGCGGCTCGGCCGGTGTGCGGATCGTCGATTCGGCCGCCAGGATCTCGCCGAGGCGCTCGGCGGCGCCGGCCGCCTGGGCGAGTTCGCCGTAGACTTCCGAGAGCTGCCCGAGGGCGCTCGCGCCGAACACCGCGTAGAGGACGAACTGCGAGAGCTGACCCGCCGTCATGGTCCCGGCCAGGACCCCTTGCGCGCCGTACCACATGACGCCGACGACGCTGGCGGAGATGAGGAAGATGGCGACGCCGGTGAGGAGCGCCCGCGCCTGGATCGAATCCCGCGCGGCCGCATAGGCGTTCTCGGCGGCCGCGGCGAAGCGGCTCGCGGTGGTCCGGCCCATGCCGAAGGCCTGCATGGTGCGGATCGCGTTCACGGCCTCGGCGGCATAAGCCGAGGCGTCGGCGAGGCGGTCCTGCGCCGCCCGGGACCGGCGCCGCACGCCGCGCCCGGAGAGGATCAGCGGGAAGACGATGAGGGGAATCGCCGCCAGGACGAGGACCGACAGCTTCGGGCTCGTGATGACCATCATCACCACCGCGCCCGTGAAGAGAAAGGCGTTGCGCAGCAGGATCGAGATCGAGACGCCGAAGACCGCCTTCACCTGCGTGGCATCCGCGGTGAGGCGCGAGATGATCTCGCCCGAGAGCGAGCGGTCGAAGAAGGCGGGATCGAGCTGGGTCAGGCGCCGGAACACGGCGGTGCGCAGATCCGCCACCACGCGTTCACCCAGCGTCGCGACCGTGTAGTAGCGCGCCCCGCTGGAGAGGGCGAGCACCGCCACGACGCCGATCAGGGCGGCGAAGTAGGTGTCGATCACCCCCTGGCCCTCGGGCGAGAAGCCGTGGTCGATGACCCGGCGCAGGGCGATCGGGACCACGAGGGTCGCGCCCGAAGCGGCGAGGAGGGCCAGGAACGCCGCGAGCATCCGGCCGCGATAGACCATCGCGAACGGAATCAGCGGGCGGAGCGAACCGAGCGGTGCCTTCGGCCGGGCCTCCCCGGGAATTTTCTTGTCACGGCCGCGAGCCATGGTGCCTCGTCATCGTTGGTCTTCCAGGAAAAGCGACCGTCCGGCGGTCTCTTCGGGCGGCGCACGCTTGTCGGGCGAAGGTGCGTGAGGTATAGGCGCGCCTTCATCCGATTGCGCGTGATCTATGGCCGCGGGCCGCCAGACGGGCCGGTCGGCTTGGCTATTCAAGGATTTCGTCATGGCAAAGAGCGCGGCCGACAAGGCCAAGGGTACCGAGCATCCCGACTACCACTTCATCAAGGTCGTGATGACCGACGGGTCCGAGTACATGACCCGGTCGACCTACGGCAAGGAGGGCGACACCCTCAACCTCGACATCGACCCGAACACCCATCCGGCCTGGACCGGCGGCGAGCAGAAGATGCTCGATCGCGGTGGCCGCGTCTCGCGCTTCAACTCGCGCTTCGGCGCCCTCTCCTTCGGCAAGAAGTAAGGCCATCTTGGTCCGCCGCCGCGCCGACGCGGCGGCGGACCCGTGACAACGCAGAACGGGCGGCTCCCCCCGGAGCCGCCCGTTCTGCGTTTCCAATCCCCTCCCCGGCCCGAATCCGGGGCGACGTCCGCGTCAGGCGGAGGCGGCTCCGAAGGCCGAGCGCAGCAGGCTCAGTTGGGCAACGACGGGGCTCTCCTGCGGCAGCGGGCTGGGACGCTCGTCGGCGATCAGGCCATCGAGGTGCAGGATCCGGCTGTGCAGGCGGCGCGACCGCACGATGAGGTCCTGCAGGGTCGGGGGCAGAACGCCGAACACCTCGCTGCGGAAGGTCTCGGGTGTGGTCAGGCGCACCCGGGTCTTCTCCTGCATCGCCTCGGCCGGCGTCAGCTCGCCCTCGGATACGGCGCGCTGCACCAGGAGCCAGGAGGCGATCTGCATCAACCGCGTGGTGAGGCGCATGCTCTCGCTGGCATAGCTCAGCGTCCCGTCGCGGGACATCAACCGAGATTCCTCGCGGCCGGTCCCGTCGAGATAGGCCGCCGCTTCCTCGACCAGGGTCATGCCCTCGCGGAAGAGCACCTTGAATGCCTCCGAGGTGACGTAGGTGTCACCGAAATTCACCCAGTCGCGCTCGTCCCGGAACATGACGTCGAACCCGCTCATGGTGCCTCCTGTGCCGCGGCCGGACCGATTGCGTCCCGAGATGGGACGAAGGCGGCGCGTTTGCACCTGTCTGCGCAACTCTAGCGCCGAACGTCCCGGCCCGCGGCCTTTACCCGATGTTAACGTTAACGGGGGCGATCGGTGCCAGGCTTCCCGCTGCCGCTGCCGCTGCCGCTGCGAAGACACCGGGCACAACATCTGGACGTGGGAAGGACCCCAGGCGGGAAGGACCCGGGACGAAAAAAAGGCCGCCCGTCGCGGGCGGCCTGACTAGCGAGTTTCGGGAGCAGTCCAAGCGAGCGAATCGGAAGATCCGCGCGTTGTCCGGAAGAACCGAACAGGATCACAGGATGGCGCGGATCGGTTAACGGACAGTTCACGGGATGGCGTCGGGGCGCCAGATCACGAACCCCGGATTTCGCCGTTTCGGCAGGCTCCGGAATTGACTCGTGCGGGACCTTGCCCCATAAGCCGCGCCATCGCGACGCGGCGCCCTTGAGGGGCGCTGTTCGCGCTTGCAGACACATTTCAGGGCGAGTGAATATCCGGTGCGGCCTTCGGTGCGGCCCGGATCGATCCTCGGCCATTCGGAGATCGCGCCATGAAGAGAACCTATCAGCCCAGCAAGCTCGTGCGTAAGCGTCGTCACGGCTTCCGCGCCCGCATGGCCACTGCCGGCGGCCGCAAGGTCATCGCGGCCCGTCGCGCGCACGGCCGCAAGAAGCTCTCCGCCTGAGAGATCCGCGGCGCCGTCACGGGCGGCGCGCCTCATCATGAGTCTGGCCAGGGGCCACAGGACCCGCTGCGAGATCGGATCGGGCATGTCATCGGCCCCATCCGCGATCGGGCGGCTGACGCGACGCTCCGAGTTCCTGGCCGCGGCCGGCGGACGTCGCTTCCACAACGAACGCTTGTCGGCGCAGGGCCTCGTCCGCGCCGTTGAAGCGTCCACGGACGGCGTCCCCGGCGATCCGGCGGGTGGCGGACTCCGAATCGGATTTACCATCACCAAGCGGGTCGGCCACGCCACGGAGCGCAATCGCATCCGGCGACGGTTGCGCGCGGCCGTGGCCCAGGCGGCCGGCGATCTGCCGGTGCGTCCGGCCGACGTGGTGCTGGTGGCCCGGCGCCCGGCCTTGCACGCTCCTTTCGAGACTCTCATCGACGACCTGCGCCGTGCCGTCGCCGTGGTGACGAAGCCGCAGGATCAGAAATCTGCGACGTCCGATCCGCGGCCCGCTCGGCGCGGACGCGGCAAAGGCGCGCCCGCGTCTGGCGCATCGGCGGCGGCTCCGCTATTGGCCTCGGGCGCGACGGGCTCCGCCGTGCCGGCCGGTCCCGGTCCGGCGCGCGCGAACGCGCCCTCCCCTCCTCCCAAAGCATGCGACGGACCGACCGATGGGTAATGACAAGACGAACATGATCGTCGCGATCGCCTTGTCGCTGGCGGTCCTGCTCGGCTGGAACTATTTCATCGCCGCTCCCCGCGTGGAGCAGCAGCGTCAGGCCGCCCTTCAGAATAAGGCGGCCACCCAGCCAGCCGGTCCCGACGGCGTACCGAGCGCCAGCCCGAAGGAAGGCGGTCCGGCCAATCCCGTCCCCGGAACCCTGCCGGGCGCCTCGGGTGCCGGCGGCGGTGTGGTGCCGCGCGAGACGGCGATCGCGCGCTCCCCGCGCGTCACCATCGACACCCCGGCGCTCGCCGGCTCCATCGCCCTGAAGGGCGGCCGCATCGATGACGTCTCTCTCAAGAATTACCACGAGACCGTCGACGACAAGAGCCCGAACATCGTCCTGCTCTCGCCCACCGGCACCGAGAATCCCTACTACGCCGAGTTCGGCTGGGTCGGCCAGAACGCTGGTCCCCTGCCCAACGGCGACACCGTATGGACCGCCGATGCCACCTCCCTGGCGCCGGGCAAGCCCGTGACGCTGAGCTACGACAACGGCGCGGGCCTGCTGTTCAAGCGGACCATTGCGGTGGACGACAAGTTCCTGTTCACCGTTCGCGACGAGGTCGAGAACAAAGGCGCCAACGCGGTTTCCCTCTATCCCTACAGCCTCGTCTCGCGCTGGGGTAAGCCGCACACCCAGGGTTACTACGTGCTGCACGAGGGCCTGATCGGCGTCCTCGGCGCCGACGGGCTGCAGGAATACACCTACGACCACCTCGCCAAGGAGCCGGCGCTCGGCAATGCCAGCACCAAGGGCAAGACCTGGCCGGGCGTGACCGGCGGCTTCGTCGGGATCACCGACAAGTACTGGGCCGCCGCCGCCATCCCGGATCAGGCGACCCCCTACACGGGCAGCTTCACCGAGCGGACCGACGGTGCCACCAAGGTCTATCAGGCCAACGTGCTCGGCAACGTGCAGGTGATCCAGCCCGGTGCCTCGGCCGCCGCGACCCAGCAGCTCTTCGCCGGCGCCAAGGAAGTGAACACCGTCAACGCCTACCAGGCGAACCAGAACATCAAGCAGTTCGACCTGCTGATCGACTGGGGTTGGTTCCACTTCATCACCAAGCCGATGTTTCGGGCGCTGGACTTCTTCTTCCACCTGTTCGGTAACTTCGGCGTGTCGATCCTCGTGGTGACTTTCTGCCTGAAACTGCTCTTCCTGCCGATCGCCAACAAGTCCTACCAGTCCATGGCCAAGATGAAGGCCGTGCAGCCGGAGATGACGTCGATCCGCGAGCGCTATGCTGACGACAAGATGAAGCAGCAGCAGGCGATGATGGAGCTGTACAAAAAGGAGAAGATCAATCCGGTTGCTGGCTGCTGGCCGGTGCTGATCCAGATTCCGGTCTTCTTCGCGCTGTACAAGGTCCTGTTCATCACCATTGAGATGCGGCATGCGCCGTTCTTCGGCTGGATTCAGGATCTGGCCGCGCCGGATCCGACGAACATCCTCAACCTGTTCGGCCTGCTGCCCTTCGCGGCGCCCGACTTCATCCACCTCGGCATCTGGCCCATCATCATGGGCATCACGATGTTCATCCAGATGAAGATGAACCCCGCGCCGCCGGACCCGGTCCAGGCGCAGATCTTCACCTTCATGCCGATCGTGTTCACCTTCATGCTCGGCTCGTTCCCGGCCGGCTTGGTGATCTACTGGGCCTGGAACAACACCCTGTCGGTGATCCAACAATACGTCATCATGCGCCGCAACGGGGTGAAGGTGGAGCTTTGGGACAACCTGCGGGGGATGTTCCGACGCAAGACTGCCGACAAGAACGCCGTCGCCAAGAGCTGATCGCTCCGTCCACAAGGACCGCGACGCTTGTCCCAACCCGGTCCTCTCCGTTTCACGACGGGGAGGACTTCCTGTTTCCGGCGTGTCGGCTCGCGAGAGTGATGGGCACGCCCTCTCCTCCGCCCGGAGCCGCTCGATGTCCCAAGCCGAAGACGATGCCGCCCTGCTGGAGGCCGGCCGCCTGCTGTTCGCGGGCGCGGCCGACTTCATCGCCTCGGCCCCCAACGTGCCCGCCCTTCCGCCGATGAAGGGCGTGGAGATCGCCTTCGCGGGCCGTTCCAACGTGGGCAAATCGAGCCTCGTCAACGCACTCACCGGGCGCAACACCCTGGCGCGGACCTCGCACACCCCGGGGCGCACGCAGCAGCTGAACTTCTTCGATATCGGCGGCCGCCTGACCCTGGTCGACATGCCGGGCTACGGCTACGCGGCGGTGGAGAAGACCAAGGTCGAGGCCTGGACCGACCTGATTCACGACTACCTGAAGGGCCGCTCGAACCTGGCCCGGGTGTTCATGCTGATCGACTCGCGTCACGGCCTGAAAAGCATCGACACCGACGTCCTCGACGGCCTCGATAAGGCCGCCGTGAGCTACCAGATCGTGCTGACCAAGGGCGATGCCCTGAAGAAGTCCGAGATGGACGCCCGCATCGCCGGGGTGCAGGCCGCCATCGCCCGGCGGCCGGCCGCCTACCCGGAGATCCTGCTTACCTCGAGCCGCGACGACCGGGGTGTACCCGAACTTCGGGCCAGTGTCGCCCGCCTGCTGCAGGAGCGCGGCGCGTGAACGGCCTCGATCGCGTTCTCCTGGCGCTTGGCGCCCTCGCGGGTCTCCTCGGCGTCGCCGCGAGCGCCGCGGCGGCCCATCTCAGCGGGGCTGACAGCCTGAGGACCGCCGCCCAGTTCCTGCTGTTCCACGCCCCAGCGATCCTCGGGCTCGTGGCGTTGGCCGCCAGCGGCACGACGCACCGGCCGGTCACCCGCCTCGCAGCAGCCGCCCTGGTGGTCGGCCTCGCACTGTTCTCGGGCGACCTTGCGCTTCGGGCGCTCCATGGCACACCGCTCTTTCCCATGGCGGCCCCGACCGGTGGCTTCGTCCTGATGGCCGGCTGGCTACTCGTGGCCGCGGCAGCCTTCGTTCCGGCACGTCGGTCCTGAGGTATGAGCCGGCGGCTGGGCGTCGGATGAGCATCGCGTCACCGCGCGGGCGACGCCGCGTCCTCGGCCCTGAAGCCGTGCGCCCTCGTACGCCCTCGACGGCCCCGCAGAGCCGCTGAAGCCCGTCGCTTAACGGATCAGCGGCGGCAGTTGCGGCGCGGCGCCGTCCGGCAGCGCGGTCTGGGCCATATTCATGCTCATGGCGAGCAGCGTGTAATAGCCGTTGATGCCCGCCATCTCGATGGCGCCCTGCTCGCCGAAGGTTTGGACCGCCCGGGCGTAGGTGGTGTCGCTCACCGCCTTGTTGTGATGCAGCTCCGTCGAGAACGCGTAGACCAGCGTCTCCTCCGGCCCCATCGCGTCCGGCCGCCGGCCTTCCCGGATCGCGGCGACGATCGCCGGATCGAGGCCGGCCTTCAGGGCGATCGGCGCATGGATGTGCCACTCCAGCTGCTGCGTCCATTCCCGGGCGGTGATCAGGATGATGAACTCGCTCAGCCGCAGGGGCAGTACGCTGCGGTAGCGCAGGTGCAGCCCCATATTGCTCGCGTTGGTCATCAGCTCGGGACTGCGCAGGAGCGGCACGAACGGACCGAAGACGGGGGTCTTGCGCGCCGCGAGAAAAGCCTCGGATGCCGCTTTCTGCTCCGGGCTGAGGGCGTCGGCCGGTATCGGCGGCAGGCGGTCTTGGGCCAAGGCGGACAGGCTCCCGAAGAGAAGGATCGACAGGACCGGCAGGACGGCGACACGCATGGGTTTACTCCTCCGGTCCGGCTTCCGGCCGCAACCTACGGCATCACCGGCGGGTGGTAGGTCAGCGTGAAGGCCAGGGCCCAGAGCAGGAACAGCACCACCGGCAGGTGGATGAGGAGCTGTAGGAAACTGAACCCGACGATGTCGCGCGCCTTCAGGCCGAGGATGCCGAGGAGTGGCAGCATCCAGAACGGGTTGATCAGGTTCGGCAGCGCCTCGGCCGCGTTGTAGACCATCACCGCCCAGCCGAGATGGACCTGCAGTTCGTTGGCCGCCTGCATCACGTAGGGCGCCTCGAGCAGCCATTTGCCGCCGCCCGACGGCACGAAGAAGCCGAGCACCGCCGAGTAGACGCCCATCGAGATCGGGAAGCTGCCCGTGGTGTTCAGGCTGACGAAGGCGTGGGTGATCACCTCGGAGACCGAGATCCCGGCGGCGTTCTTCGGCCCGGTCAGCATCGCGCTGATGGCGGCGTAGAGCGGGAACTGGATGAGGATGCCGGCAGTCGCCGGAACGGCCTTGGCCACCGCCACGAGGAAACGCTTCGGGCGCCAATGCAGCAGCAGCCCGAGGGTGATGAACAGGAGGTTGTAGGTGTTCAGGTTCGAGATCGCGGTGATCCAGGATTGCCGCGCGAACTCCTGGTAGATCCAGGCGCCGGCGATCACCACGAGGAGGATCGTGAGGATCGGGGAGTGCTCCAGCCATTCACCGGGTTGCTCGGGCCGGCCGAGATCGGCTTCTTCGCGCGCGACGCTCACGCCGAGATCCTCGGCCGTCACCGCAGTGCTCGGGCGCGGCGCCGAGGCATAGGCGATGATCACCGACATCACGAACAGGATCGCGGCGATCAGCATCGACTGCCAGAGGAAGATGGTTTCGCTGAAGGGAATCACGCCGGTGATCGGCAGGAGCGCCTTCGGCAGGCTCGCCGGGTTCGCCTGGAGTTGGGCCGCAGAGGAGCTGAGGCCCATGGCCCAGGTGGCGCCGAGCCCGAGATAGGCGGCGGCCCCGGCGGCACGGTAATCCATGCGGAGCTCCGTGCGACGGGCGAGCGCGCGGGCGAGAAGGCCCCCGAAGATCAGGCTCAGGCCCCAGCTCAGGAACGAGGACAGCATGGTCGCCGCGGCCACGAACCCGACGGCGCCGCGGCCGGTCTTCGGGATGGCGGCGAGGCGATCGATCAGCGCCTGGACCGGGGGTGCCGTCGCCACCACGTAGCCACCGATCGTCACGAAGGCCATCTGCATGGTGAAGGGGATCAGGCTCCAGAAGCCGTCGCCGAAGCTCTTGGCGATGGCGGGCGCCGGGGCACCGTTGGCCAGCGCGCCGAGGGCAACGATGACCACCGCGATGGCGACGAAGATGAAGGCATCGGGAAACCACTTCTCGGCCCAGGCGGTGAAGCGGATGCCGGCCCGCGACAGGGCGCTGTCCAGCGCGGCGGAGTCGGCGCGACGCTCCGGCGTGGGTGTCGACATCGGAAAGTCCTGGGAACGAGGGAATGGCCTTGGGAGGCGCATTGTCCGCAATTGCCGATCCGGCTCAAGACGGAATCCCGCCGGTACACAGGCTTGGCTGTGATGATCGGGTGTGACTGTCAGGGTCGCCGCTTCAGGCTTCATTGAGGGTTCGCCCCTACGATGCGCCCTGTTCTCGCGTGGGAGATCCTGTTCGTGGCCGAAATCTCGAAGCTCCGAGACCTCGATGCGAGAATGGCCGAACGGCGTCAGGCCAGCACCAAGGTGCGGGATCTGGCCCATCAGGAGCGGGACAGGACGGACTTCGAGAAGCCCTTCCTGTCGCCCCTCGGGTGGATGATCGCGGTCATCCTGAACTTCGCCCTGGTGCTGGTCGTGGGCCTCGGCACCGTGCTGGTCCCGCCCCTGATGGCCTGCCGCGAGCAGAGTGCGCGCGGTTTCTTCGCCGGCGACTCCTTCCAGGCCTGCGCCGGCCGGGGCATCTCGGCCAGCTTCCAGGACTTCGACCGTCGCATCCGCCGCCTCGTCCTGCGTTCGGGACAGTGAACGGCCGGCCTGACGAGGCCCGCAACGGCGGCTGCCGTCGCGGGCCCCGGGATGTCGGGATGACGCCCGGCCTCAGTTGAGGGTGACACTCTCCGGCCGGCGCTCGGTGCTGAGGCCGGATTTGCCGACCTTCAGCCCGAGGGGACCGACCTCCACCGGCACCACTTCCCCATCGTGGATCAGCCCGGACAGGAGTTGCTCCGCCAGCCGATCCTGCACTGCCTTCTGGATCACCCGCTTCAGGGGACGCGCCCCGTAGGCCGGGTCGTAGCCCTTGTCCGCGAGCCAGTCGCGGGCCTTCGGATCGACGTCGAGGGTGATCTTGCGCTCGTCGAGGAGCTTCTGCAGGCGCTTCAGCTGGATCTCGACGATCGCACCCATCTCCGACCGCTTGAGACGGTGGAACAGGATGATCTCGTCGATCCGGTTGAGGAATTCCGGCCGGAAGTGGCTGCGCACCACACCCATCACCTCCTCGCGCACGACATCGGTGTCGTCGCCCTCACTCTGGTTGACGAGGTATTCCGAACCGAGGTTCGAGGTCATGATCAGGAGCGTGTTGCGGAAGTCCACCGTCCGACCCTGTCCATCGGTCAGCCGGCCGTCGTCGAGCACCTGGAGCAGGACGTTGAACACGTCCGGATGCGCCTTCTCGACCTCATCGAACAGCACGACCTGGTAGGGCCGGCGCCGAACCGCCTCCGTGAGTGCTCCACCCTCCTCGTAGCCGACATAGCCCGGAGGCGCGCCGATCAGCCGGGCCACGGAGTGCTTCTCCATGTATTCCGACATATCGAGACGCACGAGTGCCGTGTCGTCGTCGAAGAGGAAGCCGGCCAGGGCCTTGGTCAGCTCGGTCTTGCCGACGCCGGTGGGCCCGAGGAAGATGAACGAGCCGATCGGCCGGTTCGGATCCTGGAGACCGGCGCGGGCCCGGCGGACGGCGGTCGCCACCGCCTCCACCGCCTCGCGCTGCCCGACGACGCGCTCGCCCAGCACCGTCTCCATGGCCAAGAGCTTGTCGCGCTCGCCCTCCAGCATCTTGTCGACGGGAACCCCGGTCCAGCGCGAGACGACACCCGCGATGTGGGCCGGCGTCACCGCCTCCTCGACCATGCCGTCGCGGACCACGGCGCTCTCGGCCTGGGCCTCGATCTCGGCGAGCTGGCGCTCCAGCCCCGGGATCACGCCGTAGGCGAGCTCGCCCGCGCGCTGGTACTGCCCCTGGCGCTGGGCCGAGGCCAATTCGTTGCGCGCCTCGTCGAGCTTGCGCTTGAGTTCGGCGGCAGCACCGAGCTTGTCCTTCTCGGCCTTCCAGCGCGAGGTGATCGCGGCGGACTGCTCCTCGAGGTCGGCCAACTCCTTCTCCAACCGCACGAGGCGGTCGCGGGAGGCGGAATCGGTCTCCTTCTTGAGGGCCTCGCCCTCGATCTTCAGGCGCACGATCTCGCGGTCGAGGTTGTCGAGCTCCTCGGGCTTCGAATCGACCTGCATGCGCAGGCGCGACCCGGCCTCGTCCATCAGGTCGATGGCCTTGTCCGGCAGGAAGCGATCGGTGATGTAGCGGTTCGACAGGGTCGCGGCCGCCACCAGCGCCGCATCCTGGATGCGCACGCCGTGGTGCTGCTCGTACTTCTCCTTGATCCCGCGCAGGATCGAGACCGTGTCCTCGACGGTGGGCTCGGACACGAAGACGGGCTGGAAGCGCCGGGCCAGGGCCGCGTCCTTCTCCACGTGCTTGCGGTACTCGTCGAGGGTGGTGGCCCCGACGCAGTGCAGCTCGCCGCGGGCCAGCGCGGGTTTCAGCAGGTTGGAGGCGTCCATCGCCCCATCCGCCTTGCCGGCCCCGACGAGGGTATGCATCTCGTCGATGAACAGGATGATCCCGCCTTCGGCCGCCGTGACCTCGGAGAGCACGCCCTTCAGCCGCTCCTCGAATTCTCCGCGGTATTTGGCACCGGCGATCAGCGATCCCATGTCGAGGGCGAGCAGGCTCTTGTCGCGCAGGGATTCCGGCACGTCGCCGTCGACGATGCGCAGGGCGAGACCCTCGACGATGGCGGTCTTGCCGACGCCGGGCTCGCCGATGAGGACAGGGTTGTTCTTGGTGCGCCGCGACAGGACCTGGATGGTGCGACGGATCTCCTCGTCACGGCCGATCACCGGGTCGAGCTTGCCCTCGCGCGCCGCTTCCGTGAGGTCGCGGGCGTATTTCTTCAGCGCATCGTAGGCGTTCTCGGCCGTGGCGTTGTCGGCGGTCCGGCCCTTGCGCAGGGCGTTGATCGCGCCGTTGAGCGAGGCCGGCGTGACGCCGGCCGCCGCCAGCGCGCGACCGGCCTCGGTGTCCTTCTCGACCGCGAGGGCGAGCAGCAGGCGCTCGACCGTGACGTAGCTGTCGCCCGCCTTCTCGGCCGCCTTCTCGGCGGTGTCGAACAGGCGCACGAGCTCGCGCGTCGCCTGCGGCTGGGACGCGTTGCCGGACACCTTCGGCTGCTTGGCGAGCCAGGCCTCGGTCTGCGCGAGGGCGACCCGCGACTGACCACCCGCCCGATCGATCAGACCGGCGCAGAGGCCCTCGGGATCGTCGAGCAGGACCTTGAGGATGTGGCCCGGATGGAATTGCGGATGGCCCTCGCGCATCGCGAGATTCTGCGCCGCCTGGACGAAGCCGCGGGCGCGCTCGGTATAGATCTCGAAATTCATCTGTGTCCCACCTCCCCGTGTCGGCACGACCCGCCGCCCGCTCCTCGCGGCACGACCGATCGCCGAGACGTCGCCCCCACGGCCGATGCCGCTGGAGACCCCGGCGCCACCTGGCCGCCGGTCTTCGAGATGTAGTGTTGCAAATCGGCACCACAAGGGTGTGGAGCGCGATGGCAGGCGGCCGGCCGCGGACTTGCGCCCGGATGCCTTTCAGGGCCACGCTCGGCGCATGACGGACACGCCCAGCCTGCGCCTCGACGCCCTCCATCGCTACCCCGTCAAGGGGCTCTCGCCCGAGCCGATGGACCATGCGACCTTGACGGCCGGTGACTACTTTCCGGGCGACCGCCTGTTCGCGGTGGAGAACGGCCCATCGGGCTTCGACCCGGCTGCCCCGGTGCACCAGCCCAAGATCAAGTTCCTGATGCTGATGCGCGACGAGGCGCTGGCGCAGCTCGACACGCTCTACGATCCCGAGGACGGGACGCTGACGATCCGCCAGGGTGGCGCGATCGCGGCCCGTGGCGACCTCGCCCAGCCGGAGGGACGGGCCGCCATCGAAGACTTCCTCACCCGCACCATGCCCGGATCCCTGCGAGGCCCAGCCCGCATGCTGTCGGCACCGGCCGGTTATCGCTTCACGGATTCCCCGCGCGGGTTCGTCTCGCTTCTCAACCTTGCCAGCGTCGCGGCACTCGAGACCATGACCGGCGCGGCGGTGGACCCCCTTCGCTTCCGGGCGAACCTCCACGTCACCGGCCTCCGCCCCTGGGCCGAGCTCGATCTCGTCGACCGCACGCTGACGACGGAGGGCGGCGTGCGCCTGCGCATCCACAAGCGCACTCAGCGCTGCGCGGCGACCAATGTCGACCCGGTCACGGGCCAGCGCGATCTCGCAATCCCCCGCACGCTCGCGCAGCATCTCGGCCACACGGATTGCGGTGTCTACGCGGAGGTGCTGGAGGGCGGCGTGCTGACGGTGGGCGAGGCTCTCACCCTGGCCTAGATCGCGTCGCGGTGCACGAGGACGATGGCGGCGGCGTACCCGGCCCGGCGCAGATGGCGCAGGTCCGCGTGACGGCGCTCGCAGGTGACCTTGAGGTAGCGGCTCTCACCTGCGGTCAGGCCCGTGGCGGCCGCGGCGGTCTGCCCGTGCATCAGGCACTCCATGGGGGTGCGGGCAGGGGCGACCATGACGTCGAGGGCGGTGTCTCGGGAGCAATCCTTGGCGAGGAGCGTCGCGGCACAGACGAGGGCGACGGAGAGCAGTTCAGACATGACGGACCCCTTGTTCGAGATGGCGAATAAGGTCCGCGGTGTGGCTCCGGCGTGTGAGCGGCCGCGTGATCGTTGCCTTGGTGTTCCCCGTATCGTTGTTGTCGTTGGAGAGGGCGAAGCACGGCGTGTGCCAGCGTCGTGTCCCAGGAGGCGCGGATCACCGTCCTACGAGGATGGGGCCGCCGTTGGCGCGACCTCGGTCAGCGGCGGATCTGCAACCAATGCGGCTCGGGCTCGGATCGCGGCAGGACGGCCGCGACGGCGTCGAGATCGACGGTGAATTGTTCGGTCAGGAGGCGCCAGACCTCGGATGGGGAGGCCGCCTGCGGGTTGAGCTGGTCGACCGCGCTGGCGATGTGGTGCGGGCTCAACAGGGTGGGACGCGGATGGTACGGATCGGCATTCAGCATGGTGCAGGATCCCCGGCGACTTTCCGATCATGGTTCGTCAACCTTAAGGAACCCTTACCGGTGAGCGGTTGCAACCCCGTTCTCGATGCCTCCGCGAAATGATCCCGCGCGCGCTCCGGCAGCGCCGTCACGCGATGGGGGCCGACAATACCCGGCCTCGCCGCGTGAAATTCATTTCCCCGCTGCTTCGCACCGTCGCGATGCTGCGCTAGAAGCCCGGCGTCGCGCGCGGTGCCCGACGCGCCATCGAGGACGAGCCCCACGATGAAAGAACCGCTGCCCAACGTCCATGTGCGCGCCGAGGTCCTGGTCCAGGCCCTGCCGCACATGCAGCGCTACGACCAGGAGATCGTGGTCATCAAGTATGGCGGCCACGCCATGGGAGACCGGGCGGCGGCGGAGGATTTCGCCGAGGACATCGTGCTCCTGGAGCAGTCCGGCCTGAAGCCGATCGTGGTCCATGGCGGCGGCCCGCAGATCGGGCGGATGCTCGGCCGGCTCGGCATCGAATCGGAATTCCGCGGCGGGCTGCGCGTCACCGACGAGGCCACCGTCGAGGTGGTCGAGATGGTCCTGGCCGGCTCGATCAACAAGCAGATCGTCGGCTGGATCTCGGCCGAGGGCGGTCGCGCCATCGGCCTCTGCGGCAAAGACGGCAACATGGTGCGGGCCCGCAAGGCCACCCGGACCATCATCGATCCCGAGAGCCAGACCGAGCAGGAGGTCGATCTCGGCCTCGTGGGCGAGCCCGAGCACGTCGAGCGCGGCGTTCTCGACGCGGTGCTGAAGGCCGAGCTGATCCCGGTCCTGGCTCCCGTGGCCTTCGGGGCGGACGGCCAGACCTACAACGTCAATGCCGACACCTTCGCGGGCGCGATCGCGGGGGCGCTGCGGGCCAAGCGCCTGCTGCTGCTCACCGATGTTCCTGGGGTGCTCGACAAGGACAAGAAGCTCATCCCCGAGCTGTCGATCGACGATTGCCGCCGGCTCATCGCCGACGGCACCATCACGGGCGGCATGATCCCGAAGGTGGAGACCTGCATCTACGCCCTGGAGCAGGGCGTCGAGGCGGTGGTCATCCTCGACGGCAAGGTCAGCCACGCGGTGCTGCTGGAGCTGTTCACCGATTACGGTGCCGGCACCCTGATCCGTCGGGGCTGAACTCCCTCCCCTGCCCCGCGCTCAGGTCGCGCGGGGCAGCGTCCGCGGCCGGAAGGCCACCAGGGTCATGTCGTCCCGACGCGTCTCCTCGCCGCGATAGGCGGTGAGCGCCGCATCGAGGACCGTCACCTGCTCCGCCAGGGGCGCCGCCTGATGGTTGCCCAGGATCTCGGTCACGCCGCGATGGCCGAGGAGGCGTCGGGCCGGGCCGGCACCGCCCATCTGGTCGGTGATGCCGTCCGTCATCAGGTAGAAGGTCGTCCCGGGGGCAACGCGCAGGCGCGTCTCCTCGACGGCGAAGCGTTCGCCCGGCCGCTGCGGATAGCCGAGGCCGCGCTTGGCGCCGCGGATGCGGGTCACCGCCGCGCCTTCGAGGGTGGTCAGGGCCGAGCCGGCGCCGGCGAAGCGGATCTCGGCCGCGGCCGGGTCCCAGACGCAGAGGCCGCAATCGAGGCCGTCGTCGGATTCCGATCCCCGTCCGTCCTGGCGCAGCTGGGTCCGCACCATGCCGTCGAGGGCCTCCAGGATGGCGGCCGGATCGCGCAGGCCGCGCTCGTGAATCAGACGGTCGAGGGCGGTGGCGACGATGAGGGTCAGGAAGGCGCCCGGAACACCGTGCCCGGTGCAGTCGGCCACCAGCAGGATGCCGAGGCCGTCGATCTCCTCGAGCCAGAAGTAATCGCCCCCGACCAGGTGCAGCGGCTCCCAGAGCACCGCCACCTCGAGGCCCGTGCCGTCGAGGGCCGACCGGTCGGGCAGCACCGAACTCTGGATGCGGCGGGCGTAGCCGATGCTCTCCATCACCAGGTGGTTGGCCTGGGCCAGCTTGTGGTGCGCCTGCTCCAGCTGCTGCAGGAGCTGCTTGGCCTCGTCGCCGGCGCGGAGTCCGTCGACCATGCGGTTGAAGGCTTGGGAGATGACGTCGATCTCGTTGCTGGCGCGGAAGGCGCCATCGAGCTCCACCGGCACCCAGCGCTTGTGCTCGACCTCTCGCATGGCCAGCAGCAGGCGCTTCAGGGGGGCCAGCACGTGCCGCCGCACGTTGGCGTGCAGGGTCAGCACGAAGGCGAGCATCAGGATCAGGCTGGTGACGACGGCGAGGATCGCCTGCTTCTCGGCGTTGCCGCGCAGGGCCTCGGCCGAGATCGACAGGGTCAGGTGCCCCACCGGGGGGGCGACCGGGCCGGCGAAGAGATCCGCCTGCGTGGTGATCTGCTCGAAGGACCGCCCGCGCTTCGGCTCGCCCAGCGTCATCACCACGGTGCCGGCGGCGTCGCGCAGGGTCGCCGCGCGGAAGGCCGGGTCGAGGGTCAGGGCCTCCATCGGGCGGCGATAGACCTCCGGGCTGCCGCTCCAGCCGGGGCCGGCGATGGCCTTGGCGGTCAGGGACGCCATCAGGCCTGCGCGCTCGGTGTAGAGGTGGAGCTGGTCGCGATAATTGACCCAGGCGATGCCGATCTGCGTCACCAGGACGACCACCGCGATCACGGGATAGATCCGCAGGAAGAGGGTGTGGGCGAGGCTGTCGAGGTCACGCCCCTGGGCCGCGCCGCGCAGGGCGCCCGGACGCATCGCGCCCGGCTCGCCGGTCGGAACATCGACGAAGCCAGCCGCGCTGAGGAAATCGCTGCTACGCCGCGGGCCGGCGCCGCGCAGGGACCCGCCGCGTCCCTCGCCGGAGGCAGGCCGGCTGCCGGCGGACGCGCCGGGGGCGGCTCCGAGGGCCGGGGTCTCGGCGGTCATGGCCGAATCGCGGCGCCGGAGGCGTCCGGCGCTGCGGGCCTCAGCGCGATACGATTGCGACCGCAATCCTTGGCCGCGTAGAGGGCCGCGTCGGCCCGCTGCATGGCGCTCTCCAGGGTTTCGCCCGGCTCGGACTGGGCGACGCCGATGCTCACGGTGATCCGCATGGCGGCATCCATCATGGGCACCGGCGTGGCGGCAACGGCCTCGCGCAGGCGTTCCGCGAAGGCCGCGGCGCCCTCCAGGCCGGTATCGGACAGGACGATGGCGAACTCTTCGCCGCCCGTGCGGCCGATGAAGTCGAGGGTGCGCAGGTGCGCTCGACAGATCGCGACGAAGGAGACCAGCGCGGCGTCGCCGGCCGCGTGGCCGAAGCTGTCGTTGAGGAGCTTGAACCGGTCGAGATCGAGGATGAGGATGGAGACCGGGGCGCCGCTGCGGGCGTGGCGCAGCCATTCGCGCGCCGCGACCTCCATGAAGCGGCGACGCGCCAGGGCACCCGTCAGGTCGTCGGTATCGGCCAGACGGCGCAGCTCGGCCTCGAGCCGGGTGCGGTGCTCGATCTCACCGGACAGGGCGGCATTCAGGGCCTGGAGATCCCGGCGCTGATCGGCGAGGCGCTGGTTCGCCTTCTGCAGGTCGAGCTGCATCCGGTCGCTCATCCGGACCAGCCTCTGCTGCTCGCGAAAGCCCCGGCGATAGGCGTCGGCCAGCGCCTGGACGCCGCCGGCGACGTCCGAGAGCCCCGACAGCATCGCCTCGGTGCGGGTCAGCACCGCTTCCTCGGCGTCGTAGAGGCTGAAGGAATCAGCTGGTTCGGAGGCCGCGCCTCCGACGGCCCTGATCGCGCGGGTCATGCGGCCTCCCTCACCATCTCGAACCGCGCGTAGGAGAAGTCGGCGGCGAAGTCCTCGCCCGCCTCCTCGATGGTCTCGTCACCATCGGCGAACCGCCAGCGCACCGTGACCGCGCGCCCTTCCTCGGCGGCGTCCTCGAGGGGCATGAACAGGTTCATCAGCGCTTTGGCGCTCGACGAGTTGAAGTAGGCCAGCCCGACTTCGAACACGATCGGGGTCGCGGAGGTGTCCGCCAGGTAGGCGCGCAGGGCCTGGAGCAGGGGGCCGAAGAAGGCGGCCGCATCCTCGGGGTAGGATTCGCCGTGCAGGGACAGGTGCCCGGTCGCGAAGTCGAAATCGACCCGCGGCGAGCGGTCCGTGGCGGCAAGCTGGATTCGGTCCATCGGTGGTCGGCCCGTCAGATATAGGCTTTGAGGCAGAAGAAGCTGCGCCCGGAGCCGAGCGCCTGGAAGTCGTACTCGACCGGGGCGCTGGAACGCCGTGCGATCTCGATCAAGCCGATGCTGCCGCCGAGGCTTCCCTCGTCCGGTGGCTGGCGGAGCTTCTCGCGGTAATACGCCTTCAATTCGTCGCTGCTCAGGCTCGCGATGTGGTCGAGGCGGGCGCGCAGGGGCGGGACGTCGGGATCGGGCAACTCGTTTCCGCAGACGACGTAGAAGCGTCCCGCCTCCATGCCGACGACGATCACTCCGTTGCTGATCAGGCTCGCCTGCGGACCGGACGGCTTCACGACCTTGTCGGCGGAGTAGCGGATGACGTTCTGGGCCTGCTCGACGAAGATCGCGAAGACCCGCTTGGCCACCGACGCATCGGTCTCGCCCTGGCTCATGCGCAACTTAAGCACTTCGCCGAGAGAGAACAGGACATTCTCCGAGATGTCGCCGCCGAAGGAGAGGATCACGCCCTGGCGCCGGGACGCATCGAAGAAGTTCATGAAATCGCGTGCGAGCAATGCAATTTCTCCCGCCTCACGGGGCCGGCAGCAGACTTGGACGTCGCGCAATACCGCTCTGATCGAATAGCTCGTCGTTCGTATATGTGGAGTTAATCTGGCCTTTTCGTCACGTCTTTCCGCCAGCAAGCAGAATAGCGCCAGGACAATGACTAAGCTGCCTATTTCGAATCCACACAGGACTGATTCTGCCTAACCACTGATCACTCCATCTCGGGTGCGTGTGGAGAGGCGGTCGTCAACGAACCGAGCGGACGAGGTGGACCCAGGGTACAGTTGGGGGAATGCTTGCGGGATGCCGACGGCCATGCTCTGAAAAGCACGCGCCCCGCTTCCCTTCGCGGTGTCCGGTCCCCATCTCGAATGGCCGGGCTTCGCGGCCCACCCAGAACCACATCGACCGACCTTGTTTCTGCCCGGCGAACCCCACTTCACCACCGCCCAATCCCGCGGCTTTCGTCAGGTCGACACCTGGGTGTTCGATCTCGACAACACGCTCTATCCGAGCGACGCCCGCGTCTGGCCGCAGGTGGACGAGCGCATCACCCTCTACGTCATGCGCCTCTACGGACTCGACGGTCTCTCGGCTCGGGCGCTACAGAAGTATTTCTACCATCGCTACGGGACGACCCTGAAGGCGCTGATGGTGGAGTCGGCCATCGATCCGCACGACTTCCTCGACTTCGCCCACGATATCGACCATTCGTCGATCCGCCTCGACCCGGCGCTGGGCGCTGCCATCGAGCGCCTGCCCGGCCGCAAGCTCATCCTCACCAACGGATCGCGCCGGCACGCCGAGAACGTGGCGGCCAAGCTCGGCATCCTCGACCACTTCGAGGACGTGTTCGACATCGCCGATGCCGATTTCATTCCGAAGCCCGAGCGCTCCACCTACGAGCGGTTCCTGAAGCGCCACGGCGTGGAGCCGCGCCGGGCGGCCCTGTTCGAGGACATCGCCCGCAACCTGATCGTGCCGCACGACATCGGCATGTCCACGGTGCTGGTGGTGCCTCCGACGATCGACCCCTTCCGGGAAGCCTTCGAGCAGGAAGCCGTGCGCGAACCGCATATCGACCACATCACCAGCGATCTCGCCGGCTTCCTGGCGGAGCGCGTGTTGCCAGAACTCCCGTGAGCGGCGGCGAACCGGACTGGACGTCGGCTCGGGCACCGGACCTCGGTGCGATCGAGGATCTGGCGCATGCGGCCTTCGCCAATCTGCCCCTGGCATTCCGCAATCTCTGCGCCGGCCTCGTGATCCACGTGGAGGACTTCCCCGACGAGGAGACCCTGCGGGAGATGGATTGCGAGAGCCCCTTCGATCTCCTCGGCCTGTTCCGTGGGATCGGTCTCGCCCAAAGCGGCGAGGCGGCAACCGGACAGATGCCGAATCAGGTCTGGCTCTACCGTCGCCCCCTGCTCGACGACTGGGCCGAGCATGACGAGACCCTCGGCCACCTCGTCACGCACGTCCTCGTCCACGAGATCGGGCACCATTTCGGCCTCTCCGACGCCGATATGGAGGCGATCGAGGCGGCTGCGGACGCCTGAGGCGTCAGGCCTTCTGGGCGGACGGCAACAGGCTGGCCTTGGGCCGGCGGGTGCGGAACTGCCCGCGCTCCACCGCGACGAAAACCAGGACCGCGAGCGCCAGGGTGGTGAGCCACCACATCACCGTCATCCCGACGCCGATGCAGGCGATGAGGAAGGCCGAGGCGAAGGCCGCCATGGCGCCGGGCACCAGCACCGATGCCTCGCGACCCGCGCGGCGGATCGCAGCGTGCAGGGCGAAGGCCGCCGCGAAGGCCCCGACGAGGCCGAGTTCGTACCAGAGCTCGAACAGCAGGGTCCGCGGGGCGTTCATCGGCAACAAGTTGACGTAACGACCTCGCAGGGCCGTCTCGAGGCCGTGCCCGGTGACGAGCCGCAGCGGCTCGCTGGTCACGATGGTCTGCCAAGCCTTGAGGCTCAGGACGCCGGGCGCACGCCCGCCGAACACCGTCGCACCGATCGGCCGGGCGATGAAGGGCAGGACCGGTCCCAACACCAGCAGGGTGGCCGCCGTGACGCCGAGGAGGCGCGGCGCGAGCATGGGCCGGAAGGCCGCGAGCGCGAAGGCGACCGCACCCAGCGCCAAGGCGACCAGGGTTGTCGGGCCGGGCGAGACCAGGAGTGCGACCGAGACGAGCAGGGCGAGCCCGAGGGCCTCGCTGTTGCGCCCGCGCGAGCGGAGCCACGAGACGGCCGGCCAGACGAACAGGATGAGCAGGATCAGGCCCCGGTCGAGGATCGCGTCCTCGTCGGGTCCGAGGAGCCCCTGTCCGAACGGCCCCTGCCCCGTGAGCCCAAGCCCGATGGCGAAGATGGCCGCCGCCGCCACGCCCACCGGCAGGAGATAGAGGTTTGCCGAGCGCATGCGGTCCGGCAGAGCGAGGTAGGCCCCCATCGTCATCAGAAGCGTGGCGATGACGTTGAGCAGCCGTTCGGTGGCGAGGCTCAGAAACGGCGTCCAGACCAGCGACAGGGCCGACCAGAGGATCACCAGGCAGCCGGCCAGGAAGGCGGGCGAGCGCAGCAGGCGCGAGGAGGCCGGGCGGACCGGTCGCGCGCGGCCGTCGATGGCGCTCGCCAGGAGCAGGAGTGCGATGGAGATCGGCGCGAGGATGACCACCGCGCGGCGGGCGACCTGCGCCGCCACCGGCATGATCACGAACAGGCCGATGAAGCCGATGCGACGCAACAGGGCGGCGGCATCGATGGCTGGGTCGACCGAGGTGGAAGGAACGCGCGCCATGGGTTCGAAGGAGGCCGTGAAACGGCGCCAGGATGAGGCCCGCGCGCTAACGGTCAGACCCTAGTGCAGCCGCGGGAGCCGCGCTGTAGACGGCGGGCAACAGTCGCGTCCTCACGCCGGTCGGGTCATGGACTGCCGGCCACGACCCGCCAGGAGCCACCGACCGAGATCGGCGAGGATGCGCCAGCCGGCCCAGGTGGCCAGGAAGCCGAGCAGGCCGGCGGTTAGGCCGTCGACGGTGGTGGGGATCGCCGGAGTGTAGTCCTGGTAGGTGGCCCGCGCGAGGGCGAGGTCGGGATCGCGCATCAGGGCCACGACGCGGCCGAGGGGGCCGCCGGCCTCCGCGAGCTCCCGGCGCTGCCGCTCAAGGGCGGCGAAGCGCACGATATCCTGGCGCGCCGCCTCGCCGCGCCGGGCGACGAGAGGGTCGCCGTCGCCGCGCAGGCGTGCCACCGCATCGTCGCGACTGCGGCCGGTGGCAACGGCATCAGCCTCGAAACCGGAGACCACGCGGCGCAGTTCGTCCAGGGTGCCGCCGAGCCGCTGGGCATATTGCTGGGCGAATTCCGGCGCCTGCGCCGCCAGCGCGCCGCCGAGGAGTCCGAGGGCAAGCCCCAGGGTGCGTAGGACGCGAAACACCGGCCTCTCCGCGCGGGTGGCAATGGGGGACAAGGGCCCGACGGCGCGGCGGGTTCCGGCGCCCCGCTCAGCCCTGCGACGCCGTCCCCTCCCCGGCGAACGCCGCGGCGATGTCCGCTTCGGTCACGTCGGGCAGGGGGCGGCCTACCTTCAGGGCGCGGGTCGGGAGCCCGGGGGCGAGGATCAGGATGACGGTCTCGATACCCGGGCAGGCCGGGTCGGCACAGACGATCTCGCTCGCCTTGACGGTGATGGCCTCTTCGAGACCGCCGCAGCGGCGGACCCAATCGACGATCGCCGCGCGGGCCTCCTGATCCGCCGGCGGGCGGCGGTTGCCGAAGCCGAACAGAGCCATCGGGGTCAGGCCGGGAGAGTCAGGAGGCCGGCCTGCCCGTCGGCGCAGCCGAAGGCGAGGCGGCTGCCGCGCCCATCCCAGGCCAGGGCCGAGATGGCGCTGCCCTTCACCGCGGGCCGGACCAGCAGTTCCGAGGCGTCGGCGAAGCGCACGAGCAGGATGCAGCCGTCCTCGTAGCCGATGGCCAGGACCAGGGCCTTGGGGTGGAACGCCACCCGCGAGACCCGGGCGGGCCGCACGCCGCACTCGCGGGGTGCCTTGCCGGTGGGGCCTTCCTTGGAGTCAAAGGGCCAGACGATGGCGGCCTCGGCGCCGCTGGTCGCGAGCCAGTGTCCGTCGCCCGACCAGGAGACCGAGCGCACCTTCGCAGGGTATCCCGACATCCGCATGTGGCCCCGGTCGGGTTGCAGACGCCAGCCGTGCAGGGAGTTCTCCTGCATCGTCGTCACGACGAACCGGCCGTCCGGCGACCAGGTCACGTCGATATGCGAGCCCTTCCACTCGATGAAGTCGGGCACGGTGTCGAGGTTGGGGTACCAGAGGGTGGCGCCGTTGTAGTGCGCCACCGCGAGACGGTAGCCCTTGGGCGCAAAGGCGAGGCCGCGGGCGGTGGAGGGCGCCGCGAAGGTCTTCTCCCGCCCCTTCGCGTCGCGGGCGACGACATTGCGCCCGGCCGCATAGGCGAGGCCGCCCTCGGGATGCAGGGCAAGGGCGTCGATCCAGGCACCGTTCTTTGCGCGGGCGACCTCGACGACGTCGCCCGCGTCGGAGGTCGCCACCACCCGGCCATCGTCGCCGCCGGTGACGAGGCGGCGGCCGTCGCCGGCCGCCACCAAGATGCCGGCCTCCGGATGCGCCTCGACCCGGCGGAGTTCGGCGCCGGAGGCCAGGAGCACGCCGCCGTCCCCGAGGGCGAGGGCCAGGGTGTCCTTCAACCAGACCGTGGCGGTGACGTGGGCACCGGCCGCCAGCGGCGTCACGTGATCGAGGAGGGAGGGGGCACTCATCGCAACGGGTCTCTCAACCAGGGGCTCGCGGGCTCACTTGGCGACGGCGGCCTTCGCCGGCGCCACGCGCCGTCAGGACCGTCGCGACGAGCGCGAGGAGGCCGGCGATGCCGGCGGGAATGGCGAGGGCATACAACGCCAGCTTTCCGTAGGCGACCGTTCCGGCCACGGATCCGACGAGGAGCGCGAGCCAGACGACGCCGTCGCCGATCCAGGCGGTGCGCGCACCGCGCCGGGCGAGCGCCAGGGCAAGCTTCTGGCCGAACCCGAATAGGGCGCCGGTCACGAAGGTGGTCCCGGCCCGGAAGCCCTGGACATGGGACAGCACGGCGTTCTGCGCGCCCATCGCCAAGGCCAGCATCAGCGAGGCGATGCCGGAATCCGGCGCGGCCGTGGCGGCCTCGAAGGCGGCGCCGACGATCGCGGTCTCAAAGCCGAGGATGACCGGGGTGACCCAGCGCGCGGGCGTCAGGGCCGAGAGGCCACCGCCGCAGATGCCGCCCGTGAGGAAGGCCGCAATCAGCAGGGCCGGCAGAAGGGCGTGGTGCGGGTCGCCGTGCCCGAGGGAGACCGCGAACTGGGTCGTGTTCCCGCTCATGAACGAGGTGTAGAGGCCGCCGAGCCTGATGAACCCGAGGGCGTCCACGTACCCGGCCAGGGCCGTGAGGACGAGGCCGAAGCCGAGATGCCAGGGACGGGTCATGGACGCAACGCGCACCCGCTCACCGGCACCGCCGCAGGGTTAAAGCTTCGCTTACCAAGTCCGCGCAATTGGAGTGATCGGCGGCGAACGATGCGCCTCGGCGACCCGTTTGTCTTGCGATCCGGCTCGGCCCCCAGGGGCTCACGCCGGATGAGTAGGAGTTGCGTCATGATTTCCTTCGCCTGCGCCTTTCCCGCCCATCCCGCCTTCAACCCGCGCGCCGCCGCCGAGACCGTCCTGGTGGTCGAGGATGAAGCCATGGTCTGCGAGCTCGCCGCCGAGGCGCTGCACGACGAGGGCTACCGCGTCCTCACCGCCGCCGATGCCGACGCGGCGGAGGACATCCTGGCGCGGGAGCGCGTCGACCTGCTCTTCACCGATATCGATCTGGCCCGCAACACGAACGGGATCGCCCTGGCGCATCGCGCGCGCCGCTACTTGCCGAACCTGCCGGTGGTCTACACCTCCGGTGGACGCGGCCACCTCTCGCAGGCCGAGGCCGTCACCCAATCCGTCTTCGTTCCGAAGCCTTACCGCCTGAGCCATCTCGTGGCCCTCGCCAACGAGATCCTGCGTCCCCACCCCCACCACGGTTGAGACCGGACCGCGCGCGGCGCGGGTTCGGCCGCCGGAGCCCGGAGCCTTCCCATGCGCAATCTGTTCCTCCCTCTCCTCGTCCTCCTGGCCGGCACGGGGACGGCCTCGGCCGCCTGCGACGTGAAGGGCGCCAAGCTTGAGGAGGCCATCGCGGCCAAGGCCGAGCTGCGCGAGACGGCCAACAAGCAGACGGTGCGCGACCTGCGCACCCTGCGCGACGCGGCCATCGTGCTGGAGACCTACAAGTACGCCGCCGAGTGCGAGCGCCTGGTCGAGATCGTGCGGGCCCTCGCCGCGAACCCCGAGAAGACCATCGAGCGCGGCGGCGATACCGACGAGGACAAGGCCGAGGACCTGATGGAGGCCCGCGAGCCGAAAGCGCCGGCCCCGACCGAAACCGCCAAGCCCAAATGAACGCGCCGTGCGTTGAGCTGCGCAGAACGACACGACGAGGGGCAAGCGGAGCGGCATGGCGAAGGACACTCAGATCCGCGAGGCGGGCATCGCGCACGCGGCGCAACGGCTGCCGTCGGTGGTGGTCGACGATTACAACATCGAGCTGAAGGACGGCGACGGCTTCATCGGCGACCGGGTTTCGAAGTCTGCGTTCCGCGAGATGCTGGAAGCGTGCCGGGAGCGCCTGCGCGCCGTGGGCGCCGATCCGCTGGGCGACAAGGCGAGCTGCGATTTCTCCAAGCGCCGCATCGACCAGATCCTCCTCGGCGAGGATCCCCTCGCCGCGGGCGTGGTGTTCAGCGCCATCGAGGACTTCGCGCAGGAACTCGCCCGCGTGGCCCGCCTCTTCCTCGGTCAGGACGGCTGGGAGGGAACGCAGACGATCGTGGTTGGCGGCGGCTTCAGCGACAGCCGGGCCGGCCGCCTCGCGGTCGCGCGGGCGGGCTACCTTCTGCGCGCCGGGGGCCTCGGCATCACCCTCGAACCGATCCGGCACCATCCCGACGAGGGCGGCCTGATCGGCGCGGTGCACCTGGCGCCGTCCTGGATGTTCTCCGGATACGACAGCCTGCTGGCCGTCGACATCGGCGGCAGCAACATCCGCGCGGGCGTCGTGGTCACGAATCTGAGGAAGGCCGCGGACCTCTCGCGCAGCGAGGTCTGGCGCTCTGAGATCTGGCGCCATTGCGACGAGGACCCGATACCGAGCCGCGACGAAGCGGTGGAGCGCCTCGTGGGCATGCTCGGCGACCTGATCCGCCGGGCGGACCGCGCCAGCCTGACGCTGGCTCCGTTCGTCGGCATCGGCTGTCCCGGCATGATCAAGGCCGACGGCACGATCGATCGCGGGGGCCAGAACCTGCCCGGCAACTGGGAGGGCCGTGACTTCAATCTCGCCGAGCGGGTGACGGCCGCGATCCCCCGGATCGGCGAGCATCCGACCATGGTTGTCATGCACAACGATGCCGTGGTGCAGGGCCTCAGCGAAGTTCCGCACCGGACGGACGTGACCCGATGGGGGGTACTCACCATCGGCACCGGCCTGGGCAACGCTCGGTTCACCAACCGCGGCACGGAGGACGAGATCTAGCCGCCGGGGCGGCCTCAGCGCGCCTTCGCGCCGGTGCGCGCGAAGGCCTGGGCGATGCGCTCGCGCAGCTCGTCGTTCAGCTCGATGTCGACGATGCGCCAGGTCCAGGCGCGCAGGCGCAGGCGGATCCGCAGGCGGCGGTCCCGGCCCGCCTCCGGCGGCACGCCGACGACCACGGTGCGGAAGCCCCGCATCTCGGAAGCGAGATAGAACGGGATCAGCCGGCGCAGGGTCTCGATCCGCAGGCCCCCGCCCCCCGATTTCTGCTCCGGCCCGTCGCGGCCGAATTCCACCGATTGCGGCCACCCGTCATCGAGGAGGTCGACGACCGTCCTGGGCGTGACCAGGGCCTCGGCGATCGGGATCGCCAGGGCCGCAGCGGCCTCGGCGATGCGCTGGCGCTCCCGGGGCTCCGCATCCGGCGCGGCGGGATCCCGCGCCTGGGCCGCCGCGGCGGCCTGTCGGATCACCGAGAGGCGCAGGGATCGGAAATTGACGTGCTGGGTGATGTAGTCGGTGTCGTGCGCCTGGACCGCGCGGGCGATGTCGTAGAGCGCCCAGAGCGGCGTCAGCGTGTACGCGAACCAGCCGAGCACCAAGAGGATCGGGATCGACCACCACCGCATCGGGCGTCAGGCCGTCACGCCGGGACGCGCCACGTCGTGAACCCGGAGAAAGCGTCGACCACGCCTTCGTAGACCGGCCGCTTGAAGGGCACGATCAGATCCGGCAACCCGGCGATCGGCTCCCAGCGCCAAGCATCGAACTCGGACGTGAAGGCACCGTTGCCCGGCGTTGCGACGTCGATCTCGTCGTCCGAGCCGAGGAAGCCGAACGCGAACCACTTCTGCGTCTGGCCGCGGTAACGCCCCTTCCAGGCCTGCTTCAGCACCTCCTGGGGCAGATCGTAGGAGAGCCACCCCGGGGTCTCGCCGAGGCGCACCACGGAGCCGGCCGAGACGTTGGTCTCCTCGTACAGTTCGCGCAGGGCGGCCGCTTCCGGATCCTCCCCCTCGTCGATCCCGCCCTGGGGCATCTGCCAGGCCCGTCCGTCCGCCACGTGCTCCGGCCCGGCATCCGCCCGCCGCCGCCCGATGAAGACGAGACCGGCGCGCGAGATCAGCGTGATGCCGACGCAGGGACGGTAGGGAAGGTCGGCGCCGTCGGCGAACGGGGATGCGGTCATGGCGGCGACCATAGGCAGGCGGGGCATGTGCCGCAACGCACGAAACGGCGCCGCAGCGCAATTCCGAGCCGGGTCGCCCGGCCCGATCCATTACTCCGGATGTCTCAGGGCTTGGCGCTGGTGAGCCGGGTACTTGCGCCGCTCCCACGCAGGGCGACGCTGACGGGAACGAGGCGGATGCCGCGCGCCTCCGCCTCGGCGGCCCAGCGGGCGATTCGATCGATGCTCATCGGCAGGGCAGAGGCGGAGCCGAAGGCGAAACCCTTCTGACGCGCCTGCGCTTCGAGCCGGGCCAGTTCCCGGTCGATGGCCTCGGGTCGCGCCAGGGCGTCGAGGACGATCTCGGCCCGGGTGAAGGGCACCTTCCCCTTGGCGGCCAGCGCGGGGGCGATCGAGCGCGGGGAGGTGCCGTCGTCGACGAAGCCGAGGCCCCGGGCCCCGATCTCGCGCAGGACCGGCTCCAGGGCAGCCGGATCGCTGGTGAGCTTCGCACCCATGTAGTTGACGATGCCGACGAAGCCCGAGAACCGGCTCATCACCCAGCTCAGGCGATCGAGATTCTCCGGCGGGCGTGAGCTGGTGAGGAGCGTCTGGGGACCGGGATCGCTGTCGGGATAGTCGAAGGGCTCCATGGGCACTTGGAGCAGGGCCTCGTGTCCGGCCTCGCGGGCCCGGGCGACGGTCCGCTCGAGGTCGCTGCCATAGGGCGCGAAGCCCAGGCTGATCGCCGGGGGCAGGCGGGTGATAGCGCTGGCGGTCGCCGCCTGGCCGATCCCGAGGCCCGAGACCAGGATGGCGATGCGGGGCCCGGAACCACCGGGATCCGGCCGTGCGTAGACGTCGAGAGGGCGCAGGCGCCCGTCGCCGAGGCGGGGGATATTGCCGTGGCGGCCGCGTTCGACGAGCCGCGGATCCGGAGCGGCGCTCAGCTTCACCGGGGTCGTGGACGGAACCTGGATGACCACCGCATCGGTGGGGGCGGCCGTGCCCGTCGGGCGAACGACGGTGACGCCGGAGGCGGTCTCGACGTCGCTGGCGCTGCTTGGACCGGATTTCGCGGCCTCAGGCTTCGATGCCTGTACGGCCGGCTCCGGTAGGACCGGTTCGCGGAGCGCGATGACCGCCACGGCGCTGGGCTCGCCGCCCTCGGGATCCCCGGCCACGACGAGGATGCTGGCGCCGAGCACGAAGCCCCCCACGAGGCCGCCGAGCACCATCGGGGCGGTCACCCGCACCTGACGCAGCGCCCGCAGACGCTGGCCGGCGGTCGGCTTGCCGCCGAGCGGACGGGTCAGGATGTCGTCGGTGGCCACGCGCAGCCGCTTCCCCAGGCTCCCGGACCGGGGATCGCTGAGGGACTGGCCGAAACGGCCACGGCCCCCAGCGTCGGTCCTGAACCGACATTGGGGGCCGCCATGGTTAACGATTCGCTAAGGCGCCGCGGATCGCGCTCAGTTCGGGACGGCGGCCTTCGGCGTGTTGGCCGCGCCCTTCTGGATCCCACGCAGGAAGTCGAAAGCGGCGATGAGCTGCTTGTCCTTGGCCGGGTCCGGCGGGACGTAGGCGGACGAACCGCCGCGCTCTTCGACGTCCTTCTGCTTCAGGTGCCCCTTCAGGCCGGCCTCGCCCTTGGTCTCGTCCTTGCCCTTCAGCTCGTCCGGCACCTCCTGCAGGATCTCCTGGTCCGGCTCGATGCCCTTGGCCTGGATGGAGCGGCCCGACGGCGTGTAGTAGCGGGCGGTGGTCAAACGCAGGGCGCCGCTGCCGCCCAGCGGAATGATCGACTGCACCGAGCCCTTGCCGAACGAGCGCGTGCCGAGGACCGTGGCGCGCTTGTGATCCTGCAGGGCGCCGGCCACGATCTCGGAGGCCGAGGCCGAGCCGCCGTTCACCAGCACGACGATCGGCTTGCCCTTGGTCAGGTCGCCGGCCTTGGCCGAGAAGCGCTGCGTCTCGTCCGGGTTGCGGCCGCGGGTGGACACGATCTCGCCCCGGTCGAGGAAGGCGTCCGACACCATCACGGCCTGATCGAGGAGACCGCCCGGATTGTTGCGGAGATCCAGCACGTAACCCTTGAGCTTGTCGGCGCCGATGTCGGTGTTCAGCTTGTCGATCGCCGCACGCAGACCGTCGAAGGTCTGCTCGTTGAACTGGGTCAGGCGGATGTAGCCGACGTCGCCGCCCTCGGCGCGGGAGCGCACGGGCTTGATCTTGATCACGTCGCGGTTGAGCGTGACCTCGATCGGGTCCTTCGACTCCTTGCGGCTGATCTTCAACTTCACCGGCGAGTTCACCGGGCCGCGCATCTTGTCGACGGCCTGATTCAGGGTCAGACCCTGGACCTGATCCTCGTCGATCTGCGTGATGACGTCGTTGGTGAGGATACCGGCCTTCGAGGCGGGCGTGTCGTCGATCGGGGTCACGACCTTGATCAGGCCGTCTTCCATCGTGACCTCGATGCCGAGGCCGCCGAACTCGCCGCGGGTCTGCACCTGCATGTCGCGGAAGCTCTTGGCATCCATGTAGCTCGAATGCGGATCGAGCGAGGTCAGCATGCCGTTGACGGCCGCCTCGATCAGCTTCGCCTCGTCGGGCTTCTCGACGTAGTCAGTGCGCACCTTCTCGAACACGTCGCCGAACAGGCTGAGCTGACGGTAGGTCTCCGCGGAGGCCGCGACCGCGCTCGTCCCCGAGAGCAGGCGGGTCTGGGTCGCCACCATGGAGGACCCGACGCCGAGGAACGCGCCGAGCAGAACGAGGGAAACCTTGCGCATTATCCGCGAACCTTCTCGCTGGGGCTTTTCGCCCACCAAGGCTCCGGATCGATGGAGCCGCCGTCTTTTCTGAACTCTACGTACAGGACCGGATCGCCGCGATCAGCGGCTGCCGCATCGGCGCCGGTACCGCCCTCCCCCATCGCCGCCACCGGCTCGCCCGCGAGCACGAACTGGCCGACTTCGACGTTGATCTGGTCCATCCCCGCCAACAAGAGATAGTAGCCATCGCCCGCGTTGATGATCAAGAGTCGCCCGTACGAGCGGAACTGCCCGGCGAAGGACACCCAGCCATCGGCCGGTGACGAAACCACGGCCTTCGGCCGGGTCGCGAGCGATATGCCGCGGGTGGTGCCGCCGTTGCCGTCGGGCTGGTTGAAGCTGCGCAGGAGCGCCCCGCTGACCGGACGCGGCAGGTCGCCACGGGTGTCGACGAAGCGCACCTTCGGCGAGAGCCGGGCAGGATCCCGGGCCCCGGCGGCAGCGAAGCGCTCCTGCGTCGCCCGGGCCTCGCGGGTCTCGGCGGCCTTGGCCTCCTCCGCGGCCCGGCGGGCGGAGGCGACCTCCCCCTCCATCCGGTCGAGGAGATCCTTGAGGCTGCGGGCCTGTACCGACAGCTCGGCCGTGCGGGTCCGCTCGGCCGCGAGGCCGCTCTCGACTTCGGCCTGACGGGTGCGGCGCGCGGCGATGAGGGCGTTCAGGCGCTGCTGCTCGCGGGCCCAGCCCGCGAGATCGTTGGTCAATCCTTCGCGATCGGCTGCGATGAGGCCCTTCAGCCTCACGAGTTCGGAGAGGTCGGCGGCAAGGGTCTCGGCCTCACCGCGCAGTTCGGGCACCACGGCCCCGAGCAGCATCGAGGTACGGATCACGGCGAGCACGTCTTCCGGCCGCACCAGCACGGCGGGGGGCGGCCGCCGCCCCATCCGCTGCAGGGCCGCCAGGATTTCCGCGATCACGCCGCGGCGGGAATCCAGCGAGCGGCGCAAGGCCGCCTCGCTGGCACCGAGCGTCTTCAGGCGCTCCTCCAGCCGGCTCATCCGGACCTCGGTGGCCTGCGCCTGGCGCGCAGCGTCCAGGAGCGCGGTGTTGAGCTTGGCCCGGTCGCCGCCGATGCTGGCGATCTCCGCCTCGTACTTGGCGCGGGCCCCGGTGCTGGCGGTGAGGGCGCCCTCGATGCGCCTGAGGTTCTCGGCCCGACGGGTCTTCTCTTCGAAAGCCTTCTGAACCGCCTCCGGCGTCGCCGGTTCCTCGGCGCGGAGTGCGACCGGCGCGGCGAGGAGCGGGGGCGCCAGGAGGACGAGCGCCAGCACGCCGCCTCTCATGCCGTCTCGCCTGCGTCGCGTGGCCGGGTTCATCGCTCGTCGAGGTTTCCGCGGTGGTACGGGTGGCCGGCAAGGATCGTCAGCGTGCGATACACCTGCTCCAGGGCGAGGACGCGCACAAGCCCGTGCGGCAAGGTGGCGGCTCCGAACGAGAGGCTGAGTTCGGCCCGGTCCCGCACGGTGGTGTCCAGGCCGTCGGCGCCCCCGATGGCGAGGACGAGGACGGAGCGGCCCGCATCGCGCCAGGCGCCGACGCGCGTCGCGATGGTCTCGCTCGTGAGATCGGCGCGGCCGCGCTCGTCATAAACCGCCAGCGCCGCGCCGGCGGCCGCATGGGCGAGGATCGCAGCTCCTTCCTCGACGGCGCGGTCCTGCGCGCGGCGGGCCCGGCTCTCGGGGATCTCGGCGATGTCACAGGCGGCGAATCCGAGGCCGCGCCCGAGCTGTGCGGCCCGTTCGCGGTAGCGGGCGGCAAGGTCGCGCTCGGGTCCGGGCTTCAGGCGGCCGACTGCCGCCACGAGGAGGCGCACGAAACGGTGCCGGCGCTCACTCGGCGACGGCGGAAAGGGGACGATCGCTGGTCGGCCGATCGGCGCCCCACATCTTCTCGAGATTGTAGAAGCCGCGCACCTCCGGCCGGAAGATGTGCAGGATGATGTCGCCAGCATCGATGAGCACCCAGTCGCAGGCTGGAAGGCCCTCGACGCGGGCAGTGCCGAGCCCCTTCGACTTCATCACCTGCAGCACCCGGTCTGCGATGGCGCCGACATGGCGCTGGGAGCGGCCGGAGGTGATGATCATGGTATCGGCCAGGGAGGTCCGGCCCATCAGATCGATCGCGATCGTCTCTTCGGCCTTCATGTCCTCGAGGCAATCGAGAGCCAGGCTCCGGAGATCGTCGATCTTCCGGTTGGTGGAGTCTTCGGAGCCGGGGGCTCCGGTATGGACCGCGTCGTTCAGCGTCTGGGTTCCTGCAATCGCCATCGTCATCCCGTGATCGTACCCTGTATGCGGATAAAGTGGAATGTGGCTCTTGCCTTTTCCATGACCGGCCTAGGCACCGTCCCCCGTCCTGGCCCGCAGCGCCGTCGACGAGAGGGTCGAGCGCGGCCCGTGCAGGAAGACCCAGGCCGGGGCCGGCCTGTCGGCCAGGTTGGGCGCCTCCGCTTCGGGAAGACGCCAGCGCGCCAGGGCCCGGGCGGCGCGGGCGGCCGGGGCCGTCAGCGTGAAGCCTGGCCGGTCGATGATCGCGATCGGCATCAGGCGCGCGATCTCGAAAAATCCCTGCCAGCGATGAAATGTCGCGAGGCTGTCGGCGCCCATGATCCAGACGAAGCGCACCGATGGATTGCGGCGGGTGAGGAAGCGCAGGGTCTGACGGGTGTAGCGCGCGCCGATCCGTAATTCGAAATCGGTGACGTCGATGCGTGGATGGTCGGCGACGCGGTCCGCCTCGGCGACCCGCCGGTCGATGGCCGCGAGTTCGCCCCGATCCTTCAGCGGATTGCCCGGCGTCACCATCCACCAGAGGCGGTCGAGGCTTAGCCGCCGCAGGGCGACGAGACTGACATGACGGTGCCCGAGATGGGCCGGGTTGAACGAGCCACCGTAGAGGCCGATGCGCAGGCCCGGCGCGACGGGGGGCAGGTGCACCGGCCCCGATGCGTCAAGGCGCATCGGGACCCGGTCGGGTCAGGCGAGACCGCGTCAAGGACGCGTCTGCCCGTTCCCGTGGACGCGATACTTGAAGGTCGTCAGCTGCTCGACACCCACCGGCCCGCGCGCGTGCATCCGTCCGGTGGCGATGCCGATCTCTGCGCCGAAGCCGAACTCGCCGCCATCGGCGAACTGGGTCGAGGCGTTGTGGGTCACGATCGCCGAGTCGACTTCGGCAAGGAAGCGGGTCGCCTCGGTCATGTCGTCGGTGACGATCGCGTCGGTGTGGTGCGAGCCGTTGGTCTCGATGTGCTCGATCGCGGCGTCGAGGCCGCCGACAACCCGCACCGAGATGATGGCGTCAAGATACTCGGTGCGCCAGTCCGCCTCGCTGGCGGCGGTGACCCGGTCGTCGACCGCCTGGGTAGCGGCGTCACCGCGCACGGCACAGCCAGCATCCAGGAGGGCGGAGACGAGGGGGGCCAGGTGCGTGTCAGCACAGGCATGGTCGACGAGCAGGGTCTCGGCGGCCCCACAGATGCCGGTGCGGCGCATCTTGCTGTTAAGCAGGACGGTACGGGCCATGTCGAGGTCGGCGCCGGCCGCCACGTAGACGTGGCAGATGCCGTCGAGATGGGCGAAGACCGGAACCCGGGCCTCCGCCTGCACGCGTTCCACCAGGCCGCGCCCACCACGGGGCACGATGACATCGATGCCCCCGTCGAGGCCGGTGAGCATCGCTCCCACCGCGGCGCGGTCGCGGGTCGGCACGATCTGTATGGCGTCGGCCGGGAGGCCGGCGGCATCGAGCCCGGCGCGCATGACGCGGGCGATGGCCATGGCGGAACGGTGACTGTCCGAGCCCGCCCGCAGGATTGCGGCGTTGCCGGCCTTCAGGCAGAGCGCACCGGCATCAGCGGTGACGTTGGGCCGGCTCTCGAAGATAACGCCGATCACGCCAAGCGGGACGGCGATGCGCTCGATGAGCAAGCCGTTGGGCCGCTCGAAGGCCGCGACCTGACGTCCGACGGGATCGGGCAGCGCGCCAATCTTGGCCACAGCGTCCGCGATGCCGTTGAGACGGCCCGGATCGAGGGTGAGGCGGTCGATGAGCGCCTGGGTCTGGCCGGCAGCACGAGCCGCCTCAACGTCAAGGATGTTCTCGGCCAGGATGACGTCGCGCTCGGCGCGCAGGCGCTCGGAGATCAGGCGCAGGGCCGTGTCCTTGGTCTGAGCTGGCGCGAGGGCGATCTGGCGGGCGGCGGCGCGGGCGCGCCGGCCGATGGCGTTCATCTCCTCAGAGAGATCGCCGGGGGGCGCAAAATCGGTTCGCAGGTTCAGAACGGGCACGGCCTTCATCCTCGCGACCGTCGCGGAAAGGGGCGCGGCCGCTATGTGTTCCCGCCCGTCATGCCATGCCGGATACCGTCTCAACAAGCATCGCCGCTGACAGAGCTGCTATTCCCACACCATAGCGAGGTCGTCGCGGTGGACCATCTCGGCCCGACCCGGATGGGTGAGGAGGTCCGCGATCTCCCGGCTCGGCCGGCCGATGATGCGCAGGGCCTGATCGCTGTCATAGGCCACGAGCCCGCGCCCGAGGATGCGCCCGGCCTCGTCGCGGATCACCACCGCGTCGCCGCGGCCGAAGCCGCCCTGGACTTTCGTCACGCCCACGGGCAGCAGGCTCGCGCCGCCCTGGAGGGCCCGCGCCGCGCCGGCGTCGACCGTGAGGATGCCACGCGGCTCCAGGGAGCCGGCGATCCAGCTTTTGCGGGCGGTGACGGGGTTCGAGCCGGACAGGAACCAACTGCAGCGCCCGCCCCGGAGGATGGTGCGCAGGGGATTCTTCTCGCGCCCGTCGGCGATGATCATGTGGGTGCCGCCGCTCGCGGCGATCTTGGCCGCCTCGACCTTGGTGCGCATCCCGCCGCGGGAGAGTTCGGAGGCCGGCCCACCCGCCATGGCCTCGATATCGGGGGTGATCCGCTCGATCAGGGGCAGGTGGCGCGCCGCCGGATCGGTGTGCGGGGGCGCGGTGTAGAGGCCGTCGATGTCCGAGAACAGCACAAGCACGTCGGCCCCGATCATCGTGGCGACGCGGGCGGCGAGGCGGTCGTTGTCGCCGTAGCGGATCTCGCTGGTGGCCACCGTGTCGTTCTCGTTCACGACGGGTACGGCGCGCACCTCGAGGAGCTTCAGCACCGTGGCACGGGCATTCAGGTAGCGCCGGCGCTCCTCGGTGTCCTGCGGCGTCACCAAGATCTGGCCGGCGGCGATGCCGTGATGGCCCAGAGCCTCCGACCAATGGCGCGCCAGGGCGATCTGTCCGACGGCCGCCGCCGCCTGGCTCTCCTCAAGGCGCAGAGTCCCGGGCGGGTAGCCCAGCACCGTGCGTCCCAGGGCGATGGCCCCGGAGGAGACGACCAGCACGTCGGCGCCGCTGGCATGAAGGTCGGCGATGTCCTCGGCGAGCGCACTCAACCAGGCATGGCGCAGGCGCCCGCGCGTCCGGTCGACCAGGAGGGCCGAACCGACCTTGATGACGATGCGACGGAAATCTTGGAGATTGGGGATCTGAAGGTCGGAGGTCATCGGCAGCGTCGGCGAGAGGACGATGGAGCGCTTGTGACGACCGGTTGCCCGCCGCACAAGACCGGGTTGCCCCTCCTCAGGGTTGCCACGCCTCCGCTGGCCGCGCCTCGGCCTCGGCGAGCTTGGCGGCGTCCATCTCCCGGGCGAGCGCCCGCAGGGCGTCCTGCACGCCGAGGCCGGTGGCCGAGGACAGAACGAGCGGCTTCTTCTTGGAGGCACGCTTTAGGCGCGCGACCTGCTCCTTGAGCACGTCCGGATCAACGACGTCGGCCTTCGAGAGCGCCACGATCTCGGGCTTTTCGTCGAGGCCGTGGCCGTATGCTTCGAGCTCGCGCCGGACGAGCTTGTAGGTCTGGCCCGCATGTTCATTGGTGGCTTCGACGAGGTGCAGCAGCACCCGGCAGCGCTCCACATGGGCCAGGAACTTGTCGCCGAGGCCGACGCCGTCATGGGCGCCCTCGATCAGGCCTGGGATGTCGGCGAGAACGAACTCACGCTCGTCGGAGCGCACCACGCCGAGGCCCGGGTGCAGCGTCGTGAAGGGGTAGTCGGCAATCTTGGGCTTGGCCGCCGTCACGGTGGCGAGAAAGGTCGACTTGCCGGCGTTCGGCAGCCCGACGAGACCCGCATCCGCGATGAGTTTCAGGCGCAGCCAGACCCATTGCTCGTGGCCTTCCAGTCCCGGGTTGGCATGCTTCGGGGCGCGGTTGGTCGAGGTGGTGAAGTAGGCGTTGCCGAAGCCGCCGTTGCCGCCCTTGGCGAGACGCACACGCTGGCCGACATGGGTCATGTCGGCGATCAGGGTCTCGCCGTCCTCGGCCAGGATCTCGGTGCCGGCCGGCACCTTCAGCACCACGTCGGCACCGTTGGCCCCATGGCGGTTCGAGCCCATGCCGTGCTCGCCCTTCTTGGCCTTGAAGTGCTGCTGGTAGCGGTAGTCGATCAGGGTGTTGAGACCGTCGACGCACTCGACCCAGACGTCGCCGCCACGCCCGCCGTCGCCGCCGTTCGGTCCGCCGAACTCGATGAACTTTTCACGGCGGAAGGCCACGCAGCCGGCGCCACCGTCGCCGGAGCGGACATAGACCTTGGCTTCGTCGAGGAATTTCACGGGCGGACTCAGGTCAGGTTGGCTCTCGGGGCGCGAGCGCGCGACCGAAACGTCAGGAGGAGAAACGACAACGGGGAAGACGGTTTCCCATCTTCCCCGGGATCATCTGGTGGTCGGGCCCGCCTGGCGGAAGGCCCTGGCTCGGCGCCTTACTCGGCGGCTTCCTGCATCGGCACGACGGTGACGAAAGCACGGCCGCGCTTCGTCTCGAACAGCACCCGGCCGGCGGCCTTGGCGAACAGGGTGTGGTCCGTGCCAATGCCGACATTGGTGCCGGGATGCCACTTGGTGCCGCGCTGGCGCACGATGATGTTGCCCGGAATGACGGCTTCCGAACCGAACTTCTTCACGCCGAGGCGCTGGCCGGCCGAGTCGCGGCCGTTGCGGGACGAGCCGCCTGCTTTTTTATGAGCCATGGGGAATTACTCCGAATTCTTGGATCTCAGGTCGGATCGTCAGGCGCTGATGCCGGTGATGCGGACCACCGTGTGATGCTGGCGGTGGCCCCGCTTGCGGCGGGAGTTCTGGCGGCGGCGCTTCTTGAAGGCGATGACCTTCGCGTCGCGGCCGTGGCTGACGATCTCGCCGGTGACGCTGATGCCCGAGAGCAGCGGCGCGCCGACCTGAGTGGCGCCTTCGCCGTTCGTGAACAGGAGCACGTCACCGAAGGTGACGGCCGAACCGGCCTCACCCGCGAGGGTGGCGATCGTGATGGTGTCGTTGGCGGCGACGCGATACTGCTTGCCGCCCGTCTTGATGACTGCGAACATCGTTCTCTCTTCGTGTTCTCTGCCGGTCTCCCGCTCGCCGCGAAGCGAGCCTGGACCGTCTTCTTGTTCAGGTCATCCGCGACACCGGATCGGGGCTTGATGCCTGGGCCGAGCGCGAACGCGAAACGCGCGGACTTCGTCGAGGAAGCCGCGCGAGAGGCGGTGGATAGGCGGGGACGGGGTGATTTGTCAATGCGGTCGCGAAGCCTCGGCGCCCGACAAGCTACCGCTTCGTCAAGCCGCCCAGGACGTTCCGCAGGATCGCGTTGCCCACCTCGGTCCCGACCTTGCGGGCCATCGAGCGGGCGGCGTTGCCGAGCACCTGCTCGGCGAGGCCGGGGGCCGGCCGGCGGCCGCCCTTACCGGCGGGCTTGCCGCCAAGGACGCCCCCGAGCCAGCCGCCGAGCATTCCGCCCAGGCTCCCCTCGGCGGCCTGGGCCCCGTCCGCTCCGCCGTCGAGGCCCTTGCGGGCGGCCAGCATCTCGTAGGCGCTCTCGTTATCGACCGCTTGGTCGTACTTGCCGCGCACCGGGCTCTTCGCCAGGAGCTCGGCGCGCTCGGCCGGGGTGATGGGGCCGACGCGGCCCTGGGGCGGGGCGATCAGGGCGCGCTCGACGACCGAAGGCGTGCCTTTCGCCTCCAGGAACGAAACGAGGGCCTCGCCGACGCCGAGCTCGGTGATGGCCTTGGCGACGTCGAAACCGGGATTCTGGCGGAAGGTCTCGGCCGCGGCCTTCACGGCGCGCTGGTCGCGGGGCGTGAAGGCGCGCAGGGCGTGCTGCACCCGGTTGCCGAGCTGGCCGAGGACCGATTCCGGTACGTCCAGGGGATTCTGCGTCACGAAGTAGACGCCGACGCCCTTCGAGCGGATCAGGCGCACCACCTGCTCCACCGCGTCGAGGAGGGCCTTCGGGGCGTCGTCGAACAGGAGGTGCGCCTCGTCGAAGAAGAACACCAGCTTCGGCTTGTCGAGGTCGCCGACCTCGGGCAGCTGCTCGAAAAGCTCGGAGAGCATCCAGAGCAGGAACGAGGCGTAGAGCCGAGGCCGTTGCATCAGCTTGTCGGCGGCCAGGATGTTGACGATGCCCCGGCCCTCGCGGTCCACCCGCATGAAGTCGTTGAGGTCGAGGGCCGGCTCTCCGAAGAAGCGGTCCGCTCCCTGGTTCTCGAGCATCAGGAGCTGGCGCTGGATGGCGCCCACGGAGGCCGCCGAGACGTTGCCGTACTGGCCCGAGACCGCCTTCAGGTTCTCGGTGAGGTAGAGAAGCAGGGCCCGCAGATCCTTGAGGTCGAGGACCGGCCACTTGTTGTCGTCGGCGACCCGGAAGGCGATGTTGAGGACGCCCTCCTGGGTGTCGTTGAGCTCCAGCAGGCGCGCGAGCAGCAACGGCCCCATTTCGATGACGGTGCAGCGGATCGGATGGCCCTGATCTCCGAACAGGTCCCAGAACACCGTCGGGAACCGGTCGGGCTCGTAGGGGATCCCCAGTTCCGCGGCGCGCCCGACGAAGACCGGCTTGGATTCCCCGGCTGCCGCGAGGCCCGAGAGATCCCCCTTGATGTCGGCGGCGAAGACGGGGACGCCGGCGTTGGAGAACCCTTCCGCCATGACCTGCAGGGTCACGGTCTTGCCGGTGCCGGTGGCCCCCGCCACAAGGCCGTGGCGATTGGCGAGCCGGAGGGTTAGGCCCTCGGGCTTCAGGCTGCCGTCCTTCAGCGGCGCTTTGCCGACCAGGATCGTGCCATCGTCCTGCATGACCGTCCGTTCCTCTTCGCCGGCCTGGGCGCGGCGGCATCGACCGTGAGGGTTATGGGCCGCGACCGCGGCATTTTCCAGCGCTTCGCGGGCCGGCCTTGATTTCGGGGCGACGAGGCCGGAAGGACAACATCCCGACCGAGCAGCAATCCCGGCCGCGCGGAACACCCGGCCACCCAGGAGCCCGTTTGAGATGGAAGAGTTGATCGCCCGCGTGACGAACCGGACCGGCCTCGACGCCGCCACGGCCCAGACCGCCATCGGCCATATCCTGGCCTTCCTCCAGAAGGAGGGGCCCGCCACCGAGGTGAGCCAGCTGCTCAGCGCCCTGCCGGGATCCGAGACCACGATCGCCGAGGCCAATGCCGGCGAAGGCGGCGGCGGCCTGATGGGCATGCTGGGCGGCATGATGGGCGGCGGCGGCGTCATGGCGCTGGGCCAGAAGCTGATGTCGGCCGGTGTGCCGATGGGCCAGATGCAGCCCCTCGGCCAGGAACTGTTCGCCTACGGCCGCGAGAAGGCCGGAGAGGGCGTGATGGGACCGATCGTCGGCTCGATCCCGGGTTTGAACCAGTTCGTCTGAGTCCATTCGTGTGCGATCGGTGGGCCCGGTCCTTCGGCGACTACCCATCGGGCGGTCGCCGAGCTGCCGGGTCCTTCCCGTTGCAAACCTCTCTGGCTAAACGGCAATCCGTGTCATAAAAGCGTGTGGGCTTCGTGATGTTGTGACGTCCCGAAGGCACGAGGCCAGGGGCTCCCGCGGAGCCGCCTCGGTGTCCCGACAGGGCGGATTGGACGATGGTCCCGAACTTCGCGCGCGATGCCTCCATGGCGTGGCTCAATGGCTGGGAGGCGCATGTGCACGCCCCCTTCGCCCGGCTGAAGCAGCGCACCGCCGAGGCGGGACGCGGCGGCCTGCCGGCCTTCCATCCCCGCGGTCTGCTGCTCCCGCCCGGGGCGGCGCCGATCCGGTTCAAGCCCCGCCTGAAGAAGCCCCTGGCCGCGCCGGGCCTCGCCCCGACCCTCGGCCGGATCGGCACCCTGGAGGTCCGCCTCGCCACCACCGTCGCGGAGATCCGGCGGGCCCAGCGCCTGCGCTACCGGGTGTTCTACGAGGAGATGTCGGCGGTCCCGAGCGGCTTCGCGATGCTGTCGCGCCGGGACATCGACGATTACGACGCGGTCTGCGACCACCTCCTCGTCATCGATCACGCGGCCGTGAACACCACGCCCTTCGCCACCAAGCCCTTCCGCCGGGCCCGGCCGAAGGTGGTCGGCACCTATCGGCTTCTGCGCCAGGAAGCGGCCGACAGCCACTTCGGCTTCTACACCGCAGGCGAGTACGACATCGCCCCGATGATGGCGGCCAATCCGGGGGCGCGCTTCCTCGAACTCGGGCGCTCGTGCGTGCTGAAGCCCTACCGGACGAAGCGGACGGTGGAACTGCTCTGGGCCGGGATCTGGGCCTATGTCCAGCACCACCGTATCGACGCCATGCTGGGCTGCGCCAGCCTGGAGGGAACCGACCCCGACCGCCTCGCCCTCCCCCTGAGCTTCCTGCACCACCATGCCCGCGCCGCGGAGGGCTGGTGCGCCCGCGCCCTGCCCGAGCGCTACGTCGCCATGGACCGCCTCGCACGTGAGGCCGTGGATCCCAAGGCGGCGCTGCAGGCGCTGCCGCCGCTGATCAAGGGCTACCTGCGCGTCGGCGCCACCTTCGGCGACGGGGCCGTGGTGGACCATCAGTTCGGCACCACGGACGTCTTCGTGGTGCTGCCCGTCTCGGCCATCGCGGAGCGCTACCGCGACCATTTCGGACCGGCGGCGAACCGCAGGGCCGCCTGACGGCCCATCGGCTCAGGGTCTCGCCGTCCCGGTGGCGGCAAGCCCCGGACGGCCCTCGACGGCGGGGGCCGTCCGGCTTCCGAGGGCACGCAGGAGCGGCCGCTCGAGGGCGTGATAGGCCACGAAGCCGACAGCGACGCCGAGGACCAGCGCCAGGGCGACGAGGAGGTCGGGCGCCAGGCTGTCCCGCGCCACCGCAGCCCGCAGGAGTTCGAACGTGATCGTGTGGGTGAGATAGATCGAGTAGGACGCGTTCCCGAGTCCCTCCAGCGCCGTTCCGATCCGCATGCCGGCGCGCTCCATGAGCAGCAGGCCGCCGACCACGCCGGCGCTCGGAACGCCGAAGACCAGCACCCGGTAGGCGGCCCCCGGCAGGGCGACGGTGCATTCCAGTTCCGAGGCGTGACCGAAGCCGAAGACTAGGTTCAGGGCAAAGCCGATCAGACCGAAGGCCAGAAGATAGCCCGCATCCGTGCGCCCGACGGTGCCGCGCCGGTAGAGCCACGCGAGGCCGATGCCGAAGCCGAATTCGAGGATGATCGGATTGAGGAGGAACAGGGTGAGGTGCTCGGGCCGCGCGAGGGCGAAGAGTCCCGCGAACAGAGCGAGCGCCACGGAGAACCGGCCCGTCGGCGTCCAGAAGAGCCACGCGCGGGCGAGATAGACGCAGAGATAGAACAGCATCTCGAAACAGAGCGTCCAGCCGACGGCGAGGTACGGCATCTCGAAGCCACGCTCACTGAACGGGATGAACAGCACCGTCGCGGGAATTCGGTGCGGGTCGGGCAGCCCGGACAGGAGCGTCAGGCCGACGACGAGGCCGCTCAGGAGCCAGTAATACGGCACGACGCGCAGGACGCGACGCAGGGCGAAGCGATGCGCGGAGGGCAGATCGACGATGCGCTGCGCCGTGAGGGTGATGATGACGCCGCTGATGACGAAGAAGACGTCGACGCCGACGGCTCCGAAATCCTCGAGGTGGCCGAGGCGGCCCTGAACGGGCTGCCGGGCACTCAGGGTCCTGGCGAGGTCGAAGGCGTGGGCGTAGACGACCAGGCACGCCGCGATTCCCCGTAACGCCTGAAGGGAATGGAGGATTTTCACGGCGTGGTCCCTCGGTGAGGCGGGCCGAACCGTCGCGATGGCCGGTGCGACCGGACCCGGGCGTCCACGGGGCAGGCCGGGCCGCTACGCCGTTCGCGCATCCGCCACGAGGGCGGCCAGGCCCTCGCGGTAGGTCGGATAGGCGAGGTCAACGCCGAGTTCGTCCCGGATGCGGTGGTTCCGGACCCGCTTGTTCTCGCCGTAGAAACTGCGCGCCATGAGGCTGAGGTCGGCGGTCTCGAAATCGACCTCCGGCGGCAGCGGCAGGCCGGCGAGCTTGGCGGCGTACTCGGTGACCACCTGCGGCGGCGTCGGCTCGTCGTCGGTGACGTTGTAGACCGCGCCGCCCCGAGGCTTGTCGATCGAGGCCAGGAGCGTCGTGGCGATGTCGTCCACGTGGATGCGGTTAAAGACTTGGCCAGGCTTGATAATCCGCTGCGACTTGCCTTCGCGCAGCTTCACGATCGGGTTGCGGCCTGGGCCGTAGATGCCCGACAGGCGGAACACCTGGACGGGTTTGCCGGTCTCGCGGCCCAGCGCCAGCCAGGCCTCCTCGACGGCGAGGCGCCCCTGCGAGCGCCCGCTCACCGGACTGGGAGCGGTATCCTCGTCGATCCAGGCGCCCTGGTGGTCGCCGTAGACGCCGATGGTCGAGAGATAGCCAATCCAGCCGATGCGGCTCTTCGCGATGGCGTCGCGGTATACGCCGAGGGTCGTGTCGAGGTCGCGGACCGGAGGGGCCGAGACGAGGAGCACGTCCGTGTCGGCGAGGTCGGCCGCGATGCGGGGATCGTCGGAACCCGGTCCGAAGGCCCGCATCGCGGCGATGTCGCCGGGTCCGGTCCGCGCCGGATCGGTGACCGTGGCGCGGACCGCGTCGAAGCGGTCGCGGGCGCGCTCCACGAAGCGCCGGGCGGTGAAGCCGAGACCGAAGACGAAGAGGTTCATGCAGCAACGGGTCCTGTCGTCTCGGGGCCGTCGGAATCGAGGGCCAGGCGCCACTCGGCCCGGACGGCATCGTCGGTTTCGCCGAAACCCCGGGCGTTGAAAAGGGCCCGCAACCCTCTCGGAGGGACGAGGCGCCCGAGGGCCCACACCGCCATGCCGCGCACGAGGGGCGACGGATCGGACAGGTTCGCCTCGGCCGCCGCGGCGAGACCGGGCTCGCCGGAGTTGCCGATGGCGATGAGGACGTTGCGCAGGAAGCGGTCCCGGCCCGTGCGCTTCACGGGCGTGCCGGCGAAGCGGACCCGGAAGGCCGATTCGTCCAGGCCGGCGAGCTCGGCCAGGGGCGGCGCCGCGAGATCGGCGCGGGCGGCCATGCGGCCCTCGGCGGCCACCGCGGCGAACTTGTTCCAGGGGCAGACGGCGAGGCAGTCGTCGCAGCCGAAGACCCGGTTGCCGATGGCGGTGCGGAACGCCGTCGGAATCGGCCCGGCATGCTCGATCGTGAGGTAGGCGATGCAGCGGCGCGCATCGAGCTGGTAGGGCGCCGGGAAGGCGTTGGTCGGGCAGATGTCGAGGCAGCGGCGGCAGGAGCCGCAATGGTCGGCCTCCGGCGCGTCCGGCTCCAGCTCGGCCGAGGTGTAGATCGCCCCCAGCAGCAGCCAGTTGCCAAGGTCGCGCGAGACCAGCACCGTGTGCTTGCCCTGCCAGCCGAGGCCGGCGGCGGCGGCGAGCGGCTTCTCCATCACGGGGGCGGTGTCGACGAAGACCTTCACCCGGACGTCGCCCTTGGCCGAGAGGTAGCCGCCGAGCTCCTTCAGCTTGCCCTTGACCACCTCGTGGTAGTCGCGCCGCTGGGCATAGGCCGCAATGGCGCCCCGGTCGCGCCGGGCCAGGAGGGCCAGGGGATCGTGCTCCGGGCCGTAATTCATGCCGAGCATGACGATGCTGCGGACGCCGGGCCAGAGGGTGGCGGGGTCGGCGCGCTGGTCGGCCCGCTCGACCATCCACTCCATGCTGCCGTGGTGGTCGGCGGCGAGCCAGGCGGGGAGCCGGGCCTTCAGTTCGGGCACGGCGTCGGGCCGGGTGACGCGGACGGCCTCGAAGCCGAGGAGGCGGGCGCGCGCCTCGACGGCGCGACGCAGGTCGGCGCCCGCGAGGACGGTTCGGGGCGCCCTGGTGGCGGCCCGGGCCTGCGGCGTCCGCTTTGGGTTCAAAAATCCAGGTTCGCGTAGTGGTCCGCCGGCGCCATGCCCGGCACCCGGTCGGCCAGCAGGGTGCGGAAGCACGGGCGGGATTTCACCCGCGCGTACCAGTCCCTCGCCGTCTCGTCCTCGTCCCATGGCACGTCGCCGAGATAATCCACGCAGGACAGGTGGGCCGCCGCGGCGAGATCGGCATAGGTCAGATGGTCGCCCGCCAGCCATTTCCGGCGGGACATGAGGTAGCCGATATACTTCATGTGGTAGCGCACGTTGGTGCGCGCGGCGCGAATGGCGTTCATGTCCGGCGGGCCGCCGCCGTTGGCGCTGTTCATGAAGCGCTTCGAGATCTTCTCGGTGACGAGGTACTCGGTCACCTCGGCGTTGAACTTCACCAGGAACCAGTCGAGCAGGCGGCGGACCTCGACCCGGGCCGCCGGGGTCTCGGGCAGGAGGCGCCGGCCGCTGAGGCCGAGCCCGCGGGTCTCGTCGAGATACTCGGCGATGATTCCGGCTCCCGGCACGGCGAGCCCGGTCTGCTCCACCAGCACCGGCGTCGTCCCGGCCGGGTTGATCAGCAGGAAGGCTTCGCGCCGGTCCCAGGCACGCTCCTCCATCAGCGTCGGCTCCATGCCCATCTCGGACAGGACGAGGCGGATGAAGCGGGAATGCGGGCAGAAGGGAGAGTGGTAAAGCGTCGCCATCGAGGCCGTTTCGAACGGGGAGGGTGTGCCGGGGGACGGGCCGCGTCGGTGCCCCGCGGGGATGGTCGGCGGCGATAACACTTATGGCCCGATGATTGCCGCCTCATTAACATGCCTGGCGCGAACGCGATAACCATCCGTCAACCTTGACGGATCAGCCTCGATCCGCGAAGGCCGCGCGAGGTGGATCCACACCCCCCGCTCCGGACCGGCCCGGTCCCCCGAAACACCCCCAACCGTCGAGGCGCTGAGATGATGGATGCGATGGGCATCGCGAAGGCGGTCGTGCTTGCCGTGGTGGAGGGGGCGACCGAGTTCATCCCGGTCTCGTCCACCGGGCACCAGCTCCTCGTCGGCCACTTCATCGGCTTCGAATCGCCCAACAACACCTTCGAGGTGCTGATCCAGCTCGGCGCGATCCTGGCGATCCTGGCCGTCTATTTCCGCCGGCTCCTCGGCATCACCCTGGCGCTGCCCAACGACCCCAAGGCCCGTCGATTCGTCCTCGGAATCCTGGTGGCCTTCCTGCCGGCGGCGATCATCGGCGGCCTCTTCTCGAAGTACATCAAGTACTATCTCTTCAATCCCTGGATCGTCTGCGCGACCCTGGTCGCCGGCGGCATCGTCCTCCTCGTCCTCGACGAGACCGACCTCGAGGTGAAGAAGCACGACGTCTTCGACTTCACCCTGCCGATGGACTTCCGGATCGGCCTGTTCCAGTGCCTCGCGATGATCCCCGGCGTGTCGCGCTCGGGCGCCACCATCGTGGGCGCGATGCTGATGGGCGCCGACAAGCGCTCGGCCACCGAGTTCTCGTTCTACCTCGCGATCCCCACCATGGCGGGGGCCTTCGCCAAGGACCTGCTCGACAACTACAAGAACCTGTCGCGGGACGACACCGGCCTGATCGTGATCGGCTTCATCGTCGCCTTCATCTCGGCCTTCATCGTGGTCCGGACGGTGCTCGACTACGTCGCCTCCCACGGGTTCCGGCTGTTCGCCTGGTGGCGCATCATCGTCGGCTCGCTGGGCTTCGCCGGCCTCATCATCTTCGGCTGACGCGCGTCGCCCGGTCCCCGGATCGATCGGGATAAAAAATACAGAACGGGGAGGCGATTGCGTCCGCGCGCCGCCCCGTGCAAGGGCTGTCCGGATAAGGATGTCCGGCCACGCTTGGCTGGCGCCAAGCCGCTTGGCCGGAGCCAAGCATCTGCGGAGGCCAGCCCCGATGGAAGACCGTCCCCTCGCCGACCTGTTTCCGCCCGCGACCCGCGCGCGCTGGCTCGGCCTCGTCGACGGTGTTCTGAAGGGCGGCGACTTCGAGAAGCGCCTCGTCGCGAAGACCGCCGACGGCATCCGCATCGAACCCCTCTACGACGCCGCCGCGCCGGTGGCGCAGCCCGTTCGGGCCCCCGGCCCGTGGCGCGTGGCCCAGCGGGTCGACCACCCGGACGGCGCCCAGGCGAGCGCCCTCGCCCTGGCCGATCTCGAGGGCGGCGCCGACGCCCTCACCCTGGTCTTCGCCGGCGCCCCCTCCGCGCGGGGCTACGGCCTCACCGCCACCACCGCCGCCGACCTCGACGCAGCCCTCGGCAACGTGATGCTGCCGCTGATCGCCACCCGGCTCGATGCGGGCGCGCGCGGGATCGAGGCCGCCTTCCTGATCCGGGACGTGGTCGCGGCCCGCGGCGAGCCCCTGAAGGGCCTCGACCTCGACCTCGGCCTCGACCCCATCGGCACCCTGGCGGCCGGCGGGTCCCTGGCGGAGGATTATGGCGCCGAGATCGCCCGCACCCTGGCGGCCTTCGACGCGGAGGGCTTCTCGGGACGCGCCTGCCTCGCCGATGGCCGGCCCTACCACGAGGCCGGCGCCAGCGAGGCGACCGAGCTCGCGGCCGTGCTGGCCACCGCGGTGGCCTACCTGCGCGCCCTCGAAGCCAACGGGCACCCGCTGGAGCGCGCCCGGGAGGCCGTGGCGGTGCTGCTCACGGCCGATGCCGACGAGTTCCTGACCATCGCCAAGTTCCGGGCCATGCGCCGGCTCTGGGCCCGGGTGGAAGCGGCCTGCGGCCTCGACCCCCGGCCCCTGCGCCTCCATGCCGAGACCGCCTGGCGGATGATGACCCGGCGCGACCCCTTCGTGAACATCCTGCGCACCTCCATGGCCGCCTGCTCGGCCGGCCTCGGCGGCGCCGACGCGATCACCGCCCTGCCCTACACGGCGGCCCTCGGCTTGAGCGACGCCTTCGCCCGACGGGTGGTGCGCAACAGCCAGATCGTCCTCATCGAGGAATCGAACCTCGCCCGCGTGGCCGACCCGGCCGCCGGCGCCGGCAGCTTCGAGACCCTCACGGGCGAGCTGACCACGGCTGCCTGGGCCGCCTTCCAGGCCATCGAACGCGAGGGCGGCCTCGTCGCGAGCCTGCGGGCCGGTGCGATCCAGGGACGGATCGCCGCGATCCAGGCGATGCGGGCCCGGAACGTCGCCACCCGCCGCGAGGCCCTGACCGGCGCCAGCGAATTCCCCTACCTCGCCGAGAAGCCCGTCACGGTGCTGGACGTCGCCCCCGTGGCGGCGCCGCCCGCCGCCGGCTTCGGCAGCGGATCGGCCCTGACCGCCCCGCCCCTGCCGTCCCTGCGCCTCGCCGAACCCTACGAGGCCCTGCGCGACGCCTCCGACGCGGCGCTGGCCGCGAGCGGTCGACGCCCCGCGGTGTTCCTGGCCAATCTCGGACCCGTGGCGGTCTTCAACGCCCGCTCGACCTTCGCCGCCAACGCCTTCGCGGCCGGCGGCATCGAGGCCGTGAACCAGGAGGGCTTCACCGATCCGGCGGCCCTGGCCGAGGCCTTCCGGGCCTCGGGCGCCCGCATCGCCTGCCTGTGCTCGTCCGACGCGCTCTACGCCACCCACGCGGTGGAAGCCGCCCGCGCCCTCAAGGCGGCCGGGGCCAGCACCCTGTACCTGGCCGGCAAGGCAGGCGACCTCGCAGCCCCCCTCAAGGCGGCCGGCGTCGACGGCGAACTCCATGCCGGCGGCGACGTTCTGGCGCTGCTGACGGGAGCGCTGGCGCACGCGACGAACGCGTAGGCGCGCAACCCTGAGGCGGTCGCGCTCGTTCTCGGCCCAGTCGAGTCGAAACACGAACGGATTCCCATGCGACGCGCAGCCCTCGCGGTGACCACCCTTGCCCTCCTGACCGCCTCCGCCGGGGTCGCGGATGCCGCCAAGAAGAAGGTCCAGGTGCCCAACCGCTACGACGGCACCTGGAGCATCGAGGTGGTCACCCTCGACGGTCCCTGCGACCGGGCCTACCGCTACGGCGTCCAGATCCGGCGCGGCGAGGCGAGCTATGCCGGCGGCGAGTTCAACATCAACGGGCGCGTCTCGCAGACCGGCGCCGTGCGGGCGGTGATCTCCCGCGGCAGCGACGCCGCCGACGTGGTCGGCCGGCTGGGCCGCTCGGGCACCGGCAACGGCACCTGGAACACCACGGGGCTGATCGCCTGCAGCGGACGCTGGAACGCCGAGCGTCGCGGCTGAGGCCGAGCGTCGCGGCTGAAGCCGCGCCCAGGATGGCCCTGTGATGGGCGCGCCACAACCGCGCGCCGATCGTCGTCGGACCACCCGGTGCCGGACTTCTGCCCTTCTCCGGACCAAATCGCTGGTGAATACTCGCGTCGGATCGAGATCGATTTCGCACGGGGCTTCCGACGATGAAGGCTTTGCTGTTCGGCGCTTTGGTGACGACCTTGGGATGGGGCACCGCGGCGGAGGCGGCAGGGCGCAATCCGGCGCAACCGCACGGGGTCATGTCCCCCCTCGAGCGGGCGGCGACGGAGTGCTTCGCCGAGACCGTGCTGTCCAACCCCGCCGCGACCCGACACGCCCGCGCGGGCCGCTGGTACGAGGCCGCCGGCGTCACCGGCTTCCTGTGCCGCCCGGAGGTCGACGCGATGATCCAGGCGCATGATCGCCTCTACGGCCGCGGCACCGGCGCCCGCTACTTCCAGACCGCCTACACCCGCCATCTCGGCCAGCAGCTCGCCGAGCGCCTGCAGCCGATGCTGGAGCGCAAGTCGATGGCGAGCGCCGAGCCGCCGGTCGACAAGGTCGAGGCCCAGGACGGGGACAAGCCGGCCGAATAGGTCGACTCCGCCCGAAACTTCTCCCGCCGATGGCCTCCGTTAACCGGCCTCCCCTTAGCGTGATGACGAGAGGACATCTCGAAGCCGGGACGGCATTGCTGACGATCCGTACCTGCTCCGGGCTGAACACCTTGGCGCGAACGGGGCACGCCGCGTGAGTTCTGACGACGATCCCATCGACCCTCTGCCGACGCCGCACCGCCCGCGCCTGGCGTCCGCCGCCCTCCGGCTGGCCACCCGGGCGGTCGACGCCGCTGCCGCCCAGCGCTGGCGGGACACCGCGACGATCCTGACCCTCCGGGGCGAACTCGCCGCCCAGGCGGCCTTGATCCAGCGCCAGGCCGACGCCCTCGCGGACATGACGCGCATCTTCGAGGCGGCCTCGGCCGAAGCGCGGATCGGCCTCTGGCAATGCGACCTCCCGGACGAGTCCCTGCGCTGGAGCGAGGGGGTCTACGACCTCTTCGAATTCCCGCACGGATCCCCGGTGAGCCGGCCGGAGACCCTCGCCTGCTACACCGAGGAGGCGCGACGCCACCTCGTGGCCGTTCGAGCGGAGGCGATCGGCCGGCGCTCCCCCTTCACCCTCGATGCCGAGATCGTCGCCGGCCGCGGCAGCCGCCGCTGGATCCGCATCACCGGGTCGGTGGAGACCCGCGCGGGCGTTCCCGTGCGCCTGTTCGGGTTCAAGCAGGACATCACCGAGCAGAAGCTGAGCGCCGACCGCACGCGCTACCGGGCGGAATTCGACCGCATGACGGGCCTGGCGAACCGGTCGGTCTTCGACGAGCGCCTGGCGCAGCTGTCGGAGAGTGGGGCCTTGTTCCTGGTCGACCTCGACGGCTTCAAGGCGATCAACGACACCTACGGGCACGCCGTGGGCGATGTCTGCCTGCAGGAGGCCGCGCGGCGCCTGCGGGCGGCCTGCCAGGAAACGGATCTCGTCGCCCGCATCGGCGGCGACGAGTTCGCCGTCCTCGTGGAGCGGGAGGCCGACGGGCCGTTCTGCGAGGCGATCGGCCGGCGGATCGTCGCGGCCATGCGCGACCCCTACCACCATCGCGGCGTCTGCCTGCGGTTCGGCGCCTCCGTGGGCATCGCCCGGGTCGCCGCCTCGGCGCCGGCGGATCTCTTCACCCGCGCGGACGCGGCCCTCTACGCGGCCAAGGCCGCCGGCCGCGGCACCCTGCGCATGGCCCTGCCGCGCTGAGGACGCGTCCGCCCTCAGGCGGGCAGGACGACCACCTTCGTCTTCACCGGCGTGCGGGCGTAGAGGTGGATCATGTCCTGGCTCAGCAAGCCGACGCAGCCGCTGGTGATGCCCGAGCCGATCGTGTCGGGCTCGCTCGAGGCGTAGATCGTGTAGAGCGTGTAGGCACCGTTCTGGTAGAGGTGCAGGGTGCGGGCGCCGAGGGGGTTGTCGAGACCGCCCGGCATGCCGCGGGCGTACTTGGCCGCCTCGGGCTGGCGCCGGATCATCTCCGCGGGCGGGGTCCAGGTGGCCCATTCGGACTTGCGCCCGACATAGGCGTCGCCGCTCCAGCGGAACCCGTCGCGACCGACATTGGCGCCGTAGCGCGTCGCGGTCCCGTCGCCCTCGACGCGGTAGACGTAGTAGTTGGCCGGATCGACGATGATCGTGCCGGCCGCCTCCTGGGTCGGGTACGGGACCGTGCGGCGGAAGTATTTCGGATCGACCCTGCTGATGTCGGTGGCCGGGATGGGGAACCTCTCCTCCGGCATCGGGCCGTAGATCTTGGCCGCCTCGGCGCGCAGGACGCCGTCCGAAGAGACGCAGCCGGCGAGCCCGAGGGCGCCGAGGCCGGTTCCCGTGCCGACCAGGAAGGACCGGCGGCTCAGGCAGCCCATTCGCCCGTCCGTCGTGCCGGACTCAACGTTCCTCGTGTCCCTCGTCATCGCAGGCGTCCCGTCTTTCCGTCGCGCGACGGGCCGACAGATCGCCCGGGTCCGCGCGGCCCCTATGGCCAAGCTGACAGTGCCGGTCCCCGGTCCGGCTGGCAAGCCGGGCGCCGGGGGCGGACGTCAATCGCGAGCAGGAACCGACCGATTGCGTCGCGGATGTGGCCGGGCGGGCTCCGGCGGCGCCTCAGCCGGGGGCGTCCGGGGCGGAGCGCTTGGCCCGGCGCAGGAACGGCAGCCCCGTGGAGGGCTGGCCGCGGGTCGCCTCGTGCATCTTCGCGATCCGGATGAAGCGGCCATAGGCGAGGACGCTGGCCATCACGAAACCGTCGAGGCCGGCGAGGAAGAAGCGCCGCAGGATGTAGAACTTCAGGAAGTTGAGGGGGTACTCGAACACCAGCCGCAGGCCGGTCTCGAAGCGCGAGCCGATCGGCTGCGTGTCGGCGGCGAGCTGCCCGACATAGTTCGACTTGGCGATGGCGTGGTTCCAGTCGCGAAAGGTGTGGTGCCAGACCACGGACCGGATCGTCACCGGCTTCGCGTCCGTGGTGATCGCGAGCTTGTCCCAGTTCGGGTTGTCGGTGGTGCGGGCCACCCGACGGTCGTACAGGTAGATGTTCTCGGTGCAGAAGGCCCAGGGCGAAGGGCGCGCGTGGTGCGGCAGCACCATCGCCTTGCGGACGATCATCAGGGACGGAATGTCGCCCCCCTGGAAGATCCCCCGGATCTCCCGCACGATCTCCGGCGTCAGGATCTCGTCGGCATCGACGCTGAAGACGTGGTCGTGCCGGCAGAGGTCCTCGCCGAAGCGCCGCTGCGGCCCGAACCCCTTCCAGGGGTTCACCACCACCCGCGCCCCGAGGGCCTCGGCGATGGACACGGTGGCGTCCGTCGAACCCGCGTCGATGACGAGGATCTCGCACCGGAGCGGCAGCACCGAGCGGAGGCAGGCCGCGATGCGGTCGGCCTCGTTCAGCGTCCGGATCAGGACGGTGAGCGGGATGGGGGCGTTCGGGTCCCGGTGCGGATCCACGGTCGGGCGGCCCGGCTCAATCGTCCATCTTCAGGGCGGCGATGAAGGCCTCCTGCGGGATCTCGACCTTGCCGAACTGGCGCATCTTCTTCTTGCCCTCCTTCTGCTTGTCGAGGAGCTTGCGCTTGCGCGAGATGTCGCCGCCGTAACACTTGGCGGTCACGTCCTTGGACAGGGCCTTGATGGTCTCGCGGGCGATGATCTTGCCGCCCAGCGCCGCCTGGACCGGGATCTGGAACAGGTGGCGGGGGATCAGGTCCTTCAGCTTCTCGCACATGGCGCGGCCGCGATGCTCGGCGCGGGTGCGGTGGACCAGCATCGAGAGGGCGTCCACCGGCTCGGCATTGACGAGAATCGACATCTTGACGAGGTCGCCCTCGCGGTAATCCGAGATGTGGTAGTCGAACGAGGCGTAGCCCTTGGAGATCGACTTCAAGCGATCGTAGAAATCGAACACCACTTCGTTGAGCGGCAGGTCGTAGACCACCATGGCGCGCTTGCCGACGTAGTTCAGATCGACCTGGGTCCCACGCCGGTCCTGGCAGAGCTTCAGGACGCCGCCGAGATACTCGTCGGGGGTGAGGATGGTGGCGCGGATCCACGGCTCCTCGATGGCGGTGATCTTCATCACGTCCGGCATGTCGGCTGGGTTGTGCAGCTCCTTGATCGTGCCGTCCGTCATCTGCAGGCGGTAGACCACGGAGGGCGCCGTGGAGATCAGGTCGAGGTTGAACTCGCGCTCCAGGCGCTCCTGGATGATCTCGAGGTGGAGCAGCCCGAGGAAGCCGCAGCGGAAGCCGAAGCCCAGCGCGGCGCTCGTCTCCATCTCGTAGGAGAACGACGCGTCGTTGAGCCGGAGCTTGCTCATGGCGCTGCGCAGGGTCTCGAACTCGGCCGCGTCCACCGGGAAGAGCCCGCAGAACACCACCGACTGCACGTCCTTGAAGCCCGGCAGCATCTCCTTGCAGGGGCGCTTGTCCTCGGTGAGCGTGTCGCCCACGCGGGTGTCGGCCACCTCCTTGATCGAGCCGGTGAAGAAACCGACCTCGCCGGGACCGAGCTCGCCGATATCGGCCATCTTCGGCCGGAACACGCCGATCTTGTCGACGCCGTGGACGGCATCGGCCCGCATCATGCGGATGTTCATGCCCTTCTTGAGCACGCCGTCGACGATGCGCACCAGCACGACGACGCCGAGATAGACGTCGTACCAGCTGTCGACGAGGAGCGCCTTCAAGGGCGCGTCGCGGTCGCCCTTGGGCGGCGGCAGGCGCGTCACGATCGCTTCCAGCACCGCCTCGATGTTGAGGCCGCTCTTGGCCGAGATCGCCACGGCCTCGGAGGCGTCGATGCCGATCACCTCCTCGATCTGGGCGCGGATGCGCTCGGGCTCGGCCGCCGGCAGGTCGATCTTGTTGAGGACGGGCACGATCTCGTGGTTGGCGTCCAGCGCCTGGTAGACGTTGGCCAGCGTCTGCGCCTCGACGCCCTGCGAGGCGTCCACCACCAGCAGCGAGCCCTCGCAGGCGGCGAGGCTCCGGGACACCTCGTAGGCGAAGTCGACGTGGCCGGGGGTGTCCATCAGGTTGAGGACGTAGTCCTTGCCGTCCTCGGCCCTGTATTCGAGCCGCACGGTCTGCGCCTTGATGGTGATGCCGCGCTCCTTCTCGATATCCATCGAGTCGAGCATCTGCTCGCTCATATCGCGCAAGGCCACGGTGCCGGTGGTCTGGATCAGGCGATCCGCGAGGGTCGACTTGCCGTGGTCGATATGGGCGACGATGGAGAAGTTGCGGATGTTGTCGATGGGGGTCGTTGTCATCGAGGATGCGATCTCCGGCGCGCGCGGCCCGCCGTCCAAGGGACGGACCCGGCGCACGGTTTCTTGGAATGGGAAACAGGTCGCCCGCAGATAGCAGTGCCGGCTCCGTGCGCCAAGCGCAGGCCCGGTGCGCCAAGCGCGCGCCGGACCCGGCCGGGGGCCGAGCCCGGCCCCGGGCTTGCGGCGGCCCGCGATTTCCGGCTGATTCCCCGCGCCCGCCGATTCGCGACGGTGGCCGCATCCTCGGAGCCGAGCCAGAACCATGAACCCGTTGGAGGGCGCCGGGCCGATGCCGGAGCTGGGCCACGTCCTCCTGGTGGAAGACGACGACGGCCTGCGCATCCTGGTGAGCCGGGCCCTGCGCGACAGCGGCTACCGGGTCACCGGATGCCGGAGCGGCGCCGAGATGTGGCGGCTCCTGCCGGAGGGCGGGATCGACCTGATCCTCCTCGACGTCATGCTGCCCGGTGCATCGGGCCTCGACCTGCTGCGCGCCCTGCGGGCCCGCTCCACCGTGCCGGTCATCGTCGTCAGCGCGCGCGGCGAGGAGGCGGACCGGGTGCTGGGCCTGGAACTCGGGGCCGACGACTACATCGCCAAGCCGTTCGGGCGCCCGGAGCTGCTCGCGCGCATCCGGGCGGTCCTGCGCCGCTCCGTCCTGGCGCCGGCGGCCTCCCTGGGCGGCGAGACCCTCGTCTTCGCGGGTTGGCGCCTCGACCTGCGCAGCCGGGCCCTGGTCGATCCGGACGGCGCCGGCGTCGACCTCTCGGGCGCGGAATACGACCTCCTGCTGGTGTTCCTCGACCATCCCGGGCGGGTCCTCGGCCGCGAGCAGATCCTCGAACTGTCCCGGGCCCGCCTCGGCTCGCCCTCCGACCGCAGCGTCGACACCCTCGTCAGCCGCCTGCGACGCAAGCTCGACCCGCCCGAGGGCGAACCGCCGGTGATCAAGACGGTGCGGGGGTCGGGCTACATGCTGGCCGCGAAGGTCGAGCGCCGGTGAGGCGCCTGTTCGCCCTGTCGCGCAGCCTGGAGGCCCGGACCCTCGTCGTCCTCCTCGTGGCCATCCTGGCGGTGCATGGCGGGGCCCTGCTGCTCTATCGCCGATCGGCGGCCGCCGCCTCCGCCGAGGCGTTCGCCGCCCAGGTGGCGACACAGCTCGCCCTGGCCCGCGAGGCGGTGATGCGGCGCCCGCCGGCGGCGCGCAACGCCGAGGCCCAGGCCCTGTCCAACCCCCATTTCGAGGTCGCCTGGACGGACGCCCCCGCCCCGGCCGGGCGACGGAGCGACCCGGCCCTGGAGCCCCTGCACCAGCGCCTGACCGCCCTCGACCCCAGCCTCGGCCCCAACCTCTCCCTGGTGATGGAGGGCGACGCGGACCCGCTCCACCGGCTCGATCTCGGCGGCACGCTGGCGCTCCCGGACGGCAGCCAGCTGACCTTCCACTCCGCCCACGCCTCGGGCATGGCGCTGAGCAATCCCTGGGCCATGCTGGCCACCGCGATGGCGATCCTGGTCGGCCTCGCCGCCGTGCTGCTGACCCACCGGATCGCCCGGCCCCTGCGGGCGCTCGGCCATCTCACCGGGCTGATCGGCCACGCCGTCGGCCAGGGCCGGGTGGTCCCGGTGCCCGAGGTCGGCCCCGACGAGACCCGCGCGATCGCCCGCGCCCTGAACGGCATGCAGATGCGCATCCGCGACCTCGTCACCGAGCGGACCCAGGCCCTCGCCGCCGTGTCCCACGACCTGCGCACGCCGATCGCGCGCCTGCGCCTGCGCCTCGACGGCGTCGCCGACGACGGGCAGCGGCACGCGATGGCGTCCGACCTCGACGACATGCAGGCGATGATCGACTCGACCCTGGCCTACCTGCGCGGCGATGCCGATCCGGAGGTCCGGCGGGTAACCAACGTCGCCAGCCTGCTGATGAGCATCGCCGATGCCGGGCAGGATGCCGGACACGCGGTGGTGTACGAGGGGCCCGGCCGGGCACTCGCCGCCATCCGGCCGGTGGCGCTCCGGCGCGCCCTGGACAACGTGGTCGACAACGCCGTCCGCTACGGGGACCGCGCCCGGATCGGCCTGGCGCTCGCGGACGCGAGCCTGGAGCTCTGGATCGACGACGACGGCCCCGGCCTGCCGGCCGACGCGGTCGACCGGGCCTTCGCGCCGTTCACCCGCCTGGAAACCTCCCGCAACCGCAACACCGGCGGGACCGGCCTCGGCCTGACCATCGCCCGCCGGGTGATCGAGGCCGAAGGCGGCCGCATCGGCCTGGAGACCCGGTCCGGCGGCGGCCTGCGGGTGCGGATCACCCTGCCGCGCCCGGTGGGCTGAGGCGGGATCGGATCGGCGACGCGGGCGCGCCGCCGCGTGCCACACTTCGTCACGGACCCGGCATCGGGCAGCCAAACGCCTCGGCTACATCAGGTCTCGACGCAGCCGACGGGGCTGCGGGACACGAGGACGAGACCATGTCGCGCATCAGCATCACCCTTCTCTCCCTGGCCCTGATGACCGCCCTGGCGGGACAGGCCTCCGCCACGGAGGGCAACGGAAACTCCGAGAACCCGTCGCAGGCCGTCCCGAATACCGGCGGCGTCTCGGGCGGCCCGAACCACCACACCGAGCGCGGCGCGTCCGCCACGGCGCCCGAGAGCGGCAAGCCCGTGCAGGCGGCCAAGGACGGCCACACCCACACCCACGCCAAAACGCACACGCACGACAAGAAGTGAGGGCGCGACGGAGCCTGCAGGGCCGAACGCCGATCCGAGCGTTCGGCCCGGCGCCCCCGGTCCCGCGCAGGGGTCCGGGCCCGCGCCTAATCCGCCGGCGCGCCGTCCCCGGCCCGGACCTGGGCCGCCATCGCCACCAGGGCCTTGCGCAGGGCGCCCATCTCGCGGACCGGCTCCGGGTAGAGCACCCGCGCGGTCCGGTCGCCGGTGAGGAGATCCATCCCCTCCGGGTCGAGGCCGGTGAGCCGCCACGGGCCGGGCTCGGCTCCGGCGGCCTGGGCATAGAGGGCGAGGGCGTCGGCGTGGTCGGCGTTCATGTGCGCGACGGCCCCTTCCTCCCCCGCCACCAGCCCTTCCGCGCCGGTGAGGTCGAGGCGCAGCTCGTCGGCCGTCAGCACGGCGGCCTTGGCGAACCCGCCGTTGAGGTGCCCGGCCGTGGGCGCGAGGGCGAAGAAGCCGAAATCGGGGAAGTCGGCGTAGAGCTTCGACTTCGGATGCCGGGCCACGAAGCGGGCGCGGGCCCGCGGCTCCAGGGTCTGGGTCACCCGTCCCGTGACGGTGAGGCGCGGATGGGCGAGCGGGTCGCCCTTGCCGCCGGCGCTGAACAGCAGCGAGGCGCGCGGGTCCTTCAGCAGGTTGCGGGTATGGGCCGAGAGCCGCGAGAGCAACATCAGGGGCGTGCCGTCGACATCCGTGGCGATGGTCACCAGGGAGGCGAAGGGCGTGCCGTCCTCCGGGTCGAGGGTGGCGAGCGCCCCGGAGCGGATGCTGCGCAGGAGATGGCGGGCGAGGCCGATCGCATCGAACGGCGCCTCGGAGGCCGGCAGCGGCACCGCCGGCCCGCGCCGCTCCCCCCCGGTCCTGGTCTCGCCTTCGGCCATCTTGGTCTCGCCCTCGGCCATGAAGATCCCCCTCGATTCGGTGCCCGCGGACCGGCGCTCAGGCCGCGTTCAGCCGCCGGATCATAGCCAGGGTTCGGGGCTCCGCACGAGGGCACCGGACTGCGGCCCGTTGGCATCAGTCAAGCGCCAAACGAACAAACGACCGAGGTCGCTCGCTTTTTCAGCATATTGCCATTACACAGCCTGACTCTCCGCGCGAACGCGGCCCGCCTCCCCGGCACGGTCGCCACCGCGTTTTTGCCGATCTCTGCCCTCTGTCCGCGACGGAGGATGGGGTGGGATGCGGAGGGGCTGGCGCCATCAGACGTCCGCCGAGCCGCATCCGAGCAACAGGACACGCGCATGCCGACCATCGCCCTCGTGGACGACGACCGAAACATCCTCACCTCCGTCTCGATCGCGCTCGAGACCGAGGGATACCGCATCCAGACCTACACCGACGGCGCCTCGGCGCTGGACGGCCTGAAGCATTCCCCGCCCGATCTCGCGATCTTCGACATCAAGATGCCGCGCATGGACGGGATGGAGCTTCTCAGGCGTCTGCGGCAGAAATCCGACCTTCCGGTGATCTTCCTGACCTCGAAGGACGAGGAGATCGACGAACTGTTCGGCCTGAAGATGGGCGCCGACGACTTCATCCATAAGCCGTTCTCGCAGCGCCTCCTCGTGGAGCGCGTGAAGGCCGTGCTCCGGCGCTTCGCTCCGAAGGACGGCCCGGGCGCCGCCGCCCGCGAGGCCGATGCCGCCGCCCGCTCCCTGGAGCGCGGCCTCCTGATGATGGACCCCGAGCGCCACACCTGCACCTGGAAGGGCGAGCCCGTCACCCTGACGGTGACGGAGTTCCTGATCCTGCAGGCCCTGGCCCATCGCCCCGGCGTCGTGAAGAGCCGCAACGCCCTGATGGATGCGGCCTACGACGACCAGGTCTACGTCGACGACCGCACCATCGACAGCCACATCAAGCGCCTGCGCAAGAAGTTCAAGGTCACCGACACGAGCTTCGACATGATCGAGACGCTCTACGGCGTCGGCTACCGCTTCAAGGAGAGCTGAGGCCCGGCCCGGGCCTCCATTCCCTCCCGCAACGCTGTTCCCTCACCACCGGACGCTCGTGGCCACCACAGATCAAGGCGAAATCCCGTCGCGCGGCATGCTGGGCTGGCCGCGCCAGATCTGGAACGGGATCGGCCAACGGGCCTCGTCGAGCCTGACGCGACGCATCGTCGTGCTCAACCTCGTCGGGCTGATCGCGCTCCTGTTCGGCTTCCTCTACCTGAACCAGTTCCGCCAGGGGCTGATCCAGGCGCGGGTGCAGAGCCTCCTGATCCAGGGCGAAATCATCGCCGGCGCCATCGCCTCCTCGGCCTCGGTCGAGACCGACACGATCCGGATCGACCCCGACAAGCTGCTCCAGCTCCAGGCCGGCGAGGCCGAAGAGCCTTCCTCCCCCCTCACCTTCTCGCTGAACCCGGAGCGGGTGGCCCCGCTGCTGCGGCGGCTGATCACGCCCACCGGCAACCGCGCCCGGGTCTACGACCAGGAGGGCGGCCTCCTGTTCGACACCCGCACCCTCTCGGCGCGGGGCGAGATGAATCGCAGCGACCCGGATGTCCGGCCACGCAAGCGCACCTGGCTGGAGAAGGCCTGGGAGGGCGTGCAGGCGAAGCTCGGGACGAAGCTCGGCGGCGACGGCGCGGCCCCCGGCGTCGAGGATGTCGGCCCGGCCAGCGGCCACGGCCTGAAGGAGGTCCAGGTGGCGCTCACGGGGGCCCGCGGCACCATCGTCCGCCGCAACCCGGCGGGCGAGACCATCGTCTCCGTGGCGGTGCCGATCCAGCGGGCCAACTCCGTGCGCGGCGCCCTGCTGCTGTCGACGCAAGGGGGCGACATCGACCGCGTCATCGCCTCGGAGCGCTTCGGCCTGCTGCAGGTCTTCCTGATCGCCGCGGCGGTGATGCTCGTCCTCTCGATCCTGCTCGCGGGCGCCATCGCGGGGCCGGTGCGGCGCCTCGCGGATGCGGCCGAGAAGGTGCGGCTGGGCATCAAGTCCCGCGAGGAGATCCCCGACTTCACCGGGCGCACCGACGAGATCGGCCACCTGTCGGGGGCCCTGCGCGACATGACCCAGGCGCTCTACCGCCGGATCGACGCCATCGAGAGCTTCGCGGCCGACGTGAGCCACGAGCTGAAGAACCCCCTCACCTCGCTCCGCAGCGCCGTCGAGACCCTGCCGCTGGCCAAATCCGATGATTCGCGCGGGCGCCTGCTCGCCATCATCCAGCACGACGTGAAGCGCCTCGACCGCCTGATCTCCGACATCTCCGATGCCTCGCGCCTCGATGCCGAGCTCGCCCGCGCCGAGGCCCGCCGGGTCGACATGCGCAAGCTGATGACCACCGTGGTCTCGGTGGCCAACGAGCGCCGGCGCCCGAAGGACGCGGCGATCCAGTTCGACGTGGACACGCCCGCGGGCGAGATGGACGCGCCCTTCACGATCTTCGGCCACGACAGCCGCCTCGGCCAGGTGGTGAACAACCTCCTCGACAACGCCCGCTCGTTCTCGCCCCCCGATGCCAAGGTGCGGGTGGCCCTGCGGCGGGTGCGCAGCGACGTCGAGCTCATCGTCGAGGACGAGGGCCCCGGCATCCCCGAGCACGCCCTGGAGCGGATCTTCGAGCGCTTCTACACCGACCGCCCGGAGCAGGGCTTCGGCCAGAATTCGGGCCTCGGCCTCTCGATCTCGCGCCAGATCGTCCAGGCTCATCGCGGCACGATCCGGGCCGAGAACCGGCCCGGCCCGGCCGACGAGGACGGCGAGCCGACGGTGCGCGGCGCCCGCTTCATCGTCCGCCTGCCGGCCGTGACCCGCTGAGCGGGGAGGCCGGCCGCGCCATGGGCGATCCGTCGAGCCGCACCGACTCGGTGCATGCCACCTGCATCGCGCTGGGCGACGCGGGCGTGCTCATCCGGGGAGCGTCGGGCGCCGGCAAGTCGACCCTCGCGCTCCTCCTCCTCGACCGGGCGGAGCTAATGCAGGGGTCGGCGCACCTCGTGGCCGACGATCGGGTCCGGCTCACCCGCGCGGGCGAAACCGTGGTGGCCCATGCCGACCCCGCCCTCGGCGACCGGATCGAGGTGCGGGGCCTCGGCCTGCTCCGGGTCGTCGAGGTCCTGCCCCGCGTTCCGGTTCGCCTGGTGGTCGACTGTGTCGCCGACGCCCCGCGCCTGCCCGAGAGCCCCTTGAGCCGCACGCCGCTCCTCGGCCTCGACCTGCCGGCCCTGCGCCTCGACGCGGCCCTGCTGCGCTCTGGCCTCGCGCCGCGCCTCGTGCTCGATGCCCTGGCCGCGTGCTCCGGCGTGGCAAGCGAGACGCACCGTCCGGTCTTGCGTCTGCCGCCGCTCCCGAGACCGTAGCGCCCGTGCCACCAGCGTGGCATGATGATGACGTTCGAGCACACAAAATGCCGCATTCACCTTGCGCTCGACCTTGCGCTGCACAAAATGGCGGCTCCGCTCACAAGGCGTTGGAACCCGCGTCGATGATTGGAATGGTGCTCGTCACCCACGGGCTATTGGCGACCGAGTTCAAGGCTGCCCTTGAGCATGTCGTCGGGCCGCAGAAACAGATCGAGACCATCACCATCGGTCCCGAGGACGATATGGAGCTGCGCCGGCTCGACATCATGAATGCGGTCAGCCGCGTGAATACCGGCAAGGGCGTCGTTGTGCTCACGGACATGTTCGGCGGCACGCCCTCGAACCTCGCCCTCTCGTGCATGAACGGCGGCCAGGTCGAGGTGGTGGCGGGCATCAACCTGCCCATGCTCATCAAGCTCGCCAGCGTGCGCGATGCCGAGCCCCTCGGCGACGCCGTCCTCCACGCCCAGGAGGCCGGCCGCAAGTACATCAACGTCGCGTCGCGCGTGTTGGCCGGCAAATAGGCTTTCTTCCCTTGCCGCCACGGCTTACAGGCAGTCTCGGGCCCCTGGCATGAGCGGTGGGCCGGCCGAGGCCGCAGGATGCGGCGCGGCGCGCCAGCGAGGGGACGGCCGACGCCCATGAGCTACGACGACGACGACGCCGAGGACAGCCTGCCGCCGGTGCCCGAGGGCGGGCTGATCCAGGTCCTTCCGATCATCAACCGGCGCGGCCTGCATGCCCGGGCCTCGGCCAAGTTCGTCCAGACCGTCGAGCGCTTCGATGCCGCCGTCACGGTGACCCGTTCGGGCGAGACGGTGGGGGGCCGCTCGATCATGGGCCTCCTCACCCTCGGCGCCGCGCAGGGGACCTCGATCGCGGTGGTGACCTCGGGCGGCGACGCGGAGGCCTGCATGACGGCGATCAGCGACCTCCTCGCCAACAGGTTCGGCGAGGACGAGTAGGCGGAGGGGCGCGGCGCGCTCCCCTCAGGCGCGGCGGCCGAACCGCTCCGGCACCCCCTCGCCCGCGACCTGTCGCCAGAGAACGGCCTGCGCGCCGTGGCCGAGCGTGATCGTGGCCGCGACGATGGCATCGTCCCGCCGGGTCAGGGCGACCGTGGCCTGCCGACGCTGCGCGAACAGCCGCGTCACCACCCGCACCAGGGCCGCCTCCGACGGATCGCCGATGATCGGGGCGGACGAGACCTCGGCATCGAGGAGCAGGAACTCCTCCACCGCATCACGGACGAGGCCCGGCTCGCTGACCCGCTCGACCTGCGCCGGGTTCGCCCGCACGCCGACGAGGCTGTGGGCCGGGATCCCGGCGCGGCGCGGGACGGCCCGGAGTGGGGCGATGGCGGTCTCCGGCCTAGGCGCGGCCACGGGCTCGAGCGCCAGGACGGCGCGGGGACGCAAACGGCGCAGGCAATCGGCCACGGCCGCGCGCACGGGCTCGAAGCAGGCCGGGGCGATGGCCGGGGTGAGCGTCGTGCCATGGGGCTGCCAGAGGCCGATCCGCTCCTGGCCCCAGAGGGTGTGCGGCATCGCCAGCGGCAGCACGGCGGCGAGCTGGTCGGGCCCCTGCCCGGTCGCCCAGGCGAGGGCGAAGACGAGGTCGCGCCCTCCCGCCTGATGCTGGGCCACCGACAGCAGGTGGTCGGGATCGGACAGGACCGGATCGGCGACCCGGGCGCGCACCAGCAGCGCACGCCACGCCGCGATCTCCGCCTCACTCACCGCCGCCGCCCGGCGCAGGTCGACGCGCCAGGACACGGATGCCCCGATCGGCGAAGCGGGCGCGCGCTCGGTGGCATCGGCCAGAGAAGTGCCGGCCACCGAACCCGCGACCACCGAACCTTCGGCCGCTGCGCCGCCCTCGATCACCGTGAAGCGCTGTCTCATGTCCCGATCCGATCCCGCCGACGTCCCATTCCGGGACACTGGGGCGCCCCGAGGCGCCAGTCGGCATTAAGATTTCAAGATCGGTGCCGCCCGTTTCCGGACGGGGTGCCTCCTAGAGCATTTTCAAACGAGGTGGATTCCGGCTCGCGTGAAGAAAATGCGACCACACAATAGATCAGGGCAATTTCGGCAATCCAGAGATCACCGAAATTGCCCTAGCCGCCCGGAATCGCCAGGGGATTGTGGGTCAGCGCCGCCGCGTCGGGCGCATCGATGCGCGGCCGTCCGAGGAAGGCGTCCCACAGGCGGGTGACGAAGGCCGGGTCGAGGTCGCGCAGGATCAGGACGAGGCGCGAGCGATGGTCGGCATCGGGCCAGGCCTCGAGATGGACCGGGGCGTGGATCACGTGCTGCACCCCGTGCACCACCAGCGGCCGGTCGGGGGCATCGGCCAGGGCCACGAGCCCCTTCAGGCGCAGCAGGTTCGGACCGTGGGCCGAGCGCAGGAGATCGAGGAACATCTCGAAGGCGGCCCGGGGCACGGGCACGTCGCTGGTCAGGCTGAAGGCCCGGATCGCGGCATCGTGCCGGTTCACGTCGTGCCGGTGGTGGCCGTGGTGGTGGTGCCCCGCGTGGTCGTGCCCGTGATGGGCCTCGCGCGCGGCCTCTTCGCCGAGCCAGGCGCGCACGTCATCGCTCTTGCCGTCGAGGCCGAACAGGCCGCCGAGGAGCTCGGCGGGCGCCACCGCGGCCGCGTGCAGGGGCGCCGTCGGGTTCAGGGCCCGCAGGCGCGCCTCCAGGGCGCGGCCGTCATCCTCCGCCAGATCCCGTTTCGTCACCACGATCTGGTCGGCCACCGCCACCTGCCGCACGGCTTCGGCATGGGCGTCGAGGGTCGCGGCGCCGTTGACCGCGTCGACCACGGTGACGACGCCCTGCAGGCGGTACCGGATGACGAGATAGGGGTGGTAGATCAGCGCGTGCAGGATCGGGGCGGGGTCGGCGAGGCCCGTCGTCTCGATCACCACCCGGCGGAAGGGCTGGATGCGGCCGTTGTCGCGCTTGCGCAGCAGGTCTTCCAGCGTCGCGATGAGATCGCCCCGCACCGTGCAGCACAGGCAGCCCGCCCCCAGCAGGACCATGTCCTCGTCGATCCGCTCGATCAGCAGATGGTCGAGGCCGATCTCGCCGAACTCGTTGACGATGACCACGGTGTCGGCCAGCGCCGGATCGCGCAGCATCCGGTTCAGCAGCGTCGTCTTGCCGGCTCCGAGGAAGCCGGTGAGGACGGTGAGCGGGATCGGCTCGGGCGCGCGGGGATCGGGCTTGGACAGGTCGGTCATCCCCCTGACCTAGCCCTCCGGGCGGCGGCGCTCAATCCTCGTGGGTGTTATAATGTTACAGAACACACACGTGTGGGGTTGGCGCATGGGGCTGAAGCAGGGCCGTCGTCCCGGAACGCATGATGTAACGCATACCGTCATTCCGGGGCGCCGAAGGCGAGCCCGGAATCCAGAACCGCTGACTGTGGACAGTCCTGCACCCTCGGCGTGTCTGGATTCCGGGCTCCGCTCCGCGGCCCCGGAATGACGTGGGGCTGAAACGGGCCCGTGGGCGAGGCCGGCCGCACTGCGCGAACCGCCCCCCGAAACCGTCCTACTCGTCCGCCTGGGCCTTGCTGGCCGCCTTGGTCGCCTTCGCCTTGGCGGCGGCACCGGCCGGCTTGTTCTCGGCCTTGGCACCCGCCTTGGGGGCCGCCTTCGCCGCCGGCTTCTTGACCGCGCCGACCTTCAGCTTCGGCGCGCCCTCCATCACGGGCGTCGACTCGGCGGGGGCGTAGGCGCTGGCCGTGGCCGGGACGCCGGCCTTGCCGCGGGCGAGGGCCTTCTTCGGCTCGGGCCTGGCGGCGGCCTTCGGGGCGGGGGCGGCCGCCTTGGCCTGGTGGGCGGCCTCGCGCTTGGCCGCGACCGCCTCGAGCTTGGCCTTGCGAGCCTCCGCGAGCTTGGCGGCCTTCTCGGCCTTCTCGGCCTCTTCCTGCTCGTTCAGCGCGATGGCGCCCTCGGCCGGGTCGCGGCCGATCCAGACCAGGATCGGCTGCAGCGGGGCGCGGGGCGGCAGGGCGCGGTTGCGCAGGGCGGCGCTGTTCATGGTGGCGAAGGCCAGCGCCGCGGAGGGCGGGGCGGCGGCGGCCATCAGCTGCGCGTTGGCGTTGTCGGCGCTGGCGCCCGCGGCGCTCGCGCTGGCCGTGATGGCGCCCTGGCCCTCGTCCACCGGCATCGGCTTCTTGCGGTCGCAGATGTAGGGCCGCATGTCCGGCGGCTCCGAGAGGCCGGAGGACGGCAGGGCGTCGAGGGTCTGGGCGCCCCAGCCGGGGGACTGGCTGAAGCCGTAATCGAACAGGTCGGCCGCCTTCAGGTCGCGCTCGCGGGCGCTGGGCTGGCCCATCACCACGGTGAGGATGCGGCGTCCGTTGCGGGTCGCGGTCGCCACCACGTTGAAGCCGCCCGAGCAGATGAAGCCGGTCTTCATGCCGTCGGCGCCGGCATAGCGGCCCAGGAGACCGTTGTGGTTGGCCATCACCGAGCGGCCGAACTGGATCGCGCTGATCGAGAACAGCGCGCGGCTCTCGGGGAAGTCGCGGATCAGGGCGCGCCCGAGGACCGCCATGTCGCGCGCCGAGGTCCATTGCCGGGCATCGGGCAGGCCGTTGGGGTTGGTCCAGCGGCTCTCGCGCATGCCGATGCGCTGGGCGGTCTCGTTCATCATCTGGGCGAAGCCCTCGACGGAGCCTCCGAGATTCTCGCCGATCGCCCAGGCCACGTCGTTGGCCGACTTGACCATGATGATCTTCAGGGCGTTGTCGAGGGTGAGCTTGGTGCCCGGGCGGAACCCCATCTTCGAGGGCGGCTCGGCGGCGGCCGCCGGCGAGATGGTCAGGAGCGTGTCGAGGGAGAGCTTGCCCTGCCGGACGAGGTCCAGGGCGACGTAGGTCGTCATCAGCTTGGTGATGGAGGCCGGGAACCACGGGTCCGTGGCCGCCTGCCCGTAGATCACCTTGCCGGAATCGACATCGACCACGAGGATCGGTGCGGTGGTGGCGCTCGCGGAACCCGCACCCAGCAGGCCCGCCGCCACCGCGAGACCGACGACGAGGCGCCTCAACAATCCGTTCGACATCAGGCCTGTCTCAAGAAGGAACGCCCCGGCCCGATCGATGATCGGCCCTGGCGGGAAGCCGGTCAACGGCCAAGCTGGCATGCCACCCCTCCGGGAGCGGCGGCAAGCGCGCCTCGCCGGATCGTGACACGGTCTCCACAAAGCCGCGTTCCGTGGCAGGAGCATGGCAGAGCCTCTCGCAGACGCGAGAGGCCGGCGGAATCATGGTATACCGCCACCCTCCGCATGGGTGGGGGCCGCCGGGCCCCGTGGTGCCCGCGCCGGGGACCGCTTATGTGCGCGTAAGGCGCTTATCGCGGCCGACGGATGTTTCAGAGGATGGGGTGCGCTTGGCCCGGACGGTTCGCCGGGGCGGGTGCCGAGGACGTGATGGCGTACGCAGTCAAGGAACTGTTCCACACCCTGCAGGGCGAGGGCGCGCAGGCCGGCCGCGCGGCGGTGTTCTGCCGCTTTGCCGGCTGCAATCTCTGGTCGGGCCGCGAGGAGGACCGCGCCACAGCGGCCTGCCGGTTCTGCGACACCGACTTCGTCGGGATGGATGGCGAGGGCGGCGGGCGCTTTTCCACGGCGCCGGACCTGGCCGACGCCATCGCGAAGACCTGGGCCGGCGGGCCGCGTCACCGCTACGTCGTGTTCACCGGCGGCGAGCCGCTGCTCCAGCTCGACGACGCCCTGATCGCGGCCGTCCACGCAGCCGGCTTCGAGATCGCGGTGGAGACCAACGGCACCCTGGCGGCCCCGGCCGGGATCGACTGGATCTGCGTCAGCCCCAAGGCCGGCAACCCGATCGTCCAGCGCAGCGGGCACGAGCTCAAGCTCGTCTTCCCGCAGGCGGAGGCGGGACCGGAGGCCTTCGCGGATCTCGACTTCCGCCACCACTGGCTCCAGCCCATGGACGGGCCGGACCGGCTCGCCCACACCGCCGAGGCGGTCGCCTATTGCCGGCGCGACGCGCGCTGGCGCCTCTCGCTCCAGACGCACAAGATCATCGGGATTCCTTGAGGATCCCGGAGGATCCCGCCCGCTCGCACCATGAAGATTGCTCGATGAAGATCACCCAAGCCTTCACCTTCGAGGCGGCCCACCGCCTGCCGAACGTGCCCGAGACCCATCGCTGCCACCGCATGCACGGGCATTCCTACCGGGTCGAGCTCACCCTCTCGGGGGCCGTCGATCCGGCCAGCGGCTGGGTGGTGGATTTCTTCGACGTCGAGCACGCCTTCGCGCCGGTGCTGGCGCGCCTCGACCATTACTGCCTCAACGAGATCGAGGGGCTGGAGAACCCCACCGCCGAGCACATCGCGGCCTGGATCTGGGACCGCACCAAGGCGGCGCTGCCGGCCCTCTCCTCCGTGAAGGTCTACGAGACGCCGATGTCCTGGGCCGAGTACGAGGGCGAGAGCCAGCGATGAGCGCGGGACGCGCCCTGGTCCTGTTCTCGGGGGGCCAGGATTCCACCACCTGCCTCGCCTGGGCCCTGGAGCGCTTCGCGCATGTCGAGACCCTCGGCTTCGATTACGGCCAGCGCCACCGGATCGAACTCGACTGCCGGGACGCCCTGCGGACGGGGATCGCGGCCCTGAAACCCGAATGGGCCGCGCGCCTCGGCGACGACCATACGCTCGCCCTCGACGCCCTGGGCCAGGTCTCCGAGACGGCCCTCACCCGGGACACCGCCATCGCGTTCGAGGCGGACGGATTGCCCAACACCTTCGTGCCGGGCCGCAACCTCCTGTTCCTCACCTTCGCGGCGGCGCTGGCCTATCGCCGCGCGCTGACGCACCTCGTCGGCGGCATGTGCGAGACCGACTATTCGGGCTACCCGGATTGCCGGGACGACACCATCAAGGCGCTGCAGGTGGCGCTGAACCTCGGCATGGACCGGCGCTTCGTCCTGCACACACCCTTGATGTGGATCGACAAGGCCGAGACCTGGGCCCTGGCCCGGGACCTCGGCGGACAGCCGCTGGTCGATCTCGTCGTCGAAGACAGCCACACCTGCTACCTCGGCACCCGCGGGGACCGCCATCCCTGGGGACACGGCTGCGGCCAGTGCCCGGCCTGTGATCTGCGGGCCCGGGGCTATGCCAAGTTCGTCGCCGAACCGGTCGCCTGAACCGCCGGCGCCCGGGCCGCGATCCGGTCGAGGAGGACGTGCGGCACCGTCAGGGCCGACAGCATCCGCAGGGTGAGGCACAGCAGGGTGGCGGCGGGGTCGTCCGTGCCGGCGGCGTAGAGCGGCCACAGGGCTGCGCCGAGCAGGAGGGTCAGGCCGAACACCGGCAGCGACGCGCGGACGGCCTTGCCCATCGTGTCGATGCCCGGCGCCCGGGTCGGATCGCGCACAAGCGCCCGCATGTGCCGGGGACCGTGGAGTCCGACGAAGTACAGGGTGAAGGCGGTGAGCGGCGGCAGCAGCCAGAAGGCGGCCGCCAGGGCGGCCATCTCGCCGCGCACGGACCAGGGTCGCCGCCCCGCGAACACCCAGGAGGCCGTGAGGGCGAGCCAGACCCAGGACGCCGCCACCCACCAGCCGGGAAGCTCCGGCATCGGCACCCGCGTGACGGCCGCGAACAGCCCGGCGGTCTCCTCGAGCCGCAGCAGCGCCGGCAGCGCGACCGGCAGCCCCCCGCGCACCAGGACCTCGAGGGGCCGGTCCGGGCCGGCATCCTCCTCGCCGAAATGCAGGACCGACAGGGCGAGGAAGCCCGCCAGGGTCGCCAGCGGGGCGACCTGCCAGGCGAGCAGGACCAGGCCCGCGAGGCCCAGATACGGAACCGCGAAGATCCCGAACCAGGCCCATCCGAAGCGGGGGCGCAGCAGGGGCGCCGCCACGGCCCCGTCCAGGGCGCCGTGCGGCACGCCGAGCCCGATCACCACGAGGAGGGCCGCGAGCCAGGACGCCTCGCGCGGCAGGGCCGCGGAGGCGACGAGGGCGAGCGCCGCGCCGGCCCCCGCCAGGGGCAGGAGCCCCGCGAGGGAGGCGCGCGCCGCCATCCGGATCAGGCCGCCCGGCGCAGGGGCTTGGCCGTGACCGTGCCTTCGGCGAGGTCCCGGTCGACGGCCCGCGTGGTCTGCAGCGTCGCCATCACGCCGTAGACCACCTTCGCGGTCAGATCGAGGATCGCCACCACGGCCAGGGCCACGGCGGGGGACAGGAAGCTGAGGCCGTCCTGGCCGACGAGGAGCACCACCGGATAGGCGCACCAGACTGCCGAGAGGAACACGGCGTTGCGCAGGAAGGCGGAGCGAACATCGGCCCGTTCGGTGGCGTTCTCCTCCCGCAGCTGCACGAAGATCCCGTAGAACACGGCCAGGAACGCGCCGCAGGAGATGGCGAACCAGGTCCACTTCACCCAGGCGACCGTCGAGAGGCCGAAGGCCAGGGCGGTGACGATCATGATCAGGTCGGAGCCGACGAGGCCCCAGACGACGGCCGGACGGCGCATCCCCGAATGCATCGCCGTGCGGGCGAGGCCGACGAGCAGCAGGGGCGTGGTGAAGGTCCAGTCGATGTAGCGGGCGAAGTAGAACTGCCGCGCGGCGTCGGCCGCTTCCGGACCGGCCGGCAGGGCGATGCTCCCCTGCCCCGTCGCCATGGCGAAGTAGGAACAGGCCGCGATGATCGGCACGATCCCGTGGATGATGGCATCCGCCTCCTCCGCGGGGGTCCGCCGCTTCCCGAGGAACAGAATCGCGGCGGCACCGGCCGCCATGCCCGCGAAGCCGAGCCAAAGCCAGAATTGAGGCGTCATCAACATCTCGTTGCTACAGGGATGAAAGGCTCGCCCCGAACGTGGCGGCACCCCTGCCCAAGTTGCCTCGGCGTCGATCGTTGCACGGAGAAGAGGTCACAGTCGGGTGAGACCGGAAGGCCTCCGCCGAGCCATGCGCGAAATGCAGGGGCAGGACCGGAAAGCCGGCCTCGGCAGCCAGCAAATCGGCAGCGACGATCGCGGATGCGAGCCGCGGCGCCGCCCCGGAGCGACCCTGCCCCCCCTTCACGCCGGAGCCGCAGATCCAGGCCGCAATACCGAGCGCCGCGATTCGCCCTCTTGGGCAAGCCGACGCCCAATAGTGCAGTAAAGAACAGAGTTCTGTTTTAATCCGCTATCACGAAAAGTTTATTACTAGGAGATCCATTGGAATTTCTGTTGCAGATAGATCACTGCAGCATTGGAAAGCGGCGGATCTGCTTCGGAATACGACGCCTGAACGCCGCAAGATCTATGCATGGTCGCAAGGGATCGGCATGTCGAGGGTGGGCGGGCACCGTCCCTCCATCCCGAAAGTCCTGAACCCGAAGGCCCTTTGCCGATGCTCAAGACGCTGCTCCTGGCCGGCGGTGCCGCCGCGCTTCTCTCCAGCGCCGCCGCCGCCGCCGACCTGCCCCGCCGTCAGGCCCCCCCGCCGGTCTTCACGCCCATCCCGGTCTTCACCTGGACGGGCGCCTATTTCGGTATCAATGCCGGCTACGCCTTCAGCGAGAACGACACCATCCGCACCACGGGCATCAACACCCCCGGCGGCGCGCAGCTGCAGAACAACGTCGTCAACGGTCTGCGTCAGGCGTCCGTGCGGAATGCGTCGGAAGGATTCACCGGCGGCGGCCAGGTCGGCTACAACTATCAGTTCACCCCGGGCAGCGGCATCGTGGTCGGCCTCGAAGCCGATGCGCAATACACCGACCTCCAGCGCACCACGACCCAGGTCATCTTCAACCCGGTCTTCAACCCGAACCAGCTGACCAACAGCTACCGCACCGAGCTGTCGTTCCTCGGCACCGTCCGCGGCCGGATCGGCTACGCCTTCGACAAGTTCCTGATCTACGGGACCGGCGGCTTCGCCTACGGCGACGTCACCCAGCGCATCACCTTCACCACCGGCCTGCCCGTCACCTATGCGGGGTCGCGCTCCAATATCGAGACCGGCTACGCCTATGGCGGCGGCATCGAGTACGCCCTGCCCACGGACTCGTTCTTCAACTTCTTCAAGTCCAGCGCCGTGACCCTCAAGGCCGAATACCTGCGCTACGATCTCGGCAGCCGCAATCTGCTCGTCGCCAGCGTCGGCGGTCCCGGTGTCGGCTACAACAGCCGCATCTCCACCGAGGGCAGCCTCGTCCGCGCCGGCCTGAACTACAAGTTCGGCAGCTACTAGGCCCGACCCGGCCGACACCCCGGGAATCGCGCCCGGGGTGTCGGCTCCGTTGTCTCCCGACCTCGATCCGTTTGCCCGTGGGGTGCGCCCGTGATGAGACCGAACCTGCTGCTCCTCGGCGGTATCGCCGCCCTCGCCTGCTCGACGCCTGCGAAGGCCGAACCCGAGACGCAGGCCATCGTCGACGCCCTGTTCAAGGCCGGCGGCAATCAGCCGAACGTGCGCGGGAGCGGGGCCAAGGGCGTCTGCGTCACGGGCAGCTTCACGCCCTCGGCCGAAGCGCAGGGCCTGTCCAAGGCGCCGCACTTCAGCCGCGCCCCCGGGAAGCCCCTGCCGGTGACGGCCCGCTTCTCCATGGGGGGCAGCAACCCGAAGGTCTCCGACAAGGCCAAGCCCGTCACGCGCGGCTTCTCCATGCGGATCAACCACTCCACCGGCGACATGGTGTTCGTGTTCATCTCGGCCCCGGTCTTCGGCTCCAAGACTCCGCAGCAATTGCTCGATTTCGCCAGCGTGCGGGCGCCGGGACCGGACGGAAAACCGGATGCCGAGAAGATCAAGGCGTTCGGGGTGGCCAACCCCGAGACGACCCGGCAGGCCGCCTGGCTCAACGCGCGCCCGGTGCCGGCGAGCTACGCGGGCGTCGATTACTGGGGCGTCCACGCCTACACGCTCACCGACGCCGCCGGAAAAGCCACGGTGGCCAAGCTGAAGACGGTGGCGACGGCGGGCCAGCTCGGCCTCACGGACGACGAGGCCAAGGCCAAGCCCGACGCGTTCTACGCCGACGAATTGACGGCGCGTCTCGCGCAGGGGCCGGCGACGTTCGACCTCGTGGCGATCCTCGGCGAGCCAGGCGATCCGACCCAGGATCCCACCGTCCTCTGGCCCGAGGAGAATCGCAAGTCGGTCAAGCTCGGCACCCTGGCGATCGCCGCCCTCGCGCCGGCCGCCACCTGCGACGCGGCGACCTTCGATCCGGTGGTCGACCTGCCCGCGGGCGTGGCCGGCCCCGCCGACGACCCGATGTTCGCCATCCGCTCGCCGGCCTACGCGATCTCGCTGTCGCGGCGGTCGAACTGAGGCCAAGCACCCGACCGGGGCGGTCCCGGACGGGCGATGGCGGGATGCCGGCCCGGGACCGCCTGTGGTGCGGAGCGACCCCCGTACGGCGGCACCCGGGTCGCGATGGGCGCCCGCATCGCGACCGGGCGATCCGCGCCCGGTCCGCGCCCTAAGCCCAGGCCCGGAGCCCCTCCGGCGTCGTGAATTCGGGGGGCCGGACGTCGCGGGCGGCGCCGCGCATCGCGTCGATGCCCTTCGGGAAACCGCTCCGGCTCCGATAATCCGCACGGACGCGCTCCGAGGGCGCCAGGGGGGCGTCGGACAGGGCCTGGGCGCAGAGCACGTCGATCACGCCGACGCCCGCCAGGGCGCCGAGGGCGATGCCGGTGTTGGCGCGGTGGCGCGGATCGCCCGTGAGGCCGGGCAGGACGGTGGCGACGTCGAGGACGTCGCCGGCCACCCGGGCCCAGATCCACGGCGTCGGATCGTGGGAGCCGAGGATGCCGGCGCCCTGGACGATCTCACGCACACCGTAGGCGCGCACCAGCGCGCCGGCGCGGGGCATGCCGAGCCAGCGCGCGATGGCGTCGCCGCAGGTCAGCTCGGTGATCCCGAGGGCGAGGGAGAACCAGCCGAGGCCCTGCGCCACCTGGCGCGTGGCCGGATCGGGCCGGCGCCGGCGGTCCGAGGACAGCCGGGCGGGCGGGACTTCGGGCCTCATCCGACCGGAACGAAGGATCGGATCCGGACGGGACGCGGATGCGGGCATGCGGACTTCCTCCATCGGGAAAACGGGCGGCGCTCAGGGCCGGAGCACGACCTTGATGCAGTTGTCCTTCTTGTCGCGGAACGTCTTGTAGAGATCGGGCCCGTCTTCGAGGCGGCCCCGGTGGGTGATGACGAAGGAGGGGTCGATCTGCCCGTCGGCGATCCGCTTCACGAGGTCGTCGGTCCAGCGGTTGACGTGGGTCTGCCCGGTGCGGACGGTGAGGCCCTTGTTCATCAGGGCGCCCATCGGGATCTTGTCCACGAGGCCGCCATAGACCCCCGGGATGGAGAGGATGCCGGCCGGGCGGCAGACATAGATCATTTCCCGCAGGACGCTGGCCCGGTCGCTCTCCAGCATCATCGCCTGCTTCAGGCGGTCGTAGGCGTGCTCCAGGGCGCGGGGGGCGTGCGCTTCCATGCCGACGGCATCGATGCACTTCTCCGGACCCTTGCCGGCCGTGAGCTGGTTCAGCCGCTCGACGGTGCTCTCCGTGCCGTTGTCGATGGTCACGGCGCCCCCGGCCCGGGCCATCTCCAGGCGCTCGGGCACGCGGTCGATGCACACCACCTGCTTGGCGCCGAGCAGGATCGCCGAGCGGATCGCCATCTGGCCGACCGGGCCGGCGCCCCAGATCGCCACGGTGTCGGTGGGCTGGATGTCCGCCTGCACCGCCGCCTGCCAGCCGGTGGGGAAGATGTCGCCGAGGAACAGGACCTGCTCGTCGGTGAGCCCCTCCGGCACCTTGATGTGGGTCTTGTCCGCGAAGGGGACGCGGACGTACTCGGCCTGGCCGCCCGCATAGCCCCCAGTGAGGTGGGTGTAGCCGAAGAGGCCCGCGGTGGTGTGCCCGAAGACCTTGGCGGCGAGGTGCTTGTTGCGGTTCGAGCGCTCGCAGACCGAGAAGAAGCCGCGCTTGCACTGGTCGCATTCGCCGCAGATGATCGTGAACGGGATCACCACCCGTTCGCCCTTGCGCAGGCTGCCGCCGACGCCCTTCCCCGTCTCGACCACCTCGCCCATGAACTCGTGGCCCATGACGTCGCCCTTCTCCATGCCGGGCATGACGTGGTCGTAGAGGTGCAGGTCCGAGCCGCAGATGGCGCAGGCCGTGACCTTGATGATCGCGTCCCGCTCGTCCTCGATCCGGGGATCGGGGACGGAGTCGCAGCGAATGTCCTGAGCGCCGTGCCAGACGAGAGCCTTCATCGTATCTCTCCCACGTGCGGTGTCGTGTCGCCGATATGCTGAGAACCCGGCGACGGGACGTGAGTTCGGTTCGGGATCGCAGGTCTCAATCGGGCGCGAGGATCGGTTCCGGAACCAGCGCGTCGCGCTCCAGGCGAAGGAAGTCGATCAGGCGCTCCGCGAGGCGCCCCGGCGGGCGGCCCGCCGGCCGGATCAGCGCGGTCTCGATCGGCAGGGCCGGCCGGAACGGGCGCAGCACGATCGGCAGGCCGGTGAGTTCGCCGGCCGGGACCGGATCGACGATGGCGAGGCCCAGGCCCTCCGCGACGAGCCCGCAGCGCGCCGCCGTGTACTGCGCCATCAGCGGAAAGCGCGGCACGCACCCGGCCTCCGCGAACCGCGCCTCGACGGCCTCCTGGAACAGGCCGGGACCGCCGGCGATCAGGGTCTCGCCGACGAGGTCCTCCACCCCGATGGCGCGCCGGCGGGCCAGCCGGTGCCGGCGCGGCAGGGCGCAGACCGCGTCGACCGTGAGGAAGCCCTCGGCCGCCACCCCCGCATGGCCGGAGCGCGGGCGGGCGAGGCCAAGGTCGCACCGGCCCGAGGCGGTCCAGGCCCAGATCGTGTCGGGGCTCGGCACATGGACGGCGACGCGGGCACCCGGATGCTCGGCCATGAGGCGCCGGATCGCCCGCGGCAGCAGGCGGGAGGCCAGGGACGGCTGGCAGGCGACGCGCAGGGGCCCGGTGCCGAGCTCGCGGATCTGCCGGGCGGCGTGGGTCAGCTGTTCGAGGCCGGCATGGCTCCGCTCAACCTCGCGGGCGAAGGCCTCCCCCTCGGGCGTCGGCCGGGCGGTGCCGTGGCCGCGCACGAACAGCGAAAGGCCGGTCTCGGCCTCGAGCTGGGCCATGGCCCGGCTCACGTGCGGCTGGCCGATGCCCAGCGCGGCGGCGGCCCGGGTCATCCCGCCATGGCGCATCACCGCGCGAAAGAGATCGAGATGGCCCGGATTGATCATGCCCCATCCGCATGGAAACGCGCCGATCCGTCATTTGACGGCATGGCCACGGAATGGTTGTCAAGGCGCCCGTGTCCCGAACAGGTGCCAGGCCGATGCTCAACCTCCTGCTTCCCGTGGCCCTCTCCGTCATGGCGGGCGCCAGCATCGTGGTGCAGCAGGCGCTGATCGCGAATCTGCGGATCGCCCTGAATTCCTCCGCCTGGGCGGGCTTCGCCAGCTACTTCGTCGGCCTCCTGTCCATGGTGGTGCTGGCCCTGGCCCTGCGCGACCCGCTGCCGGCGGCCAGCCTGACCGGGCGCATTCCGTGGTGGGGCTGGAGCGGCGGGTTCTTCGGCGCGGTCTTCATCGCGCTCGCCACGATCCTCGTGCCGGAACTCGGCGCGGCGACCTTCCTGGCCCTCCTCGTCACCGGCCAGATGCTGGCCTCGGTGGCCTTCGACCATTTCGGCTGGCTCGGCCTCGCCCAGCGCGAACTCGACGCGACCCGCGTGATCGGCGTGGCGCTCCTGATCGGCGGCGTGGTGCTGATCCGGCGCTGATCCGGCCGGTTCTCAGGCGCCGAGCCCCTGCAGGACGATCTCCCGGCGGTGCGGCCGGTCCCGGTGCTCGACGAGGTAGATCCCCTGCCAGGTCCCGAGGGCGAGGCGCCCGCCCCTCACCGGGATCGCCAGGTTCGAATCCGTCACCATCGTGCGGATATGGGCCGGCATGTCGTCCGGCCCCTCGGCGCCGTGCACGTAGCCGGCATGGCGCGGCGCGAGCCCGTCGAGGGCGGTGAGGAGGTCGGTCCGCACATCGGGGTCGGCATTTTCCTGGATGGTCAGGGAGGCCGAGGTGTGCCGGCAGAACACGGTGACGAGGCCCTCCGCGATCCCGCTCTGCGCGCGGAAGGCCTCCACCGCCCCGGTGATGTCGGTGAAGCCCTGGCCGGGCGTCGAGACCGTGACCGTGGCCGCCGCCTGACGCGCCACCGGGCCGCTGGCGAAGCCCTGCAGCGCACCGATCTTGCCCGCCTGCCTCATCCGTGCGTCTCCGTCAGGGTTTCGCCCGGCGCGATCTCGCGCTCGCCCCGGGCCAGGATGGTCTCCAGGGCGTCGATCCGGTCGGCCTCCGCCGCCGGCTTGTCCCAGCGGATGCGCGCCACCCGGGGAAACCGCATGGCGACGCCCGACTTGTGCCGGGTCGAGCGCTGCACCCCCTCGAAGGCGATCTCGAGCACGAGGCCGTGGTCGAGGCCGTAGGACACCTCGCGCACCGGGCCGAAGCGCTTGGTGGTGTTGTTGCGGACGTAGCGGTCGAGCTTCTGCAGCTCGGCATCGGTGAAGCCGTGATAGGCCTTGCCGACCGGCACGAGCTCGGGCGTGCCGTCCTCGCGCGCGCGCCAGACCCCGAAGGTGTAGTCGGAGTAGAACGACGAGCGCTTCCCGTGTCCGCGCTGGGCGTACATCATCACGGTGTCGACGCGGAACGGCTCGCGCTTCCACTTCCACCACGGCCCCTTGGGCCGGCCCGGCAGGTAGACGCTGTCGCGGGCCTTGAGCATGACGCCCTCGATGGCGTCGGCATCCTCGCCCGCCCCCACGGCGGCCGGGTCGGCGCGGGCCGCGGCCAGATCCGCCCAGGTCGCGAAGGGCACCAGGGGCGAGAGGTCGATGCGGGCGTGATCGAGGGCGGCGACGAACGCCTCCAGGCGAGCCCGGCGCGCGGTGAAGGGCAGCGGGCGCAGGTCCTCGCCGTCCGCCTGCATCAGGTCGTAGGCGCGGACATGGGCCGGGAACTCCTCCAGGAGCTTCGGGGTCACGGCCTTCCGGTTCAGGCGCTGCTGGAGCACGTTGAAGCTCTGCACGCGGCGCTCGCGCAGGATCAGCAACTCGCCGTCGATGGCCCCCGAGAAGGTGATCGCCTCGGCCAGATCCGGGAAGGCGCCGGAGATGTCCTCGCCGGTGCGCGAGTAGATCCGCGCCACGTGTTCCCCGGCCGCGTCCCGTCCGCCGACGAGCTGAACCCGGATGCCGTCCCACTTCCACTCGCCGGAAAACGCCGCCGGATCGAGCTTTTCGAAATCGCCCTCCTCGTCGATGGGGTGGGAGAGCATCGGCGGCCGGAACGGGGCCGGGTTCAGGGTGGTGGGGCGCTCGCCCCGGCCCTCGACCCAGGCGAACAGGCTGGCGTAGGGCGGCTCGAGCCCGTGCCAGACCTCCTCGACCGCGTCGGCCTCGTGGCCGCCCAGCGCCCCGATGGCGGTCTTGGCGAGGCGCGCCGAGACGCCGACGCGGAGCGCGCCGGTGATGAGCTTCAGCAGCGCCCAGCGCCCGGTCTCGTCGAGGGCATCGAGCCACGCGGCGATGCGGGCGGGCAGGTCGGCCTTCTTCACCGTGCCCAGCGTCTCGACCACCTCGGCGAGCGTCGGCACGTGCGGGGGAGGATTGTTGTGGCCGGGGCCGATGACCGGCTCGCCATCCGAGGGCACGGGCGCCGGCCAGATCAGCGCTGTGGTCTCGGCCAGATCGCCCACGTAGTTGTGCGACAGCCCGAACAGCACCGGGTCGACGCGGGCTTCGACCAGGCCCCGGATCATCGCCGGCTTGGCCTCGCGAAAGGTCAGGCCGCCGGTCATCGCGGCGAGCGCGTAGCCGCGCTCCGGGTCGGGAGCGTGGGTGAAGTAGTCCTGCAGCAGGCGCAGCTTGGCGTTGCGGCGCGGCTCGTAGGCGAGGCGGTCGAGGAGGTGGGCGAAGTCGTTCATGCGACGGCCTCCTCCGGCGGGGCGACCGGCTCGGACTCGCCGTCGTCGCCGTAGCCGAGGAGGTGCAGGGGCTTGGCCTTGATGCCCTTCGTCCCGCACCAGTGCACCAGGGCGTCCTCCTGCCCGTGGGTGACCCAGACCTCCCCGGCCCCGGTCTCCAGGATGGTGCGGCAGAGATCGGGCCAGTCGGAATGGTCGGAGATGCAGAGGGGCAGCTCGACCCCCTTCTGCCGGGCCCGGGCCCGCACCCGCATCCAGCCCGAGGCGAAGGCCGTCACGGGGTCGGGGAACTTGCGCGACCAGACGTCCTGGATCGACGAGGGCGGGCAGAGCACGATGGCCCCGTGCAGTTTGGCCCGCTCGGTGGCCACCACCTTGGGGGTCTCGCCGAGGGGAATGCCCTCCTGCTTGTAGAGCTCGGTCAGCTTTTCCATGGCGCCGTGCAGGTAGATCGGCCGGTCGTAGCCGGCCTCCCGCAGCAGGGCCATCACCCGCTGCGCCTTGCCGAGCGCGTAGGCGCCGACGATGTGGGCGCGCTCGGGGAACAGGGTCACGGAATCGAGGAGCTTTTGCACCTCGTCGCGGGTGTCCGGCATCCGGAACACCGGCAGGCCGAAGGTCGCCTCGGTGATGAAGACGTCGCAGGGCACCACCTCGAAGGGCAGGCAGGTCGGGTCGTCGGCGCGCTTGTAGTCGCCCGACACCACCACCCGCACGCCCTGCGCCTCGATCGCGATCTGGGCCGAGCCGAGCACGTGCCCGGCGGGGGCGAAGCGCACGGTGACGTCGCCGATGCGGATCGCCTCGCCGAGGGGGGCCTCCTGCCGGCTCGCGCAGAAATCGGCGCCGTAGCGCACCGCCATGATGCGCAGGGTCTCGCCCGTGGCCATCACGCGCCCGTGCCCCGCCCGGGCATGGTCGGCATGGCCGTGGGTGATGAGGGCGCGCGGCACCGGCCAGGTCGGATCCACGTGGAAGCCGCCGAGGGGGCAGTACAGGCCCTCGCGGGTCAGGGTGAGAAGATCGCTGGCGCTGAAACTCATTGGCGCGGCATATAGGGCGCCCGACGCCCATGCGCAGCCACATGTCCCGCACGATCACCTCCGGCGACCTTCGCGCCGACCGGCGCTACGCCTACGCCCAGGGCTGCCTCGACGACGGCGATCCGGACGCTGCCGCCGAGATGGCGGAGCAGGCCCTGGAGATCGCCCCCCGCTTCGCCCCGGCCTGGTTCCTCCTCGGCCGGGCCCGCGAAGGCCGGTACGCCCAGAGCGGGCGGGCCAGCGATCACCACGCGGCCCTGCGCGCCTACGCCAGCGCCCTCGACCTCGACCCCGAGGACGCGCAGGGCGCCCGCCTCGCCCTGGTGCGCATCGGCGCCGGCGAGGCCGCCAGCGCGATCTCGCCGGGCTACGTCCGGGCGCTGTTCGACGCCTACGCGCCGCGCTTCGACCGCCACCTCGTGGAGGGCCTGTCCTATCGCGGGCATACGCTCGTCGCCGATGCGCTCGAGGCATCGGCAGGTCCGGCCACGCCCCTCGGGTGGGTGATCGACCTCGGCTGCGGTACCGGGCTCGTCGGGGCCGCCCTCGCCGGCCGGGCGCAGTTCCTGACCGGGATCGACCTCTCGCCCGGGATGCTGGCCGAGGCCGGGCGGCGCGGCGGCTATCACCGGCTGGTGGAGGGCGAGCTGGTGGCGGCGCTCGGCGCCGAGCCCCCCGCCTCGGCCGATTGCGTCACGGCCGCCGACGTCATGATCTACGTGGGCGATTTCGCCGGCGTGGTCTCCGGCAGCGCCCGCGTCCTGCGCCCGGGCGGGCGCTTTGCCTTCACGGTGCAGTCCCATCCGGGCGACGGACTCATCCTGGGAGCGGATGCGCGCTACGCCCATGGCGACGCGCTGGTGCGGGAGACCCTGGCGGGGGCGGGGCTCGCCCTCGAACGCGCCGAGCCGGCCGTCGTGCGACGGGAAAACGGAGCCGACGTCCCCGGCCAAGTCATCGTCGCCCGGCGGCGGTAACATTCACGTGTCCGTCGCCGCCCTTGAGCGCAAGCGCACGACGCGGTTGAACCAAACGGGAGCGTGACTGTTGCCCCGGACGCATCGGATCACCCCGCCCGGGACCTGACGTCGAGGTCCGGCGGTGCACCGAGCGTATCGGCCTTACGCCACCGTAGTTCAGCCGCCGCACGGGACGGAGGATAGCAACCCTATGGCAGAGACGCAGAACAAGTCGTTTCCGGCGAGTGCCGCGACGCGCATCCCCTTCGCGCTGGCCCTCTCGGCCGTGGCCGGTTGCGCCGATTCCATCGGCTTTCTCGAATTCTCGCAGCTCTTCATGTCGTTCATGAGCGGCAACACGACCCGATTCGGCGTCTCGGTCAGCCGCTTCGACTGGGAGAGCACGTCGCGGGTCGCCTCGGTCATCGTCCTCTTCTGCTTCGGCGCCTTCGCCGGCACCCTGATCGCCGCCTGGGTCGGGCGCTGGCGCCTCTCGGTGCTGCTCCTGCTGCAGTCGGTGCTCCTGACCATCGGGCTCATCGTCCCCCACGGCACCTTCGCCTTCCCGCTCCACGCCTACCCGATCGTCATCGCTCTGGGCCTCCAGAACGCGACGCTGCAGGACGAGGGCGGGCGCAGCCTCGCGCTCACCTACGTCACCGGCGCGGTGGTGCGGTTCGGAACCGGGCTCGCCAACCTGATGCTCGGCACGGTGGCCCCCTCGTTCTGGATCCAGGCCCCCCTCTGGGCGGCGCTGAGCACCGGTGCGGTCATCGGCGGCTTCCTGCAGATGCGCTACGGCGAGGATGCGTTCCTGTTTCCGGCCGCGGTCTCGGCGCTGCTCGCCCTCATCGCCCTGGTGCTGACGATCATGAAGCCGGGCAGCCGCTACGTCAGCGGAGAGGTCGAGACGCATCCGCCGGATGGTACGGCGGCGGCCAAGATCTGAGTGGAGATCCGAGGCGCGGCCCCTAATCCAGGCCGCTGCCGCGCAGGCGCTTGGTGGCGCTCCGCTTCGACTTCTCGTCGAGGCGGCGCTTCTTCGAGGCCAGCGTCGGGCGCGTGGCGCGCCGGGGCGTCGGCGGCACCGCCGCCTCGGCCACGAGTTCGGCCAGCCGCTCGCGGGCATCGGCCCGGTTGCGGTCCTGGGTCCGGAAGCGCTGGGCGCTGATCACGATCACCCCGTCGACGGTGAGGCGCCGCCCCGCCAGCCGCATCAGGCGGACGGCCACCGCGTCCGGCAGGGCGGCCGAGCGCCGGGCGTCGAAGCGCAACTGCACCGCCGTCGAGAGCTTGTTGACGTTCTGTCCGCCGGGGCCGGATGCACGCACGAAGGTTTCCTCCAGCTCCGCCTCGTCGATGGCGATGTGGGGCGTGCATTGAAGGGCCACGGCGGAATCTCTCGCAGGATCTGGGATCAGGTCGCCGCGTTCAGGCTGCTTCGGCGGGCGTGCGGGCGCGCACCGCCAGGGCGTGGAGTCCGCGCTGGAAGGCCGGCTCGAGGGCGGCGTTGACAAGGCGATGACGTTCGACGCGGCTCTTGCCCTCGAAGGCGGCCGCGACCACGTCCAATCGGAAGTGCGTCTCTCCTTCGGGCCGCGCTCCCGAATGGCCCGCATGCAGGTGCGATTCGTCGATCACCGCCAAGTCCTGCGGCGCCAGTTGCACCCGGAGCGTGTCGGTGATCCAGTCCTTCAGGGTCACGGTCTCGGTCATCGCGGGCGTCTCCTCGTTTTTGGACTGCGGTCAAGCGCCGGCGTCCGGTCTCACGCGTCAACCCCCGAACACCGCATGCGGCATCAGGCCCGCCGCTCTTGTGTCTCCGACCCACCCCCTCATAATCGCCCCATCATGGATCTCAACTCGCCCCTGTTCGACAGCATCCGCATCAAGCCGTCCTGCGACGAGCCGAAGACGGCCGCAGCCCAGACCTGCGAGACGCCCGGGTGCAAGAACCCCGGCCTCTACCGCGCGCCCAAGGGCCGCAAGGCGGAGGGGCAGTACTGGCGTTTCTGCATGGATCACGTGCGCGCCTACAACGCCACGTACAATTACTTCGACGGCATGAACGATGCGGCCGTGCAGGCCTTCCAGAAGGACGCCATCATCGGGCATCGCCCGACCTGGGCGATGGGCGTGAACCCGGCCACCGCGGGGGAGCGCGGCAAGGCGGCGCCGAAGCGCGATTGGGCCTATGTCGATCCCCTGGACATCCTGCGGGCCGAGGGCGTCGGCGAGACCGCCCGGCGCAAGGCCGCACCCGAGCCGCGCCGACCCCGGCACTCGGCGGCGACCCTCAAGGCTCTCGACGTACTCGGCCTCGACGAGAACGCGGATTCGGCGGCCATCAAGGCGCAGTACAAGACCCTGGTGAAACGCTTCCACCCCGACGCCAATGGCGGCGACCGCTCGTTCGAGGAGCGTCTGCGCGACATCATCCGGGCGCACGATGCCCTGCGCGCCGCCGGCCTCTGCTGACGCGGCGATCGACGCCGGCCCGAGGTTCCGGCACGATCGATGCACGTTTTCTGGGTCTCCCCTGCTCAGGATGGGGCGGCAATTGCCGCGTGAGGCCCTATATGCAGTCCCGACACCCCTTGGCGCCGCCCGGCGCCGACCTTTAGATGGCGGTCGCGCGCGGCTCATCGTCCCCGAGCCGCGAGACCCCGAAGTCCGACATAGCCCGCGTGTTCCGTGACACCCCCGCGGCACCCGCGCCCCGACGAGGTCCTTATGCTTTCTGACGTCTCGCCCGCCTCGCTTCCCGACCGGGAAGTCTCCGTCCGAGAAGCCTTCGGCATCGACCTCGATCTCCGGGTCCCGGCCTTCTCGCAGAGCGAGGAGCACGTGCCGGACCTCGATCCGGACTACATCTTCGACCGGGAGACCACCCTGGCGATCCTGGCGGGCTTCGCCCGCAACCGGCGCGTGATGGTCACGGGCTATCACGGCACCGGCAAGTCCACCCATATCGAGCAGGTCGCGGCACGCCTCAACTGGCCCTGCATCCGGATCAACCTCGACAGCCACGTCTCGCGCATCGACCTCGTCGGCAAGGACGCGATCGTGCTGCAGGACGGAAAGCAGGTCACGGCCTTCCAGGACGGCATCCTGCCCTGGGCGCTGCAGAACAACGTCGCCCTGGTCTTCGACGAGTACGATGCCGGCCGCCCCGACGTGATGTTCGTGATCCAGCGCGTGCTGGAACTCTCGGGCCGCCTGACGCTGCTCGACCAGAAGCGCGTGATCCGCCCGCACCCGGCCTTCCGCCTCTTCGCCACCGCCAACACGGTGGGCCTCGGCGATACGTCCGGCCTCTATCACGGCACCCAGCAGATCAACCAGGGCCAGATGGACCGCTGGTCGATCGTCACCACCCTGAACTACCTCGCCCATGACCGCGAGGTCGACATCGTGCTGTCGAAGGCGGCGCACTACCAGCGCGACGGCGGCCGGGACATCGTCAACCGCATGGTGCGCGTGGCGGACCTGACCCGCAACGCGTTCATGAACGGCGACCTCTCCACGGTCATGAGCCCCCGCACGGTGATCACCTGGGCCGAGAACGCCGACATCTTCCAGGATATCGGCTTCGCCTTCCGGGTGACCTTCCTCAACAAGTGCGACGAGCTGGAGCGCACCCTCGTGGCGGAGTTCTACCAGCGCGCCTTCGGCAAGGACCTGCCCGAAAGCGCCTCGAACGTCGCCCTGAGCTGACCCCCTCCCGTCCGTTTCGAGGAAACCGTCGACCCGCATGTCGATCTCCAACCGCAAGCCCGGCGACCGGCGCGAGCCCGTCGCTGAACCGCTCAAGCGCTCGGTGGCGGGCTGCCTGCGCGCCATCGCCAAGCGCTCCGAGATCGAGGTGGTCTATGCCAGCGACCGCCCAGCACTGACGGGTGATAAGGCGCGCCTCCCCGAACCGCCGCGCAAGCTGACGCCGGAAGACGTCGCGATCCTGCGCGGGAACGCCGACTCGATGGCCCTGCGGCTCGGCTGCCACGACGTGGCGGTGCATCGCCGGCTGGCGCCGGAGAATGCCGGCGCCCGGGCGGTCTTCGACGCGGTCGAGCAGGCCCGCGTCGAGGCGATCGGCTCACGCCGCATGTCCGGCGTCGCCGCCAACCTCTCGGCGATGCTGGAGGACCGCTACCATCGCGGCGGCAAGTACGAGGACATCACCGACCGGGCCGACGCGCCGATGGAGGATGCCGTCGCCCTGATGGTGCGCGAGCGCCTGACCGGTGCGGCGCCCCCGGAGGCGGCCCGCAAGATCGTCGACCTCTGGCGCACCCACATCGAGGAGAAGGCCGGCCCCAACCTCGACGGGCTGATCGGCTCGATCGAGAACCAGCGCGCCTTCGCCCGCTCGGTTCGCGACCTCCTCAGTTCCCTCGACATGGCGGACGAGACGCCGTTCGATCCCGAGGACGACGAGAACGAGGACGACAACGAGGCCCAGGACGACGAGCAGACCCCGAGCGAGGGCGAAGCCGAGGAGCAGTCCCAGGGCGACCGCTCCGAGATGGAGACCTCGCAGGAGGCCTCCGACGAGTTGCAGGAGGGCGCCACCGAGGCCGCCGATGCGCCCTCGGGCGAATTGCCCGACGAGGCCGAGAACGCCGAATCCGAGGAAGCGTCGGAGGCCTGGCGGCCGCCGTCGCAGCGGGCGAACGAGCCGCGCGGGCCGGAATACAAGGTCTTCAACCCGCGCTTCGACGAGATCATCCACGCCGAGGACCTCTGCGACGCCGAAGAGCTGGCGCGCCTGCGGACCTATCTCGACAAGCAGCTCGCCCATCTCCAGGGCGTGGTCGGGCGCCTCGCCAACCGGCTGCAGCGCCGGCTCCTGGCCCAGCAGAACCGGGCCTGGGACTTCGACCTCGAAGAGGGCCAGCTCGATCCCGCCCGCCTCGTACGCGTGGTCACCGACCCGTTCCAGCCGCTTTCCTTCAAGCGCGAGAAGGACACGAATTTCCGCGATACCGTGGTGACGCTCCTGCTGGACAATTCCGGCTCGATGCGCGGGCGCCCGATCACGGTGGCGGCGACCTGCGCCGACATCCTGGCGCGGACCCTCGAGCGCTGCGGCGTCAAGGTCGAGATCCTGGGCTTCACCACGCGCGCCTGGAAGGGCGGACAGTCGCGCGAGGCGTGGCTCGCCGGCGGCAAGCCGAACACGCCGGGGCGCCTCAACGACCTGCGCCACATCGTCTACAAGAGCGCCGACGCGCCCTGGCGCCGGGCGCGCAAGAACCTCGGGCTGATGATGCGCGAGGGCCTGCTCAAGGAGAACATCGACGGCGAGGCGCTGGACTGGGCGCACAAGCGCCTGCTGGCCCGGCCCGAGCAGCGCAAGATCCTGATGGTGATCTCGGATGGCGCGCCGGTCGACGACTCGACCCTATCGGTCAATCCCGGCAACTACCTCGAGCGCCACCTGCGCTGGATGATCGAGGACATCGAGACCCGTTCGCCGGTGGAACTGCTGGCCATCGGCATCGGCCACGACGTGACGCGCTACTACCGCCGCGCCGTGACGATCATCGACGCCGAGGAACTGGGCGGCGCCATGACGGAAAAGCTCGCCGAACTCTTCGAGGAGGATTCGGGCACGTCGGCGCCGCAGAAGCGGGCCGCCGGCGGGCGGCGGTAGCGTGTGTCAGGGATAAGGGGGAACCGGTTACCCGGAAAAGACTCACGCTGAGAAAGGATTAGGGAGTCTGTCCGGTTCAGGATGAACCTGACAGACTCTCGGGCTCACGCTGCCCTCTGCGCCAGCGCGTCGAGGGCGGCCGCGACGGCGTCGGCATCGAGCCGGCGGATGACGGGTCCCGAGGTCCAGACCAGCATCGGCACCACGCGGTGGCGCGGGTAGATCTCCGCCAGGAGTGCGGCATAGAGAGCGATCTGCCCGGCTTCCGCGCGCGGCAGAGGCGCCCCGTCCCGCGGGGGCCGGCCCGTCTTGAAGTCCGCGACCCAGACCGTGTCCGGGGCGATGGCCAGGCGGTCGACACGACCGAAGACCGGGCGCGAGACGCCACCGACCACGACCCGCCCCGACAGCGTCACCTCGGCCCGTGCCTCCGGCGCGAAGAGCAGCGCCAGGTCGGGCTCCGCGAACAGGTGCAGGGTCGCGGCCACGATGCCGTCCTGCTTGGCACGGTCGAATCCGGGTGCACGGGCGCGCACGAAGGCGGTCGCGGCGGCCTCCCGCTGGGCCGGGTCGATCCGCGGCAGGTGCTCCACCAGGGAATGGATCAGGGTCCCGCGCCGGCGCGCCTCGCTGTCGGCCTGCCGCTGGCCCGGCTGGCGGCGGGTGTCGGCGGCCCCGAGGGCGCCGGACGGCGTCACCGGAGGGGCGGCCTCGACCTCGGCCGGGACGGGGGCCTCCAGCCAGGCCGGCAGGTCCGGCGGCCTCTCCGCGGCGGAGGGGGACGGGGCCGCCGGCTCCGCCGCGCCGCCGTCGCGCCACAGGGTGGCGGGGCCGTGGGGGGTCTCCAGGACCTCCCCGAGACCGAAGGACCGTTCCAGGCCGGTGCGGACCATCTCGCACCAGGCGGCCTCGCTCGGGGCCTCGTGCCCGCGATAGGGCGCGATGACGAGGCGGTCGGCGGCACGGGTCATCGCCACATAGAGGAGGCGGTTGTGCTCTTCGCGGGCCCGGGATTGCAGGGTGGCGCGGGCCTGGGTCACGGCCTCGCAGTCGCCGGCCTTGGCCCCGGCCCAGACCGGCGGCAGCAGCGCGGCGCCGTGGCCGAACCGCTGTGCCCCCGGCACGAGCGGCAGGAGCGGCGGGTCGTTGCGCCCCAGGGCCTCGCAGCCGTCGATGACGACGACCACCGGGGCCTCCAGCCCCTTCGCCCCGTGCACCGTCATCACCCGGACCTCGTCGCGGCCGGAATCGAGATCGCGCTTGACCGTGTGGCCGCCCTCTCCGCGCCCCGGAACGGTGTCGTAGCGGGCGAGGAACCCGCCGAGCGAGGGCGCGTCGGGCGCCTGCTCGGCCTGGGCCGCCGTCATCAGGAAGACGTCGATGGCGTCGCCGGCCTCGCCGCCGAGGCGGGAGACCAGGGCGCGGCGGCCGCCGCGAGCCCCGAGCAGCGCGGCGTAGAATCCGAACGGGCCCTCGCAGGCCGCGAGGGTGATCCAGGATGTGAGGGCCGCGTGGCCGCGGATCGCCGCGGGGTCGCCGGCCGCCGCATGGCGCGCGAGGGAATCCTCGAGGGTTTCGTCGAGGTCGCGCCGTCCGGCGATGCGCACGAGGTCGTCGTCGTCGAGTCCGACCAGGGGCGTCTTCAACGCGCCGGCGAGGGTCAGGTCGTCGGCCGGCAGGAGGCCGGCGCGGCCCACCGCCACGAGGTCGTTGACGGCGATGTGGGCGGCGATGTCGAGGCGGTCCTGGCCGGCGACGGGCACCCCGAGGGCCTTCATGGCGCGGATGACCTCCTCGAAGGCCGCCGAGCGCTTGCGCACCAGGATCAGGATGTCGCCGGGGCGCCAGACCCGGCCGGTCTCGTCGCCGGCGGTGATCCAGGTCAGGGCCGCCCGGGCGACCCGGCGTGCGGTGACGATGGCCGGCGCGTTGGTCTCCGGCGCGTCGACGGGGGCGGCCCAGGCATCGGGCTCGGGCTCGTCCGCCGGCTCCTCGATGGGCCAGAGTTCGACGGTGCCGGGCGCCGTGACCCGGGCGGTGCTGTGGGTGGTGCCGACGGCCGCGTCCTCGAAGGACAGGCCCTCGTAGTGCTCGGGGATCGCGAAGGTGGCGTCCACGGCCCGCAGGACCCCGCCGGCCGAGCGGAACGACAGGTTCAGGTGGACGTCCTCGAAAGCGAGGTCGGCGCCGGCCGCCGCCCGCTGCCAGGCGCGCCGGGTGGTCTCGAACTCGCGGGGCTCGGCCCCCTGGAAGCTGTAGATCGACTGCTTGGGGTCGCCGACGGCGAAGCGGGTCCGGGCGACCTCGCGGGCGCCCTCGCCGGAGGCGAACTCGGCGGTGATGCGGCGCAGGATCTCCCACTGGTGCGGGTTGGTGTCCTGCGCCTCGTCGATGAGCACGTGGTCGACGCCGCGGTCGAGCTTGTACAGCACCCAGGTGGAATCCACCCGGCCGAGGAGGTCCAGGGTCTTGTGGATCAGGTCGTCGAAGTCGAGGGCGCCGAGGCGGGCCTTCTGGGCTTCGACCCGGCGGTGGATCTCGCCCGCGAGGGTGAAGAGCGCGCGGGTGCGTTCCAGGGCGCGCACGCCGCGCAGGGCGTCCCGCAGCGGCTCCAGGCGGTCGCGCTCGTCGCACAGGGCCTGCTTGGCATCCTCCGGCACAGCCTTGGTGCCGAGGCTCCTGTCGGCCTTCGGGGCGCCCTCCTTGGTGAAGAAGACCCCGAGGTAAGTCTCCAGGGCCTCGGCGGGCGCGGCCGCCGCGGCCACCGCGAGCAGCCTGTCGGCGATGCCGTCGTCGGTGGCCTTGCCGGTGCGCAGGCGGCCGGCGAACGCGGTGAGATCGCCCAAGCCCCCGTCCAGCATCCGTGCCTCGATCGCCGCCGCGCTGTCGCCGGGCCGGACGCCGAGGGTGTCGGCCAGCGCGGCGAAGGGGCCGTCGAGGCCGACGCGGCTGTCGAGCACGTCGCGGGCCCGCATGGCGCTGCGGATCGCCTTGCGCAGGGCGTCCCCCGTCGCCTCGGGGCCGACGACGGCGAGGGCCTCGCCGAGAGGCCGATGCCCGCCGCCGATGGCATCGGCGAGCACGTTGCCGGTCTCGATCCGGAAGGCCTCCCCGGCCTGGGTCTCGTCCAGCACCACGAAGCGTGCCGGCACGTTCGCCTCGAAGGGGAACATGTGCAGCAGGCGCTCGCAGAGGGCGTGCAGGGTCTCGATCTTCAGGCCGCCCGGCGTCTCCACCGCGCGAGCGAACAGCCGCCGGGCGACCTGCAGGGTCTTGCGGGCGGGGCGCTCCCCCGTGAGTTCCGTGAGTTCGGCCGAGAGGGCGGCGTCGTCCAGCGTCACCCAGCGGCCGAGGACCCGGAACACCCGGATCGACATGTTGGCCGCCGCCGCCTTGGTGAAGGTGAGGCAGAGGATGCGGGCGGGCGGCGCCCCGTCGAGGAGCAGGCGCACCACCCGGTCGGTGAGGACCTTGGTCTTGCCCGCGCCGGCATTGGCCGAGACCCAGGCCGAGGCGCGCGGATCGGCGGCCTGGCGCTGCGCTGCCTTGGTGAGGTCGTCGACGACGAAGGTTTCTCGGACGGTCGCCGCGCTCATCGATCCGACCTCATCCGGTCCTTCGCCTCGGGGGGGACGTCGGGGGCCCCGTCGAGCAGGGCCAGGGCCGCCTCCACGTCGGCGCGCTCGGCCCGCGCCTGGAGCGCCTTCAGGCCGCGACGGTGCCCGAGGCCCTCCGCGATGAAGGCGACGAGCAACTGGTTGATGGAGACGTTGTCCTCGTCAGCGGCCGTCTTGGCCTGGGACATGACGTGGTCGGGCAGGCGGAGTGCGAAGTTCGGCATGGCCCATCCTCGTATCTGTCAGCGGGTCAGGTAGGCTTGCGGGGTCATCGCCCGAAGACCGAAAGCCGACAGGACCGGCTTTCGGAAGTGGCGATCGTGGGTCAGGATCAATTCGGCTCCGGCGGCCAGGGCGCATTCGACGTAGAGATCATCCTTCGGATCATCCAGGAACGGCCTGAAGCGGAACCAGGGCAGGGTCAGGACCGCGGTCGCGCACAGGGCGTCCAGGATCGTGTCGATCCCGGCCTCTTCGATCCAGGGCGTAGGCCCCAGCAGCCCCGGACGTTTGAGGACATCCTCGTACTCGAACACCATCGCGGGCGAGAGCGCGAACGAAAACCGGCGGGTGAGCAGCCCCCGCAGCACGGCGTGGGATGCGCCGTTGCGGGATCGCAGCGCGCCGAGCACGACGTTGGCATCGACGACGATCATCTTCTCAAGATGATATTGCGGGCGATATCGGTCAAGAGCGAAATCCGGCTTGTCCCGCGCGGTCCTTCAGCCCTCCCCCTCGCCGCCGAGCGACCATTCGAGCACCCGGGCGAGGTGGTCGTAGTCGCCGTAGGACTTGGCGTATTTCGGGTAGGGTCGGGAGGTGTAGGCGGCCTCGCCCGTGAGGAAGCGGGCGACGAGGCCGCGGAAGCGGGCGACGTGCTCGGCCACGATGGCGGCGACCTCGCGCTCGTCGCCCCGCGGCGGCTTCACCGCCAGGGGCTCGAAGGGTTTGCGGCCGCCCGAGGCGTGGACGTAGAGGAGGTCCGGCGTCAGCGTGGTGGCGGGGAAGCCGTCGAAGGCCCCGGCCATGAGCATCGCCGCCTCCAGGGTGAGCTGGGGGGAGAACCCGGCGAAGACCTCCTTGTTGCTCGGCGGCAGCCCGGTCTTGAAGTCGACGATGCAGGCCCCGCCGTCGCGGCGCCGCTCGATCCGGTCGGCCCGCGCCCGCAGGATGAAGGTCTCGGTGCCCATCGGGATCACCCATTTGCCGGAGATTTCCGGGTGCACCCGGCCCAGCTGCGCCCGGCGCTCACCCTCCCATGCGAGATATTCTTCCGACAACCTCACGAAGCGGGGCCACCATTCCGCGTACAGCGAAGGGTAGGTATCGTTGATCGACGCAAAGGCGTTCGCCGCCATGCCGGCCAAGACCTCTGCTGCCAAGGTGCCGTCCGGAAGGGAATCCGGGTAGCGCTCGGCGAAATCTCCGAGAATCTCGTGGATCAGCGTGCCGCGGTCGGCGGCCCCCGGCTCGGCCGCCACCGGATCCAGCGGATCGAGGCCGAGGACGTGCCGGGCGAAGATCACGTAGGGGTCGCGCACCAGGGTCTCGACCTCGGTGACGCTCAGGGACCGCGGGAACAGGGCCGGATCCGGCTTCGGACGGGGCTGCTTGAGACGGGCCTGCGCCGGGCCGGTACCCTGGTCGAGGGCGGCGGCGTAGGCCGAGAAGCGGCGCCCGGCGGCCAACGCCCGGTTCCAGCCGGCGTCGCCCGTGAAGGCGCGCAGGCGCTGCAGGAAGCGCGACGGCACGGTCGGTGCGCCTTCGCGCTTGGCCGCCCGGGTGATGAGGGCGTCGTGGTGGCCGAGGGCCTGGACGAAGTCGTGGGCGCTCTGGCCGATCCGGCGCTCGGGCGGGTTGAGGCCGATGCGCTCGCGCATGGGCCGGTTGAGGAAGGCGTCGGTGGTCGTCTTCATCGGCCAGACGCCCTCGTCGAGGCCGCCGAGCACGACCCGGTCGACGCTCATCAGCCGCGCCTCCAGCAGGCCGAGGATGCGCAGGCGCGGATGCGGGCGCCCGTCGCTGCAGGCCACCAGCCGCTCGCGGGCGAGCGCCGTGAAGAAGGCGGGGTAGTCGCCGAAGCGGCCGGGCAGCAGGCCGGGTTCGGCCATCTCGAGGTCGTCGAAGAGGGTGTCGAGCACGCCGAGCGAGGCGTCGTCGACGGCCTCGCCCTCGGCCGCGTCGATCAGCCGGTCGAAGGTGGCGCGGTGGCAGGCGGCATAGGCGACGAGGTTGCCGACGTCGCGGTGATCGGCCTCGAGGAAGCCGTCGAAGGCCTCCTGCAGCCGGTCCAGGAGTCCGGCGGCGAGGTCCCAGTCGCGCTCGGTCAGGCGGCGCTTGGCGCGGGGCCGTCGCCCGGTGGCGCTGCGCTGGTCGGCCAGGGCCTGCCGCAACCCGGCGAAGCCCGGCGCCGGGGCGGGCCCGCGCAGGGTGCCGATCTCCAGGGCGGCGGCGGCCCGGACCACGTCGCTGCGCGGCAGGCCGAGGCGGACATAGGGATGGGACAGGAGCGTGATCAGCCGGGCCGGCTGGAGATCGGCGGCGACCTCGGCGGCGAGCCGCGCCAGGCGCCCGGCCCGGCTGCGCGACAGGGCCTCGCCGCCGGAATCCTCCGCGACGATGCCCCAACGGGCGAGTTCGGCCGCGACGCGCAGGGCCAGGGCGCGGTCCGGAGTCACCAGAGCCGCGGTCGCGCCCGGCCTTTCCAGGGTCTCGCGCAGGGCGATGGCGATGATCAGCGCCTCTTCCCGCTCGTCGCTGGCCTCGACCACGGCGAGGCCCCGCAGGCCCTCCTCCGCCAGCCGCGCGCGGTCGGCAGGGTCCAGGGCGGCCCAGGCCTCGGTGGTCTCGGCCGGGCGCAGGGCCTGCGACAGCAGCCCGAAGCGGGCGTGGGACTCGGCGGACGTCTCTCCGAGGGTCGCCACCTGCGCCCGGTCGCGGTCGAGACCGGCCGGACCGAGGAGGCGATGCAGGACCGCCTGCGGATGGCCGTGGGCGATCTCGCGCGAAAAGCCCTCGCCGGTCTCGATGGCGTCCCAGCCATCGCCGTCGAGCTCGGAGTCGAGGCCCGGCAGAACCACGGCGCCGCGGGGCAACCCGGCCACCGCGGCGATCAGCTTTGCGGTGGCCGGCACGGAGCCGGTGGAGCCCGCCACGATCACCGGGTCGGCGGGCCGATCCCGCATCAGCCGGTCGGCTTCGGCCAGGACGAGGCGGCGCGAGCGCGAGACCGGGTCGCTCATCCCGCGCTCGGCGAGGATCCCGGGCCAGGCCTCGGCGGCGATCCTCACGAAATCCAGGGTCAGGCCGAAATAGCGCGAGTACTCGGCCTCCACGGCGCCGCCGATCTCGTCCCAGGGCAGCCCCTCGACGGTGAGCGCGTCCATGAGGCGTTCGAGGTCCGCGGCGAGCCCGATCGCGTCGGCGGGGGAGGACGGCACCAGGAAGGGCACGTCGTCGTCGATGGGCAGCAGCGTGCGGTCCACCGCCTCGGCCCAGCCCTGGACGAGGCGGGCGAGGATGAGGCGGCGCTCCAGGGGCGGCATCGCCGGGGCGAGACGGTCGGGGCCGTTCTCGAGGAGCGGGTTGGCGGCGAGATCCAGCTCCGCCTCGTCGGCCTCGCCAAGGGGGACCATCCGGGGCAGCAGGGCGGCGTGACCGAGCCGCGCGGCGAGGATCGCGGCCAGCGCCCGCACCGCCCTCTGGGTCGGCAGGTAGAGGGTGACGGAGGCGAGCGCGAAGGGGTCGTCGCCGATCGCGCCCACGAGGCGCCCCGAAATCAGGGCGTCGGCGAGGGTCGGCAGGAAGGGCGCGCCGGGCGGGATCGAGAAGACCTGGGCGGTCGGGACGTCTGAGGTCGGCATCCCACCCTCCATGCCACCAAATCCCCGGCCCGGGAATGCGATGCCCCGCGGAATCGCCGACCTGCGCTCAGAGCGTCGGCGCCGTGGACTTCACCCGGGCCTCGGCGGCCGTGATCGCCTCCGGCGTGCCGACGTGGAGCCATTGCCCGTCGAGGCGAAGGCCATGCAGGCGGCCGGCCGCGATGGCCCGGTCGAACAGGAGGTTGAGGGAGAAGGCCCCTTCCGGGGTCCCGGCGAACAGGCCGGGCTTCAGGATGGCGACGCCGGCATAGATGAACGGCGCCACCTCGCGCTCGCCCCGTCGCTCCAGGGCCCCGGACGAATCCATCGCGAAGTCGCCGTTGCCCTCGTAGCCGAGGCTCGTCGCGGTCGGGGCGACGAGGAGGAGGATGTCCATCGCCGCCGGGTCCCAGGCGGCGATGAGGCGGCCGAGATTCGACTCCGGGCCCTCCAGCCAGAACGAGTCGGCGTTGAAGACCACGAACGGGTCCTCGCCGAGGAGCGGCAGGGCCTTCTTCACGCCGCCACCGGTCTCCAGCAGGGCGTCGCGCTCGTCCGAGAGCACGATCGCCGGGGCGGTCCGGCGCTTGCCCACGTGCCCCTCGATCAGGTCGGCGAGGTAGTGGACGTTGACCACCGCCTCGGTGATGCCGCCCTCCGCCGCCCGGTCGAGGGCGTGGTCGAGGAGCGCCCGGCCGGCCACCTCCACCAGGGGCTTGGGCACCGTCGCGGTGATCGGGCGCATGCGCTTGCCGAGGCCCGCCGCGAGGACGAAGGCGCGGGTGATGGGGGCTGTGTCGGACATGGCGTTCGTCTCGTCGGAGAGGTCTCGGGCGGGCGCGGCCGCCCTCCGGCAGCCTCCCCGCGGGCATCGCGGGTCTTCAGCCGCCCTCGGCCGGCTCGCCCCCGGCCTTCGGCACGAGGTGCGGCAGGTGCGCCTCGTGCCAGAGGCGCAGATGGGTCAGGGCCGGGTGGTTGAGGTTGCGCGCGAGGTAGCCCTCGATGCGCGGCAGGTGCGCGAGGTAGGCCGGCTTGCCGTCGCGCCGGTCGAGGCGGGCGAAGATGCCGAGGATCTTGGTGGCGCGCTGGGCGGCCAGCACCGCGTAGGCCCGGGCGAAGGCCTGCATGTCGAATTCGGGCTCGCGGGCCCGGCGCTCGCGCACGTAGAGGCCGAGGAGGCGCAGCTCGAACTCGGCGGTCGCGTCCACCCGAGCGTCCTGGAGGAGCGAGGCGACGTCGTAGGCCGGATGGCCGAGAACCGCATCCTGGAAGTCGATGACGCCGATGCGCTCCAGCCCCTCGCGCTCGGGCAGCCAGATCAGGTTCGGCGAGTGGTAGTCCCGCAGGGTCCAGGTCGGGCGGTCGGGCTTGATGCTGTCGAGCACCTCCGCCCACAGGGCCACGAATTCGGACCGGGCCGCGTGGGGCAGCTCGCCCCCCCGGATCGCCGGGCAGTACCAGTCGGGCAGCAGTTCGGTCTCGAACACCAGGGCTTCGAGGTCGTAGGGCGGCAGCACGTGGTCGATGCCGTCGGCCACGGGGAGGACGCCCGGCAGCTCGGTGGCGTGGAGCTTGGCCAGGAGGCGCACCGCCTCGGCGTAACGCTCCGGGCGCGGCCCGTTGGCGTCGACCACCGGTTCGGTGCCGAGATCCTCCAGGATCAACAGACCCTCGGCGAGGTCCTCGCCGTAGATGCGGGGCGCCGAGAACCCGAGGGCGCGCAGGCCGCGATCCATGCCGACGAAGGCGTGCACGCTCTCGGCGAGCTTGACGATGGCGCTGTAGGGGCGGCCGTTGCGGACCGGGGGGCCGTCGGCGCGGGGCGGCGAGATCATCAGCACGGCGGTCTTGCCGTCCGGCTTCACGAGCCGCTCGTAGGCCCGCGAGGAGGCGTCGCCCTGCATGTTGACGCGGGCGGCCTCGTCCCAGCCGCTGCGGACGAGGAGGAGGCGCAGCGCGCGCGCCCGCTTGAGCCGGGCGGCCATGCCGCCGCTGCCGTCGATGCGGGCGAAGCGCGCCCCGTCCCCGAACTCGGCCCGCAGGGACAGGTCGACGGTCAGCATCGGCGCGTCGCGGTGTCCCAGGCGCTCGGGCCACTCCACCAGGGTGATGGCGGTCTCGGCCATCTCGTCGAAGCCGAGCTCGACGAGTTCGTCGGGGCTGCGCAGGCGGTAGAGGTCGGCATGCACGATGGCCCGCCCGTCGGCGGCCTCGTAGGGCTGGATCAGCGTGAAGGTCGGGCTCGGCACGTCGAGGTCCGGGTCGCCCACGAGTTCCCGGATCAGCGCGCGCGCGAGGGTGGTCTTGCCGCCGCCGAGGCCGCCGGACAGGGCGACGATGTCCCCCGGCACGAGGAGCCCCGCGAGGAAGCGGCCGAGATCCTCGGTGGCGCTCTCCTCCGGCAGCATGATCTCCCAGGCCGATTTCACCTCACGCTGGGGCGTGTCGGCACCATCCTCGTTCAACGCCCAACTCCTCCATGGCCGTGCGCCGCCCCGGCCGGACCCGGATCGCGCGGAGCCCCGCTGTCATACCGGAGCATCCTTAACCAAATCGCGGACGGACCGAAGGCTCCATGGGGACGCCCCCGTCCGACGCACCTACTCGGCGGCATCCCGCCGCGCGGTCGGCTCGGTGATCGGGAAGGTGCAGGTGACGCGGGTGCCGGCGCCGGGGGCCGAGTCCAGGCCGACGCGTCCGCCATGCAGTTCCACGAAGGAGCGCACGATCGACAGGCCGAGGCCGACGCCGCGATGGCGGGTACCGAGGGTGTGGCTCTCGAAGCGGTCGAAGACCCGCGCGGCGACGTCGGGCGGCATGCCCTGCCCCTGGTCGGCCACCGCCAGGGTCAGTTCCGAGGCGTTGCGGCGGACCTCCACGCGGACCTGCTGGCCCGGCGCCGAGAAACCGACGGCGTTCGACAGGAGGTTGAACAGGATCTGGCGGACGCGCTTGCCGTCGGCCACGAAGGTGCCGACGTCGTCGGGCACGTCGAGATCGAGGGCGATGGCGGAATCGGCGAGCCTGTCCTCCAGCCCGCGCACGGCGGCATCGACGGTGGCGCGGACGTCGACCACCTCGCGGGTGAGCTCGAGGGAGCCCGCATCGATGGAGGCGAGATCGAGGATGTCGTTGATCATCACGAGCAGCGCGCCCGACGAGCGCATGATGTGGCCGGAATACTCGCGCTGGCGCTCGTTCAGGGCGCCCACCGTCTCGTCGCCGAGGAGCTGGGTGAAGCCGATGATGTTGGTGAGCGGCGAGCGCAGCTCGTAGGAGACGTGGTTCACGAAAGTGTCGCGCAGCTGCGAGGTCCGCTCCAGGGCGTCGTTCTTGTCGGTGAGCGCGCGCTCCACGTTCACGCTGGCGGTAACGTCGATGAGGGTGAGCAGCGTCGCGCCCTCGGGCAGCGGTTGGGCGGCGCAGTCGAGCACGGTGCCGTCGACGATCTCCAGGCGGCAGGTCAGGCCGGCGCGGCTTTCCAGGCCGGTGATGGCGCCGCGGATGTCGATCCACGGGTCTTCGTCGGGCGAGAGGGTCTGGCAGGCGGCGATGACGGCATCGACCCGGGGGCGCTCGCGCAGGGTCTCGGGATCGAGGCGCCACAGGGTCGCGAAGGCACGGTTGGCGAAGGTCAGCCGGCCGTCGGCGCCGAACACCGCCACGGGCTCCTTCAGGGTGTCGAGGGTCTCGGCCTGGACCCGCATCAGCGCGTTGTAGCGGGATTCGAGCTTCATGTTCTCCGAGACGTCGTCGAACAGGTAGGTCAGGCCGCCCTGGGGGTTGGGATCGGCGACGACGCGCAGCGAGCGCCCGTCGGGCAGGTACCACCAGGCCTCGTTGGCCTCCACGGCGCGGTAGGCGGCGAGCACGTCGGCCTTCCAGGACTTGAAGTCGGCCTGCTCGGGCAGCTTCCGGGCGGCGCGCAGCCGGTCGAGGATCTCGCCGTCGAGGGGGCGGCCGTCGAGGAAGGCCGGGTCGAGGTCCCAGAGCTGGCGGTAGGCGGCGTTGTGGAAGATCAGGCGCTGGCGGGCGTCGAACATCGCCACGGCGGTGGGCAGCTGGTCGAGGGTGCGGACGTTGGCATCCATCTGCCGCTGCAGGTCGGCGCGGACGCTCTCGAGCTCCGAGACGTCGACGGCGATGCCGACGCGGCCGGTCTCGATGGCGCTCTCGGTGACGTCGAGGGTCCGCCGGCCGCCCGCCACCACGGCGGAGAGACGATGCGGGACGCGCCCCCCGGTGGCCAGGCGGCCGGATTCGTCGCGGGCGATGAGGTCCCGGGCCTGCCGGTCGAGGAGTTCGACGCCGGCCTCGAGGGCGTGCTCCCGGGTGCCCCCCTCCACCGCCGCGACGTAGGCGAGGTTGACCCAGGCGAGCGCCCCGTCGCGGTTGCGGCGCCAGACCGGATGCGGGATCGCGTCCAGGAGACTGCCGAGCGCCGAGAGGCCGCGCTTGGCCTCGTACAGGGTGAGGCGCAGGTCGATGAGTTCGCGCTTCTCGTCGGTCGTCTCGCGCAGGCGCAGGATCGCGCGGCCGGACAGGGCCTGCCCGTGCGCGTCGATGAAGCGGCCCGACTGGGTGCGCAGGCTCAGGCGGAAGCCGGCGCCGCGGGCGCGCAGCGCCTCGACGGCCGTGTTCAGGGCGTCGGCGTCGACCGCATGCAGCCAGGTCTCGAAGCCGGGCAGGCCAGGATCGGCGTCGCCGGGCGCGCGCCGGCCATCGATGAGGCCGAGATCGCCCTCGATGGTCGGCGCACCGCGGCCCGACCAGGTGATGAGGACCTGACGCTCGGCGTTCAGGAGCATTTCGGCGCGGTCGTGGGACTCGCGCAGGGCCGACAGCTCGGTCACGAGGTCGCGCTCGCGCCGGGTCCAGCGGCCGCGCTCGCGCATGTGCAGCAGGGCCACGATGGTGGCGAACACCGTCAGGCCGATCAGGATGGCGAGACCGGCCGCGTTGTGCGTGTGTTGCCCGAACCCCGAGACGGCAGCGCCGGCATCCAGCCCCGTCCCGGCCGCCCGCGCCGGGGGACCGGCCACGGCGACGGCGAGAGAGCCGGCGCACAGCAGGGCGCGCGCCGTTCGTTCGACCCTCATGATCCGTCCCGCCTCCACGAATCTTCGATGAGACGCCGAAAGGCGCCCATCCCGCAACCGGCCGGAGGCCGGCTGCGAGCCACTCCATCTGAGGAATCAGCCCACACTAGCGCGAGGCGGAATCGTCCCGGAAGAGGCTTAAGCTTAACTTTAGAGGCTTCGGAGGCGATGGCCGCGCAGGAGCGCAGAAAAGCCACACTGCGACGGCGCGTCCGGCAGGGACCGGACGCGCGAAAGCCCGGCACGGGGCCGGGCTTCGCAGGAGCCGATCGGAGGTCGTCGCGGCGCCCCGCGAGGGGCGCCGGAGCGGTCTTCAGTAGCGGTAGTGGTCGGGCTTGAACGGGCCGTTCTCGGAGACGCCGATATAGGCGGCCTGGTCGGGACGGAGCTTGGAGAGCTTCACGCCGATCTTCTCGAGGTGGAGGAGCGCCACCTTCTCGTCGAGGGCCTTCGGCAGGGTGTAGACCTGCTTCTCGTACTTGCCCGGGTTGGTCCAGAGCTCGATCTGGGCCAAGGTCTGGTTGGTGAAAGAGGCCGACATCACGAAGGACGGGTGGCCGGTGGCGTTGCCGAGGTTCACCAGGCGTCCCTCCGACAGGAGGATGATGCGGTGGCCGTCGGGGAAGGTGATCTCGTCCACCTGCGGCTTGATGTTCGACCACTGCATGTTCTTCAGGCCGGCGACCTGGATCTCGTTGTCGAAGTGGCCGATGTTGCACACGATGGCGCGGTCCTTCATCGCCCGCATGTGCTCGATGGTGATGATGTCCTTGTTGCCCGTCGCGGTGACGAAGATGTCGGCGCGCGGCGCGGCGTCCTCCATCGTCACGACCTCGTAGCCTTCCATCGCGGCCTGGAGCGCGCAGATCGGATCGACCTCGGAGACGAGGACGCGGCAGCCGGCGTGGCGCAGCGACGAGGCCGAGCCCTTGCCCACGTCGCCGAAGCCCGCGACCATGGCGACCTTGCCGGCCATCATCACGTCGGTGCCGCGGCGGATGCCGTCGACCAGCGACTCGCGGCAGCCGTAGAGGTTGTCGAACTTCGACTTGGTGACGGCGTCGTTCACGTTGATCGCCGGGAAGAGGAGCTTGCCCTCCTTGGCGAGGTTGTAGAGGCGGTGCACGCCGGTGGTGGTCTCCTCGGAGACGCCCTTGATCGAGTCGGCGAGGCCCGCGAACCAGCCCTTCGGCTTCTCGCTGAGCTTCTTCTTCAGGAGCGCGAAGAAGATCTCCTCCTCCTCGGATTCCGGCTTGTCGAGGAAGGCGGTGTCGCCGTTCTCGGCGCGCAGGCCCAGGTGCACGAACATGGTGGCGTCGCCGCCGTCGTCGAGGATCATGTTCGGCAGGCCGCCGTCATGCCAGTCGAACAGCTTCGAGGTGTAGTCCCAATACTCCTCCAGGGTCTCGCCCTTGATGGCGAAGACCGGGATGCCGGCGGCCGCGATGGCGGCGGCGGCGTGGTCCTGGGTCGAGTAGATGTTGCAGGAGACCCAGCGGATGTCGGCGCCCAGCGCCTTCAGGGTCTCGATCAGCACGGCCGTCTGGATCGTCATGTGCAGCGAGCCGGCGATCTTCGCGCCCTTCAGGGGCTGCGACGGACCGAATTCCTCGCGCGTGGCCATCAGGCCCGGCATCTCGGTCTCGGCGATCGAGATCTCCTTGCGGCCGTACTCGGCCAGACCGATGTCCTTGACGATGTAATCCTGGGCCGGGGAAATCTGGGCCATTTCGTAATCGCTCCGTCTCTCGTTGCGTCTCGGCGAGGCCTATAGCAGGGCGCCGGGCCAGAGGCAATCAAGATATAAAGATGTCTTTATGCGAATGATTCCAGTCGGTCCCGCCTGGGCCGGTCGGTCGCCCGCGCGTTACAAATCCCGCAGAACGTGTCTTTTTGGAATCGGTTGTGTCTGCGCCGGGCCCACGACTCGGGCATGCTCCGGCGCAGTGTTCCCAAGAGCGGGGCAGCCCCCATGATCCGGCACGTCGTCCTGGCCAGCGCCATGGGTCTCGCTTCGGGCGTGACCGCCCAGGCGAGCCCGATGCGCGTGCCCACGTTCGAGAAGGTCGTGTTCGGAAGCAGCCGGCTCACGGCCGCCTCGTTCTCCTCGCTCGATCCGACGTGCAAGTCTCTCGGCCCGATGACGATCAGCCTGATCGAAGCGCCGCATGACGGCCGCGTGCAGATCGCGCAGGGACAGGATTTTCCGAGCTTCCCGATGTTCAATGCGCGGGCGCACTGCAATGCCCGCAAGCGGCCCGCGACCTTCGTGTTCTACACCGCGGCGCCCGGCTATACCGGCCGCGACGCGTTTGCGCTCGAACTGGTCGATCCCGTGGGTAATGTCAGCCGCGTCCGCTACCGCGTGACGGTGCGGTGAGCCTCACCCCTCGTCGCGCAGCTGCCGGCGGATGATCTTGCCCGTGGTGGTCATGGGCAGATGATCGCGAAACGCGATCGCGCGCGGGTATTCGTGGGCCGAGAGGCGGGTGCGCACGAAGGCCTGGATCTCGGCGGCCAGGGCATCCGAGGCCTCGTAGCCCGGGCGCAGGACGACGTAGGCCTTCACGATCTCGGTTCGCAGGGGATCCGGCTTGCCCACCGCGGCGGCGAGGGCCACGGCCGGGTGCGCGCCGAGGCAATCCTCGATCTCGGTGGGACCGATGCGATAGGCGGCCGAGGTGATGAGATCGTCCTCGCGCCCGACGAAGTGGACGTAGCCGTCGGCGTCGCGCCGGGCGGTGTCTCCGGTGAGCATCCAGTCACCGAAGAACTTCTTCGCCGTCGCCTCGGGCTGGTTCCAGTAGCGCAGGAACATCACGGGGTCGGGCCGGGCGACGGCGATCTCGCCGGGCTCGTCGGCGGCGGCCTCGCTGCCGTCCGGCCGCAGGATCGCGACCCGGTGCCCGGGGACCGGGCGTCCGGTGGAGCCGGCCCGCGCCACCCCGGCCGCCCGGCAGGCGGCCAGGACGAGGTTGCACTCGGTCTGGCCGTAGGCCTCGCCGATGGTGAGCCCCAGTTCGCGCCGCGCCCAGTCGAAGGTTTCCGGACCCAGGGCCTCGCCGGCGGAGGCGATGTTGCGCAGGCGGGACAGGTCGAAGCGCCCGCGCGGATCGGCGACGCCGCGCAGCATGCGCAGGGCCGTCGGCGGCAGGAACGCGAGGCTGATCGCCCGCTCGGCGATCAGCCGGAACGCGGCCTCCGGCTCGAACCGGAAATTCGGGCAGGCCAGCACCGGCACGCCGAAATGCAGGCTCGGCAGCGTCGCGTTGAGGAGGCCGCCGGCCCAGGCCCAGTCGGACGGCGTCCACATCCGGTCGCCGGCCTGCGGCGGAAAATCGTGCATCATGCAGAAGCCCGGCAGATGCCCCAGGAGCACCCGGTGGGCGTGCAGCGCGCCCTTGGCCGGCCCGGTCGTACCGGAGGTGTAGATCATCAGGGCGGGATCGTCGGCCCGGGTGTCGACCGGCACGAACCCGCCCGGCGCCTCGGCGAGCAGGGCATCGCAGCCGAGGGCCTCGCCCCGCGCGCCGTCCACGCAGACGACGAGGTCGAGGTCCGGCAGGTCGGCGCGGAGGGCCTCGATCTTGGAGAGGCCCGCCGCGTCGGTGATCAGGACGCGGGCCCCGGCATCGGCCAGGCGGTAGCGCAGGGCGTCCGGCCCGAACAGGCCCGCGAGCGGCAGCGCGATCGCCCCGAGCTTGTAGGCGGCCGCATGGGCGATCACCACGGCGGCCGATTGCGGGAGCAGGACCCCGACGCGGTCGCCGGGCACCACGCCCCGGGCCCGCAACCCGGCCGCCAGACGATCGGAGCGATCCTTCAGGTGGCCGAAGGTGACGTCCGAGACCCGCGCCCCGACGAGCTCCTGGATCGCGACCCGATCGGGCGCGCGCAGAGCCCAGCGGTCGCAGACATCGACGCCGATGTTGAACCGCTCCGGGATGTCCCAGGCGAACCCGGCGACGAGCCCGGCATAATCGGGGGCGGATCTCAGCACGGCGGACGACTCAGGCTTCGCGGGCCTTGAAGGCACCGGCGAAGGCGAAGTCGCTGATCGGCCGCCGGCCGTTCGGCACCTCCTTGGCCCGCTGCTCCTCGGTGAGATCGGCCGGGTTCGCCGCGCGCCCGACGGCGTAGGCCGCCTCGACCTGATGGTCCGGCGGCACGTTGAGCACGGTGACGGAGCGCGCCTTGTCGAACCCGCCCATGCCGTGCACGTGCCAGCCCTGGCGGATCGCCTGGAGCTGGAAGTTCGCCGAGGCGGCCCCGGTGTCGAGGGAATGGCTCGCCGAGGGCGTCAGGCCGTCACCGGTCTTCATCAGCTTGCTCGAGACCAGGATGACGAGGGCGCCGGCCCCCTCCGCCCACTTGCGGTTTCCCGGCACCAGCAGGTCGAGGAAGGTCTCCCAGGCGGGGGTTCCGCGCAGGGCGTAGACGAAGCGCCAGGGCTGGGAGTTGTAGGAGGACGGCGCCCAGCGGGCGGCCTCGATCATCCGCAGAAGCTCGGATTCCGGCACGGCCTCGCCCGTGAAGGCGCGCGGGGACCAGCGCTCGAGGAAAAGCGGATCGATGTCGTGGTCGGGCTGGCGTGGGTTCGAGAGGGTCACGGGCAGGCTCCAGAAGGCGTAGAGATCCGGGTCGAGGGATGGCGACGGGCAGCCCCGAACGCGGTCCGCGGCGGCGCGCGCCCGGATCTGGACGAGGCATGCACGAGGTGGCCCCCGGGAGGCAATCGTCCATTCGGTCGGGCACCGTCACATCCCAAGATTGTCAGGCACATTTTTACACGTCCTGGTCATTCTGTGCCATCGATCGCTCGGATTTTAGCGATCGGGGCAAGCATGCCGACAGGAGTTGCGGTCACTCTTGCCCGTGGGGCCGAACGCTTGGCCCGGGAGCCGAACGCTTGGCCCGGAAGCCGAACTCTTGGCCCGGGGGCCGAACTCTTCGCCCGGGAGCCGAACTCTTCGCCCGGGAGCCGAAGTGGCTCGCCTGCCCGTCGCCCGCCTGCCCGCCTGCCCGCCGCCCGCTTGCCCATGGATTTTTCCGCGCGTGATCGCTTCGTCTGCTGCCCGATCGTCCGACGATCCGGGCTCCCTGTCGTTTCGCGCCAGCGACCGTCTGCTGGTGCTCATCGAACGGACGCTGCAGGCGACGCGCTGGCGCCTCGTCTTCCCGGCCGAACTCGAAAGCCGGTTCGAGGCGGAGACCGGACGCCGGCGGGTTCGGCACCTGCGGCGCACCACCCTCATCGGCCTCGCGGTCTTCCACCTCTATGCCGGGGCCGCCTTCGTCACCACGCCCGACGTCGCGATGCTGAATCTGGTCCTGCGGTTCGCCGTGATGACGCCGCTGGCCATCGGGATCTTCGTGGGCCTGAGCCGGGTGAGCGCCCCCATTCGGGAGGCCCTGTGCGGCCTCGGCGTCCTGGCAGCGGTGACGATCCCGGTGCTCACGCTCTGGCTCGGCCACGGACCCAACGTCGCCCACGCGACCACGGCGATCTGGCTGACGGTGATCTTCGCCAACATCTCCCTGGCGCTCCGGTTCACCTGGGCCTGCATCGTCTCCGGCACGACCGCGCTCGCCGGCGGCCTCGCCATCGCCGCCCACCCGGAGATTGCCTCGGATCTGGCGGGCCTGGTCCGGCTCGACATGCTGATCGGCATCGCCTTCAGTCTGGGGGCCGCGCATGAGATCGAGAGCGCCAACCGACGCAACTACCTCTACACGCTGCGGGAATCCTTGCGGGCGCAGCAGCTCGTGGTCGCCAACGCCCGGCTGACCCGTCTCTCGACCACGGACCCGCTCACGGGCCTCGCCAATCGGAGGGCCTTCTCGCAGCGTCTCGAAGCCCTGTGGCAGGCCTCCCGCGACGGCGATCCGTTCGCCCTGATGCTGGTGGATGTCGACCACTTCAAGCGCTTCAACGACCATTACGGACACGGGGCGGGCGATGCTTGCCTATGCGAGATCTCGCGGCTGCTGACCGCCCGGGTCAGCGGGACCGCCGACCTGGTGTCGCGCTACGGCGGCGAGGAATTCGCCCTTTTGCTGCCGGGCCTCGACAGCGCGGCGGCCATCGACCTGGCGGAGCGGGTCCGCCAGTCGCTCAATGCCCTCGCCCTGCCCCATGCCGGGCGCGGCGACGGCCTGGACCACGTCACCGTCAGCGTCGGCGTCGCGGCGAGCCCGGACGGCGCGGAGACCCCGGCCGCCCTGGTGGAGGCCGCCGATGCAGCGCTCTACCGGGCGAAGTCGGCGGGGCGCAACCGCACCAAATGCGAGGGCGCGCCCTTTCGCGCGGGGACCGGACCGGGCCTCGAGGTCGAGCCGGCCCTGGCCGCCTGGCCGGCCGGTGGGGCCCCGCCCCGGCGACGCTCGGTCTGAGCGCCGCCGGACCGGGACCGGACGTCAATCGACCACGCGGGCCGTCGGACGATCGTTGCCCTGGGCGGTCTCGTCGTGCCATGCGCCCTGGCTGTCCTGGTAGCGGATGCCCTCCGTCGAACCCGGAACCTGCTGCTCGGCCGCGGCGGCCTGGGCCGCCTGCAGGGCCTCGTCATGGCTCGGATAGGTCTCTGAGAACACGTCGCCGACCTTGTAGGCGAAGCCGCCATCGTGCTCGACGATGCGATAGGTGATCTCGGACATCGGCTGTTCCTTCCCGTTTCACGCACCCGCGCGTCTGCGAGCGCAGCATCCGGGAGGGCGAACACGGGGCGGTTCGGGAGGTTCCGCTCAGTGTCGGGTCGGGCTCGCCCAGGACAGGTTGGGAAGCGCCGCCGCGCAGCCCGCGATCAGCGAACCGCGCACATCGGCGGGGTCGTAGCCCGGCCCATCGGGAAACCCGATCGCGTGGGTGGTTTCGCTGTCGGAGCGGCGGATATGGGCGACCCAGCCCTCCGGCGCCCGCTCGAAGGCGATCTCGAAGACGATACCCGCCTGCTCGAACCGGTGCGGCTTCATCATCCCGTTCCTCGACCCGTCCCGCGCCAGCCCGGATCTCAGGGTGATTCCGGGGCGGCCTCTCGCGGGATGTGGGGGTTTGCGATATCGGGACAAGGCAGTCAGCCGACCCCGGGAACACGCATGCGCCGCCTTTGCCTCGCTCTCCTCCTGACGCTGCTGGGCGCGGACCAGGGCGCCCGGGCGGAGTTCAGCCTGTTCGGCAGCGCCGATCGCACCCCGGCCAATCCCTTCGCCTCGAACTACGCCTCGCCGCCGGTGCGCGGGACGTCGGAGCGGGCCCGGCGCCCCCGCCGCGCACCGCCTCCACCGGGGTCCCTGCGCCCGCCCCGGGACATCCCGCGCTGAACGCTCAGGCGGCGGGCAGCGCGTTGGCGATCGCGGTGACGATGCGCGGATCGTTGGGCTCGACCGAGGACGGGAAGGCGCCGATCAGGCTGCCGTCGCGGTCGACCAGATACTTATGGAAGTTCCAGCCGGGCGTGCTGCCGGGCTTCTCGGCGGCCGCCCAGCGATAGAACGGATGCGCGGCGGGACCCCGGACATGGGTCTTGGCGGTGACAGGGAAGGTCACGCCATGGTTCTTGCGGGCGGCCTCCGCGATGGCGACGCCGTCCAGGGGTTCCTGGTTGCCGAAATCGGGCGACGGCACCGCGATGACGGTGAGGCCCCGGTCACCGAAGCGGGTCCAGAGGCCCTGCAGCCCCGTGAATTGCCCGGCATAGCCGCAGGCCGTAGCCGTATTGACCACGAGGATGGGCCGACCGGCATAGGCCGAGAGCGGCAGGGTTCCGCCCTCCGGCTTCTCGAAGGCGAAGTCGCCCGCCTTCCTGGCGTCGGCCACGGCCGGGCGGACACCGCAGACGAGGGCCCCGCCGAGCAACGCGAGGGCGTGACGGCGCGGCAACCGCGCGAGCCGGGCGTTGGCGGGCCGGGCGTTGGGCAGCAGGACGTTCGACATGGTGCGGCACCCCGTGGCGGGCGCGCGGACCGGTTCCGCCGCCCCTTGGACCGAGAAATCTAAGGCCCGACCGGCGTTCGTCCATTCACCATGCCGGATCGCGGGAACCTTTGGCGGAAGCTTGAACTTGAGCTGTGGCACCACGGCCCCCCTCGTTCGCCCTTCGGCCCGACCTTTCGAAAGACTTCGTCCATGCGCAGCCTGTTGCTCGGCACGACTCTCCTCGCTGCCAGCGCCACCCTCGCCCTCGCTCAGTCGCCGGATGCCACCGCGCCCGCCGCCTCGCCGGCACCGGTCCAGGCCGCCCCCGCGACCCTCGCCAACGATCTGCGCCCCACCTTCGTGGTGCAGAACAAGAGCGACATGGTCACGTCGAAGCTGGTTGGCCTGACCATCCAGAACGCCGCCAACGAGACCATCGGCGAGATCGCCGACGTCGTGCTCGACGAGAAGAATACGGTCAAGTCGTGGGTGGTCGGCGTCGGCGGCTTCCTCGGGATCGGCACGAAGTACGTGGCCATCGACCCGAGCGCCATGAAGCTCGTCCGCGTCGACGACACCACCCTGAAGGCGACCATCGACACCAACAAGGACCAGCTCCGCGCCGCGCCGGAATACGTCTACCTCGGCAAGGCCAAGCCCAATGCGGATGCCACCAACACGAACACGGATGCCAATCCGAAGCCGGCGGACGCCCCCAAGGCGCAGTGATCCGGCCCCGGATGGGTTGAACGGACGCCTTCGCATCCCTGCGAGGGCGTTTTTCGTTTCCGGGCATCGCAGGTCTGACCCGCACCGGACCGTCAGAAAACCGTCACGTCGTTGGGGTATTCGGCTCGCCAATCGGAGCCCAACGGCACCGCCGGTCGATCCCGAAGGGGACGGTTTCGAAGAGCCGGTCGCGTGCAGCGAAGGCCGATGAGATCAGGCAGGGCTGCGCAGAGCGTCCCGCACCGTGCTGGCGACGTTGTCGATGCGCCGGACCGCGATCAGGCCGTCGCGGTCGTCGGGGAATTGGGCGTCGAACAGCTCCTCGAGCCACGGCGTCGGATCGTCTTCGCTCGCCAGCGATTCCAGGTCGCTGGCAAAGACGATGCGCAGGTCCGGGCGCAGAGCACGGGCTTCCAAGGCCAGCTTCTGGCAGCAGAGCTTGCCCTGCAGGCTGACGTCCGTCACGAGAACATCGACGGGAAGGCCGAGGGCCAGGACCGTCATCGCGTCGACGCCGCAATCCACCGTGGTGGCCGCGAAGCCCGCTCGTCGAATCTGCGACGTCACCTCATCGCGCCAATGCTTCTGGCGACCGGCGATCAGAACCTGAACGCCGTAGGCGCCACCTGGCGAAGTCGGTCGTTCCATAGTCGAGACTCCCCCCTCGCGCCTGGACATCCGTGCCGATCACCTCGGAAACTGTGCGTCGCAGCATGCTATGTCACGTTCGCTCGTACAGACAAGCCCCCCATCCTGCCGAGGCGAGTGTCTTTCGGGCCCGCCTTCGTCTGATGTCCCGGACCGTCGACCCGGAGAACTCCCGCACGACACGATGCTGCACCGCAGCACTGGCTCAGGTCTGCAAGCGGATCCCCTGGACAAGTCCCTGGTCTGACAGGACTCGTGGCCGTCGCGTCCGATGCGACAGGGGGATGACGGTGGTCGCGGTTGACGCGGACGGCGCGCGCGGGGCAACACCGGCCTCGCCGCGCGCCCGAGACGGCCGCAGAGATCCGGAGCCCTCGCCCATGTCGTCTGCCAAGAGCCCCCCCGTCTCGCCGCTGGCGCCCCGGACACAACCGCAGCTCCCGGCGATTCGCGGCGTCGGGCTCGCGACCGCGCAGGCGGGCATCCGCTATTCCGGGCGGACCGACGTGCTCTACGTGGCGCTCGCCGCGGGCACGCAGGCGGCCGGCGTGTTCACCCGCTCGAAATGCCCCTCCGCTCCGGTGGATTGGTGCCGCGAGGCGCTGGGCAGTGCGGGTGCCCGAGCCCTCGTGGTGAATTCCGGCAACGCCAATGCCTTCACGGGCCTGCGCGGGCGCGAGGCCGTTGCACTGACGGCCCGGATCGCCGCCGAGGCGGCACAGTGCCGGCCGGAGGAGATCTTCATCGCTTCCACCGGCGTGATCGGCGAGCCCCTCGACGCCACCAAGTTCGAGGGCGTGCTGGCTGACTGCGCCGGGCGGACCCGGGACGGCGCCGAGGCTTGGGCCGCGGCCGCCCAGGCCATCATGACCACCGACACCTTCCCCAAGCTCGCCACGCGCCGGGCCACCATCGACGGCGTCACCGTCACCCTCAACGGCATCGCCAAGGGCGCGGGCATGATCGCCCCCGACATGGCGACGATGCTGAGCTTCGTCTTCACCGATGCCGCCCTGCCCCAGGGGGTGCTCCAGGCGCTCCTCTCCGCCGGCACGGCCACCAGCTTCAACTGCGTGACCGTCGACGGCGACACCTCCACCTCCGACACCCTGATGCTGTTCGCGACGGGTGCGGCCGGCAACGCCGCGATGTCCGACGCCGGCGATCCGCGCCTCTCCGGGTTCCGCGCCGCCCTCGACGACCTCCTGGTCGATCTGGCCCAGCTCGTCGCCCGGGATGGCGAGGGGGCCCGCAAATTCGTCACCGTGCGGGTCACGGGGGCGACCAGCGACGCCTCGGCCCACCGCATCGCGATGTCGATCGCCAACTCGCCCCTGGTGAAGACCGCCATCGCGGGCGAGGATGCCAACTGGGGCCGGGTGGTGATGGCGGTGGGCAAGGCCGGCGAGCCGGCCGACCGCGACCGCCTCGCGATCTGGTTCGGCGACGTGCGCGTGGCGCGCGCGGGCGCCCGCGATCCCGATTACAGCGAAGCGGCGGCGAGCGCCGTGATGCGCGAGTCCGACGTCACCGTGCGGGTCGATCTCGGTCTCGGCGAGGGCAGCGCACGCGTCTGGACCTGCGACCTGACCAAGCTCTACATCGAGATCAACGGGGATTACCGCTCATGAGGCGCACCCAGGCGGTCGCCCTCTCCGCCCTCCTGGCGCTCGTCCTGCTCGACGTCCCGGGCGCGGCGCGGGCCGAGGACAGGCCGGGGCTCGCCGAGGGCTGGATCAGCGTCGTCGGACGCGCCCGCTCCGAAGTGGCACCGGACTTCGCCTCGGTGGAGATCGGCGTCGAGGCCAGGGGCGCGACCCCGGCCGCCGCCCTCGACGGCGCCAGCACCGCCGCGAAGGCGATCCTCGCGCTGGCCGCCGACTTCAAGGTGCCGGAGGCGGATCTCGGCACCTCCGCGGTGACGCTGCAGCCGGTCACCCGCTCGGTCCGACAGGCGGACGGGTCCTTCGCCGAGAAGCCGGACGGCTACCGCGCCGCCAACACGGTGCGGGTTCGCCTCGCCGATATGGGGCGCCTCGGCGACCTGATGCGGCGGGCCCTCGACGGGGGGGCGAACCGCATCGACGGCGTCGGCTTCGGCCTGCGCGATCCCGACGCGGCCGAAAGCGCCGTGCGCAGCGCGGCGATGAAGGATGCACGGACCCAGGCCGAACGGCTGGCCGAGGCGGCCGGCGTCACCCTCGGGCGGGTGGTGTCGATCCAGTCCCCGGCGACGTCCTCGGGGCCGCCGATCGCTTTCGCGGCGCCCGCGCCCATGCGCGCCAAGCGCGGCGGCACGCCGGTGCCCCTCGTCGCCGGCACCATCGAGACCGCCGCCGATGTCGCCGCGACCTTCGCGATCGCCCCATGACCCCGGCGACGCCCGCGCCCCTGCGCATCCTCCTCGTCGTCGCCGTCGCGCTGGTCGACACCGATGGACGCGTGCTCCTCGCCCAGCGCCCGCCCGGCAAGCAGCTCGCCGGCCTCTGGGAATTTCCCGGCGGCAAGGTCGACCCGGGCGAGCGGCCGGAGGAGACCCTGATCCGCGAGCTCTTCGAGGAACTCGGCATCACCGTGCAGGAGGCCTGCCTCGCCCCCCTCACCTTCGCGAGCCACGCCTATCCGGACTTCCACCTCCTGATGCCGCTCTACATCTGCCGGCGCTGGGACGGGTTGCCGCGCTCCATGGAGGGGCAGGCGCTGAAGTGGGTGCGTCCGCGCGACCTCAAGGACCAGCCGATGCCGCCGGCCGATGCGCCGCTGATTCCCTTCCTGCTGGATCTGCTCGGACCCTGATCCAGTTCTGACGGGCAGATCCCGTCCGGCGCGATCTGCCCTGTCGGGAAACGACTTGCCCTGTCGGGAGAGGGAGAACGGTGCATGGCACGCAGGGCAGCGGCGAAACCGGCGACGAAGGCGGCGGCCGTTCGGCCGCCCGTTGCGGACACGTCCGCCGCGAGCAAGCCCGAGCGCGCCGCGAGCGCGCCCAAGCGCGCCGCGAGCGAGCCCAAGTCCGACGCGAGCAAGCCTAAGCGCGCCTCGCGAAAGACCACGCCGAGCCCCGAGACCCTGACCGCGCTCGGGCTGGAGCGCCTGATCGGCCTCGTCCTGTCGGAGACGGCGCGGAACCCGACCTTCAAGAAGCTGGTGACCGCGGCGGTGGCGAGCCTGCAGGGGCCGGACGCCATCGCGGCGCTGATCGACCGGCGGCTCACCGCCCTGGAGCGGGGCCAGGGCTACATCGACTGGCAGAAGCAGCGGGCCTTCGCCGCCGATCTCGACGCCATGCTCACCACGGTGGTGACCGAGCTCGCCGCCCTGGACCCGCGGGCGGCCCTCGACCGGCTGATCCGCTTCCTCGGCGGGGCCAACGACGTCCTCGGACGCGCGGAGGATTCGAGCGGGCGCATCCACGGGGTCTACGAACGGGCGGTCGATGCGGCCGCTTCCCTGATCGTCGATCTCCCCGCGGAGGCGGCGGCCGGGGTCGCCACGGGGCTAGTGACCCGCCTCGGCGCCGACGGGTACGGCTTCGTGGAGACCCTGATGCACGACCTGATCCCGCGGCTGCCGGAGGCAGCCCTGCCCCCCCTCGACGCGGCCCTCGCGGACGCCACGCCCCCGGCTTCGGAAGTCCGGACCGGCGGCGAGAAGGCGTGGGCGTCTCAGCTCGCCCGCAGCCGCCTCGTGCGCATGCGCCAAGCCCTCGCCGACCGGGCCGGCGACGTCGATGCCTTCATCGCCTTCGAGCAGGCGGTGTCGCCCGAACAGCCGGACCGGGTGCGGATCGCCGAGCGTCTGCTGGCGGCGGGCCGGGCCCCGGAGGCCCTGGACTGGATTCGCCGTCCGCAGAAGCGGGGACCGGTGGTGGTCACCCGGGAGGCACTGCTCACCGGGCATTTCGACCCCGATGCCCCGGAACGCGCGCGACAGGCCGTGGAGATCCGCATTCTGGACAGCCTCGGCCAGACGCAGGCCGCGCAGGCCCTGCGTTGGGATGCCTTCGGGCGCAACCTCGACCCCGCGATGCTGCGGGCCTACCTCGCCAAGCTGCCCGACTTCGAGGACGACGCGGCGCTGGATCGGGCCTTCGATCAGGCGCAGGCTCATCCCGATCGCTACCGGGCGCTCGCCTTCCTAACCCACTGGCCGAATTCGACCCGCGCCGCTCGCCTGGTCATGGCCCATCGCGGCAGCTGGGACGGGAGCCGCTACGAGATCCTGGCGCCCGCCGCCGAGGCCCTGGAGCGGACGCAGCCGGAGGCGGCGGCCGAGCTCTACCGCCTGCTCATCGATTCCATCCTCGAGCACGGGCGCAGCGCCGCCTACGGCCACGCCGCCCGCTACCTCCAGGCCCTCGACGGCCTGACGGAGGATCCGGAGGCCTACCGCGGCACGCTGCGCCGGCTTCACGGGCGCAAGGCCGCGTTCTGGTCCCAGGTCCGGGACTGAGGGCCGGGCCTGCTCAGTCCTGCTCGATCGGGTCGATCTTGTCCGGATAGAACGCGAGGTGCCCGGCGATGGCGGCCACCGCCGGATAGGGTGCCTCGTAGCTCCAGACCGCGTCCGGCCGGGTGGCGTCCGGCGTCGTCAGCGTGAAGTAGCGGGCGTCACCCTTGTAGGGGCAATGGCTGTGGCGGGCGCTCGGGGTGAAGTGCGCCCATCGGGCATCGGCCCGCGGAATGTAGAAGACCGGCGGATAGTTCGCCTCGGTGAGCACGAGGGCGGACTCGGTCTCCGCGATGAGCGTCCCCGCGAGCCGGAGACGCAACTTCCCCGGATGCGGCGCGACGGTGATCGGATGGTCGGGTCCGGGCTCTCTCATGATTCCTGTCCCTCGGTCTTGCGTTCGGTGGTGCCCAGGGCCTCGGCGAGGCGCGTCTGGGCGGTGCCCGGCTTCAGGGGCTTCTGCTGGCTCTCGTGCGGAGCCCAGCCGGAAAGCCACAGGATCTCGAAGCTGGCACGCAGGCGCCCGTCCGGATCGGCGAAGCGCTCGGCGTAGAGCGCGGCGGCCCGCAGAAGCGTGTCGCGGCGCAGGGGGGTCCGGCGGCGGTCGACCAGGACGTTGGTCAGCCCCATGGCACGCAGGTCGTGCATGAGCGCAAACGGGTCGCGGTAGCGCACCGTGACGGTCTCGACGTCGGTGACCGGCAGGGCGAAACCGGCCCGCTGAAGCAGGCTGCCCATCTCGCGGACCTCGGCGAAGGGGGCCACGCGCGGGCTGACGCCGCCCTCCACCTCGCTCTCCGCCTGCCCGAAGACCTGGCGCAGCTCGGTCAGGGTCCGGCCGCCGAGGAGGCAGCCGATGAACAGCCCGTCGGGGCGCAGAGCCCGGCGCAGCTGCGCCAGGGCACCCGGCAGGTCGTTGACGTGCTGCAGGGCGAGGAGCGAGACGGCGAGGTCGAACCGGGCGGGCGCCAGCGGCAGGGCTTCGGGGTCGGCCAGCACCGCGCCGGCCTCCGCCCGGGGTGCCAGACGGGTGACGTGCCCGACCCGGCCGGAGGCGCGCAGGCGCTCGGCGGCGAGGGACGCGGGGGTGCCGAGGTCGACGGCCTCCGTGAAGGTCCGCAGCACCGCGCCGAGGCGGTCGTCGAGATCGTCGACGACCCGGCGCAGCAGGAAGTCGGCATAGCCGGCCCGGTGGGCACGGGCGAGGCGGCGGCGGGCGAGGCCCGTATCGAACAGCGGAGGCGCGGTCATCACGATCTAGATGGCGCGCCTGCAGCGCGAGCGCCAGCCGCTACCGGGACGGAACGTGTCTCCGTCCCTCGCTGTTGAGGCCCAGCGATTCGACGACGAATCGAGGAGATCAGACGCCATGAAGTCCATCCTGTTCGGCGCGGCCCTCACCCTCGCGGGCATCAGCCTTGCCACCACCGGAGCCGAGGCCAAGGGTTGCATCAAGGGCGCCCTCGTGGGCGGCGTCGCCGGCCACGTGGCGGGTCATGGCGTCCTCGGCGCCGCGGCCGGCTGCGCCGTCGGCCGCCACCAGGCCAACAAGCGCGACCGCGAGCAGAACCCGGCCCAGCCGCAGCCGCAGGCCCGCTGAGAACAACCAGGGGTCGCATCCGCTTGGTGCGGGTGGTAGGATGGCCGTCATGGCTCCTGTCGCCCGCGCCGTCACCACGGGATTGCGGGCCGCCCTCCGCGGCGGCCTCGCCCTCGTCTATCCGCCGACCTGCCCCGGCTGCGGCGGCGCCATTGCCGACCCGCACGCCCTCTGCGCCCGCTGCTGGTCGGGGCTGCGCCTGATCGCGCCGCCTTGCTGCGATCGCTTCGGGACCCCCTTCGCGGTCGATCACGGAACCGGCGCCCTGCTGTCCCCCCGCGCGATCGCCGATCCCCCGGTCTTCGCACAGGCGCGGGCGGTGGCGCTCTACGAGGGCGTCGCCCGCGACCTCGTGCACCGGCTGAAATATGAGGACCGCCTGGATCTCGGCCCTGTCCTCGCCGGGATGATGGCGGGGGCCGGCGCGGCGCTCCTCGCCCGCGCGGATTGCCTCGTGCCGGTGCCGCTCCACCGCTGGCGCCTGTGGCGCCGCCGCTTCAATCAGGCCGCGCTCCTGGCGCGCCGGATCGGCCGGATCGCCGGGCGGCCTTTCGAGCCGGGCGCCCTCGCGCGCGTGAAGGCGACGCGCCCGCAGGTCGGCTTGAGCCGGGTGGCCCGGGCGACGAACCTCCAGGGCGCCTTCCAGGTGCCGGAGTCGATGCGCCCCCGGCTGCAGGGGCGGCGCATTCTCCTGATCGACGACGTGATGACCACCGGCGCGACGGCCAACGCCGCCGCGCGGGTGCTCCTGCGCGGCGGCGCGGCGGCGGTGGATGTCCTGACCTTCGCGCTGGTGGCGGAGGAGATCGGCTGAGGGGCGCGGTTCAGGCCGTCAGCGGGCCGAGACGGCCGGCCTCGGCGGGCTCCGGCGTGCCCGGCGTCAGCACCTTGCCGCGCGGGCCGACCCAGGTGCCGACCCATTTGCGCTGCCACACCAACAGGCAGACCAGCACGAGCGCGGCGAAGACGGCGTAGCCGACGAAGCCGAGGGCGAAGGAGCCGGTATACTGCTTCGACAGGCCCATCACGTTGGGCAGGATGGCGCCGCCGAGGGCTCCGACCTCGCCGATCATCGAGCCGGCCACCGCTGTGTTGGCGGGCCAGCGCAGGGGCACGAGCTGGAACAGGGCGCCGTTGCCGGCCCCGAGGGCGGCGAAGCACAGCATGAACAGGGCCGTGGTCAGCGCCAGGGAGGGCGACGCGGTCAGGAGCAGGAACGAGCCCACCGCGGCGATCAGCACGACGGACAGCACCAGGATGCCCCCGAGGCGGTCGGCGAAGTAGCCGCCGGCGACGCGGATGCCGGATCCCATCAGCGCCGCCAGCATGGTCAACCGGCCGGCCTCGACCTTTGTCACGGCGAACTGCTCGTAGAAGAAGGTCGGCAGAAAGTTCGACAGGCCGATGAAGCCGCCGAAGGTGATGATGTAGATCAGGTTGAAGGCCCAGCCGTCCTTCTGGAACAGGCAGGAGACGTGCTCCCGGAAGGACTGGTGCTCGGCGTCCGGCGGCTCCTTGGCGAAGACGATCATGACGATGAGCGGGATCGCCATGACGCAGCCGGCGAAGCCGTAGACGGTCTGCCAGCCATAGGCCTGGGCCAGGGGCGGCGCGAACAGCACGGCCAGCACGGTGCCGGAATTGCCCGCCCCGGCGATGCCCATGGCGAGGCCCTTGTGCTCCTTGGGGAACCAGCCCGAGCCGAGGGACAGGGCGACGCCGAAGGAGGCCCCGGCGATGCCGAGGAGCACGCCCATGGCGAGCACCTCGTCGTAGGTGTTCACGTAGAAGAAGCCGAAGGCCATCGCGAACATGATCACCGTCATCTCGGTGATGGCGGCGTTCTTGCGGCCGATATACTGGGCCAGCACCCCGAGCGGGAAGCGCATGATCGCACCGGCCAGGATCGGCAGCGAGATCATGAATCCGGTCTGGGCCGGGGTCAGCTTGTAGGTCTCGGTGATGAACGGACCCATGGCGCCGTTGAGCACCCAGATCGCGAAGCAGAAATCGAAGTAGAGGAAGGCGGCGAACAGGGTCGGAGGATGACCGGATTTCATCACGGTCTTGAAGCTGGCCATGGAGTGCGTCTCGAGGTTCGCGGCCGCAGGGCGGCCGCTCATGCCAAGGGATCCGGACTCACGCCGTCCGCATGCGGAGCGCCTTTGCTCCGCGCGTCGCCGACCGGCGACGGATCGAGCCAAGCACCGAACGTGCCAGTTTTTCGGAATGCCGTTCCTCGCCACGCCGACCCGATGCGCTGGCCTTCGCCTGCGGCGGTCCACGGCGCCGGGTCGCCGCGCGAGACGGCACTGCCCAGGAAATGTCCAGGGTCGAGGCGCCGGCATGCGGCGACTCGTACGAAAGTCGTTCGATCCCTTCCGGAGGGCGGATCCGGGCTTGGCTCGAGCGCCGCGCAGGCGTGCCGATCCGGGGACCGCTTCGATCGAGCGCAGCCCGTCTCAGCCGTCGGCCTGGAAGGCCGCCAGGGGCGCGGCGATGGCGCAGGTGACGCCGTCGGCGGGGAAATCGAGGGCGATGGTGCCGCCGACCTGGCCGGCGAGCCCACGCTCGATGAAGCGCGAGCCGAACCCCTTGCGGGTCGGCCGCGTCACCGGGGGGCCGCCGATCTCGGCCCAGGAGAAGGCGAGGGTCGGCTCGCCGGCCTCGTCGCGGACCTCCCAGCGGATCGCCACGTGGCCATCCTCATCCGAGAGCGCCCCGTACTTGGCCGCGTTGGTGGCGAGTTCGTGCAGCATCAGCGCCAGGGACAGGGCCGGCTTGGCACCGATCTCCAGGTCCGGCCCGTCGAGGCGGAAACGGCCCGCGCGATCCTCGTGCAGCTTCAAAGCGCCACGCACCACCGGGCCGATCAGGGTGCTGCCGAGGGCGCCGCCCATCAACAGGTCATGGGCTTGGCCCAGGGCGATGAGGCGGCCGGCGAGCACCTCCTTGGCCGTGTCCACATCGATGGCGCTGCGCATGGTCTGGGTCGCGATCGACTGCACCATCGCCAGCAGGTTCTTCATCCGATGGCTGAGTTCGCGGTTGACCAGCTCCTGCTGCTCCTCGGCCCGCAGGCGGGCCACGGCGGCGCGGGTGCGGTCGACGACGTTGCGCACGAAATCGAGGATGTCCGGCGTCCAGTCCCGCCGCTTCGAATCGTGCAGGCAGAACACCGCCACGAGCTGCCCGCGCTCCATCAGCGGCAGGTTGATGACGGTGCGCACGTCGAGGGCGCGGAAAGCCTCGAATCGGTCGGCGGTGCGGGGGTCGGTCTCCACGTCCGCGATGACGACGTCGCGCCCCTGGCGCAGCTCCGACAGGTAGGAGCCGTAATCGGCGTAGCGGTGGCGCCCGACGAGGGTGCTCGCCCCCGGCACGGTCCAGTCCCGGATGATGTCGAGATAGACGCCCGAATCGTCCACAACACCGTAGGCGGCGCGGGTCAAGCCGAGGGTCCGACCCGCGATCTCGGCGGCCACGAACGCGATTTCGCCGGGATCCTGCAACTCCCGCAGGCGCTCACCGAGCTCGACCAGGGCCGCCTGACGCTCCTCGGCGCGCTTGCGCTCGGTGATGTCCACCGACGCGCCCGGAAACCGCAGCGGCGTCCCGTCGGCGGCGCGCACGAGGCTTCCGCGGGCGATCACCCAGCGATGGGAGCCATCCGGCTGGAGGATCCGATACTCGCAGGCGAATTCCTTGGCCCCCGCGAAGAGGCGGTCGAGCTCCTCCTGGAATCGCGGCAGGTCGTCCGGGTGGAAGTTCCGGATGTAGTCCGCCAGGGGCGCGCCCAGGGCGGCGCGCTCCGGATCCACGGTGTAGATCCGCGCGAAGTTCGGATCGGCATAGACCACGTCGTCGCGCAGGTCCCAGTCCCAGGTGCCGATCATGCCGGAGGCGTTAAGGGCGAGGCTCAGGCGCTCCTCGCTCCGGCGCAGCCGGGCATTGGCCGTTTTCCGTTCGGTGATGTCCGTCAGGGTCAGGACGGCGCCCTGCACCACCCCGTCCTCGACGATGGGGGCGTTGCTGGTGATGACGTCGATGGGTGATCCGTCCTGACGGAAGAACGTCGCCTCGCGGTCGCGCAGGGCGACGCCGCTGCGAAGGGAGCGGACGACCTCGCAGTCCTCGCGCGGGAACGGCCGCCCGTCGGGATGGTGGTGATGGGCCGTGTCGTGGAGGTTGCGGCCGATCAGGCTGCCGCGGGGCCAGCCGAGCATCGCCTCGGCGGCCGGATTGGCGAAAATGACGACGTCGTCCTCGTTCAGGCGGAACACCGCCTCGCTGAGGTGATCGGTGACGGTCTGCAGGAGGGCCGTCTGCTTGCGCAGGGCCTCGTCCGCCTGGCGCTGGGCCGTGCGGTCGCGCAGGATCTTGAGATAGCCGACCTGCCGGTCCGCCTCATTCATGAGGGGCATCATCTCGCCCATGCCCCAGAAGCGCGAGCCGTCCTTGCGCATGTGCCAGCGCTCGTCGTTGGCCCGGCCGAGATCGCGGGCGACGCGCATCTCGTGATCGGGTATTCCGCGCGTCCGGTCCTCCGGCGTGAAGAAGAAGTCGGCGGGCTGGCCCAGAATCTCGGCCTCGCTCCAGCCGAGGACGCATTCGGCGCCTGGATTCCAGCTCGTGACACGGCCGGCGAGATCCAGGGTGACGATGCCGTAATCGATGGCGCTCCCGATGATCGCCGCATTGTGTCGGTCGCTCGCGCGGCGCTCCTTCAGGGCGCGCCGCAGGTTGAGCTCGGTCATCACCTGGCCGGCGAGGGTGCGCAGGATGAAGCCCTGCGCCTCGGAGAGCTGGCGCGGCCGCGTGTCGAGGACGCAGAGGGTCCCCAGGGCCGTCCCCTCCGGCGTGCGCAGGGGCATGCCGGCGTAGAACCGGACGTGCGGTTCGCCGGTGACGAGGGGATTTTCCGCGGTGCGCGAATCCCGCGTCGTGTCGGGGATGACGAAGAGCCCGTCCTGCCGCACCGCGTGAGCGCAGATCGACTCCGTGAGCGCGGTCTCGGGGCGCGCGAAGCCGACCCGGGCCTTGAACCATTGGCGATCGGTATCCACCAGGGAGACCAGGGAGACCGGCATCTCCAGCAGCCGGGATGCGAGCGTCACGATGTCCTCGAACGCGTCCTCGGGCGCGGTATCCAGGATGTCGTAGCGCGCCAGAGCCTCGGGCCCCGTCTCGGGCGCATCGCCGGTCCTACTCAATCGTCCCTCCGGCCACGCTCCCCCCGATGCCCTTCGGCTCGGACGATCCTGCACCCTTGATCCTCGCACAGGACCGACGACGGTCGATCCGACGCGTGCCCCGCAAGCTTTAGCGAAGCGCGGGCGATTGTCCTACGTTCAACCGCCGGCGGATCATCAATTTCGCGCAAATGAATTTTGCACGGATGCATTCGGGCGGTGCGCGGGACGCCTTACCGGCAGACCGTGATGCTGCGCACCACCCAGCCCTCGTCGGCCTGCCAGAGCTTGCGCCGGGTGCGCTGGCAGGTGGGGTTCTCCGGCTCGCTGGAGGTCCAACTCGTCACCGGAGCGGCGGGCTCCGCGACGCGCGCGGTTCGGCTGCGGCCCGCCTGCCCGTCCGTGGGCACGAGGAAGACGAGCAGGAGGACCGCGAGCGCCGCAGGGCGCGCGCGGTGACGGGGACGCGGGGGGACCGGCACGGGTCGCGTTCCATGTATTCGAGAGAGGGCTTGGCGGAGGACCACCTATGTCGGCACGACGCGGCACATTGCAATCGATCGCCCATCCCGGCCGGGGGCTGATCACCGCTTTTTCATAGACATGGTGAAAGCACGATGCCGGCGTATTCGCGCGGGTCTTCGGAAGGTTTTCCGGATGGTTTCCAGACCCTATGATTGTGCCCGCACTGCATCGCCCCCGAACTTTGGTGCCCCTGCAGGGCTGCCCGTCGTTCAGATGACGTGACGGCTCTGCGTCGACTTGCTAGGCCCGGGCTCGAACGACCCATCTCCGACGACTTCCCGAGCAACGTCCATGCCTCAGACGACCCGCCGCACGCTTCTCACCGGGGCGACGACGAGCCTCGCGCTTCTCACGCCCGTCGGGTCCGCCCTCGCGCAGGGGCGCGGCCTCTTCGGCGGCGCCATCGATGGGAATGGCCCCTACGACGATGAGCGCCTCTATCGCGACGAGGAGGGACGGCTCTACCGTCGCCGGGGCGGCCAGTACGTGCCCTATTCCGAGCGTGGATCGGACCGCGGGTTCGAACCGGCGCGCAGCCAGCGCGGCCGCGCCGTGGCGGACGATCCGGATGCGGATCTCTACGCCCCGCGGCAGGTGCCGCCCGCCTCGGTGCAGCAGGCCGCTCCGGCCAAGCCCGTCGACGATGGTCCCATCGACTTCAACCGCGCCTACGCGGCGGTCACCGACGAGCCCTTCCCCGTCTATGCCTTCAACTGGCGCAAGGCGAACCCGTCCTTCCTGCGCCAGGAGGTCGCCTATACGGGTTCGGAAACCCCGGGCACGATCGTGGTCGACCCGCGGGCCCATCACCTCTTCCTCGTCCAGCCCAATGGCCGGGCGCGTCGCTACGGCGTGGGCGTCGGCAAGCAGGGCTTCTCGTGGGCCGGCGCCTCGACGGTGAACTCCAAGCAGATGTGGCCGGACTGGTATCCGCCCAAGGAGATGATCGCCCGCACGCCGAAGCTGGCGCGCTCCGTCTCCCAGCTCCAGAGCGGTCTCGGCGTGCCCGGCGGTGCGCACAATCCCCTCGGGGCCCGGGCCCATTACCTGTGGCAGGGCAACAAGGACACGCTCTACCGCATTCACGGGACGCTGGAGCCGGAGTCGATCGGCAAGAGCGTGTCGTCGGGTTGCATCCGGATGATCAACCAGGACGTCATCGATCTCTACGGCCGCGTCGAGATCGGCTCACGCGTCGTGGTGCTGAGCTGACGGAAAACGGCCTCCCCCTCACGTCGTGAAGGGGAGGCCGCGGCCTGCATATTCGCCCTGAGGGTGTGGGCTCCGCGCCGGGCGCGGAGGCGGGCCGCTCAGGCCTCGGTGATCTCGCCTTCGCGCACCGCGCGCTCGCTGCTCCCGGACTTGATCCGGTAGAACGGCTCGCCGGTCTGATCCTCGGGGACGAGGCGGACGATCTCGAAGACGTCGGAGATATCGCTCTTCGGGGCGGTGTAGCCGATCTGGGCGCGACGCACGCGCTGGCCGATCTTGAACTTGTGGGACATGGCGCTTGTCTCCTCGGTGGAGGTTCGGCGGACTGACGTCGCGCCTGAGGTGGGCCCGCCCGTCGCGGCGGCCCCGGTGATGCGGTCTCGTCCCGAGGGACGGAACCGTCGGGCGGATCCGCGCCGAATCCGCCGTGGGGTCGCGGGATCGAACGATCCCGGCGACGGAAACCGTCAGCGGCGCGCCTTGGCCTTGCGGGCGGCGTAGCGCGCATCGCGCTGAGCCTTCTGCTCCAGGCGTGCGGCAGCGGCCTGCGCCACCTTCTCCTCGGCGGCGCGAATTTCCTCGGCGGCCTGACGCTCGCGCTCGGCCTCGGCCTCCGCGGCGCGCTGCGCCTCGGCCTCGAGCCGGGCCTGCTCGCGGGCCGCGACGCGAATCTCGCGCTCCCGGGCGATCTGAGCCCGCTCGGCCTTGCGGGCGACCACGACCGGATCATCCGCGGCCGGGCGGTCACGGAAGCGGGCCAGCGCCGCGGCACGGGCTTCGGTCGCGGCCTTGAGGCGGTCGGTCATCGAGTTCGGGTTGAATTGGCTCACACAGGATCCTGTCATGCGGGACGCCGCCGACGGCGCGCTCCCCTGGAATCGGGTCTCAGAACACAAGCAAGCCGCCTCCCATCCGGGAAGCGGCTCTCGAAACAGGTTGGGCTCCACACGGGAGCCCGCCGTGATCAGACGGTCTGGAGGCTGCCGGCGGACTGCTTGCCGCTGCGCTTGTCGGTTTCCATCTCGTAGGAGACCTTCTGGCCTTCCGCGAGGCCGCGCATGCCGGCGCGCTCGACGGCCGAGATGTGCACGAACACGTCGCTTCCGCCATTATCCGGCTGGATGAAACCGAAACCCTTTGTCTCGTTGAACCACTTAACAGTACCGACAGCCATCGTATTCCTTCGCCCTTGCGGGCTTCATCTACCGGAGGTCCACGCGATCATGCGCGGCCGTCTCCGTCATCAGTTCAAGACAGAGCTCTCTGGCACACGATTTCGTAACGAAACCGCGCCATCGAGGTTCAGCCGTTGAATTGATGGCTAATCTCTACGCGCTTCGCGGCCGATTAGCAAATCGAATTTCAAATCCCGCGGCACGGGACGCAAATCCCGCGGCCGAAATATCTGTGCCGGCCGGGTGTATCTCTCGCTTTCTTCGCGGAATATCCCCTCGAGATTCTGGTCCCGGGGCATCGTTCGCATCGGGTCCGTGCGGTCCAGATCCGTGGGCGCGGGTCGTGCCGACCGCAGCGCCTCCGGCAGGGCCGCGGCCTGCCGTACGATCCGGTCGCCGGGGCGGAACCGGATGACGCCATTCCTATTAACGACATCGATCCCGCGCCCAACAGTCGTGACCCGGCCTTGCACGCTTCGCCATCCGTCCAACACCCTCCAGACGGGACTTTCCCACTCCGGAGCGTGCAGTTCTCAAGCGGCGATTACCCTCAGGAAGACGCCGCTCAGATCTATCAATTGATGTTTGCCAGCTCTGCGCTGGTGACGCCCCTGGCGACGCCCTTCCACGTGGAAATCACCAGTTTCTGGTCGGAACACCTGCGGTTTCATTTCATGGACGGCGTTCCGTTCCTCTTTCACCGGACGGCGCAGAAGCTCGGCTTCGATGGCCTCGACGCGATCGTTCTCCAACATGTCGAGACCGGCGACATCGTCGCCAACTTCGATGGCCGTGACGTGCGGACCGGGGCCGGGTCCGTCTACGCCATCGACTTCTCCCGGCCCGTGCTCATCCGCGACGCTCCGGACATCCCCCGGCAACGCCGCAATTTCGTCGGGATGCCGCGCGCCTTCGCCCGCCGCTGGTTCGGCCCCCTGGATGCGATCCACGGCCTCGTCATTCCGCCGGACATCGCCGCGCCCTACACCGCCCATCTCCTGCGCTTGCGGGACCGCCTGCCGCACTGGACCGCCCTCGACGCCGAGGCCGTCGCCCAGACCGCGACCCTGATGGCCCAGGCCATCACCGCCGCCCTGGGTCACGGCACGTCCCTCAGCGATCCGGCGCGGCTGCACCAGAAGGCCCGTCTCTATATCGAGGCGAATCTGGGCAATCCCGACCTGAGCGCCGCGGAGGTCGCGCGCAGCATCGGCGCCTCGCGCTCCAGGCTCTTCGCGATGTTCCAGCCCGTCGGCGGCGTCGAGTGCTTCATCCGCTCCGCCCGGCTGGAGCGCATCAAGGCGGCCCTCAGTGCGCCGGCGCAACCGCACCCCATCGCCGTGCTCGCCGAGGCAGTCGGGTTTCGCAGCTCGGCCCAGCTCAGCCGGCTGTTCCGGCAGCATTACGGGATGACGCCGTCGCAGTTCAGCGCCAGAGCCGATCCCGGCGGCGTCCGGCGGATCAGCGAGCGGGCGTGAAGCGGATCGGCGGACGCGCTACAAGGCGAGGGCGACCTTGACCACGGCGCCATCCTCCGTGTCGGGCCGGACCGTGAAGCCGAGCTGGCGACAGACCGCGAGCATGGGTCGGTTCTCGCGCAGGACCGTCCCCTCGACCCGGGAGAGCCCCTCGACCCGGGCCCAGTCGATCATCAGGCTCATCAGGGCGTGGCCGAGGCCTGTTCCCTTCCGGTCGCCGTGGATCAGGATGGCGTATTCGCCGCTCTCATGGTTGGCATCGGCGTGGAGACGGACGGCGCCGAGCATCATTCCGGTGGCCGCGTCGATCGCCACGAAGGCGATGGCGCGGGCGTAGTCGAGCTGCGTGAGCTTGGCGAGGAAGGCGTGGTTGAAGTCCCGCACCGGTGCGAAGAAGCGCAAGCGCAGGTCCTCGGCGCTGACCGACTGGAAGAAGGTGAGGAACAGCGCCTCGTCCTCCGGCCGCACCGGCCTTACCGTGACGGTCTCGCCCCGGAGGTGGAGGGTGCGCTCCCACTCCACCGGATAGGGTCGGATCGCGAAGCGCGGATGGTAGGCGCCCCGAGCGCGGCGGCCGGCCGCGGTCTCGGCCGCTACCATCACGCGGGCATCGAGGGCGAGGGCGCCGGTCTCATCGGCGAGGAGCGGATTGATGTCGAGCTCGCGCACCTCGGGACAGTCGGCCGCCAGTTGCGCCAGCTTCACCAGGACCAGCGCCACCGCGTGGCGGTTCACCGCCGGCACGTCGCGATAGGCGGCGAGACGCCGGGCGACGCGGGTCCGGTCGATCAGCTCCGAGGCGAGGCGCAGGTCGAGGGGGGGCAGGCCGAGGGCCCGGTCGTCGATGACCTCCACCGCCGTGCCGCCCCGCCCGAACACCACCACCGGCCCGAAGGTCGGGTCCTCGGCGAGCCCAGCGATCAGCTCGCGCTGCTTGCCGCGCCGGATCATCGGCTGGACCGCGAAACCGGTGATCCGTGCCTCCGGCGCCAGCCGCCGGGCCCGGGCGAGGATGTCGGCGGCGGCCGCCCGCACGTCGGCCTCGCTGGTGAGATCGAGGCGCACGCCGCCGACGTCGGACTTGTGCACGATGTCGGGCGAGACGACCTTGAGCGCCACGGCGCCGCCCTGCGCGATGATGGGCCATGCGGCCGTCGCGGCCGCATCGATGTCGGGCGCCAGCGCCAGCGGCACGCTGTCGATGCGGTAGGCGGCGAGGAGGTCGGCCACGGCGACGGGGTCGAGCCAGGTCTGCCCCTGGGCCACGGCGCGTGCGACGACGGCGCGGGCCGCCTCGACGTCCGGCGAGAAGTCGCGCGGCAGCGAATCCGGCGTGCGCATCAGGTCGTCCTGCGCCTCGCGATAGCGTACGAGGTGCAGGAAACCCTCGACGGCGGCGTCCTCGGTGGAGAAGCGTGGAATGCCCGCGGCGGCGAGGCGTCCGACCGCCTCGGCCTCCTCACCGATCGTCACGGCGAAGACCGGCTTCTTGCGTGCGCCGTTCCGACGGATCCGGGTCACGGTGTCGGCGATCGCTCCGGCGACCTCCGTGCCGTCCGAGCGGGCCGTGGGCACGTGGACGGCGAGCACCGCGTCGTTGCCCGGATCCGCCAGCAGCGGCGCGAGGGCGTCGGCATAGGCCTCCGGTCCGGCGGCGACGCCGAGATCCACGGGATTGCCGAGCGTCCCGGCCGCCGCCAGGGTGCCGCCGCGATCCGCGAGCCGGTCGGCCGCCAGGGCGCCGATCCCGCGTCCGTTGCCCAGGATCGCGAGGCGATGCCCCGGGAAGGGGCGCTGGCGCCCGAGCGTCTCCACCGCGGAGAACATCGCATCCAGGCTCTCCACCGCGAGCAGTCCGGCGCGGCGGAAGGCCGCCTCGTAGACGGTGTCGGGCCGGGCGAGCGCGCCCGTATGGGTTGCGGCGTGCCGGGCCGGAGCCCGGTGGCGCCCCGCTCGGAGCACCACGACCGGCTTGGCGCGCGCGGCCGCCCGCGCCGCCGACATGAACTTGCGCGCATCCACGACCGCATCGAGGGAGAGCAGGATCGCCCGGGTGCGGATGTCGGCCGCGAAGTGGTCGAGGCAATCCGCGACGTCGATATCGCAGGCGATGCCGAGGGACAGCACCGCCGAGAAGCCCACGTCCCGGCGGGCCGCCCATTCGACGATGCCGGCGGCGACGGTTCCCGACTGCGAGACCAGCGCCAGGTCGCCGGCCTTGGGGGGCCGGGCCAGGAGACTCGCATCGAGGTGGGCGCCGGGAACGGAGAGGCCGATGCTGCCGGGCCCGAGGAGGCGCAGGCCGTGGCGGCGCGCCTCCGCCCGAGCCGCCTCGCAGACCGCATCGCCGACATCCGGCGTCAGGATGACGGCACCGGCCGCACCGCGCAGCCCGGCCTCCGCGATCTGCTCGGGAATCGCTTCGGCCGGGGTCGCCAGGATGACGAGGTCCGGCGCAACGGGAAGGTCGGCGAAGCGTGGAATCTGACCGGCGGCCGCATCGGAGCCGAGGCAATGGATCGGCCCCGGAAAGCCGCCGCGACGGAGATTGGCCAGGGCCGCCTCGGCCAGCCCATCCGGCCCGGCATCGAGACCGACCAGGGCGATCGCGCGCGGGGCGACCAACGCCTCGAAGCGGTACGTACTCATCGGCCGACCTGCCTCTGCTCGGGTGACGGGGCGGTCGCTCCTGAACCGTCCCGGCAGCAGGAGCGTCGCCGGCTTGGTAACCGGGTCGGATCGCGAACGCGTCCGGCAGGCGGTGTTATAGACCGCCTGCGCCCGACCGGTAGGGCGTTCGCGTCCGGAGACCCGCATGCCGTCCCAGCCTCCCTCTCCCGCCACCGAATCGACGGACGGAGCGATCCGTGCCGACATCGTCGCCGCGATGCGCGACCTTCTCACGCTCGGTCTGAGCCAGGGCACTTCCGGCAACGTGTCGGTGCGGGCGGGCGACGGCTTCCTCGTCACGCCGTCCGGCATTCCGGCCGAGACGCTGCGGCCGGAGGATCTCGTGGCGATGCGGTTCGACGGCGGTTTCGCGCACCCGCTCGCCCCCTCCTCCGAGTGGCGCTTCCACCGCGACATCCTCGCGGCACGTCCGGAGGTGAACGCGGTGGTCCACGCGCATCCGACCCACTGCACCGCCTTCGCGATCTGCGGGCAGGACATTCCGGCGGTGCACTACATGATCGCGGCGGCCGGCGGACCGACCGTGCGCTGTGCCCCCTACGCGCCCTACGGCACCGAAGCCCTGTCGGCGGCGGCCCTCAACGCCCTGGAGGGACGGATGGCCTGCCTCCTGGCCAATCACGGCATGATTGCCGTCGGAACCGATCTTCGAAAGGCCCTCTGGCTCGCGGTGGAGGTGGAAGCGCTCTGCCGCCAATATGCGGTGGCGCTTCAGGTCGGAAATCCCGTGGTGCTGCCAGACGACGAGATCTGGAGAACGGTGGAACGGTTCAAATCTTACGGTCCGCGCAGCCGAACGGACGGGTGATCAGGTCTCGCACGGCCCGGGACAGGTGTCGAAATCGTCCGTTCCGGACCTTTTCGGGCGGACCTGCGTAAATTTTTACGCAGGTCCGTGCGTGGCCGCGGATAAAAACACGCGGCCTCCACAGTCTGTACGAGCCGGTTCGCATCTAGATTTTGTATTCAAGAGCCATTTTAGCGCTCCGGCCAACTCTGCCGGTAATCGGCCCTAGAGGTCCGCTTTAGCTCAAATTTCGATACAGACCTGGTCTGTAAGAGATCATATTTCCTGCCGTAGAAAATTATTTTTCCGGTTCCCCGATCTGAACCGTGAGGCATTAGGGCGCCCAGTCGCCCAGTCCGTGCAGGAACAGGCAAAATCGCGCAAATTTAGTCCAGTTCGTCGGAATGGCAGTGGTTGCTGGTCTATTCCAGTTCACCAGACATCGACCGGATGCGACCTATACGAGACCTGATGAGGCTCTTGCCTTTTGCTTTGCTTCATCATAGCAAGCAGCAAGTCACAACCATGACGCGGCAGCCAAACCTCCCAACCGGCACGACGCCCTCGGGGTGGGTGGTATTCAGAACGCAACGAGAGATTCAGAATGAGCACCGAGAACGGAATCCTGCCGGACTACATCGAACTCGCGGCCGACATCGTGTCCGCATTCGTGAGCAACAACTCGGTTCCGATCGCTGACCTGCCGGCGCTGATCGGCTCGGTGCACGCCACCCTGAGCAAGCTCAACCAGGTCGGGACCGAGGAGAAGGCGGAGCCTCTGACTCCGGCCGTGTCCATCAAGCGCTCGATTACGCCGGACTACGTCGTCTGCCTCGAGGATGGAAAGAAGTTCAAGTCTCTCAAGCGTCACCTGCGGACGCGCTACGAGATGACGCCCGAGCAGTATCGCACCAAGTGGAACCTCCCGAGCGACTATCCGATGGTCGCCCCGAACTACGCGGCCGCCCGTTCGGAGCTGGCCAAGAACATGGGTCTCGGCCAGCAGCGTCGGAAGCAGGAGAGCGTGGCCGTCGAGACCGAGGCCAAGGCGGAGTCGGCTCCGCGCGGGCGTCGGCCCAAGGTGGCGGCTCAGGCCTGACGCCAGGACGCGCAGGCTTAGCGCCGGAACGCGATTGACGCCGGAGGGATGACGAACGAGGCCGAGGCGCATCGCCTCGGCCTCGTTCGTCTTGTCCACAGCTTGTCGACTGCTCCTGCACTGATCTTGGCAGATCCGGTGAAACGACGCGTTTTACAGATCGGGTCGGTATTCGAACCGGCACGATGCCGCGGGAAGGTCGATCCGGCGCGCTAACCCGCAAGATCTCCGGGCATCCGGAGCACTTTCTCCCCTCCGCGACCCGGACGGCGTTAGAGAACGCGCAACCCTCCGCTGCCACGGTCGGGTCCACCGCGGTCGAGGGTCGAACGATCCCGGCCCTCTTCCGGTTGGGACCACCACATGTCGGGTCGATCGCAGCTCGTGGCGCGCCTGTTCTGGACGTCCGTGCTCGGAGGGGGCTGCGCCCTCTGGTTCGGGCAGCCCGGCGCCATCGGAGCCGGACTGGCATGGGCCGGTGTCGTCCTTCACCATCTCGACCGGCCGCGGCGCCTGCGCCGACTGATCCGGAGGATCGCACGCCCCCATGCGCCGACCCTGGCCCTGCGGCGGCGACAGGAATGCTTCGTCGATGCCTACGGCAACCTGATCAGCGACGGCTGGGAGCGCGAGCGAACCTACTTCGCCGAGCGCACGGTGGTGCCGCAGTTGGAGGCCCGTGGCCGCGGCGACGAGATCGACGGAGCCTGGGACGACATCCTCGTCATCATCGAACGGGTGGCGGATGGAGTGCAATTGCCGGACGAGAGCGAGGCGCCCGAGGAGGGCATCGCCTACGAGCGTTACTGCGCGGGACGTCTGCGCGAGGCAGGCTGGAACGCGCGCGCCACCCAGGCCAGCGGCGATCAGGGCGCAGACATCGTCGCGGAGCAGGCCGGGACGCGTCTCGTGGTCCAGTGCAAGCGCTACGGGCGTCCGGTGGGCAACGGCGCCGTGCAGGAGATCGCTGCGGCGATGCGCTACTGGTCCGCCGACATGGCGGCGGTCGTCTCGAATGCCGGGTTCACCCCAGCGGCGCGCAAGCTCGCCGCCGCCACCGGCGTCCGGCTGCTGCACCACGACGCCCTCGCCGAATTGCAGCCCGCGCCGCCGGTCGCCCCGCCGCCCGGCGCCAAGCGGCGCGCGGTTCGTCCCCCGCGATCATCCCTCGCCGAGCGGTAGCCAGCGATGGCCCTGCGCGGCCAGGAGCGCGGTGGCGCCCTCCGGCCCGTCGCTTCCGGCGGCGTAGGGCTCCACCGGCGCATCGGTCCAGGCCTTGAGCAGCGGATCCACCACCGCCCAGGCTGCCTCGATGCTGTCGGCCCGCTGGAACAGGGTCGCGTCGCCGATGAGGCAATCGTAGAGCAGCGTCTCGTAGCCGACGCTCGGCGTCTCGCGGAAGAAATCCCCGTAGTCGAAGGCGGCGGTGACCCGGCCGAGATCCAGGCGTGGCCCGGGCCGCTTCGCGTTCATTTCGATGTCCATCCCCTGCTCGGGGTCGATGCGAAAGCGCAGGACGTCGGGGGTTACGGGCGCATCCGGCGTCGCGAAGGGCGAGTGCGCCGGCGGCCGGAAATGAAGGGCGATCTCGGTGACGCGGTCAGTCATCCGCTTGCCGGTGCGCAGGTAGAACGGAACGTCCTTCCAGCGCGGGTTGTCGATGGCGAGCTTCAGGGCGACGTAGGTCTCGGTGTGGGAATCGCGGGCGACGTCGGGCTCATTGCGATAGGCCGGCACCGCGTGCCCGTGCTCCTGACCCGCCCCGTATTGGCCGCGAACCGCCTGCGCGGGCTGGACCGGTTGCACCGCCTGGATGAGCCGAGCCTTCTCGTCGCGGACATCCTCGGCGTCGAGACTCCTGGGCGGCTCCATCGCCACCATGCAGAGCAGCTGGAACAGGTGGTTCGGCACCATGTCGCGCAAGGCGCCCGTGGGCTCGTAGAAGGCGCCGCGCGCCTCGACCCCGATGGTCTCCGCCGCGGTGATCTCAACGTGATCGACGTGGTCGCGATGCCAGACCGGCCCCAGCAGGCCATTGCCGAACCGGATCGCCAGGATGCTCTGAACCGTCTCCTTTCCGAGGAAGTGGTCGATGCGGAAGAACTGGCTTTCGGTGCCCTGCTCGAGGATGCGTGCGTTCAGGGCGCGGGCCGATTCAAGGTCGCTGCCGAACGGCTTCTCGATGACGACGCGGCGGAAGACGCCCGCCTGCTCCTTCAGCAGGCCCGCCTCCCCCAGGGCATCGACGATCGGGCCGAAGAAGCGGGCCGAGACCGCGAGATAGAAGATGACGTTGCCGGACAGCGCCTGAGCGAGGCCCGTGAAGGTCTCGGCGGCGGTGAAGTCCCCTTGGCGGAAGCTGAGGCGTTCGCTGACGAAGCCCCAGGCCTTGGGATCGATGTGGTCGGGGTGGAATTCCGACGTCCGGTCCGTGGTGAAGGACTGCATCGTCTCGGATAGGGCATCGCGCCAACCCTCGTCGGTGTTGGCGTTGTGGTCGACACCGATGATGCGGAACGCCGGGTCGAGCAGGCCGCCGGCCGCGAGGTTGTAGAGCGCCGGCATCAGGAGCCGCTTCGTGAGGTCGCCGGCGGCCCCGAAGATCACCAGCGTGCAGGGGGGGGCCGCCGGAACGGGCTGATGCTCGGGTGTCGCGGCGGGTGCTTTGGCGGGGGGTGTCTGGTCCATGGCCCACGGCCTCCACTCACGGCTGCGGCGCGGCGCGCCGGCAAAATCCGCTCGTCAACCTGCGGCGCCCGGCGACGTTCCGGCCAAGGTCGTGCCGGATCGCATGGGCTGACCCGACCGGGACGCGGGGCCGGTCCCTATTCGTCGGTGCGGACGGCCTGGCCCGAATCCACCGGCAGGCGGGCTTCCTTGAGGTCCTCCCCGCTCGGCAGGCTGCGCACGTCCCAGCCGCCGCCCAGCGCGCGGATCAGCGAGACCGCGGTGGTGAAACGGTTGAGGCGGATCTGCAGGGCGGCGACCTCGTTGTTCAGGGCGAGCGCCTGGGCCGTGACCACGGTGGTGAAGTTCTGCGTTCCGGCCCGGTACTCGTTCAGGGTGATCTCCACGGCGCGGCGGGCCGAGGCCACGGCCTCGTCCTGGGCCACCTGCTGCCGGGCAAGGATGCGCACGCCGGCAAGGCCGTTCTCGACCTCCGAGAAGGCGGTGAGCACGGTCTGGCGGTAATTGGCCACGCTGGCGTCATAGGCCGCGCGGGTGATGCGCAGGGCAGCCGCGCGGGCGCCCCCGTCGTAGAACACCTCCGTGCCGGCGGCCGCCACCGACCAGACCTGGTTGACGGCGGAGAGCAGGCCGTTGGCCGGGTTGCCCGAGATGCCGCCGGAGGCCGAGAGCGTCACGGTGGGGTAGAAAGCCGCCACGGCGACGCCGATCTGCTCGCTCTGGGCCTGGACGTTGCGCTCGGCCTGCGCGACGTCGGGGCGCCGCTCGAGAAGCGTCGAGGGAATGCCGACCGGCACGGCGGGCGGGCGCGCGGCGAGCGGCGCCACCGGCAGGCTCAGCTCCGACGGCGGCCGACCCACGAGGAGCGCGATGGCGTGCTCGAAGGTGGCGCGCTGCAGGCCGATGGCGATGGCCTGGGCCTGCGTGGTCTGGAGCTGCGTCTGGGCCGTGATCACGTCCGAGCGTGCGGCGACGCCGGCATTGTACTGGTTCTCGGTGATCGCGAGGCTCTTCTTGTAGCCTTCGATGTTCTCGTTGAGCACGCGCTGGAGCGAATCCTGGTAGCGCAGCGTCAGGTAATTGGTCGCAACTTCGGACTGGAGCGTCAGGCGCACCAGGGCGAGTTCGGCGGCGCTGGCCTGGGCCGTGGCGACCTCGCTCTCGATGTTGCGGCGGATGCGGCCGAACAGGTCGAGTTCCCAGCTGGCCTGACCCTGGAGCGAGACGTTGGTGCGCTCGATCCCGAGGGAGCGGGACCGCGAGACACTGGGGGCGCCGGTGACCGTGGGGAACAGGGCGGCGCGGGCCTGGGCGACGAAGGCGCGCGCCTGCTCGTAGGCGGCCACCTGGACCCGCAGGCTCTGGTTGTCGACATCCACGAGGCGGATCAGGCGGTCGAGGGTGGGATCGCGGAACACCCGCCACCAGTCGCCGCGCTCGGCCCCGTCATTGGGCGCGGCCGGACGCCAGCCCTTGCGGCTCGCCACGTAGGCGGCGCTGTCCTCGCGGGTGCCCCCCTGCTTGAACGCCAGGGGCGTCTCCACCGAAGGACGCGCGTAGTCCGGCCCGACCATGCAGCCGGACACGAGCCCGGGCAGGCCCAAGAGGGCGAAGAGTCCGGGGCGCAGCCTCATTCGGCCGGGCTCAGGGCCGCGCCGGCCGCCGGCGCGCGGCGGCGCAGCCGGTCGAGATACAGGTACACGACGGGGGTGGTGTAGAGGGTCAGGATCTGGCTCACGATCAGGCCGCCGACGATGGCGATGCCGAGGGGCCGCCGCAGTTCGGAGCCCTCCCCGCCGGCGAGGATGAGGGGCAAGGCGCCGAGCATCGCGGCGAGCGTTGTCATCATGATCGGGCGGAAGCGCAAGAGGCAGGCCTCGAAGATCGCCTCCTTCGGGGAGGCTCCGCGCGTGCGCTCGGCATCCAGGGCGAAGTCGATCATCATGATGGCGTTCTTCTTGACGATGCCGATGAGCAGGAAGACCGCGATCAGCGCGATGACGGTGAATTCGGTGCCGGACACGAGAAGCGCCAGCAGCGCGCCGATGCCGGCCGAGGGCAGCGTCGAGAGGATCGTGACGGGGTGGATGAAGCTCTCGTAGAGGATGCCGAGGATCGTGTAGACCGCCAGCAGCGCGGCCAGGATCAGCAAGGGCTGGCGTGAGGACGATTCCTGGAAACTCTTGGCCGAACCCGCGAATTCGCCGTGGATGGTGGCGGGCAGGCGCAGGTCGGTGATGGCTTGTTCGATGGCGGCGGTGGCATCGGACAGGCTCTTGCCGGGCACGAGATTGAACGAGATCGTGGTGGCGACGAACAGGCCCTGGTGATTCACCTGCACGGGCGCGTTGCCGGTCTCCAGGCGGGCGAAGGCCGAGAGCGGGATCATCGTCTCCTTGGCGCTCGACACCGGCGCGCTCGACGAGGCGCCGCCCTTGCCGCCCGCGATGGCGTTGGCGGCGGCGTTGCGGGCAGAATCGGTGGCGATGGAGGCGGCACTGGCGTCGGCGGCCGCCGTCGCGCCGACGGCGCCGGTCGCCGCGGCTCCGGTCGGGGCGCCCGCCACCGTGCCGGCCACCGCGTTGGTGGTGGCCGAGCCCCGCGCCTTGCCGCCCGAGGTCGAGACGTAGAGCATCTTCAGGGTGTCGGGGCTCTGGAGGTAGCGCGGCGCGATCTCCATCACGACGTGATACTGGTTCAGAGGGTTGTAGATCGTCGAGACCTGGCGCTGGCCGAAGGCGTCGTAGAGCGTGTTGTCGATCTTGTCCGGGGTCAGGCCGTAGCGGAAGGCGCTGGCCCGGTCGATCACGAGGCGGCTCTCGAGGCCGCCCTCCTGCTGGTCGGAGGTGACGTCGGCGAAGATCGGGTTCTTCTGCAGCGCCTGCACCAGCTTCGGCGCGGCGGCGTAGAGCTCCTCCGCCGTGTCGCCCTGGAGGGTGTACTGATACTGGGCGAAGCTCTGGCGGCCGCCCATGCGCAGGTCCTGGCGCGGGAACAGGTAGAGGCGGGCGCCGGCGACCTGCGACAGCTTCGGGCGCAGGCGTGCCATCACGGCGGTGATCGACTCACGCTCGCCCCGGGGCTTGAGGCCCACGAAGACGTTGGCCGAGTTGGTGCCGCGCCCGCCCGTGAAGCCCACGACGCTGTCGACCGCGGGATCGGCCTGCACGATGGCGGTGGCCTGTTCCAGCTTCTGCTTCATCGACTGGAACGAGATGCGCTGGTCGGCCTGGATGCCGCCCATCATCTGTCCCGTATCCTGCTCGGGAAAGAAGCCCTTCGGCACGATGACGTAGAGGTAGACGTTCAGGCCCACGGTCGCGAGCAGCGAGAGGGCGACCAGCCGACGATGGCGCAGGGCGATGCGCAGGGTGCGCTCGTAGCCCCTCAGCATCCCGTCGAACCCGGCCTCCAGGACGCGCACGAACCCGTTCGGCCGCACGGTCTCGTGGGGGGCCTCGCGCCGCAGGAGCAGTGCGCACATCATCGGCGTGGTGGTGAGCGAGAGCACCAGCGAGATCAGGATCGCCAGCGAGAGCGTTACGGCGAATTCCTGGAACAGGCGCCCGACGATGCCGCCCATCAGGAGGATCGGCAGGAACACCGCCACGAGCGACAGGCTCATGGAGATGACGGTGAAGCCGACCTCGCGCGAGCCGAGGAGCGCCGCCTCGACCCGGGGCCTGCCCTTCTCGATGTGGCGCTGGATGTTCTCCAGGACCACGATGGCGTCGTCCACGACGAAGCCCGTGGCGATGATGAGCGCCATCAGCGACAGGATGTTGAGGCTGTAATCGAGCAGGTACATCGCCGAGTAGGTCCCGACGATGGAGATCGGCACCGCGACGGCCGGGATCAGCGTGGCCCGCCCCGAGCGCAGGAACAGGAACACCACGAAGATGACGAGCACGACGGCGATGAGCAGCGTCTCCTCGGTCTCGGCCAGGGAGGCCCGGATGGTGGCGCTGCGGTCTCCCGTGACCATGAGGTCGATGTCGCCCGGGAGCGCCGCCGTCACCTGCGGAATCGCCGCCTTCAGCCCCCGGATCGTGTCGACGACGTTGGAGCCGGGCTGCTTGTAGATGAACAGGATCACGCCCGGCTTGCCGTTGACGAGGCCGAGGTTGCGCCGGTCCTCCACCGAATCCTCGATCGCGCCTACATCGGTCAGGCGTACGGCCGCGCCGTTGCGATAGGCCACCACGAGGTCGCGGTAATCGGCCGCCACCCGGCCCTGGTCGTTGGCGTAGAGCTGGTAGTGGCGCGTCTCGGTCTCGATGGCGCCCTTCGGCGAGTTGGCGTTGGCCGACGCGAGCGCCGCACGGATGCCCTCGAGGCCGATGCCGTAGTTGAAGAGCGCCGTGGGATCGAGTTCGACCCGCACGGCCGGCAGCGACGAGCCGCCGATGTCGACGTTCCCGACCCCGGGGAGCTGGGACATCTTCTGCTGCACCACCGTGGCGGCGGAATCGTAGAGCTGGCCCGGCGTCAGGGTGTTCGAGGTGAGGCCCAGGATGAGGATCGGCGCGTCGGCCGGGTTGAACTTCCGGTAGGTGGGATTCGACCGGAGGGCCGTCGGCAGATCGGCCCGCGCGGCGTTGATTGCGGCCTGGACGTCGCGGGCCGCCCCGTCGATGTCGCGGTTGAGCCCGAACATCAGCACGAGGCGGACCGAGCCGAGCGAACTCGTCGAGGTCATCTCGGTGACGTCCGCGATGGCGCCGAGGCGGCGCTCCAGGGGCGCCGCCACCGTGGTGGCCATGGTCTCCGGCGAGGCGCCGGCCATCTGCGCCTGAACCAGAATGACGGGGAAATCCACCTGCGGCAGCGGCGCCACCGGCAGCTTCAGGAAGGCGAAGATGCCCGCGAGCAGCACGCCGATGGTCAGCAGCGTGGTGGCGACGGGCCGCCGGATGAACGGCTCGGAGACGTTCACGGCAGCGCCTCGACGCTGTCGGCGCCGCCGGTGCGGCGGCCGGAGAGGCGGCGCTCCAGGCGATCGAAGGCGAGGTAGATCACCGGGGTGGTGAACAGGGTCAGCACCTGGCTGACGATGAGGCCGCCCGCGATGACGATACCGAGCGGCTGGCGCAGTTCGGAGCCGACGCCGGTGCCGACGATGAGCGGCACCGCCGCGAACAGGGCCGCCAGCGTGGTCATCAGGATCGGCCGGAAGCGCAGGATGCAGGCCTCGTAGATCGCGTCGCGCGGGCTCATGCCCTCCTCGCGCTCCGCCTGGAGCGCGAAGTCGATCATCATGATCGCGTTCTTCTTCACGATGCCGATGAGCAGCACGATGCCGATGATCGCGATGATGTCGAGGGAGAGCCCGAACAGCATCAGGCCAATCAGCGCCCCGATGCCGGCCGAGGGCAGCGTCGACAGGATGGTGATCGGGTGGATGAAGCTTTCGTAGAGCACGCCGAGGACGATGTAGACGGTGACGATGGCGGCCAGCACCAGGAAGAGCTGGTTCGAGAGCGCCGACTGGAAGGCGAAGACCGAGCCCTGCGGCACTACGCGGAAGCTCGGCGGCAGGTCGATCGACCGGCGTGCCGCCTCCACCGCCCCCACCGCATCGCCGAGCGCCACGCCGGGCGCGAGATTGAACGACACGGTGGTGGCGGGGAACTGACCGAGATGGCTGATCAGCAGCGGCGCCCGCCGCTCGCTCACCTGGGCCACGGCCGAGAGCGGAACCTGGCCGGAGGCGACCGTGGAGGACGGCAGGTAGATGTGGTCCAGGCTCTCGATGGTCTTGTGCAGGTCCGGGTCGGCCTCGAGGATGACCCGGTACTGGTTCGACTGGGTGAAGATCGTCGAGATGATGCGCTGACCGAAGGCGTCGTAGAGGGCGTTGTCGACGGTGGCCGGCGTGATGCCGTAGCGCCCGGCGGTCGGACGGTCGATGGTGATGTAGGCGGCCAGGCCGCTCGCCTGAAGGTCGCTCGCCACGTCCATCAGCAGCGGGGAGGCCTGCAGCGCCCGCACGAAGCGCGGCACCCAGGTCTCGAACTCGGTCAGGTTCGGGTTCTCCAGGATGACCTGGTACTGGGTCGCGCCCACCGCCGTATCGATGGTGAGGTCCTGCACCGACTGCAGGTAGAGGCGGATGCCCGCGACATCGGTGGTGGCCGCTTTGAGCCGTTCGATGATCTCGGGCGCGCGGGCGATGCGCTGGTCCTGCGGCTTCAGGTTGATGAGGAAGCGGCCGGAATTCAGGGTGACGTTCTGGCCGTCGACCCCGATGAAGGAGGACAGGCTCTGCACGTCCGGGTCCTTGAGCACGACGGCGGCGAGCTTCTGCTGGCGCTCGGCCATGGCGGCGTAGGAGACGGTCTGGTCGGCCTGGGTGACGCCCTGGATGACGCCGGTATCCTGCACCGGGAAGAACCCCTTCGGGATCACCACGAACAGGTAGGCGGTGAGTGCGATCGTGCCGAGGGTCACGATCAGGGTCAGCGTCTGGTGGCGAAGCACCACCCGCAGCATGCGGCCGTAGCCGGCGATGATGCCGTCCATGCCCCGGCGCGCGGTGCGGGCGACGATCCCCTCGCGCCGGTCCTGGGCACCGGGCACGTGCGCCTTCAGCAGGCGGGCGCACAGCATCGGCACGAGGGTGAGCGAGACCACCGCCGAGATGATGATGGTGGCCGCCAGCGTGATCGCGAATTCGTGGAACAGGCGCCCCACCACGTCCCCCATGAACAGCAGCGGGATCAGCACGGCGATCAGCGAGACGGTGAGCGAGATGATGGTGAAGCCGATCTCGCGGCTGCCCTTCAGCGCGGCCTCGAGGGGGGAATCGCCCTCCTCCACGTGGCGGGCGATGTTCTCGATCACCACGATGGCATCGTCGACCACGAAGCCGGTGGCGATGGTGAGCGCCATCAGCGACAGGTTGTCGAGGGAGAAGCCGTAGAGGTCCATGACCGCCAGGGCGCCGATCAGGGAGAGCGGCACCGACAGGCTCGGGATCAGGGTCGCGGAGACGCTGCGCAGGAACAGGAAGATCACCAGCACCACGAGGCCGATGGCCAGCGCCAGCTCCACCTGCACGTCGTGCACCGAGGCGCGGATGGTCGTGGTGCGGTCGGTGAGCACGGTGACGCCGATGGCGGCGGGCAGGGTCGCCTGGAGCTGGGGCAGCAGCGCCTTGATCTTGTCGACGGTGCTGATGACGTTGGCGCCGGGCTGGCGCTGGATGTTCAGGATGACGGCGGGCGTCTCGTCCATCCAGGCGCCGAGCTTGGTGTTCTCGGGACCGTTGACCACGTCGGCCACGTCCGAGAGCCGAACCGGCGCGCCGTTCTTGTAGGCGATGATCGCGTCGTCATAGGCCTTCGGGTCGCGGATCTGATCGTTGGCGTTGATGGAATAGGACTGCGTCGGCCCGTCGATGGTGCCCTTCGGCGTGTTGACGTTGAGGTTGGTGACCGTGGTGCGCAGGTCGTCGATGTTGAGGCCGTAGGCGGCCAGGGCGCGGGCGTTGAAGCGGATGCGCACGGCGGGGCGCTGTCCGCCGCCGGTGCTGACGAGGCCGACGCCGGCCACCTGGGAGATCTTCTGGGCCAGTCGCGTCTCGGCCAGATCGCGCACTTCGGTGAGCGGCAGGGTCTTCGACGTCAGAGCCAGGGTCAGGATCGGCGCATCGGCCGGGTTTACCTTGGCGTAGATCGGCGGGGCCGGCAGGTCCGAGGGCAAGAGGTTGCCCGCCGCGTTGATCGCGGCCTGGACCTGCTGCTCGGCGATGTCGAGGGCGAGATCCAGGCTGAACTGCAGGGTGATGACGGAGGCGCCGGCCGAGCTCTGCGACGTCATCTGGTTGAGGTTGGCGAGCTGTCCGAACTGCCGCTCCAGCGGCGCCGTCACCGCCGAGGTCATCACCTCGGGGCTGGCGCCCGGATAGAAGGTCTGGATTTGGATCGTCGGGTAGTCGACCGACGGCAGGGCCGAGACCGGCAGGTTCAGGTACGACACCATCCCGACGAGCAGGATCGCCAGCATGAACAGCGTGGTGGCGACGGGCCGCAGGATGAAGAGGCGGGACGGATTCATCGGCTCATTGCGCCTCGGCCGGCCGCTGCCGGCGGCGCTCGCGCTTCTGGCTCTCGGGCGCGACGGCATCCGCCTTGGCGGCGTCGGGCTTGGCCCCCTCCGTCACCGGCGCGGCGGCCGGCGTGCTCTGAGCCTCCGCCGGCGCGCCCCGACCACCGGCCGGCTTGCCCTGCACATCGGCCGCATGATCGCGGTGCGGGGCGCTCCGGGCCTTGCCGGCCTCCTCGGTGATGCGCACCGGTGCGCCGTCGCGCAGGCGGTCGGTCCCGTCCACGACCACGCGGTCGCCGATGTTCAGTCCCTCGGTCACCACCGTACGAGGGCCATCCGCCTCGCCGAGCTTGATCGGGCGGACGACGACCTTGTCGTCGCCCTGCAGCAGGTAGACGTAGGTGCCCGGCGTCCCGCGCAGGATCGCCGCCGTGGGGACGATCGGGGCGTCGCGCACGGTATCGACGACGAGCTTGGCGTTGACGAACTGGTTCGGAAACAGGGCGTCGTCCTGGTTCTCGAAGATCGCGCGCAGCTTCACCGTTCCGGTGGTGGTGTCGATCTGGTTGTCCACCGTGTCGAGGACGCCGGTGGCGATCACGTTGGTGTCGCCCCGGTCGTAAGCCGTGACGATGAGCTTGGCGCCCGACCGCACGCGGCGCATCACCCGCGCGACGTCGTCCTCCGGCAGGGTGAAGACCACCGAGATCGGATGCAGTTGGGTCACCACCACGATGCTGGTCGAGGCCGCCGTGATGTAGTTGCCCTGGTCGATCTGCCGAAGGCCGACGCGGCCTTCCACCGGCGAGACGATGCGGGTGTAGGTGATGTTGAGCTTCTGCTGGTCGACCAGGGCCTGATCGGCCGCCACCGTGCCCTCGTTCTGCTTCACGAGGGCCCCTTGCGTGTCGACGTTCTGCTTCGAAATCGAATCCTGCTGGGAGAGCCGCTGAAAACGGGCGAGATCGAGCTTCGAGTTCTGCAGCAGGGCCTGATCGCGCATCAACTGGCCCTGATACTGGGCGAGCTGGGCCTCGTAGGGGCGCGAATCGATCTGGGCGAGGAAATCGCCTTTCTTCACGGTCTGGCCCTCGCGAAAGCCGATCTCCGTGAGGTAGCCGCTGATCTGCGAGCGCACCGTGACGGTGGCGAGGGGCGTGACCGTGCCGAGGCCGGCCAGCACGATCGGGACGTCGCCCGCCGCGACCGTGGCGATGCCCACCGCCTGGGCCGGCTCGCCATGGCCGCCGCGCCCACCCGCTCCCTTGCCGCGCCCGGACGTGGCGGCGACCTGGGTCTCCGTTTTCGGCGCGAGGTAGAAGCGGTATCCGGCGTATCCGCCCCCCGCCAGGATCAGGAGAAGGACGAACCAGAGCCCCGCCCGGCTGCGACGGGCCGGTGGTGCGGTGCGCGACTCGCGCGGCAGCACATCGCCCGGGCGCGCGTCGTCCCGGAGCGTCCCGGGGTATTCGCGCGCTGTCTCGGTGCGGATGGGAGAGGTTTCGTTCATGGCCTGACGATCATGGCGTGTTGCGGACGGCGTTGCGAGCGGAAGAACCGGCAGGCTCTCACGAGACCAACGGCCGCCGGCGCAACGCAATCCCGGTCCCCATGCCCGGTCGGCGCATGTCCGATCGACGCTTGGCCAGCTGGTGCTCGGCCAGTCGATGCTTGGCCGGATCGGCAGGGGCTGCCGATGGGGAGGACATAAGGTCCATGGGCGCCCCGGGACAGGATCGAGCGACGTCGCACCCTGCGCCCCGCATCGGCGGTTCTCGCCCGACCCTGGATCTGCTCCAAGCGAAACTCGACCCCGGCCGGTCCCAGGTCTCGAAGGCGGTCGCGGCACGGCATGGGAGACGCTCTAGGGAACCAATGCGACTCCAGTGCGGCCTTCGCGTTTCCACCGTATTGCTGTCGCGCCGGCACCCGGAAATCCCTGCCGAGACGCGCCCGGTTACGCGGCCAGCCCTCCGACAGACGAGAAAAGGCCGCCGCTGGGGGAAGCGACGACCTCTTCTTGGGAAGGACCGGAGCGGCGACGACACGTGTACGGAACGAGGGGGCGAAGTCCCGCGCTGGCAATCACCGCTCCAGCCGTGAGTCGAGAGTTACGTGATGGCTGATGAAAGTCAACAATCGTCAGGCCACCCGCGCGGAGGTGGTTCGGGCGGCGTGCGAAGACGCACATTTCACCGGGGCGAAGGGGCGTGCTACGCCACGGCTCGCCGCGCCCTTCCCCTTCCCCGAACCCCCGCTCTCCATGAATCCCGTCCTCGCCGATCTGCCGACGACCATCTTCACGGTGATGTCGGGCCTCGCCCGCGACCTCGGCGCGATCAATCTGGGTCAGGGCTTCCCGGACGATCCGGGACCGGAGGATGTCCGGCGCAGGGCCGCCGAGGCCGTGCTGCACGGCGACAATCAATACCCGCCGATGATGGGCTTGCCCAACCTGCGCCGGGCGATCGCGGCGCATTACGCGCACCACCAGGGGCTGGATCTCGAGCCGATGGCGGAGGTGATGGTGACGTCGGGGGCCACCGAGGCCATCGCCGCCGCCCTGTTCGCCCTGATCGCGCCGGGTGACGAGGTCGTGCTGTTCGCCCCCCTCTACGACGCCTACCTGCCGCTGGTGCGCCGGGCCGGCGGCGTCGCGCGCATCGTGCCGCTCCAGCCCCCGCAGTTCCGCCTCGACGCGGACGCCCTGGCGGACGCATTCTCGGATCGGACGAAGCTCGTCGTCCTGAACAATCCGCTCAATCCCAGCGCCACGGTCTTCGGACGGGAGGATCTGGCGCTCCTCGCCTCCTTCTGCACTCGGCACGACGTGGTGGCGGTCTGCGACGAGGTATGGGAGCATATCGTCTTCGACGGCGCACGACATTGCCCGCTGATGGCGCTCCCGGGCATGCGCGACCGGACCGTGAAGATCGGCTCGGCCGGCAAGATCTTCGGCCTGACCGGCTGGAAGGTCGGCTTCGTGATGGCGGCGCCGGCCCTGCTGCGGGTGGTGGCCAACGCCCACCAGTTCCTCACCTTCACGACGCCGCCCGCCCTGCAGGAGGCGGTGGCCTACGGGCTCGCCAAGGACGACGCCTACTTCACCGGCATGCGCGCGCGCTTCGCCGCCTCCCGCGACCGCCTGTCGGCGGGCCTCGCCGAACGCGGCTTCCGGGTGCTGCCTTCCCACGGCACCTACTTCCTCACCGTCGACCTCGCGCCCCTCGGCTGCGACGACGACGTCGCATTCTGCGACGACCTGGTGCGCCGGCACGGCGTCGCCGCGATTCCGATCAGCGCCTTTTATCCGGATGCGTCCGTGCGCCACCTCGTGCGGCTGTGTTTCGCCAAGGCCGACGACGTCCTCGACCGGGCCCTCGACCGGCTCTCCACCGTCGCGCGGCAGGCGGCCTGATGGGCGGGTTCGCAGGGGCGGCGCTTGCGGGCGCACGGGACCGGGGCCACATCCCGACGCATGACCACGCCGCGCCCTTCCCCCAGGCTGGACTTGCCCCGGAGCCCGACCATGGACTTCACCCAGACCGCCGGTGCCACGACCCGCTTCCGACCCAAGGCGGACGACCGCGAGGCAACGCTGCTGCGCCTGGAGGCGTTCGCACACCTCATGGATTCGGCCTTCGTGATCCCCGGCATCAACCGGCGGGTGGGCCTCGACGCCCTGGTGGGTCTCGTCCCGGTGGTGGGCGACGTCGCCGGCATGCTGCTGGCCTCCTACATCGTGGTGGAGGCGCGCCGGCTCGGGGCGCCGCGCTGGCTCATCGCCCGGATGGCCTTGAACATCGCGGCCGACGGGGCGCTCGGTGCCGTGCCCCTGGCAGGCGACCTGTTCGATGCGGCGTTCAAGGCCAACCGCCGCAACGTGCGCCTGTTGCGGCGTCACCTCGAGCGGCATGGCGGCTTGCGCCCGAACGAGATCGAAGGCACGGCGACGCACATCGACGGCTGAGATCCGACGTACGGGGGGGCGCCCGATGAACGAGGTCGCGCGTCCCGACAGCGCCCGGGCAGTCGCCCTGCCCCCGCCGGGGCGGGGCCTCTCGCCCTTGAACCGGCGGCGGCTCGCCAATTTCCGGCGCAATCGCCTGGGCTACTGGTCGTTCCTGATCTTCACGGCCCTGTTCGTCACGAGCCTGTTCGCAGAGTTCATCGCCAACGACCGGCCGCTGGTGGTCTCGTACAAGGGCGAGATCCTGTTCCCGGTGGTCATCGACTACCCGGACGAGAAGTTCGGCGGCTTCTATGCCCGGCCCAACTACCGCTCGGCAGAGACGCGCAAGGAGATCGCCGACAACGGCTGGGCGATCTGGCCGCCGATCCCCTATTCCTACGACACGATCATCGATGGCCTGCCGACCCCCTCCCCCTCGCCCCCGACCTGGATGCTGACGGAGGCCCAGTGCCAGAACGTCGGCAAGTCCTGCTCCGAACTCGAGACGCACTGGCTCGGGACCGACAACACCACCCGCGACGTGCTGGCGCGCATCATCTACGGCTTCCGCATCTCGGTGCTGTTCGGGCTGATCCTCGCCCTGATCTCCTCGGTGATCGGGGTGATCGCCGGGGCGGTGCAGGGCTATTTCGGTGGCTGGGTCGACCTCGCCCTGCAGCGCTTCATCGAGGTCTGGAGCGGCATCCCGACCCTCTACCTGATCATCATCATCTCGGCCTTCATCGAGCCGGGCTTCTTCGTGCTGCTGGGCATCCTGCTGCTGTTCTCGTGGGTGTCCCTCGTCGGAGTCGTGCGCGCGGAGTTCCTGCGGGCCCGCAACTTCGAGTACGTGCGCGCCGCCCGGGCGCTGGGCCTCTCGAACATCCGCATCATGAGCCGCCACCTCCTGCCCAACGCGATGGTGGCGACGCTGACCTTCCTGCCCTTCATCCTCAACGGATCGATCGGGACGCTGACCTCCCTCGACTTCCTCGGCTTCGGCCTGCCCCCCGGCTCGGCCTCGCTGGGCGAATTGCTGGCCCAGGGCAAGGACAACATCCAGGCCCCCTGGCTCGGACTGAGCGGCTTCTTCGTGGTGGCGGTGATGCTGAGCCTGCTGGTCTTCGCCGGCGAGGCCGTGCGCGATGCCTTCGACCCGCGAAAATCCTTCGCCTGACAGCCGTTTGCCGCCGCGGCGGGGAGCCTTGAGAGAGAGCTCTTCAGAGCGGGCGCTGGCGACCGCCGTCGAGCAGCCAGCCCCTGGCACGGAGGAGCAGGGCCGGCCGGACCCGGGCGACGTCGTCGCTATCGACGAGGGGGGAGGCCGCGAGGGCGGTGAGGTAGGCCTGTTCGCTGGGCCGGCAGGTGCGCAGGGCCGCGTCGGCGGCGATGACCCGGCTGGAGAGGACGACCTCGAGGGCGAAGTTGCGGTTGAGGCACGCGCGCCAGGAGGCGTGGCGCTCGGCCACGCTCGGAGCCTCCTGCGCCGCCGCGGACGCGACGAGCAGCATCAGCAGAGCGGGCGCAGCGGCGGTGCGGAGGTGATGGCGGAACGTCATGGCGGGGTATCCCGGAGCGGGATCACCCTCGCGCCGCCACGCTTAACCGCCCCTTAAAGGATCGGATTGTCCACGATCCCGCACGGGGACAGCGTCAGCGGTTGGCGGTGGTGACGGGCGAGGCGGCCCGGCCCAGGGACACCCAGGCGACGGCATCCTGGCTCTCGCGCTTGATGAAGGTGTAGCCGGTCTGACGCCAGGGCAGGATCGTGCTGGTCTTGTTGTCGAGGATGAGGTCGCCGCGATCCGTGATCAGGGTCAGAACGGCGTGCCCCTCGCCCTTCTCGTCGATCACGACCGTCATCCGCATCGCCCGGCGCGGCAGCCCGGCCTCGGCCAGGAGCTTGCGCTTGAGGAGCTGGAAATCCTCGCAATCGCCCGAGCCGTCCTCGGCGAGGTCCCAGCGGTCCGCGACGCGCAGGTGGTCCATGTCGGTGACGGCGACGAGGGACTTGTTTACCCGGCGGTTGACCGAGACGATGGTGTTCCAGATCGTCGGCGTCAGGGTGATCTGAGCCGGCTCGGCGCCGTTCACCGCACACTCCGTCGCGTAGGCGGCGCAGAAATCGACCCAGGCGGCGATCGGGCGGGTCTGGGCGCCGGCGCTGATGGCGCTTGGGACGGTGGGCAGGGCTGCCAAGGTCTGCGCCTCCGCCCCCGACAGGGCGGCGAGGCCCGCGAACAGCGTCGCGGCGCCGAAGGCGGCGAAGCGGGTCGTCAGAGCCGAGAACCGCTGGGAAAACCCGTACCGCATGACCGCCCTTGGCCCCGTTAAGCTTCTGTTAACGAATGTCCCACGGCCGGCGTTGCACCACAATCGGCGGGTTAAGAAAAGGTTAACGGTGTGGATGGCGGCGCTTCGGTTCGCCGTCATGGCGTTCGGTCGACGCACCGATCCACCACGACACGCCCGAGATCGGCGGCGGGAACGACGCCGTCCCCGTACGGCCGCGCAGCGTTGCCGGACTGAATTTCATCGCGTGTCCGTGTTGCGGTCGAGGATTGTTTTGCCGGACGCCGAACAATCTCGGGTCGATCTGCATGCGACGGAGTCTCGGCTGGGCTCGCACGCCGCAAGTGTCCCGGGGTCGGGCGGAGGGACGCTTGTCACCGGATGAGGAGGCCCCATTTCCACCCGCGAGGGCGCAATCAGACCGAGACGACGAGACTTCGATGATTGAGGCAGATCGACCCTTCCGGACCGCCCGGCTGGCCACGGCGCGGCTGGCGCTCGCCGCAGCCCTGGCGGCCGTGATGATCCCCGCCGCTCGGGCGCAGGAGATGCCCTACGTGAACCCGGAGAGCGGGACGTTCCTGATCCATGGCAATTACTGCGGACCGGGCAATCGCAGCCCGCGCCCGCCCATCGATGCCCTCGACCTCGCCTGCATGCACCACGACATCTGCTCGCCACCACGTGGGCAGATTGCCACCTGTGCCTGCAACGACCGCCTGCACGCGGAGGCCGAGGCGGTGTCGGCGGATTCGCGTCAGCCGCAGGGCCTGCGCGACACGGCCGGCTTCGTCGCCGACACCGCCCTCGCCCTGCCCTGCCGCTGACGCCACGCCCCGGGGCGCACCGCCCGCCTCGGGTTCCTGTTGGCCTTAGGCCTGGGGCAGGTCCGGCGTGATGCCGAGGTTGGACAGGCCCTCTTCGAGAAGGTCGCCCGCATTGGGGATGCCGAGGATCTCGTGGGCGGCCCCTTCGCCGACCGCCTCGCGCTCGCGGGCGAAGCGTACCGCCTCGGACCATTCCTCGGGCTCCATGTCGCCGCGCCCGATATAGAGGAGCGCCAGGAGGTCGGCGCGCTCGTCGTCGTTGAGGGCGCCGATCATCGACCGCAATTCTTCCTCAGTGGCGTCGTCCGTGCCCGAGACGAGCACGTCGGTGGCCCCGTCATCGGTGGGGTTGGAGCCGGAATCGGGGTCGGTCGCCCCTTCCTTCACATCGACGGCGCGCACGCGCAGGATGATCTCGGTGACCTTGTCGACGGCGATGTCCATGAACGCATTCCCGCTTCGGCGGCCGCCGGCAGCGGCGGTCCTGAGCAGCGACAACGGGCCAAGCCCGATCCGGTTCGCGCCGACCGCGTCCGGCCGACACCGATGACGCGCTGGATCGGGGGTCTCGACGGGTGCCGTGGGGCCTGGGCCGGGGTCCTCCTCGACCTCGACGACCCCGCACGCTTCCGCGCCGTACGCGTCGCTCGGCCGGTCGACCTCCTCGACGGTCCCGAGGCGCCGATCCGCGTGGGGATCGACTGTCCCATCGGTCTGGAGGCACACGTGACCGGCGGTGGACGAAGTGCCGATCGGGCAGCACGCGCCGTCCTGGGTGCCGGACGGGCCAGCGTGTTTCCGGTGCCGGCCCGCGCAGCGGTCTATGCGGCGACCTACGAGGACGCGAAGGCGCTGTCGCGGGCGCACAGCACGCCGCCCTTCGCGCCCTCGATCCAGTGCTGGAACATCCTGCCTGCCATCCGGGCGGTCGATGGGCTGCTGCGCGCCCGCCCGGATCTCATGGCGCGCCTTCACGAGGTCCATCCCGAGATCGTGTTCCGCTGCCTCAACGGCGGACGTCCCCTGGCGGCGGGCAAGAAGGGCCCGGCACGCCAGGCGGGCCTTTCCGAACGCCGCGCCCTGCTCGGACGCGCCGGCCTGCCCGAGGGCCTGATCACGGGACGGCCATCCGGGGTCGGTGCCGACGACCACCTCGATGCGCTGGCCGCCCTCGTGGTCGCCCGCGATCTCGCCGAGGGCCGTGCCCGCCCCCTGCCCGATCCGCCCGACCGGGACGGCGAGGGCCTTCCCGTCGCGATCTGGATGCCGGCCGATCCGCCAGGCCACCCCCTGGCCGCCAGCGAAATCCCTGCTAGATCGGGGAGCTGAAGCGGGGCGGCGGGAATGGACATGAGGCAGGATCTGACCGTTCGCGACATCGCCCGGGCGCTGGTGTTCGATCCCGATCACCGTCTGTTGCTCATCGCCTACGAGTCCGTGCGCCCGATCGATCCGAGCAAGCCGGAAGACCGCACCTTCTGGTTCATGCCCGGGGGCGGGCTGGAGGCCGGCGAGACGCATGTGGAGGCCTGCCGGCGCGAACTGTCCGAGGAAATCGGCGTGGCGGATGCCGAAATCGGGCCGCAGGTCGCGTCCTGCGACGGCCCCTTCCACCTGTTCCGGACCTCCCGCTACGCCCGCGAGCGCTACTTCGTCGTCCGCCTGCCCAACGCGACCGTGGACACGAGCCGCCTGGCCGAGACCGAGGACAACCCCGTCCTCGGTACCCGCTGGTGGACGCTGGCCGAACTCGCGTCCACCTCCGAGCGCATCGAGCCGAGGGGGCTGGTCGAGGTCGCCCGCGACATCGTTGCCGGGACGATACCGGCGGCGCCAGTCGTCGTAAACTGGCGGGAGCAACCGTAGCCATCCGGCGCGCCACGCGTTGGCGCGCCTTCCACGACACCCATGAGCGAGGATCAACCCATGTTTCCAGAGACGCTGAAGGCCGGCTACCGCTCCTTCATCGACGGACGCCTGACCGACGAGGCCAAGCGCTACGCCAAGCTCGCCGAGGGCCAGAGCCCCGAGGTCCTGATGATCAGCTGCTGCGACAGCCGCGTCTCGCCGGAGGTGATCTTCGATACCGGACCGGGTGAACTCTTCGTGATCCGCAACGTCGCCAACATCGTCCCCCCGCACGAGACCGGCGGCGATTATCACGGCACTTCGGCGGCGATCGAGTTCGCGGTGGAGGGCCTGGAGGTCAAGCACATCGTGGTGCTGGGGCACGCCACCTGCGGCGGCATCAAGGCCTACGCCAACCCCGCCAAGCCCCTCTCGAAAGGTGACTTCATCGGCAAGTGGGTCTCCCTGGTCGAGCCCGCCGCTAGCAAGGCCGGCGACACGGAGGCCCCGGACTACCTGACCCGCCTCGAATACGCGATGGTCGCGCAGAGCCTCGAGAACCTGATGACATTCCCGTTCGTGCGCAAGCGAGTGGAAGGCGGGCAGCTGATCCTGCACGGGGCCCACTTCGGCATCGCGCGCGGTGAATTGCTCCTGCGCGACCCCGAGACAGGCGCGTTCAAACCCGCCATCGACCAGGCGGGACGCAGCCTGAGCCCGGCTTCGATGATCGGCTGCGCCGAGGCGTAAGCCCGCCCTGAAACGAAAAAGGACGCCAAGCCCCGAGGCTTGGCGTCCTTCTCGATCGTCGCACCACGCCGGGCGATGAAGCCCGACGTGGCACTGGTACGGTTCAGCGGGCGCCCGGAAGGCTCTGCGCCATCTGGTAATGGGCCTGCAGGACCGGCAGGGCCTGCTCCGCATGGGCGCGAAGGGCCGGGTTCGGGCCCGAAGCGGCGTAGGAGCGGAACATGCCGATGGTCATTTCGTGCGACTGGACCTGCATGCGGCCGTAGAGACGGTCGAAGCGCGGACCGGCGGGCGTCTGCGACAGCTCGGCGAGCATGGCCTGCTGCTGCGGGTTCGGCTGGATGATGGTGGTGCCGGCCGTGGTGTCCACGTCGCCGCGCAGGGCTTGGCTGCCCGTCGCCGCGCCGCGGGCCGCGCCCGAACCGATCCCCTCGACGCCTCCGATGGGACCGCCGCTCAGGGTGCCGCCCACTGCGCCGGCGGCGGCGCCCGTGGCCGCACCGACCGCACCACCCGCGACCGCAAGCGGGGCGGTGATCAGGCCGCCGAGACCCTCGTTGCCGCGCACCGCGGCGTAGTTGTTCTCGCCACCGGCCAGCGCGACGTTGGCGGCGCGGTGGTCACGGATTGCATCGCGGGCGAAGCGCAGCACCTGCGGGTTGCGGCTCTTGTTGATCGCAATCTGGCTGGACTGAATCTCGAAGGCGTTGGCCTGCATGGCGTCCATACGGAAATCGCCCATGCTCTGCGCGAAGGCGGGAGCGGACAGGGCGGTCATCAGGGCGGTGAGAGCGAGAGTTTTCTTGATCATGTGTTCCTCAAATCCGGCGAGACAGTGCAGCTCGAACGCGCCAAGGCTATTTCTTCCCGACGCGAAGCCCGCCTGTCACGATTGGGGGGCCAACGAGGAAGTTCCGAAGGGGTTCCCAACTTGGACAAAGTCTTTTCTGAGCTTTTTCCGAAAGCGACTGACCTTTGAAATGGCCAAGCTTATCGATCGATTAGTCGGTGTGCCGTGCCTCTTGGTTTGGCGACGCAGAGGCCTCGGGAAAACTTCAGGCGGCCTCGGCCATCCTGTTTTCCGGGACCGCGTTTCGCACTAGCTTGGGCCCATCGTGCCGCTGCGAGGAAGGCTCCCGATGAAGACCCTGCTCGTTCCCGTCGCGTCCCACGACGCCCTGCCCTCGGTCTTCGAGACCGCGATCCTCACCGCCCGCCGGTTCGGCAGCCTCATCGAGGGCGTCTCCCTGCGGCCGGCCCTGGCCGAGTACGTTCCCGTCGACATGGTCGGCGGCATGACCTGGCTCCGTGACGAGGAGGCCGACAAGGTCGAGGCTGAGCGCGCCGGGCGGCAGTTCATCGACTTCATGACCCGGGCCGGCTTGCCGCTCGCGGCCGAGGGCCCGTGCAACCCGGAGGCCCTGGCCGCCGGTCCGCGCTACCGCTGGCGGGCCGACGTGCCGGCCGGCGACGGCTTCCTGGGCCAGTACGCGCGCCTGTTCACCGCCACGGTGGTGGGCCGGCCCGGCACGGAGGACGGCGCCCCGCGTATGACCACCTTCGAGACTGCCCTGTTCGAGAGCGGCCGTCCGATCCTGTTGGCGCCGCCGATCGCCCCGGCTACCCTGGGCGAGGCGATCCTGATCGCCTGGAACGGCTCCACCGAGACCGCCCGCGCCGTGGCCTTCGCAATGCCGTTCCTGCGGCAAGCCAAACGGATCCGCGTCATCAGCGTCGAGGGTGGGACGGTGCCGGGCCCGACCGCCGAGGAACTGGCCCGCGCCCTGGCCTGCGAGGGCATCGGCGCCGACTTCCGGGCCCATTCGGCCGGCCGGCGGACCCCGGGAGAGGTCTACCTCGCCGAGGCCGAAACCTTCGGGTGCGACCTCCTGATCAAGGGCGCCTACACCCAGAGCCGCCTGCGCCAGATGATCTTCGGCGGCCCGACGAGCCACCTCCTCGCCCATGCGGCGATCCCGATGCTGATGGCCCACTGATCGATCCGCATCGCGCGCAATTGACTTGCGCACGTAGAAGATCGGGAGCACCGTTCCGGCGGCCGGTTCGAACCGGTCGCCAGGAATCCTCTGCATGAAGTCGCTGACCCTTGTCCTCGCCCTGTCCGGCCTCGCTCTCGGCCTGCCGGCCATGGCCGACTCCCCCGTCGTCCGCATCCGAGGCACGATCGAGGCGGTGGACGGCACCAGCGTCACCATCAAGCCGCGCCTCGGCGCCCCGGTGCAGGTGAAGCTGGGCGACTCCGTCCGGGTCGCCACCGCCAACAGCGCCAAGATCAGCGACATCCAGCCCGACAGCTACATCGGGACCGCGGCCACGCCGCAGCCGGACGGAACCCTGAAGGCCCTCGAGGTCGCGGTGTTCGCGCCGAGCATGCGCGGGACCGGCGACGGCCACTATCCGTGGGATCTCGAGAAGGAAAACACCATGACCAACGGCGCGGTGGGGGCCCTCTCGGGGACCACCGACCGAACGATCCGGGTGACCTACAAGGGCGGCGAGAAGACCATCACGGTGCCGGAGGGCGTGCCGGTCGTGGCCCTTGCCCCCGGAGACGCCAGCAAGATCAAGCCGGGCGCCCGCGTGGTCGCCTTCACCAAAGCGGATGCCGGCGGCGTCGCGGTGGCCGACCGGATGATCGTGGGCGAGAACGGCACCGTCCCGCCGATGTGAGCGGAGGCGCAGCCAGCCCCATCGCCTGAAGACGCCCGGAACACCGGGTGGGGCGGGCGCCCCGCGCCCGCCCTCCAACACCTTAGGGAGAACGCCATGATGAAGACGCTGCTCACCGGCCTCACCGTCGGCCTCGCGCTCGCCGCCGCACCGGCGCGTGCCGCCGACGTGGTGCGCTACCGCGGCACCATCGAGTCGGTCGATGGTTCGACCGTCACGATCAAGCCCCGCATGGGCGAGACCAAGACCGTGGTCTTCGGGGACGACACCAAGATCCTGGCCGCCAGCACGGGCCAGCTCTCCGACATCAAGTCCGAGAGCTACATCGGCACCGCCGCGATCCCCCAGCCCGACGGCACCCAGAAAGCCCTGCAAGTGACGGTGTTCGCCTCCTCCCTGCGCGGCACCGCCGACGGCCACTATCCGTGGGATCTCGGCTCCAACTCCACCATGACCAACGGTGCCATCGGCAGCCTGTCCGGCACCGAGGGCCGGACCCTGCTGGTCAAGTATCAGGGCGGCGAGAAGAAGGTCGTGGTGCCGCAGGACGTGCCCGTGACCCTGGTCGATCCGGGCGAGAAGAGCATCGTGGTTCCGGGCGCCAAGGTGGTGGCCTTCACCAAGGCGGGCGCGGACGGCAAGCTCAACGCCGCCGTCCTGATCGTTGGCCGCAACGGCACCGTCCCGTCGATGTGATCCCCTCCCCGGCCCCTCCGCGATCGCGGATGGGGCCGGGATTTCCATCCCCAAATCTCGAGGTCCCGTTGGCGATCGTCCCCGAAACACCGTCGCGCCTCGTGGTGATTCACCCGCTCGTGGTGCGGATCACCCACTGGATCAACGCCGTCGCGGTGTTCTGCATGCTGTTCAGCGGCTGGGCGATCTACAACGCCTCGCCGCTCTTTCCCTTCGTGTTTCCCAAATGGGCCACTCTCGGCGGCTGGCTCGGCGGCGCCCTCGCCTGGCACTTCGCCGCGATGTGGCTCTTCGCCCTCAACGGCCTCGCCTACCTCGCCTACGGACTCCTGGCCCGGCACTTCGCCACCAGCTTCCTGCCCCTGAGCCCGGGCGCGATCTGGCGCGACGCCCGCGCGGCCTTGCGACTGCGGTTGAGCCACCGGATCGGACGCTACAACGCCGTCCAGCGCCTCGCCTACCTGATCGCCATCGTGCTCGGCCTCCTCCTCGTCGCCTCCGGCTGCGCCCTGTGGAAGCCCGTGCAGTGGCAGACCCTGGCCAACCTGTTCGGTGGGTATGAATGGGCGCGGCGGGTCCATTTCGGCGCCATGGCGGGTCTCGCCGGCTTCATCCTCCTGCACCTCGCCCTCGTGGTCATCGTGCCGAGCACGCTGCTGGCGATGATCACCGGGCGTGCCCGCATCAACGAGGAGACCTCCGCCTGATGTCCCGCGATCCCGAAACCGCCACCCGCCTGAAGGCCCTGCGCAGGGACATCGCCCCGGACCTCGCCAGCCTGGAACGACGCATGCTCCTGCGGGGCGGCCTCTCGGTCGGCGCCCTGACGCTCCTGTCCGGCTGCGATCTCTCCACGGGGAGCAACGGCACCCTGGCCGACCGGGTGCTCTGGGCGATGTCGCGGGCCAACGACCAGGTCCAGCAATGGCTGTTCGACCCCACGACCCTGGCCCCCACCTACCCGGCCTCGATGATCGATACGCCGTTCCGCTTCAACGCCTTCTACCCGCCGGACAACATCCCGGAGATCGACGAGTCGACTTGGACGCTCGAGGTCTCCGGCCGGGTCGCCGACAAGACGCCCTGGACGCTGGCGAAGCTGCGCGCCCTGCCGCAGGAGAGCCAGATCACCCGGCACATCTGCATCGAGGGCTGGAGCCAGATCGGGCAGTGGAGCGGCGTGCCGCTGCGGACCTTCCTGGAACGGAGCGGCGCCGACCTGACCGCCAAGTATGTCGGCTTCAAATGTGCCGACCGCTATTACGGCAGCCTCGACATGCCGAGCGCCCTGCATCCCCAGACGATCCTGGCCCTCGATTTCGCCGGCCAGCCTCTCGCGCCCGAGTACGGCTATCCGCTCCGCGTCCGGGTGCCGACGAAGCTCGGCTTCAAGAGCCCGAAGCACATCGCAGCGATCTTCGTGACCAACGATTATCCAGGCGGCTACTGGGAGGACCAGGGCTACAATTGGTTCAGTGGGATCTGAAGCCGGCCCTCGCATCGGCCACGGTTGCGCGCTACATCGCAGCGACATGGAACCCGACTTCGCCCTCGACCCGCAGCTCGCCGCCGACACCGTGCACGTGGGCGACCTCACCCTCTGCAGCGTCCTCCTCATGGACGATGCCCGCTTCCCCTGGCTGATCCTGGTGCCGCGCCGGGCCGGCGCCAGCGAGATCACGGACCTCGCGCCGGAGGATGCCCGAAGCCTGATGGATGAGATGCGGATCGCCACCGGGGTGATGCTGGCGCTGGCCAAGCCCGACAAGGTCAATGTCGCGGCCCTCGGCAACGTGGTGGCCCAGCTCCATGTCCACGTGATCGGGCGCTTCCACTCCGATCCGGCCTGGCCGAAGCCCATTTGGGGCATCGGCACCGCGACCCCCTACCCGCACCATGCCCGCGCCCAGATGATCGAGCGCATCGGCGCCCTGTTCGCGGCGGCCTGAGGCGATGGTCGATGCCTCGGGCCAGCTCGGCTACGTCCACAGCCGCCTCGTGCGCCACTCCGCCGAGAGCGCGTCCGCGATCCCCGACCTCGACGCGCCCGGCGCGCGGATCGTCGTCCTGGCCGGCGACCGCGTCGTACTGGCCGGCGACACGGCACTCCTGACGCCGGAGGTGGCCGCCCGGACGGCCCCGCGCAGCCTGACGCTCTATCTCGGCCGCCTGGACGGCGACCCGGTCTTCGCCGCCGCCGTTCCGGCGGAGCTGGCCGAGGGCCTTGAGGCCGATCCGGGATCCCGGACCAACGACCTGCGCAGCCTCGCCGGCGAGGGCCGGATCGCGCCCCATGAACTCGGGCTCCTCGCCACGGCGAAGTCGCTGCTCGGCTGGCATGCGCGTCACGGCTTCTGCGCCCAGTGCGGAGCGCCGACGACCCTCGCGGCCGGCGGCTACCGCCGCGAATGCACGGCCTGCGGGACGCATCACTTTCCCCGCACCGACCCCGTGGTGATCATGCTGATCACCCGGGGCGATGCCTGCCTGCTCGGGCGCTCGCCGCGTTTCCATGAGGGCATGTATTCCTGCCTCGCCGGCTTCCTGGAGCCCGGCGAGACCGTCGAGGACGCCGTGCGGCGCGAGACCTTCGAGGAGGTCGGCCTGACCATCGGCGCGGTGCGCTACCACGCCTCGCAGCCCTGGCCGTTCCCGTCCTCGCTGATGATCGGCTGCGTGGCCGAGAGCCTCGACGCGACCATCACTCTCGATCCAGAGGAACTCGCCGACGCGCAATGGTTCTCGCGGGACACCGTCGCGGCGATGCTCGAGGGCCGCCATCCCGACGGCCTGACCACGCCGCCCCCCCTGGCGATCGCCAACCTCTTGATGCGGGCCTTCGTGGACGGGCGGGCCTGAGGCCCTGCCCCGGCCGGCTCATCCTAGGACGCGGATCGGCGCCCCATCGAGGAAAGCACGGATGTCCTCCACGATCTCGGGGAAATAGGTGCGGTAGTTCCGCTCGGTCACGTAGCCGAGATGCGGCGTCGCCAGCACGTTGGGCAGGGTGCGCCAGGGCGAATCCGGCGGCAGCGGTTCAGTCTCGAAGACGTCGAGGCCGGCACCGGCGATCCGGTTCTCGGTGAGGGCGGCCAGGAGGGCGGCCTCGTCCACGATCGCGGCACGGGAGGTGTTGATCAGGAACGCCTCGGGCCGCATCCGGCGCAGGGCCGCGTCGTCGACGAGGCCGCGGGTGCGGGCGCCGAGGACGAGGTGGATCGAGACCACGTCGCTCGCCGCCAGCAGCGCCGCCAGCGAGGGCGCGAGGGCCACGCCCTCGGCCGCGGCCCGCTCGGCCGTGAGATGGGGACTCCAGGCGCTGACCTCCATGCCGAAGGCCTGGCCGATCCGGGCGACCCGGGCACCCGTCTTGCCGAGACCGACGAGGCCGAGACGGCGGTCGGCCAGGTCGCTGCCGACGCTCGACTGCCAGGGTCCGCCCGTCCGCAGGGCCTGCACCTCCGGCACGAGGTGGCGGGCGAGCCCGAGGATCAGCGCCCAGGTCAGCTCCACCGGCGGCTCGGGGTGGCTGGCGGTGCCGCAGACCGTGACGCCGTGCGCACGCGCGGCGGCCAGATCGATCGAGGCGTTGCGCATGCCGCTGGTGAGGAGGAGCTTCAGCTTCGGCAGCTGCGCGAAGAGGTCGGCCGGGAACGGCGTGCGCTCGCGCATCATCACGACGATCTCGCAGTCCCGGATCGCGTCGACCAGCGCCTCCCGCGACGCGAAGGTGGTCCGCAGGTCGCGCAGGGTGAGGCGGTCCGACAGCCCAGACCAGTCGGCCATGGTGGGGCCGACGCCCTGGTAATCGTCGAGGATCGCACAAGTGAGCATGGGACATCCTGTCAGGGGAGGACCGGGCTAACGCACAGCGAACAGCTTGGCCAGCCGCCCTCGAGACTTTGACTCCGCGACGCGAAACCGGCACCCCGGGATCCGAAACGATCACGATTCGTTCTCGACTGCAGACGGGTGCAGCGGAGCCGGGAGGAAGATGGGGTCGATATTCGAACCGCCCGCCTATGCCGAGCTCGCCGTCACCACGAACTTCTCCTTCCTGCGCGGGGCCTCGCATCCCGGCGAGATGGTGGGGCAGGCCGCCGAGCTCGGGCTCCACGCCATCGGCATCGCCGACCGCAACACCCTGGCGGGCGTGGTTCGGGGCCATGCCGAGGCGAAACGGCGTGCCGCCGCCGGCGAGCCCGGCATCCGCTTCCTGCCCGGCGTGCGCCTCGTGACCGAGGAGGGCTTCGAGGTCGTGGCCTACCCGATGGACCGGGCCGCCTATGGCCGCCTGTGCCGGCTGCTGACCCTCGGCAACCGCCGCTCCGAGAAGGGCCAGTGCCGGTTCGATTTTTCGGAGCTCCTGGCTGCCAGCGAAGGCCAGATGCTCATCGCGGTTCCGCCGGAGCGGCTCGGCGACGACGACCCCTTCCTCGGCCATGTCCGCCAGCTCGCCGCCGAGGCCCCCGGCCGGGTCACCCTGGCGGGGAGTCACCGCCGGCGCGGCGACGAGCGTCGCCGCCTCGGGCGCCTGGCCGCCTGGGGCGAACGCCTGGGCGCCCCCCTGGTGGCGGTCTCGGACGCGCTCTACCACCACCCGGACCGGCGTCCCCTGCAGGACATCGTCGCCTGCATCCGCGAGGGCTGCACCCTGGCGGCTGCGGGCTATCGCCTGGAGGCCAATGCGGAGCGCCACCTGCGGCCGGCGGCCGAGATGGCGCGCCTCTTCGCCGATCATCCCGAGGCCCTGGCCCGCACGATCGAGATCGCGGAGACCTGCAGCTTCTCCCTCGACGAACTGACCTACGAATACCCCGACGAGCCGGTGCCGCCGGGTTTCACCGCACAGGGCTATCTGACCGACCAGGTGATGAAGCGCGCCCAATGGCGCTATCCCGACGGCATTCCCGAACAAATCGTGAACACGATCCAGGATGAGCTGCGGCTCATCGAGAAGATGAACTACGCGCGCTACTTCCTCACCCTGTTCGACATCGTCGAGTTCGCGCGCAAGCGGGGCATCCTGTGCCAGGGGCGCGGCTCGGCGGCCAATTCCGTGGTCTGCTACTGCCTCGGCATCACGGCGGTCGACCCCACCGAGATCCGGCTGCTGTTCGCCCGCTTCATCTCGGAGAACCGGGCGGAGCCCCCCGACATCGACGTCGACTTCGAGCACGAGCGCCGCGAGGAGGTGATCCAGTACCTCTACGACCGCTACGGCCGCGACAGGGCCGCGATCTGCGCCACGGTGATCCACTACCGCCCGCGCAGTGCCATCCGGGAGGTCGGCAAGGTCCTCGGGCTGCCCCCCGACATCACCGGCGTGATGGCCGACACGGTCTGGGGCTCCTGGGGCAAGGACCTGCCCGACGCGCATATCCGGCAGGCCGGGCTCGACCCGGACAATCCGCGGATCCGGCAGGCGCTGGAACTCGCCCACGCGCTGATCGGCTTCCCGCGCCACCTGTCACAGCATGTGGGCGGCTTCGTACTGACGCGCGGACGCCTCGACGAGACCGTGCCGGTGGGCAACGCCGCCATGGCGGACCGCACCTTCATCGAATGGGACAAGGACGACATCGACGTCCTCGGCCTGATGAAGGTCGACGTGCTGGCGCTCGGCATGCTGAGCTGCCTGCGCCGGGGCGTGGATTTCCTGGCACGCGATTACGGGCACGACTATCCGACGCTGGCCGACCTGCCGCGCGCGGACGAAGCCACCTACGCGATGCTGGCCAGGGCCGATTCGGTGGGCGTGTTCCAGGTCGAGAGCCGGGCGCAGATGTCGATGCTCCCGCGCCTGAAGCCGCGGGAATTCTACGACCTCGTGGTGCAGGTGGCGATCGTCCGGCCGGGGCCGATCCAGGGCGACATGGTCCACCCGTACCTGCGCCGCCGCCAGGGGATCGAACCGGTCGAATACCCCTCACCCCATCCCGATCACGGGCCTGCGAACGAACTCGAGAGCGTGCTCAAGCGGACCTATGGCGTGCCCCTGTTCCAGGAGCACGCCATGCAGATCGCCATCACCGCCGCCGGCTTCGAGCCGCACGAGGCCGACGGCCTGCGCCGAGCCATGGCCACCTTCCGGCACAACGGCCAGATCGTGAACTTCCGCACCAAGTTCGTCGAGGGCATGGTGACGCGCGGCTACCCGCGCGACTTCACCGAACGCTGCTTCAAGCAGATCGAGGGCTTCTCCACCTACGGCTTCCCCGAGAGCCATGCGGCGAGCTTCGCCCTGCTGGTCTACGCCTCGGCCTGGATGAAGTGCCGGCATCCCGACGTCTTCCTCGCCGCGATCCTCAACTCCCAGCCGATGGGCTTCTACCAGCCGGCGCAGCTCGTGCGCGACGCTCGCGCCCACGGGGTCGAGGTGCGCGGCGTCGACGTCAATGCGAGCGATTGGGACTGCACCCTCGAACCGGCCCTGGAGCCCCCGCCCCCCGGCGTCCCGCGGCGCTTCGCCGTGCGCCTCGGCCTGCGCCAGGTGAGCGGGGTGCCGCAGGCCGCCATGCACCGCCTCGTGGCTCTGCGGGGCAACGGCTATGCCAGCATCGAGGGCCTGCAGGCGGCCCTCGCCCTGCCCCGCAATGCCCTGGAGCGGCTGGCGGAGGCGGATGCGTTCCGCTCCCTCGATCTCGACCGGCGGGCCGCCCTCTGGGCGGTGCGGACCCTGGAGGGCACCTCCGCCCGCAAGGCGGCCCTGCGGACCGACGGCGACCGGCGGGCGCATCTCCTCGACACGCCGATGCCGCTCTTCGCCTTCCATGCCGATGACGGGCTGTTCCGGGCCGAACCCGCCGTGGCCCTGCCCGCCCTGGCGGCCTCGGAGCACGTGGCGGAGGACTACGCCGCCACCGGCCTCTCCCTGAAGGGCCACCCGGTGGCGTTCTTCCGGACGCGGCTCGCCCGGATCGGCGCGATCCCGGCTCGCGACCACCACGACGGGTCCCGCGTGGCGAACAATGCCCGCGTCACCGTGGCGGGCCTCGTCCTCACCCGGCAGCGGCCGGGCACGGCGCGCGGAACGGTGTTCCTGACCCTGGAGGACGAGACCGGGATCGCCAACGTCATCGTCTGGCGCGACGTGTTCGAGGCCAACCGCGCGACCGCCATGGGCGCCCGCTTCCTGGCGGTGCGCGGCCGGGTGCAGCGCCAGGGCCTCGTGGTGCACCTCCTGGCCGAACAGTTCCGCGACCTCTCGTCCGCCTTGCGCGACCTGCGCGCCGGCGGCCTGCGGCTACCGCCCGAGACCACCGATTTCGGCGCCCCGGAGGATCGACGAATTTACCGCAGCCGCGATTTTCATTGAGGCCGAATCGCGACTACGGGCCGAACCCGCTGGCCACTCGGCCTGCCCAAGACTAGAGCTGTTCCAAACCTCGACGAGACCCACGACGCTGCCCCACTCATCGACACACGCCCCCTGGTGGAAAGGCTGGCAGGTCGTGCATGCGACCGAGCGCCTGCGCGCGCGCGCGTGGCTGGGCGAGGGGGCCGCCCTAACCGCTTCGGCCCTCGCCCTCGGCCTGCGCTTCGCCCTCGACGACATCCTGCCGCCGGGCTTTCCCTACCTGACGTTCTTCCCGGCCGTGATCCTCACGACCTTCTTCTTCGGCCTGCGGCCCGGCATCACCTGCGCGGCCCTGAGCGGCTTCGCCGCCTGGTACTTCTTCATCCCGCCCGCCAGCACCTTCCTCATCGACGGGCCGACCGCCCTGGCCCTGTGCTTCTACGTGTTCATCGTCGCGGTCGACATCGCGCTGATCCACGTCATGCACCGGGCGGGCGAGCGGCTGCGCACCGAACGGCAGGTCTCTGCGAGGCTCTACGAGCAGCAGCGCACGATGTTCCAGGAGCTGCAGCACCGGGTCGCCAACAACATGCAGTTCGTGGCCGCCCTGCTGACCCTGCAGAAGCGCAAGGTCGGCAACGATCCGAAGGCGGCGCTCACCGCCCTCGACGAGGCCCGGGTGCGGCTGGAGACGATCTCGCGGATCCATCGGCGCCTGTACGACCCGAGCAGCATCGAGCGCCCGGTGGGGCAGTACCTCAAGGAACTCTGCACCGATCTCCTCGACGCCACGGGCGCCCAGAACATCGTCTGCCTCGTCGACACGCCGCCCCTGCGGTTCGATCTCACCCAGCTCACCACCCTGTCGCTCCTCGTGGTCGAGGTGGTGACCAACGCCCTGAAGCACGCCTTCCCGGACGGGCGGCGGGGCACCATCACGATCCAACTCGAGCAGCTCGATGCGGAGCGCCTGCAGCTCGTCATCGCCGATGACGGGCGCGGCATGCCCGCGGATTTCGACCCGGACGCCACGCGCAGCCTCGGCTTCCGCATCGCACAGGGCCTCGCCGGACAGCTCGGCGGCCAGCTCACCTACAGCAACGAGGGCGGCACGGTGGTCCGCCTGGCCTTCACGCCCTGAGGGGCCTCACCTCCCCGGACAGCCCGACCATGCGATTGCGCAGCGCCCTCCTCCCCCTCCTCCTCGGCGCGAGCCTGCTCGGACCCGGCCTCGCATGGGCCGACGCGTGCGACGACCTCGCCGCCCGGATCGCCAGCGCCATGGGTGGAAAGGTCGGCCGGCGCACCGGCCCCAGCATCGACCTGCGGGTCCCCGGCGGCCTGAAGCTCGACCTGACCTGCCGGGCGGAGCCCATCGTGCAGGCCGCCTCCTCCGACCCGACGCCCTCGGCCGCCTACTTCGCCGATCTCGCCCTGGCGGCCGAGATCGTGGTCGGCGAGGGTGCCGGTGCGGTCCAGGCCGCCATCGCCACGGCGCACGCCACCGCCCTGAAGGAGCGGCGCAAATCCTTCATCCAGCAGAACGGCTGGTCGGCGAGCTGCTACACCGACGCCAGTGGCTCAATCCGCACCCTGTGCTCGGTGGGACGGATCCCGCCGAGTTAGGAGGCTCCTTCTCCGGATGCGCGGATCACCCTGGATCCGCGCCCCGTCGCAGCTCCGAAAGGATCAGTACTCGATCACGTCTTCCAGGGCGTAGTGCTTCACCGTCTTCCGGTTGGCGATGAGCTCGTCGATGGTCGGCTCGCCCTTCATGGCGCGGCTGATCGCGAGCTTCGTCGCCTCGTAATTCGTCCGGTAGAGATCCTTGCGGTCGACGTCCGGGTCGGATCCGCAGCGCTCGTCCAGCCAGATCATGATGATCATGCAAAGCTCGTCGAGCCCGTCCTTGGGCAGGACGCCCTCGATCACGCAGTCGATGATGGCATCCCCCGTGGCGGCCTGGACGACACCGCCAAGCAATTCGGCATACTCGGCGGTATGAATCGTGACCTTCGTGGTCATCATCGTGGCCGGGCGTACGAGCTGGTTGAGATCGCGCACCACGAACATCCGGGTGTGGCCCTGGACCTGGCCCATCATGCCGGCGAAGGCCTGGCCCACCGGGCCGCGGGTGGAACCGATCAGCACCTCCGGCATCGCGTCGGTGTACTGCCCTTCCGCCGCGAGCACGGTCGCCTCGCCGGTACGGAACCAGATCTCGGACATGGGGTCTTCCTTCCCTGAATGATCGCCGTGCCCCGGGGGCCGGGATGGGTCGGGGCGCACAAACACCAGAGGGCGGCACGGCGTCAATCGCGGGGCGGATCTTCCGGCCCCTGGCCTCACGCCATCGGATCGGTCATGCAGGATCAGTCATGCAGGATCAGTCATGCAGGATCGGTTATGCAAGATCGGCTATGCAGGACCGCCAGCGACCGGGAGGGTCGAGGACACGGGAGAGGCGCAAAGCCCATGAGCGGAGAACGGGACTGGAGCATCGCGGTGGCGGCCGCGCCTGACGGGGTCCGGGTCGAGATCGGTCTGCCCGGTACGAACGGCGCCCCGGTCACGGCGATCCTCGCCCTCGACCGCGAGGAGGCCCGAACCCTGGCGCGGGCGCTGCTGGCGGCATCGGGCGACGCGATGGAGCGGACGTTTCCCCGCGCCTCGGGCTCCGGGGAACGCTAGAGACCGACGCGGTTGCTGCGGCCCGGCAGGGTCTGCACCTTGGCGTCGCGGGGCTCGATCGGCGCCGCGCAGGTGTAGGTGAACTCGGTCTGCAGGTCGGTGAACACGGTCTCGCCTCGGACCCGGCAATCCTCGCGCCCCGTCTCGTTCAGGTAGGTGCGCGCCGCATCGCGGAAGCGCTTGACCCGGGTCAGGGCCGGATCGCCGCCGACGAACGCATCGTCGATGCCGCAGCCGGTGGTCTCGCGCAGGGCGTTGGAGACGATCAGCATCTTGCGGACCCGGCGCTGGTCGTAGACCTCGTAGGGGTCCTTGCAGCCGATGGTGACGACCTGGGGCGTCAGGCTGACATAGGTCTTGGAGATGTAGGCGAAGCCGGTGCAGCCCGAGGCGATCAGCCCGAGCGCGACGGTGGCGACGAGGGAGCCGGTGAGCCGGTACACGATTCAGACGCCCTTCGCTGGTCTCGGGCCATGGTCGGTCCGGATCGGCATTGAAGCGCAGGCGCGCCCACGGTCAAGCCTCCGCCGGCCACATCCCGGTGTGATTCGATCCCGCCCCGGCTTCCGGGACGGGATCGCGCATCCTACTCGGCGGCGGCCGCGAGGTAGCGGCCCGGATCGTAGTTCAGGATGGGGCCGAGCCAGCGCTCGACCTCGCGCACATCCATGTCCTTGCGGACGGCATAGTCCTCGACCTGGTCGCGCTCCACCTTGGCGACGCCGAAGTAATGCGCCTCCGGATGGGCGATGTAGAGGCCCGAGACCGAGGAGCCCGGCCACATGGCGTAAGACTCGGTGAGCTTCACGCCGATGCGCGATTCCGCCTTGAGGAGATCGAACAGCGTGACCTTCTCGGTGTGGTCGGGCTGCGAGGGATAGCCGGGCGCGGGACGGATACCGGCATATTCCTCGCGCACGAGGTCTGTCGGCGTGAAGGTCTCGTCGGCGGCGTAGCCCCAGAACTCGCGGCGGACCCGCTCGTGCATGCGCTCGGCCAACGCCTCGGCGATGCGGTCGGCGAGCGCCTTAACCAGGATCGAGCGATAATCGTCGTTGGCCCGCTCGAAGCGCTCGGCGATGCGCACCTCCTCCAGGCCCGCCGTGACGACGAAGCCGCCGACATAGTCGGCGATCCCCGTCTCGGCCGGCGCGACGAAGTCGGACAGGCAGGTGTTGGCGCGCCCGTCGCGCTTCGTCAGCTGCTGGCGCAGGCCGAAGAAGGTCGCGAGGGTCTCCGAGCGGCTCTCGCCGGTGAACAGCGTGATGTCGTCGCCCAGGCTGTTCGCCGGCCAGAAGCCGATGATCGCCTTCGGGTTGAACCAGCGCTCGGAGACGATCTGGGCCAGCATCTCCTGGGCGTCGTCGAACAGGGCCTTGGCGGCCGGCCCCTGGTTGGGATCCTCGAAGATCGCCGGGTAGCGGCCCTTGAACTCGTAGGTCTGCAGGAACGGCGTCCAGTCGATGTAGGGCACGAGGTCCGCGACCTCGTAGGAGCTGTAGACCCGCACGCCGGTGAAGCTCGGCTTCTTCGGCTGGTAGCCCGACCAGTCGATCCGGAACGGGTTGGCGCGGGCTTTCGCCAGCGGTAGGCGCTGCTTGTCGAGCTCCGAGCGGGCATGGGCGTCCGAGACCTTGCGGTACTCGGCGCGGATGTTGGCGATGGTCGAATCCCGCGTCTCCTTCGAGAGCAGGCTGGAGACCACGCCGACGGCGCGGCTCGCATCGGTGACGTAGACGGTCTGGCCGCGGTTGTAGGAGGGATGGATCTTCACCGCCGTGTGGACGCGGCTCGTGGTGGCGCCGCCGATGAGGAGCGGCACGTCGAAGCCCTCGCGCTCCATCTCGGCCGCGACGTGCACCATCTCGTCCAGCGACGGGGTGATGAGGCCGGACAGGCCGACGATGTCGACGTTCTCGCGCTTGGCGACGTCGAGGATCTTGGCCGCCGGCACCATCACGCCGAGGTCGATGATCTCGTAGTTGTTGCAGGCGAGCACGACGCCGACGATGTTCTTGCCGATGTCGTGGACATCGCCCTTCACGGTCGCCATCAGGATCTTGCCGGCGGCTTGGCGCTTGCCGTCGCCGCCGTTGGCGAGCTTCTCCGCCTCCATGAAGGGCTCGAGATAGGCGACCGCCTGCTTCATCACGCGGGCCGACTTCACCACCTGCGGCAGGAACATCTTGCCCGAGCCGAACAGGTCGCCCACCACGTTCATGCCGGCCATGAGCGGGCCCTCGATGACGTGGAGCGGACGCTCCACCCCGAGGCGGGCCTCCTCCGTGTCGGCGACGATGTATTCGGTGATCCCGTTGACGAGCGCGTGCTCGATGCGCTTCTCGACAGGCGCCTCGCGCCAGGACAGGTCGGCGGTCTTGGCCTGGACGCCGCCGCCGGACTTGAAGCGTTCGGCCGCCTCCAGCAGGCGATCGGTGGCATCGTCGCGCCGGTTGAGGACGACGTCCTCGCAGAGTTCGCGCAGCTCGGGCGGCAGCTCGTCGTAGATCGCGAGCTGGCCGGCATTCACGATGCCCATGTCCATGCCGACCTGGATCGCATGGTAAAGGAACACCGCGTGCATGGCCTCGCGCACCGGCTCGTTGCCGCGGAAGGCGAAGCTGAGGTTCGAGATGCCGCCCGAGATGTGGGCGTGGGGCAGGGTCTCGCGGATGGTCTTGGTCGCCTCGATGAAGGCGACGCCGTAGCCGTTGTGCTCCTCGATGCCGGTGGCGACGGCGAACACGTTCGGGTCGAAGATGATGTCTTCCGGCGGGAAGCCGACCTCTTCGGTCAGGACCCTGTAGGCCTTGGTGCAGATCTCGACCTTGCGCTCCAGCGTGTCGGCCTGGCCCTGCTCGTCGAAGGCCATCACCACGATCGCCGCGCCGTAGGAGCGGCACACCCGGGCGTCGTGGACGAACTTCTCGACGCCCTCCTTCATGGAGATCGAGTTCACGATCGCCTTGCCCTGGACGCACTTGAGCCCGGCCTCGATGACGTGGAACTTCGAGGAATCGATCATCACCGGCACGCGGGCGATGTCGGGCTCGGCGGCGACGAGGTTGAGAAACTCCACCATCGCCTTCTCGGAATCCAGCAGACCCTCGTCCATGTTGACGTCGATGATGCTGGCGCCCGCCGCCACCTGGTCGCGGGCGACGTCGAGAGCGGCGGCGTAGTCGCCGGCGGTGATGAGCTTCCTGAACTTGGCCGAGCCGGTGACGTTGGTGCGCTCGCCGACGTTCACGAAGGGGATCTCCTTCGTCAGCGTGAACGGCTCCAGGCCCGACAGGCGCATCAGGCGCGGCACTTCGGGAATGGCGCGGGGCTTCACGCCCTCTACGGCCTGCGCGATGGCGCGGATGTGGTCCGGCGTGGTGCCGCAGCAGCCGCCGACCATGTTGACGAGGCCGGCGGTGGCGAACTCGCCCACCAGCTTGCCCATGGCCTCGGGGCTCTCGTCGTAGAGGCCGAACTCGTTGGGCAGGCCGGCATTCGGGTAGGCGCAGACCAGGGTGTCGGCGATGCGCGACAGCTCCGAGATATGGCCGCGCATCTCCTTGGCGCCCAGCGCGCAGTTCAGCCCGATGGTGAGCGGGCCGGCGTGGCGGAGCGCGTTCCAGAATGCCTCCGGGGTCTGGCCCGAGAGGGTGCGGCCGGAGAGGTCGGTGATCGTGCCCGAGATCATGATCGGCAGGGCCATGCCCCGCTCCTCGAACACCGCCCAGGCGGCGGCGACCGCCGCTTTGGCGTTCAGCGTGTCGAAGATGGTCTCGATCAGGATGAGCTCGGCGCCGCCATCCATCAGGCCGCGCACCTGCTCCTCGTAGGCCTGTTTGACCTCGTCGAAGGTCACGGCCCGGTAGCCGGGATTGTTGACGTCCGGCGAGATCGACAGGGTGCGGTTGGTCGGGCCGATGGCGCCGGCCACGAAGCGGCGGCGGCCGTCTTGGCGCTCGGCGAGCTGGGCGGCCTCGCGGGCAAGGCGCGCGCCTTGCGCGTTCAGCTCGTGGATGATCGATTCCATGCCGTAATCGGCCTGGGCGATCGTGGTGCCCGAGAAGGTGTTGGTCTCGCAGACGTCGGCCCCGGCCAGGAAGTAATCGAGGTGGATCTGCCGGATCGCGTCGGGCTGGGTGAGGATCAAAAGGTCGTTGTTGCCCTTCTGGTCGTGCGCATGGTCGCCGAAGCGGTCACCGCGGAAGTCCGCCTCGCCGTAGCCCAGGCGCTGGATCACAGTTCCCATCGCCCCGTCGAGGACGAGGATTTTCTCGCCCGCGCGCTGGCGCAGGGCGGCTTCGATCTCTTTTCCGTCGACGGGGCGCAGGTCGGTCATGGGTTTCTCACGCATCGTTCCGGGACCGCGGCGCGGCACCCGGAACCCGGAACCGCGACGGGTCCGGACAGTGAAGTTCGACAGGGTCGGCGTGTCGGATCCCGGACTCGCCTTCGGCGCCCCGGGATGACGTTTGCTTATGCCGCCTTGGCGGCGACCTTGGGTGCCTGCGCCCGCAGGCCGAGCACGTGACAGATGGCGTAGACGAGGTCGGACCGGTTCATCGAGTAGAAGTGGAAGTCGTTGACGCCGTGGTCGACGAGGTCGAGCACCTGCTCGGCCGCCACCGCCGCCGCCACGAGGCGCCGGGTCTCGACGTCG
>NZ_LMML01000028.1:694825-717658 GCF_001422215.1 Methylobacterium sp. Leaf89 | reverse complement strand
GGGGGGGGGGGGGAGCCAGTACGGCACCGAGGCGCCGGTCCGGCGGGCGAAGTTCGCCGCCTGCTTGAAGTTCTGCACCGGCAGGATGCCGGGGATGATCGGGATGTCGATGCCGGCGGCACGCACCTTGTCGACGTAGCGCAGGTAGATGTCGTTCTCGAAGAAGAACTGTGTGATCGCCTGGTCGGCGCCGGCATCGACCTTGGCCTTCAGGGCGTCGATGTCGGCATCGAGGGAGGAGGCCTCCGGGTGCTTCTCCGGATAGGCCGAGACCGAGACCTTGAAGTCGCCGATGCGCTTGATGCCGGCGACGAGATCGGAGGTCTGGGCGTAGCCGCCCGGATGCGGCCGGTAGGCCGTTCCGATTCCGTCCTGCGGGTCGCCGCGCAGGGCCACGATGTGGCGTACGCCGGCATCCCAGTAGGATTGCACGACGGCGTCGATCTCCTCGCGGGTGGCGTCGACGCAGGTGAGGTGGGCGGCCGGCTGGAGGCTCGTCTCCTTGACCATCCGCGCGACGGTGTTGTGGGTGCGCTCGCGGGTGGAGCCGCCCGCACCGTAGGTCACCGAGACGAATTTCGGCTGCAGCGGCGCGAGGCGCTCGATCGAGGACCAGAGGATCTTCTCCATCTCCTCGGTCTTCGGGGGGAAGAACTCGATGGAGACACGGATCGGACGATAGCTGTCGCGGCTGGCGCGATGGTGGGAGGCGGAAGGCATCGGGTCGTCCTCTCTGTCGATCGGTTCAGACGGTCGTCGATCAAGTTCGGGTGCAGGTGGAAACGGGCCGTCGCCCTCAGGCGACGGCCCGCTCCGGGATCATCTCGGGCGCGGGGGCCGCCCTCTCGGCCGCATCGGTGGCCAGCCAGAGGGTCACGGTCAACTGGTCCTCGACCTCGCCGGTGGGGGCGAGGTCCCGGGTGGTGACGGTGGGCAGGCCCGCATCGTTGAGCCAGCCCGTCACCTGCTCGGGCGCGAAGCCGAGACGGCGATGGGCCTGGGCCTCGCGCAGGAACTCGAGGTCGTGGGGGGCGAAGTCCACCACTAGCAGGCGCCCGCCGGGGGCGACGAGACGCGCGGCCTCGCGCAGGGCCCGGGTCGGATCGTCGAGGTAGTGCAGCACCTGATGGACGACGACGAGGTCGAACCCGCCGCGCCCGAAGGGCGGCGCGTGGATGTCGCCCTGGCGCAGGTCGACCCGCGACAGGCCGAGGCGTTCCAGGTTCGCCCGCGCCACCGAGAGCATCGCGTGGTTGGAATCGAGCCCGACCGCCCGGGCGGCGCGGCCCGCCAGGAGCCCGAGCATGCGCCCGGTGCCGGTGCCGAGATCGACGAGGTTCTGGATCGGCCGGTCGCCGAGCACGTCCAGGACCGCGGCCTCGACGATGGCCTCCGGCACGTGCAGCGAGCGCAGATGGTCCCATTTGGGGGCGAGACGGGCGAAGAAGGCCTGGGCGGCCTCGGCCCGCTGGGTGCGCACGGCCTCCAGGCGGGCGAAATCCTCCGAGAGCGGCGCCCGGGCGGCATCGAGCCCGGCCACCAGCGGCTCGACCAGGGAGGCCCGATCCTCCACGAGGCGGAAGAAGGCCCAGGCCCCCTCGCGGTGCCGCTCCACCAGACCCGCCTCCACGAGCAGCTTGAGATGGCGCGAGATGCGCGGCTGCGACTGGCCCAGAATGTCGGTCAGATCGGAAACCGAGAGCTCTCCGGCGGCCAGAAGTGCGAGGATGCGCAGGCGCGTCTCCTCGGCCGCCGCCCGCAGGATGGCGAGGGCGTCCGGAAACGGTAAGGCCGTGGCCGAGGAAGGTCCCGCGTTAGACATAAAGATATCTTTATGTGAAAACGAAAGCCCTGACAAGCGCCTCGGGCACCCCATTGGGATCGATCGCGCGGTCGTTCAGGGCCCGTTCCAGAGCCAGGCCGCCCCGCGGACACCGGAGGCGTCGCCGTGCCGGCTCGGGCGGATCGGCGTGTCGAACGCATCCGAGAAGACGTGCGGCGCCACGCGTTCGGGGAGGCCCGCGAGGATCTCCGGCACCCGCGAGAGGCCGCCGCCGATGACGATGACGTCCGGGTCGATCAGGTTGACCCCGTGGGCGATGCCGCGCCCGAGGCGATCCAGGTAGCGGTCGACGGTCGCCCGGGCCTCCGCGTCGCCCGCCCGCAGGGCCGCGATCACGCCCTCGCCCCGGGTCGCCGTACCGGTGCGGCGGGCGTGGTCGGCGGCCAGCGCCGGACCGGAGACCCAGGTCTCGAGGCATCCGTGCCGGCCGCAATAGCAGGCGGGGCCGGGACGCTCGTCGTCGCGGGGGGATGGCAGCGGGTTGTGGCCCCACTCGCCGGCGATCCGGTCACGTCCCGAGAGGGCACGGCCCCGAAGGGCGATCCCGGAGCCGACGCCGGTCCCCAGGATGATGGCCCAGACGACGGGCAGGCCGGCGCCGGCGCCGTCCACGGCCTCGGAGACCGCGAGGCAGTTGGCATCGTTCTCGAGACGCACCGGGCGGGCGAGACCTCGCTCGAGATCCTGCGCGAAGGGCCGGCCGTTCAGCCAGACCGAGTTCGCGTTCTTGACGAGTCCGGTCCGCGGCGAGATCGCGCCGGGCATGCCGATGCCGACCGTGCCGGGGGCTCCCGCTCGCGCCTCCAGGTCGCAGACCAGTCCCGCGATGGCCGTCAGCGTCGCGGCGTAATCGTCTCGCGGCGTGGCGATCCGCTGCTCGGCCCGCGTCGTGCCATCGGACGCGAGGGCGATCCCGGCGATCTTGGTACCGCCGAGATCGATGCCGATGCGCAGAGGTTCGGACAGGTCCGGGTCCCGTCAGCGCGCCGCGGCCGGGATCGGGGACGCCGCCGCGGCGGTAGCGCTCGACTCCATCTCGGGTGCGTGGTCGGAGATGTCGGTGCCGATGGAAACCGGGTGCGCCATGACCTGGCGCAGCTTCTCCGTGTCGAGCTCGCCCTCCCAGCGGCTGACCACCACGGTGGCGACGCCGTTGCCGATCAGGTTCGTGATGGCGCGGCACTCCGACATGAACTTGTCGACGCCGAGGATCAGGGTCATGGCCGCCACCGGCACGGGGTTGTTGGGGATGGCGCTGAGCGTGGCCGCCAAGGTGATGAAGCCCGCGCCGGTGACGCCGGACGCGCCCTTGGAGGTCAGCATCGCCACCAGGATGATCGTGGCGTACTGGCCGAAGGACAGGTCGGCCCCCACGGCCTGGGCCAGGAACAGCGAGGCCAGGGTCATGTAGATGTTGGTGCCGTCGAGGTTGAACGAGTAGCCAGTCGGGATCACGAGGCCCACCACCGAGTCCGACGCGCCGAGGCGGCGCATCTTCGTCATCATGTGCGGCAGCACCGTCTCGGAAGACGACGTGCCGAGGACGATCAGGAGCTCGTCCTTGATGTAGGCGAGGAACTTGAAGATCGAGAATCCGGCGACCCGGGCGATGCCGCCGAGCACCAGGATCACGAACAGGAAGGCGGTGACGTAGAAGGTGCCGACGAGCCAGGCGAGGTCGATCACCTTGCCGATGCCGTACTGGCCGATGGTGAAGGCCATGGCGCCGAAGGCGCCGATGGGGGCGAGCTTCACCACCAGGCCGATGATGCGGAAGAAGATCTGCCCGGCCGCGTCGATGGCGTGGGTGATGGCCTCGCCGCGCTGGCCCATCCCGGTGACGACGACGCCGGTGAGGATCGAAATCAGCAGCACCTGCAGCAGGTCGCCGGTGGCGAAGGCGTCGAAGAAGCTCTTCGGGATCAGCGCCATGATGTGGCCGGTCACCGAATCGTCGGCGGCCATCTTGGCGTATTTCTCCACGGCCTTGGCATCGAGCTTGGTGACGTCGGCATTGAAGCCGGCACCCGGCCTGACGACCTCGCCCACGAGAACGCCGATGAGCAGCGCGATGGTGGAGACCACCTCGAAGTAGACGAGCGCCTTCAACCCGACGCGGCCGACCTTCTTCAGGTCGCCGATCGAGGCGATGCCGTGCACGATGGTACAGAAGATGATCGGCGCGATCATCATCTTGATCAGGGCGATGAAGGCGTCCCCGAGCCACTTGACCGACTTGCCCCATTCGGGCTGCAGCCAGCCGAGGAGCACGCCGAGGGCGATCGCGATCAGCACCTGGATGTAGAGCACCTTGTACCAGGGCTCCTTGACCGGACGTGGGACCGCGGCCGGTGCCGTTCCGTACGTCGTCGCCTGGGCCATGATCCCTCCCGCTGCGCTCTGCGCAACCCACCGATTGTTAATCCCGACGCTAGCCAGTTTATTCGCGTCGCTCAATCGCGGGCGGTGGGCTGCAATGACAAACCACGAGCGCTTACATGCCCTTCGCGGGAAAAAGTCCCGGCGGCGGGCAGGCAGACTGGCGCCGGGAGATCGCCAGTTTCGGCTCTCGGCGCGGATGCGGATCTTCGGCACGGGTGCGTGCCGGCGCTCGCGCGAGGGCCGGCTGGGTGGGACAGGCCTCGCCCCACGCGTCGCTGGCCGCTCGCGCCCATCGCACCGCGCCGGCGCCCGTTCCGGCCCGGATCACCCGGAGGGCGGGGCGAACCGCCCTGTCCGGCGACGGTCGCTCAGGTCTGCTGCGTGCGACGGGGACGAACGGTCCAGCGCTCGAACTCGGCGGCGATGTCGTCCTCGCCGCGCGCGGCGCCCTTCGGCTGCGGGTTGCCGAGCGCCTGCGACAGGCTCTCGATCACGTCGTCGATGCGGGAGTCGATGGCGGGCGCGCCCTCGGCGGCAGGCTCGCTCGCGGGCTCCGGCTGTGCGTGCGCATCCCCCGCCTCGGGGACCGCGGCCGCCTGCGCCTCGACCGGAGCAGGCTCCTCGGCCGGAGGAGCGGGCGCGGGTGCGGCCTCGGCGGCGACCGGTGCCGCCGCCGCGCTTCCGCCCGCGACCCGGCGCAGCGCCTTCATCATCCCGTCGCCGTCACCGGCATTGGTCTTCGGGGCGCCGTAGCGGCCGAAGCCGAAGCGCGGCTCGATCAGGTCGAGAACGGCGTCGAGGGCGGCATTGGACAGGCCGATCTCGCCGGGATGCGGCACGCCCTGAAGGGCCACCGCGTGCCGGTCGTAGCTCGGATCGCCGGTGACCTCGGGACCGAACCAAGCCGGCACCGGGAAACCCTGGCCCTCGTCGGCGCCGTCGAAGGACACGCTCACGAGGTCGAACTCGCCGGGCGCCACGTAGCGGTCGATCAGCGCCTCGCGGCCGCCGCCGAGAGCGAGCGCCGTGCGGTCATAGGCGGCCTTGCCCGAGCAGACATCCATCAGCGCATCGCCGTGCGCGCGCGGCACATCGGTGCGCTCTTCGCTGGACGTTCCGTCCGGTGCGGTGGTCACCAGGACGAGGTGGCAGGCCTGCCCGTCGACCCGGACGTAGGAGACGCGGCCGGCCTGGGGGGCGAAGTAGCCCTCTGTGATCCGGGAGCCTCCGCGCTCCTTGCGGATGAGGCGGACCAGGGCGGGGGCCACGAGAAACCGGCGTACGAGGCTCATCGACATTCTCCGCGATGTCGGTCGACCCGGCGATAGAGATCCGGGCGGACACTGACGTCAGGGCCGCCGACCTCCCGCGACGCGAGGTGGACAGACCGGCTTTCAGGTGGTTCCCCGCGCCGAGCCCGGCGGCCCTCCACGTGGAACAATGACATAGGATATGATCTGCGTTCATTCCCCGCGTAGCCGGGGCAGATCGGTTAATAATTCTCGTTCCGGACTAAGCAAAACGACGGCGAAATCAAGACCATCTCCGCCGTCGCTCCCCCTCATCCGTCGATCCGTCCCCATCGAAACCCGATCGGTCCCTCGTGCCGATGCCCGTCAGGCCTCCGGCTCGAAGCGCAGGGAGAGGCCGTTCATGCAGTAGCGCAGTCCGGTGGGCGGCGGACCGTCATCGAAGACGTGGCCGAGATGGCCCTTGCAGTGGGCACAATGCACCTCGGTGCGGGTCATCCAGTGGCTGCGGTCGACGGTCGTCTCCACCGCGTCGTCGAGGGGATCGAAGAAGCTCGGCCAGCCGGTCCCGCTCTCGAACTTGGTGCCGGTGACGAAGAGCGGGGCGTCGCAGCCGGCGCAGTGGAACACGCCCGGACGCTTCTCGGCGTTGAGGCAGCTGGTCCCGGCCCGCTCGGTGCCGTGCTCGCGCAGCACGCGATACTGGTCCGGCGTGAGGATCTCGCGCCATTCGGCCTCGCTGCGGGTCTGGATCTCGTCCGCGGTGGCCGAAGACATGGAGGAAGAGGACGTGGGAGGCGAAGACATCGGGCCTGTGCTCCTCAGAGGCGGGGACGATGCCACTTAGATAGGCGCCCGACGCCCCCGTGGGGAGGCCGCCCTCAGGCGACGGCGCCGAGGGTGTCGGCCATGCGCGCCCGGCGGGCGCCCATGGGCCGCTCGGGGCCGGTGGTGGTGTCGCGCGCGGTCTGGTGCTCCATCTCGGCGTTGATCTCGCCACCCAGGAGGACGATCGTCGTGGAGATCCAGATCCAGGTCATGAAGCCGATCGCGGCGCCGAGGGAGCCGTAGGTCTCGTTGTAGTTGCCGAAGCTGGAGACGTACCAGGAGAACAGGATCGACGCGAGGAGCCACAGCAGGCCCGCCACCGCGCCGCCGACCCCGACCCAGCGCCAGCGCGGCCGCTGGCGGCTCGGACCGTAGCGATAAAGCAGGGACAGGCCTCCGAGGAGGACGACCAGGAGCGCGGGCCAACGCAGCAGGGCGACGAGCCAGGCGGTGTCGCTCAGGCCCACGAACGTGAACACCACCGGCAACACGACGATGCCCGTGAGGGCCAGGATGGTGAAGACGAGCGCCCCGATGGTGAAGGTGAGCGAGCGCAGGTTCAGCATGATGAAGGAGCGCTTCTCCTCCTCCTCGTAGACCACGTTCAGGGCGTCGAACATCGCCTTCATGGCGGCATTGGCGCTCCAGAGGGAGAGCAGAAGGCTGGTGAAGAAGGTCAGGCCGAGGGTGCCGTTGCCTTTGGCGGCGATGCGCTTGACCTGGTCGCCGATGATCTCGATGGCGCCGGAGGGCAGCACGCCCTGCATGCTCGCGAGATGCTCGTTGATCGAGCCGACATCCGCCACGAGGCCGTAGCAGGAGACGAGCGCGGCGATGGCGGGGAACAGCGAGAGCAGCGAGTAGAAGGTCACGCCCGCCGCCACCGACAGGACCCGGTCCTGATTGAACTCGAGATAGACCCGGTAGAGGATGTCCTTCCAGCCCGAGGCGGTGATCTCGGTGGGCGAGCCCGCGGCGCGCCCGCGCGCGACCTGCGTCGCCGCGACGTAGGTCGCCGCCGCCCCCTCGTGGGAGCGGGCGCCCGGCTCCGTGGAGGGCTGGGCGGGCTCGGCGGCGGGACGCGTCCGGGTCGCGCGCCGGGGTGCGGCGGCGAGCGCGATCAGCGCAGTCCCGAGCAGCAGCGTCCACAGGATGGAATTCGCCGCCTCACCATCGGGTACGGGACTGCGGCGGAAGGGAGATGGCATGGCAGGACCGGAACGGGATGGACGGTGCTTCGGCGCCGCGTCGTCTCGGCGCCCGGGATCAACGTGACGCAGGCTTGACCGTTCCGGCTCCGGCCACGCCTCCTCGGGCTTCCGCATCGCGCCCGATTTCGCAAGTTGATCGTCTCACGGCCCAATCTCGGCGCAGCTAAAGCGACGGCGGACATGACCGAAACAAGCGGTGCGCTTCCCCGACCGCATCAGCACACCGCCTTGAACCTTAAAGACATCTCGACCGGACGCAGGCACGCCTCAGATCTCGCACAACCAATCGAACAAAACCTTGAAAGACAACATTTCTAGATCAATGATTGCTATACCGCGCATCTCTCTTATTTTCGTTAAATATTAGAAGATCATAAATGGTATTTTAACCAAACAATACCAGTCTCCCGCATCACGGAAGCTCTCATATTCGATGGCTTTTCAACCCGCGGAGCCAAGCACGTGCGTTTCGTCAATCAAGCCAGCGTCCTGGCGAAGATCGCCCTTCCCCTGTTCGCTCTGGGCGCCCTCAGCATCGGGCTCGTCCTCTACGCCCGCGCGTCGCTGAACAACATCGCCGACCAATCGCGGCAAGTGATCGAAGTTCTCAGCGCGCGGCAGGAAGCTTACCTCAAGGCGCAGCTGAAAATCGCGGAAGCGGCCCTGTTGACCCGGAACATCATCCTGGAAACCGAAGAAGTCCCGATGGCGCAATACAAGGCGCAGTATGCGTCGGCCACGGCCGGGGCGCTTGAGGTCATCGATACGCTGATCGCACTGGCCGAAACGCCGGAACGCCGCAAGATCGGTAAGGATCTGCGAAGCTTGGCTGAGGCCTATTTCGCGGTCCTGGCGCGGTCCATCGAGCACGGGCTCCGGAATGAGAATGCAGTCGCAGCCCAGATCGTCCAGCACGATGCGCAACCCGCCCGGCTCAATCTGAACAGGCTGGTGGAGCAGCGTGCTCAGCGGGTCGCCGAGGAGATGAAGGCCGGCAAGCAGGCGCTCGAAGCGGACATGTCGATCGCGATCGAACGGCTGATCACCGTCACCGCCATCGGTCTCGTTCTGGCTGCCCTCCTGTGCGGCACCATCGTGGTCTTCGGAATCACCCGGCCGCTGGGCCGTCTGGTCGTGATCCTGAACCGCATGGCCCAGGGCGAGATCGATGCAGACATTCCTGAGGCCCGGCGCGGCGACGAGATCGGCGCCGTCGGCAAGGCGGTGGACGGCATCAAGGCGATGGTCGCCCGGAAGAGTGCCGAGGAAGCGCAGATCCGCCGCATTGCCGACGAAGCCGCAGTGGCCGCACGCCGCGCAACGATGATCGAACTCGCCGACAGCTTCGAGGGTGCCGTGGGCGGCATCATCGGCATGGTCTCCGCGTCGTCGACCGAACTGCAGGCGACGGCGGGGACCCTGACCACCACCGCCCGCGAGACCGCATCGCAATCCATCACCGTGGCGACGGCCGCCGAGGAAGCCTCCGTCAACGTGAGCACCGTGGCGGCGGCCGCCGAGGAACTCGGCAACTCTGTGCAGGAGATCGGCCGCCAGGTCTCGAACTCCTCCCAGATGGCGCAGTCGGCCGTGACCGAGGCCGACACCACCTCGGCCCTGGTCCAAGAGCTGAGCGCCGCCGTGTCCCGGATCGGCGACGTGGTGAGCCTGATCTCGACGATCGCCGGCCAGACCAATCTGCTGGCCCTCAACGCCACCATCGAGGCGGCCCGCGCCGGGGAGGCGGGACGCGGCTTCGCCGTGGTGGCGGCGGAAGTGAAGGAACTCGCCAACCAGACCGCCCGGGCCACCGACGAAATCGGAAGCCAGATCGGGCATATCCAGGGTGCCACGGGCCACGCGGTCACGGCGATCGGCTCGATCACGACGCGCATCCGCGACATCAACACGGTGGCGACGGCGATCGCGGCGGCGGTGGAACAGCAGAGCGCCGCGACACAGGAGATCGTCCGCAACGTGGCCCAGGCCTCGGTGGGGACCACGGACGTCACCAGTACCATCACGGGCGTCGCCCAGGCGGCCGAGGAGACCGGCGCCGCCGCCGCCCAGGTGCTCGGGGCCGCCGGGGAATTGTCGCGTCAGTCGGAGCACCTCAGCGCCGAGGTCCAGAACTTCCTCGGCACCGTCCGGGCGGCGTAGCGGACGGACCCAGCGAAGGCCGTCCCGCGCAGGGGCCCGCCGGCGGTGCCGCCTCAGGCGCCGCCGGGCGCGTAGAGGCCCGCATGGGCGTCCCGCAGCAGGTTCTTCTGGACCTTGCCCATGGTGTTGCGCGGCAATTCCTCGACGAAGAGGACGCGCTTGGGGCACTTGTAGCGGGCGAGCCGGCCTTCGAGCGTGCGCAGGATCGCGGCCTCGTCCGGCACGTCGGCCCGGCCGACCACCACCGCCGTGACGCCCTCGCCGAAATCGGCATGGGGCAGGCCGATCACCGCGGACTCGACCACGCCCGGGAGGGCGTCGATCTCGTTCTCGATCTCCTTCGGGTAGACGTTGTAGCCCCCCGTGATGATGAGGTCCTTGCCGCGCCCGACGATGTGGACGTAGCCGTCCGGGTCGATCTTGCCGAGGTCGCCGGTGATGAAGAAGCCGTCGGCCTTGAACTCGGCCGCCGTCTTCTCCGGCATCCGCCAGTAGCCCTGGAAGACGTTCGGACCCTTCACCTCGATCATGCCGACGGCATTGGCCGCCAGGACCGCCCCGGTCTCCGGGTCGACCACCCGCACGGCCACGCCCGGCAGGGCCGGGCCGACGGTGCCCGCCACCCGCGCGCCCGCGTAGGGGTTCGAGGTGTTCATGTTGGTCTCGGTCATGCCGTAGCGCTCGAGGATGGCGTGGCCCGTGCGGGCCTGCCAGTCGCGGTGCGTCTCGGCCAGCAGCGGCGCCGACCCCGACACGAACAGACGGATTCCGGCGGTGGCGTCCGGCGTCAGGCCGGCCTCCTTCAGCAGGCGGGTGTAGAAGGTCGGCACGCCCATCATGGCGGTGGCGCGCGGGAGCAGGGCGAGGACCTGGGTCGGATCGAACCGCCCCAGGAACAGCATCGTTCCGCCGCTGGCCAGCACCGTGTTGGTGGCGACGAACAGGCCGTGGGTGTGGAATACCGGCAGCGCGTGGAGCAGCACGTCCTCCGCCGTGAAGCGCCAGGCCTGGACGAGGGTGCGGGCGTTCGAGGCGAGGTTCTCGTGGCTCAGCATGGCGCCCTTGGAGCGCCCCGTGGTGCCCGAGGTGTACAGGATGGCCGCGAGGTCGTCCGGGCCGCGCGCCACGTCGGAGAAGGCTTCCGTCTCGGCATCGGCGGCCTCGGCCAGGGTGCCGTGGCCCCGCGCGTCGAGGGTGTGCACCACCGGCACGCCGGCATCCCGCGCCACGGGCGCGAGGGCCTCGTGCTTGGCCGGATCGCAGACGAACAGGGCCGGCTCGGCGTCGCCCAGGAAGTAGGCGATCTCGGTGGGGGTGTAGGCGGTGTTCAGGGGCAGGAACACCGCCCCGGCCCGAACCGCGCCGAGATACAGGAACAGGAATTCCGGGCTCTTCTCGGCCTGCACCGCCACCCGGTCCCCGGGCTTCACCCCGGCGGCCGCCAAGGCCGCGGCGTAGGCGCCCGAGCGCACGATGAGGTCCGCGTAGGAGTAGCGGGCGCCCTCGCCGGTCTCCAGGAACAGCTTGGCGGCGGGATCGGCCGGCAGGCTCTGGCGAACGAGGTCGAAGAGGTGATTGGTCATCGGCGTTTCGAACATGACGGGGCGAAGATGGCAGGGACGAATACGCTGTCGATCGTCGGTTTCCTACGATCTTCGCTTCGCTCCATCGGAATGGCGGGAAATGCGACGTCGCCCGAGGGCGGCGTGGGCGGACGGCTCAGGCCTCGGCCAGGGCCACCGCCCGCATCGGCGGCAGGTTGCTCCGGAGCTCGCGGCTCACCGCGCTGGAGGCAGCGACGGTGCCGAGATTGGCATAGGTCTCGTGGTTCTTCTCGATGGCCGAGAGGTCGTAGAGATAGTTGACCATCAGGCCGCGCGATTGGGCGAGCCCCTTGGGGGAGACGTCACCGAGGAAGTTCAGCCGCTCCAGCCGGGCGCCGTTGCCGAGATGGAACCGGGCGACGGGGTCGAGGGGACGCCCGCGCTCGTTCTTGGCGCGCAGGAAATAGGCGGCCGCCGCCGGGATCATCGCCTTGCGCACGGCCTCGCACTTGGCCTTGTCGGTCTGCCAGTCCGGTTCGTCGATGATGCGCAGGGCCTCGACGTCGTCGCGGGTCAGCCCCTGCGGCGCGTCGGAGCGGCGCTCGCGGTCGAGCCAGGCGGAGAAGCCCGGGACCGGCGAGAGGGTGACGAAGGTCTTCAGGCTTGGGATCTCCCGGGCGAGGTCCTCGACCACCTGCTTGATCAGGAAGTTGCCGAAGGTGACGCCGGCCAGCCCCTTCTGGCAGTTTGAGATCGAGTAGAAAATCGCCGTGGTGGCGGCCTTCAGCGGCAGGGGTTCGCGCTCATGAGCCAGGATCGGCGCGATGGCGGGGGCGATGCCGGCGGTGAGCGCGACCTCGACGAAGATCAGCGGCTCGTCGACCAGGGCGGGATGGAAGAACGCGAAGCAGCGCCGATCCGTCGGCTCGATCCGCCGGCGCAAGTCGTCCCACCCGGTGATCTCGTGCACCGCCTCGTAGCGGATGATCTTCTCGAGGATGTGGGCCGGGGTCGTCCAGTCGATGTGGCGCAGGACCAGGAAGCCGCGGTTGAACCACGAGGCGAACAGGTGCTCGAAATCGCTGTCGAGGCTGTCGGCGGCGTCGATGAGGTCGGGGTCGGCCTCCTCCTGACGGAGCTCGCGGCGCAGCCCGAACAGGTCCTCGCGCATCCGCACCAGGGCGCGGGTCCCGTCCTTGGCGAGGTTCAGGCGGCGGATGAGTTCCTGGCTCCGCGGCTCGGCCGCATCGTGGAGGGCGCCCAGGGCCGCCCGGGTCGGATCGGCCCGGTAGGCCGCGATCGCCTCGTCCACGGCGGCATGGTCGGCGGCGAACTCGGTGGCGACGAGGCGCAGGAAACCGGTACGCTCGGGCCGGGCCAGGGTGGCGTAGCGTTCGAGGATCAGCCGGGCCAGGGCCACCCCGGAGGCCTCGCCGCGCCGGGAGATCAGATCCTCGCAGAGCTTGACCAGTTCCTGGGCGGTGGCACGGGCCGCCAGGTCACCCCGCCCGATGCCGATGAGATCCCGGCCCCGGTCGCTGATGGTCTGGAGCAGATCGCCGAAGAAAGAGATCGCCGCCATGGCACGCCGCCTGCCCCCTCACTGGCGCCCGACCTGGGCGCACCGGCGGCCCCACGCGTCGTGGGGTCCCGGCTTGGCCGCTACCTTAGGGCGGCTCCACGCGCAGGACCAGAGACCGTGGCCGTAAAGACGCGCAGGGCGGGGGCGCGGCCCTAATCCTGGCCGGAAGCCGGGGCGATCTCCGCCTGGTCCGCCCGCTCGCGCCAATCCACGACCCCGTGCTGCCGGGCGAAGCGCAGTTCGGCGGCGCGCAGCGCGCGCATCGGATCCCGGGCGCGGGTGATGTCCACCGAGCCGACCGTGAACGGCACACCCAGGATCTGCTTGGCAAAGTTGACGCGGTAGGTCGCCATTCGAAACTCCCTGGACGATGAGCGCGGCCTTGCAGGAGCGCCGACTTGACCTCCGCGAACGCCGCGACTCACCGGGTCCGATTTCAATCAGAGCGCAAGTTGCGCAGAATTCCAAGTGCAGGGTGCAGGAAGGAAAGCCGCAACACAGGTCGCCCATAACATTCGGTATATGGGACGACTGAAATTCCGCGCACATACCCCGCGACGACGTGGCCGAGCGGGTGGCGGCAAGACAAAGCCTCCGTGCGCGAAAGAGTAGGGTCCAGGTCGGGCCGGACGATCAGGGGCGACGAAGACCGATTCCCATCCCTCGTCCGACCGTTCCGGGTTGCCGAAGCCAGTGCGCAGGCCTAACCGGGCAGCGGATGCCCCCGTCGGCGCCCGGATCCCATCGCGGCCCCGGCTCCGCCGCCCCCCGAGATCCCGCGCATGACCCTCCAAGCCTGTCCGCCCCCCTGCCTGTCCGCGCGCGGAGTCGCCGGGGGCCGCCCCGCATGAGCGGCGGAGCACAGGCCGATACGGCCGGACGCCACGGGTTCACGCCGCGGGCCCGGCTCGGGCTGACCCTGATCGCGGGCGGGGCCGTCGCCAACATCTACTACAACCAGCCCCTCCTCGGGCTCCTCGTCGGGGAGTTCGGCGAGCGTGCCGCCCTCTGGGTCCCGACCGCCTCCCTCGTCGGCTATGGGCTCGGCATCCTCGGCCTGGTGCCGCTGGGGGACAGCCTGTCCCGCCGGCGCCTGATCATCGGCCAGACCCTCGGCCTCGCCGTGGCGCTCCTGGCCGCGGCGCTGAGCCCGAACCTCGCCTGCCTGGCCCTGTCCAGCCTCGTCATCGGCATCCTCGCCTCGGCGGCGCAGCAGGCGGTGCCCTTCGCCGCCGAGCTGGCGCCGGACGCCACCCGCGGCAGCGTGGTGGGCCAGGTGATGACCGGCCTCCTCACCGGCATCCTGCTGGCGCGCACGGCCAGCGGCCTCGTGGGCGCGCAGTACGGCTGGCGGGCGGTGTTCTTCGCCGCGGCGGTCGTGGCGCTGGGGATGACCGGCATCGCCGCCGCCACGCTGCCGAAGATTCCGCAGACCCGGCCCCTGCGCTACCGCGCCCTGATGCTGTCGATCCTCCACCTCGTGCGCAGCCAGCCGGTGCTGCGCCGGTCGAGCCTGTCGCAGGGGCTGCTCTTCGCCAGCTTCAACGCCTTCTGGGCGACCCTGGCCCTGCTGGTCGAGGCGCCACCCTTCAACCTGACGGCGGCCGGGGCGGGGATGTTCGGCGTCATCGGCGTCGCGGGCGCCTTCGTGGCCCCGCTCTCGGGCCGCTTCACGGACCGGCGCGGCCCGCGCCCGATGGTGGTGGCCGGCGCCCTCTTCGTGGTCGCGGCCTTCGCGGTGCTGTGGGCGGGCGGCGCCTGGTCCCTGATCGCGGTGGGCCTCGGGGTCCTCCTGATCGACATCGGCCTCAACGCCGCCCTCATCGCCAACCAGACCCGGGTCTACGCCCTCGTTCCGAGCGCCCGCGGGCGGATCAACACCGTGCTGTTCACGATGATGTTCGTGTTCGGGGCGCTCGGGGCCTTCGCCGGTTCCCAGGCCTTCCTCATGGCCGGCTGGTCCGGCGTCTGCGCCGTCGGCATCCTCCTGGCGGGCGCGGGCTTCCTCGTGAACGTGCTGGAGCCGAGAGGCGCCTGATCGTCCCTTACCGGAGGATCCGCGACAGCCGGCACCAGGCCGCCTTGTCCGGCGGCAAGCCGAAGCGCAGGCGCGCGGGGGTCCCGGCGAAGCGCCGGACATAGATCCCGGCCGCGCCGAGGCGGTCGAACAGGCCGGGCGCGTCGGGAAAGTCGGCGGTGCGGAACAGGCAAGTGCCGCCGATGGGCGTCCCGCCGGCCCGCAGGATCATCCGATCGAGGCGCGCGGCATCCGCGGCCCGGGCGGTGGCGGCCTCCCGCCGCCAGGGCGCGTCGGACAGGGCGGCGCGCCCGATGGCCAGCGCCGGGCCCGAGACCGCCCAGGGCCCGAGCGCCTCCGCGAGGGCGGCGGCGAGGCCCGGTTCGCCGAGGGCGAAGCCGAGCCGGATGCCGGCGAGACCGTAGGTCTTTCCGAAAGAGCGCAGGACCACGAGGCCCGGGCCGAGGGAGGGCCCCAGGGTCTCGATCGGCTCCAGGTCGGCGAAGGCCTCGTCGACGACGAGCAGGCCCCCGCGGCCCGCCAGGTCGTTGGCGAGCGCCCGCAGCGTTCCGGCCTCCCAGGTCCGTCCGTCCGGATTGTTGGGGTTCACGACGACGACCACGTCCGTGTCCCGGGCCGCCCCGAGCCCCGGTACGGTCACGACGGCGTGGCCGGCCCGGGCCCAGGCGGCGGCGTGCTCGGCATAGGTGGGCCCCACCACGGCGACGCGGGCGCGTGTCACGAGGCGCGGCAGGGTCTCGATCAGGATCTGGGTTCCGGGCGCGGCGACGATCCGGTCCGGATCGGCCACCCCGTAGGCGTCGGCGGCGGCCGCGCGCAGGGCGCCGAGGTCGGCGGCCGAAGGCAGGCGCCGGAAGGCGCTGGCGTCGAGGGCCGGACACGGATAGGGCACCGGATTGATCCCCGTGGAGAGATCCAGCCAGGGCTCGAGCGCTTGCGGGAAGAGGCGTCGGGCGGCCTCGAGATCGCCGCCATGGGCGATTCCGTCACCCATCCCCGGGCCGCGCGCCATCACCGAGACCGCATGTCCTGGACCGCCCTCACCCATCCGCCCGATACGCTCATCGTCCTGGTGCTCGCCCTCGCCGTCGAGGCGGCAGCCGGCTATCCGGACCGGCTCTACAGGGCGCTCGGCCATCCTGTCACCTGGATCGGCGCGCTGATCGCGACCCTCGACCGCCACTGGAACCGGGGGGCGCCGGTTCGCCGCCGGCTCGCGGGCGTGGCCGGGCTCCTCGTGCTTCTGGGGGTCGTCGGCAGCCTCGCCCTGGCCCTCACCGCCCTGGCCGGCGCCGCCGGCCTCCTGCCCGCGCTCCTCGTCCTCGCCCTGCTGGCGGCGAGCCTGCCGGCCCAGCGCAGTCTGCACAGCCACGTCGCCCGCGTGGCGGCCGATCTGCGGTGCGAGGGCCTCGCGGGCGGACGCCGCGCGGTGTCGATGATCGTCGGGCGCGATCCCGAGACCCTGGACGAGGCCGGCATCTGCCGGGCGGCCATCGAGAGCCTCTCCGAGAACTTCTCCGACGGCATCGTGGCGCCGGCCTTCTGGATCGGGGTCGGCGGCCTGCCCGGCGGCGCGCTCTACAAGGCGATCAACACCGCCGACAGCATGATCGGCCACCGCACCCCGCGCCACGAGGCCTATGGCTGGGCCGCCGCCCGCCTCGACGATCTCGTGAACCTTCCGGCCTCGCGGCTGACCGCCCTGCTCCTCGTCGCGGCCGCGGCCGTCCATGCCGGCGCTTCGCCCGGCCAAGCCTGGCGGGCGGTGCGGCGGGATGCCGGCCGCCACCGCTCGCCCAATGCCGGCTGGCCGGAGGCCGCCATGGCGGGGGCTCTCGGCTTGGCGCTCGCCGGCCCCCGAACCTACGGCACCACCCGCGTCGCGGATGGCTGGATGGGCGACGGGCGCACGGAGGCGACCCCGGCCGACGTGGAACGGGCGCTTGCGCTCTACCGCACGGCATGCGGATTCCTGTTCGGGCTCGCCCTCCTCCTCTTGGTCCTCCTCAAGGTCGCCCTCGCATGATCCGGTCGAAGACGACACGCCTCGGGCGACGGGGAGCCCTGGCGCTGGCCGCCCTCGGCCTCGCCGCTCCGACCCCCGGCCGCACCGCCGAGGGCCTGCCGACGCCCTACACCGTCACCCGCGATTTCGACGGCGAGACGAAGGGCGACGGGGCCTACGACCTCAGCGGCATGGCCTGCCGCCCGACCGACGCGGACGGCAGCCGCCTCTGCGTCGTGGTCAACGACGAGAACCGCGGCGCGCAGTTCGCCCGCCTCGCCGGCACCACGCTGACGCCCGGCGCCACCGCCTACGACCTCGGCACGGCGCCCTCGCCGGCCATCCGGGGCACGCCCCCCGCGCAGTCCCGATGCAGCGGCGGTCCGGGCAGGTTCGATCAGCTCGACGGCGAGGCCGTGGCCTATGCCGAGCCCTTCTTCTACGTCACCGGGTCGCACGGCTGCACCCGGGGCAAGCGCAGGTACAAACTGTCGTCGATGATCCTCACGCGCCTGCGGCCGAACGCCGACGGCACCGCCGCCGCGGAGACAGTGAGCACCTACCGCCTGTTCGACGCCCTGATGGCCTCCGCGCCCGTGCGCGACTCCGTGCTGCGCGACCTGGAATTCGATTGGAACGCCTTGCCGCCGGAGGGCACGCCGCAGCCGAACGGCCTGAACGTCGAAGGGCTCGCGGTCGTGGGCGGGCGCCTCTACGCGGGCCTGCGGGCACCGAGCCTCGCGGGCAAGGCCTTCCTCGTCTCCGTACCGGTCGAGGCGCTGTTCGCGGATGGAAACGCCGCCCTGTCGGCCGAAATCGGCACGATCCCCCTGGAGGCCGGACCCGATGCGGGCGTCCGCGACCTCACGATCCTGCCCGACGGACGGATGCTGGTGCTCACGGGCTCGTCCCGCAACGGCCTGCCCGTTCCCTTTCGGCTGTCCCTCGTCGACCTGCCCTCCGGCGCCCTGACCCCCGTCGCCACCCTCACGCCGGTCCGCGGCGAGAACGAGAAGGGCAAGGTCATCGACGGCAAGGCCGAGGCCGTGGTCCCGCTCGGATCGGGCCGGGTCCTCGTCCTGTTCGACAGCCTTCGGAACGGGGCGCCGCACGCCTACGCGGTGCCGATCCCGGAGAGGGGCGCGCCTACGCCCCCCTGAGGCTCGGGCCGGCTTCCGCCGCGCCCCGGCGCGCGGCGTCGCGGCGGAGCGCCGAGAGCACGACGAACATCAGGCTCGCGCCGAGGCCGAGGCAGGGGTCGATCCGGGGCGGGGACGGGATCATGGAGGCTTCCTCGCCGCACCCGTCGTGAGGCAGGCGTTCCGGCGCCAAGCCTAAAACCGTCGGGACGCTACGAGGCCAGGGCGAGCAGCGCGTCGCAGGCGACATGCGCCTCGCAATGATCCGCGAGCCGGTCGAGTACCGCCTCGATGCCGGCCTCGTAGGCCAGCCCGCTCGGGGCCGCCCCCAGGCGGCCGAGCCAGGCGCCCCGCTGGCGGTCGTCGGCGAACAGGCCGTGCACGTAGGTGCCGGTGACGCGGCCGTCGGCCGAGACCGCGCCGTCGAGGCGCCCGTCCGCGAGCCGGATCGCCGGACGCGCGGTGTCCGGCCCGGTGGTGTCGCCCACATGCATCTCGTAGCCCGAGAACGGCACGCCGTCCGGCTGGCTCGTGCCGGTCACGGCGGCCAGATGCTTCACCGGCGTCATCACGGTCTCGACGTCGAGGAGCCCGAGACCCGGCACGGAGCGGGGCGCACCCTCGATGCCGTGCGGGTCGTCGATGCGCCGGCCGAGCATCTGGTAGCCGCCGCACAGCCCGAGCACCCGCCCGCCGCGCCGGACATGGGCGCGCAGGTCGATGTCCCAGCCCTCCGCGCGAAAGGCGTCGAGGTCGTCGATGGTGGTCTTCGAGCCCGGCAGGAGCACGAGGTCGGCCACCGGGATCGGCTCGCCCGGGCGCACCAGCACCACCGCCACGTCGGGCTCGGCCCGAAGCGGGTCGAGATCGTCGAAATTGGCGATGCGCGGCAGCACCGGCACGGCAACGACCCTGCGCCGGGCCGATCCGGTGTCCGAGCCCGCGAGGCCGAGGGCGTCCTCCGCCGGCAGGCGCGCCGCGTCGGGAAAGTGCGGGATCAGCCCGAAGCTCGGCCAGCCGGTCGCCTGCGCGATGGTGGCCATGCCGTCGGCGAACAGGCTGGGATCGCCGCGGAAGCGGTTGACGAGGAAGCCCCGGATCATCGCGGCGTCCTCCGGGTCGATCACCGCCTTGGTGCCCACGAGGCTGGCGATGACGCCGCCCCGGTCGATGTCGCCGAGCAGGATCACCGGCGTGCCGGTGGCGCGGGCGAATCCCATATTCGCGATGTCGCCGGCCCGCAGGTTGACCTCGGACGCCGAGCCCGCCCCCTCCACCACCACGAGGTGGGCTTGCGCCTTCAGGTACGAGAAGCTCTCCAGCACGGAGGCGAGGAGACGCGGCTTCCAGGCCTGATAGTCCCGCGCCCTGGCGGTGCCGACCATGCGGCCCTGGACCACGACCTGGCTGCCGGTCTCGCTCTGGGGCTTCAGCAGCACCGGGTTCATGTGCACCGAGAGCGCCACCCCCGCCGCCCGCGCCTGCAACGCCTGGGCCCGCCCGATCTCGCCGCCATCGGCGGTGACGGCGGCATTGTTCGACATGTTCTGCGGCTTGAAGGGCCGTACGGCGAGCCCGCGCCGCGCGAAGACCCGGCACAGCCCGGCCACGATCAGCGACTTGCCGACATCCGAGCCGGTGCCCTGGATCATGAGGGCGCGGGTCATGGCTGCGGCCCGTCCGACGGGGATGCGGCGCAGGCCGGATCGGCGGGCCGCGCGGCGCGACGAAAGGCCAGGATGGCGGCCCCGTAGGTCTCGACCACCTCCGAGAACGGCACGCGCTCGGCCATGAACAGCACGGCCCGGTGCCGGAACAGATGGTCGGGAATCGTGAGGTCGCCGCAGGTCGACGCCGGGGGCGGCGCCTGCTCCCACCCTTGCGGCAGGGGCTGCCACAGGAGTTCCGCCCCGATGGTCTGCCGCGTCGTGCCGAGGGCCTGGACCGCCCGGCCGAACGGCGTGTCGGTGGTCTCGAGCAGGCGGTTCATCTCCGGGGTCAGGCGCTCGGGCACGTACCAGTTGTCCGCCTCCGACAGGACGTGGTCGCCGCAGGCGAGCCGCACCTGACGGTAGCGGAGGACGGTGTCGGGGCCGGCACTCAGGCGCCGGCGCGTCTCCTCCGAGGCGGGCTTGTCCGCGCCGCGCTGCCGATTCGCCGCGAGCCGCGGCGTCGCGGCCATGCCGTGCTCGGCGCACCAGCCTTCGAGGGTCGCGGTGGCGGAGCGGCTGGCGAGCAGCCGGGCGTTCAGGCCCTCCACCACCGCCAGGGCCTCGACGCGGCCGAGATAGCTGGCCGGCCAGGCCGGCGCGGTTTCAGCGCAGGCCGGATGGATGCCCGACAGGACAAGGAGCCCGACCGGGCCAAGGACGAAGCGCATCAGAATTCGATGCCCACCTGCGCCTTCACCCCGGCGGCGAAGTGATGCTTCACGACCGCCATCTCGGTGACGAGGTCGGCGGCCTCGATCAGGGCCGGCTTGGCGTTGCGGCCGGTGACCACGACGTGGAGGTCCGGTCGGCGCGCCCGGAAGGCCGCCACCACGGCCTCGAGATCCAAGTAGTCGTAGCGCAGGGCGATGTTAAGCTCGTCCAGCACCACGAGGCGGATCGTCGGATCGGCCATGAGGTCGAGGGCCTTGGCCCAGGCGTGCTCGGCGGCGGCGATGTCGCGGGCCTTGTCCTGGGTTTCCCAGGTGAAGCCCTCGCCGAGGGTGTGCCAGTCGATCCGGTCGCCGAAGGCCGTGAGGGCGTGCTTCTCGCCGGTGTCCCAGGCACCCTTGATGAACTGCACCACGCCGACGCGCCAGCCGTGGCCCAGCGCCCGCAGCATCAGCCCGAGGGCCGCCGTGGTCTTGCCCTTCCCCGGCCCGGTGTTGACGATGAGGAGCCCCTTCTCGATCGTCTTCTCCGCCACCTCGGCATCCTGGACGGCCTTGCGCTTCTCCATCTTTTCGCGATGGCGGTCGGCGTCGGTCATGGGGTGGCTCCGGGTTGGGGTTTCACGATCAGGGGCAGGCCCGCCACCGTGAGGACGACGCGGTCCGCCTGGGCCGCGAGGCGCTGGTGCAGGCGCCCCGCCGCATCGCGGAAACGGCGGGCCAGCGCGTTGTCCGGCACGATCCCGAGGCCGACCTCGTTGCCCACCAGGACCACCGGGCCGGGGGCCGCCGCGCAGGCCGCGAGCAGCGCGGCGGTGGCGGCGTCCACGTCGGCCTCCGCCAGGATCAGGTTGGTGAGCCAGAGGGTGAGGCAATCGACCAGCACCGGCCCGGTCGCGGCGGCGACCGCCTCGGGCAGGGCGAGCGGCACGTCCTGCGTGATCCAGCCGTCCGGGCGGCGGGCGCGGTGGAGCGCGATGCGCTCGCGCATCTCGTCGTCCCAGGCCTGGGCGGTGGCGAGGTAGAGCCAGGGCCGAGGCTGCGCCTCGATCAGCCCCTCGGCATGGGCGCTCTTGCCGGAGCGCGCGCCGCCGAGCACGAGGGTCAGTCTGGGTAGAGGATGCGGCATGCGGCCTGCTGTGCCCGAAATCGAGGTCCCGGGTCAAAGGCGGGAATCCGATCCGGGCCGCGTTGTCAGCGGATCGGCAACCGCGTAGAAGCGTGAATCGGACGGTGCCCCGGCGACGGGGTGAAAAGGGAATGCGGTGAGGGGGCGACCTCGAAACCGCAGCTGCCCCCGCAACTGTGAGCGGAGACGGGACTGCCATCAGCCACTGGAGCGATCCGGGAAGGCGGCAGGACCAGCGACCCGCGAGCCAGGAGACCTGCCGTCCTCCCGCTCGATGCTTGACGGCCGCCGGCGGGGCGGCCAGGAGATGAACCCGATGTCGACCAACACCCTCGTCCTGACCGGCACCCGCACCAACGAGCGCCTCGGCGCCGTGCTCGTGGCCGCCTTCCTCGGCCTCGGCCTCGTGTTCATGGCGGGCTTCGCCCCCGCGATGGCGCTGCACAACGCGGCGCACGACTTCCGCCACAGCCAGAACTTCCCCTGCCACTGAGCGTCTCCGCTTAAGGCAGACAATCCCATGATCATCCGGCTCGTGTCGGCGGCCCTGGTCGCCGGCTTCCTCGCGGCCGTCGTCGCGACGGGCCTGCAGCTCGCACTCACCTCGCCGCTCATCATCGCGGCCGAGCGCTACGAGACGCAGGCCTCCGCCGCCCCCGTTCGGCCGACCCCCGCCTCGCTGATCGTCCGCGTCCATGGCGGTCACGATCACGGCACCAAGGATCCCTCGGTGGCGGGCGGCGAGGTCGCGCCCGACTGGCAGCCTGGCCCCGGCCTGCCGCGCATGGCCTTCACCGCGCTCGCCACCCTGGTGGGCGGCGTCGGCTACGCGTTCCTGCTCGGTGCCGTGCTCCTGGCCTGCAACCGCGAGCCCAGCCCCGAGACCGGCCTGCGCTTCGCCATCGGCGGCTTCCTCGCGGTGGCGCTGGCCCCCGCCCTCGGCCTCGCGCCGGAACTTCCCGGGATGGAGGCCGCGCCGCTGGCCGACCGCCAGTTCTGGTGGGTGATGACCGCCGCGGCCACCGCCATGGGGCTCTACCTCATCGCGATCCGGCGGGCGCCGATCACCATCGCGGGCGGCATCGTACTCCTCGTCGCGCCCCATCTCGCGGGTGCGCCGGAGGCGAGCCACGCCGCCTCGAACCTGCCGGCCTCCTACGCCGCGCAGTTCGCGGCGCGCTCGCTGGGCATCGCCTTCGTGTTCTGGGCGGTGATCGGGTTGGCCTATGGCTGGGCCTGGGGGCTGTTCGGCAAGACCCGGCCGACCCACGCGCGGCCGACCCATGCCTGACCACATGCCCGACCCGCGGCCTGACACGGACCACGCCGCCGTCACCCTCTA
>NZ_LMML01000028.1:586491-694810 GCF_001422215.1 Methylobacterium sp. Leaf89 | reverse complement strand
GCCACCTGCCGGACGGCCGGCGACGCCTCGGAGCCGCGGGCGGGCGCCCGCCTGCTCGCCGCGCTTCAGGACGCCGTGAGCGCCGGCGGCCACCCGGGCATCACGATCGAGAGCGTCGAATGCCTCTCGGTCTGCAAGCGCCCCTGCACGGTGGCGGTGGCCTCGCAAGGCCGCTGGACCTACGTCTACGGCGATCTCGACCCGGTCGCGTCGGCCGGCACCATCCTGGACGGCGTGGCGCTCTATGCCGAGACGCCGGACGGCATCGTGCCGTGGAAGGCCCGGCCGCAGGAATTCCGCAAGGGCGTCGTCGCCCGCCTTCCCCCATTCCCGCCGCCCGTCGCGGCGCCCCCCCTTCCGGACGCCGCCGAATGACCCTCGTCGCCAAGATCCCCTGCACCATCGTCACGGGCTTCCTCGGGGCCGGCAAGACCACCCTGGTGCGCCACCTCGTGGAGAACGCGAACGGCCGGCGCCTCGCCATCATCGTCAACGAGTTCGGCGACATCGGCTTCGACGGCTCGTTCCTGGCCGCCTGCGGCATCGAGGGCTGCGGCGACGAGGACATCGTCGAGCTCGCCAACGGCTGCATCTGCTGCACCGTGGCCGACGATTTCGTGCCGGCCCTGAACAAGCTCCTCGACCGGGCCGATCCGCCCGAGCACATCCTGATCGAGACCTCGGGCCTCGCCCTGCCCAAACCCCTGGTCCAGGCCTTCCAGTGGCCGGCGATCCGCTCGCGGGTGACGGTGGACGGCGTGGTCGCGGTCATCGACGGCCCGGCCGTGGCCGCCGGCTTCTTCGCCGACGATCCGGCGGCGCTCGCCGCCCAGCGCGCGGACGACGCCAGCGTCGACCACGACAATCCCCTCGAGGAGGTGTTCGAGGACCAGCTCCTCTGCGCCGACCTTGTGGTGATGAACAAGGCCGACCTCCTCGACGAGGCCGGGCGCGCCAAGGTCCGGGCCGAGGTCACCGAACACCTGCCCCGCGCGGTGAAGATGGTGGAGGCCGAGCACGGCCGCCTCGACCCGCGCGTGATCCTGGGGATCCAGGCGGCGGCCGAGGACGACCTCGACGCGCGTCCCTCCCACCACGGCGAGGGCGAGGACCACGACCACGACGACTTCGATTCGGTAGCGCTGCCGGTGGCGGCCACGGCCTCGGCCGAGGACCTGGCCATCCGCGTCGCCCGCGCCGCCGAGACGGAGGGCGTGCTGCGCATCAAGGGCTTCGCCGAGGTTACCGGCAAGCCGATGCGCCTCGTGGTCCAGGGCGTCGGTGCCCGCATCGCCCACCATTACGACCGCCCCTGGAAGTCCAGCGAGCCCCGCGACGGCCGCCTCGTGGTGATCGGCCTCAAGGGGTTCGACCAGGCCGCCGTCGCCGCCGCCTTGGCGGGATAAGCGCCCGCCATGCACCTGATCCGCATCGATACGGTCTCCCTCGACGAGGGCGAAGCCGCGATCGATCTCGGTCAGGCGCCGGGGGACATCGTCTTCCTGTCCTTCACCGATTCGGATCTCTTCGGCATGGCTGGCGCCCACGCGGCGGTCTTCCCGCCGGGTTCGGCCGGAGGCCCGACCCTGCGGCTCGCCAAGCTCGCGAAACTTCGCCACCCGATGTCGGTCGACCTCTACGTCGAGTCGGTGATCGCCCAGGCACGGATGGTGGTGATCCGCTGTCTCGGCGGGCTCGATTACTGGCGCTACGGCATCGAGCGCGCCAGCGCGGCCGCCCGCGCCGCCGGGGTGGCGCTCGTGGTGCTGCCGGGCGACGACCGGCCCGACCCGCGCCTCGACGCCTATTCGACGAAGCCGGAGCTCGCCCCCGACTTCGACGCCTATTTCCGGGCCGGAGGCACGGCGAACCTGCGCCGCCTGGTCGGGCGCATGGCCGCCGCGATCGGATATCCCGCGGCGGTCGAGGCGCCCCTGCCCCTGCCCCGCGGCTTCGTCTGCTGCCCGGGCTGCGGCCCCGTCGCGGACGGGCAGGCCCGCGCCGCCGGACGACCGTTCCAGACCGCCCCGGCCGAGGCGCCGCTGGCGCTGGTCGTGGTCTACCGGTCCAGCGTGCTCTCGGGCGACACCGCGCCGATCGCCGCGTTGGGCGCCGCGCTCCAGGCGCGCGGCCTTGCGGTGCTGGCCGTGGCGGTGTCGAGCCTGAAGGACCCCGCCGCGATCGCGCCCCTCCGGGCGGCCATCGCGGCGCATCGGCCCGCCATCGTCATCGCCGCCACCGCCTTCTCGGCGCGGGAGGATGCCGGGTTCGTCCTCGATGCCGCCGATTGCCCGGTCCTACAGGCCTTCAGCATCGGCGCGGCGCGGGACGCCTGGGCCGCCTCCGCCCGGGGCATGGGTGCGGCCGACCTCGCCATGCAGGTCGCCCTGCCGGAATTCGACGGCCGGCTCTCCGGTTTTCCGATCTCGTTCAAGGAGGAGGGTCCGGAAACCGAGGGCTTCGCCGAGCGACGCGCCGTGCCGCACGCGGAGGGCATCGCGGCCCTGGCCGAGCGCGCCGCCGCCTGGATCCGCCTCGCCCGGCTGCCCCGGGCCGAGCGCCGCCTCGCCCTGGTGCTCTCGGATTACCCCGCCCGCGGCGGCCGCGCGGGATTCGCCGTCGGCCTCGACACGCCGGAGAGCGCGCGGGCGATCGTCGCGGACTTGGCGCAGGCCGGCTACGGCATCGGCGCATTGCCGGACGCCGACGCGCTGATGCGGGGTCTGACGCAGGGGCCGAAGGACTTCGCGGTCGACCTCGATGCCTACCGGGACTGGTCCGGCACGCTGCCGGAGACCGCCCGCGCGGCCCTCGACGCCGAGTGGGGTCCGCCCGAGGCCGACCCGGCCTGCCGGAACGGCGCCTTCCGCTTCGCGAGCGTGGCCCCGCAGGGCGGCCGCCTCGCGGTCTTCCTGCAGCCGGATCGCGGGCGGTCGAAGGACCGGAAGGCCGCCTATCACGACCCCGACGCGGTGCCGACCCACGCCTATCTGGCCTTCCATCTCGGCCTGCGCAGCCGGTTCGACGCCCTCGTTCACCTCGGCACCCATGGCACCGCCGAGTGGCTGCCGGGCAAGGCCGTCGCCCTTTCGCCGGATTGCTGGCCGGCCCGCGCCGTCGGGGCGCTCCCGGTGGTCTATCCCTTCATCGTCGACGATCCGGGCGAGGCCGCGCCCCTGAAGCGGCGCCTCGGGGGCGTCGCCCTCGGACACCTGACGCCGCAGACCGGCGTGACGGGGCTCGACCCCGACGCGGCGCGCCTGCGCGCGCTCGTGGAGGAATACTCCGCCGCCAGCGTCCTCGACCCGCGCCGCGCCGCGATCCTGGCGCGCACCATCCTGGACGAGGCGATGTCGGCCGGGCTGCTCGCCGGTGCCGGGATCGACGCCGACACGCCGATGCCGGACGCGCTCGCGGCCCTCGACGCGCATCTGTGCGACCTCGGCGAGGTGACCGCGCGCGACGGTCTGCACGTATTCGGCCGGGCCGGGGCCGAGGCCTCTGAGGCGGTGGCCGCCTGCGCGGAGGGCGAGCGCCTCGGCCTGCTGCGTGGCCTCGACGGCCGCTTCGTGGCGCCCGGTCCCGCCGGCTCGCCGTCGCGCGGGCGCACCGACGTGATGCCCACGGGCCGCAACCTCGCCACCCTCGACCCGCGCAGCCTGCCGACCCGGGCCGCCACCACCCTGGGGGCCAGGGCCGCCGACGCCGTGGTCCTGCGCTACCTGCAGGACGAGGGCGAGTACCCGGCCCGGATCGTCATGGATCTCTGGGCTTCGCCCACCCTGCGCACCGGCGGCGAAGACGTCGCCCACGCCCTGGCCCTGATGGGCGTGCGCCCGGTCTGGGACCACGCCTCCACCCGGGTCACCGGTTTCGAGGTGCTGCCGCTGGCGCTCCTCGACCGGCCGCGCATCGACGTGACGGTGCGGGTCTCGGGCGCCTTTCGCGATACCTTTCCCGAGACCCTGTCGCTCCTCGCCCGGGCCGCCGAGGCGGTGGCAGCGCGGGAGGAAGAGGATGACGAGAATCCGCTGGCCGCCGCCCGCCGCCGGGGCGAGGCGCTGGCCCGAGTCTACGGCGCGGCGCCCGGGCGCTACGGCGCGGGGGCCGGCGGCCTCGCCCTCGACGGGGCTTGGGACAGCCGCGACGATCTCGGGCGGGCCTATCTCGCCGCCACGTCGCACGCCTATGGGGGCGCGGCGGACAGGGAGGATGCGGGCTTCGCCGCCCGGGTGGCCGGCGCCGACGCCTACGTGCACGCCTTCGACGTCGCCGAACGCGACCTTCTCGACGGCGACGCCGCCGTGGAGGCGATGGGCGGCTTCTCGGCCGCCGCCGCCCTGACGGGGGCGAGCCCCGCCCTCTACAGCCTCGACGTCGCCACGCCCGAGAGCCCGAAGGCGCGCACCGCCCGCGAGGACGCCGCCCGTCTGATCCGGGGCCGCCTCGCCCATCCGCGCTGGATCGCGGCGCAGCTCCGGCACGGCTACCGCGGCGCCCAGGAACTGGCACAGGGGGTCGACGCGGTCTTCGTCCTCGCCGCCACCACGGACGCGGTGTGCGACGCCGACCTCGACCGGCTCTACGGGGCGATGATCGCCGACCTCGAGACCTTCGAGACCCTGCGGGCGGCCAATCCGGAGGCGGCCCGCGCCATCCTCGAGCGCTTCGACGAGGCCCGCCGGCGCGGCCTCTGGACCACCCGGCGCAACGCCATGGCGGCCGACGAGATGGCGGCCGACGAGCTGCTGCGCGAGGCGGCGGAATGACCGCGCCCCGCCGCGTCGCCCCGGAGGCGCCGAGCCGGCGCGGCTGGTGCCCCAGCCTCGCCCGGCCGATGCCCACCGGCGACGGCCTGCTCGCCCGCGTCCACCCGCCCCTCGGGCGCCTCACCCCGACCCAGGCCCGGGCGGTGGCGGCGGGCGCGCGCCGCTTCGGCAACGGCCATGTCGACGTCACAGCCCGGGCCAACCTGCAGATCCGCGGGGTCACCGAGGCGACCCGCTGCGACCTCGCCGAGGCGCTGGCGGCCGTCGGTCTCGGGGATGTCCGCCACGACGGGGGCCCGCAACGCCTGACCCTGACCACGCCGCTGGCCGGGCTCGAACCCGAGGCGGTCCCGGCCCTGGCCCAGGCCATCGAGGCGATCGGGCGGGTGATCCCGGGCCTGCCGCCGAAGTCGCTGGTGGCCGTCGAGGCGGCCACGCACGGGATCAGCCTCGGTTCGGCGGAGGCCGACCTTCACGCCGTCGTCACGCGCGCGGGTTTTGCCCTGCGCCTCGCCGGCGACGCGGCCTGGTGGCGCCTGCCCGACGGTGCGGCGCCGACCATCATCGAGGCGGCCCTGCGCCTGCTGGCGGCGAGCGGGCAACGGCGGATCCGCGATGTTCCGGCAGCGGCCCGGGCGGAGACCCTGGCTCGCTTCGGCCTGCAGCGCATCGCCGGGCCGGCCGAGTCGGCCGCCCTGAACCCGGGCTTACTGGCCCTGCCACCCCTATCTCTTCCGGACAGCGAGTCCCGGCGATCCTCGCCCCCGAGGGCGGAGGGGCGCGTCGCCCTCCTCGTCGACGCCCCCTTCGGCCGCTGCACCGCCGACGCGCTCGACGCGCTCGCCGACACGGCGGACGCCGTCGGCGGCGCGGACCTGCGCCTCTCGCCGACCCGCGGCCTCCTCCTCGTCTGCGCCGACGCCGCCGTTGCCGAAGCCGCGCGGGAAACCCTGGCCGGGGCCGGCTTCCTGACGCGGGCCGACGATCCGCGCGGGGCGGTGGCGGCCTGCCCAGGCGCGCCGGCCTGCGCGTCGGGATCGACCCCGACCCTGCACGACGCGGCCCGCCTGGCCGAGGCGTTCCGGCCCTTCGCGGCGCGCGGCCTGCGCGCCCATGTCTCGGGCTGCCCCAAGGGCTGCGCCCATCCGGGCGCCGCCGACCTCACCCTCGTCGGGCGGGACGGGTGGTACGACGTGGTGCTGTCCGGGCGGCCGGATGCCTCGCCAACGACGCGCCTCCCTTTCGAGGCCGCGCTGGAGCGCGTAAGGAGGGCGGATTCGGCACATTCCCTCGCCCGGATCTTCCCAGACCACCCGCCAGGACCGCGACCGTCATGAGTTCCCGCCTCGACTACCTGCGTGACGGAGGGGCCATCTATGCCCGCTCCTTCGCGATGATCCGGGCCGAGGCCGATCTCGCGCGCTTCCAGGGCACCGCCGAACGGGTCGTGGTGCGGATGATCCACGCCTGCGGCATGACCGACCTGCCGCGCGACGTGGAGGCCTCCCCCGACTTCGCGCAAGCTGGCGAGGCGGCCCTGAAGGCCGGCGCGCCGATCCTGTGCGACGTCCGCATGGTCGCCGACGGCGTCACGCGGGCGCGGCTGCCCGCCGACAACCGGGTGATCTGCACCTTGAGCGATCCGCGCGTGCCGGACCTCGCCGCCGCCATGAACACCACCCGCTCGGCCGCCGCCATGGAGCTCTGGCGCGAGCACCTGCCCGGCAGCGTCGTGGCGGTGGGCAACGCCCCGACCTCGCTGTTCCGCCTCCTCGAGCTTCTCGACGAGGGCGTGCCGCCCCCCGCCGCCGTCATCGGCATCCCGGTCGGGTTCGTCGGCGCCGCAGAGTCGAAGGAAGCCCTCGCCCGTGACGGTCGGGTGCCCTTCATCGTGGTCCATGGCCGACGCGGCGGCAGCGCCATGACGGCCGCGGCCATCAACGCGCTCGCGCAAGAGATCGAGTGATGGATTCCGGCGAGCGCCTTCCCCCCGATGCGGCGGAGCGGACCGAGATCCCGCGCGCGGTGAGCACCGGCACCCTGTTCGGCGTCGGCATGGGCCCGGGCGAGCCGGACTACCTCACCGTGCGCGCCATGCGGGTGCTGGAGCGGGCCCCGGTGCTGGTGCATTTCTGCAAGAAGGGCCGTCGCGGCAACGCCCGCACCATCGCGGACGCCGTGCTCGCCGCCGAGCCGGGGCGCGAATGCCCCCTGGTCTACCCCTACACCACCGAGCTCCACCCGGGGCACCCGGACTACGTCGCGGCCCTCGCCGCCTTCTACGACGACGCGGCCGGGCGCCTCGCCGACCATCTCGGTGCGGGCCGGGACGTCGCCATCCTGTCGGAGGGCGATCCGTTCTTCTACGGCTCGTTCATGCACCTGTGGCGGCGCCTGAAGGACCGCTTCCCCGTGGAGGTCGTGCCCGGCGTCACCGGGATGTCCGGCTGCTGGACCCGCGCCGGCACCCCGATCACCTGGGGCGACGACGTGCTGACCGTGCTGCCCGCCACCCTGCCGCACGCCGCCCTGGTGGAGCGCCTGCGCGCCACCGACGCCGCCGTGCTGATGAAGCTCGGCCGCCACCTGCCGAAGGTGCGGGCGGCGCTCGCCGAGGCCGGCGTGCTGGAGCGCGCGGTCTATGTGGAGCGCGGCACCATGGCGGGCGAGCGGGTGATCGCCCTCAAGGACAAGCCCGACGACGAGGCGCCCTACTTCTCGATGGTGCTCCTGCCCGGCGAGGGACGCCGGCCGTGAGCGGCCCGACCTCGGCTTCCGGGTCCGTCGCGATCGTCGGCCTCGGCCCCGGCGATCCGCGCTTGCTGACGGCGGCCGCACAGGAGGCCCTGGCCCAGGCGCAGGATCTCATCGGCTACATTCCCTACGTCGCCCGCGTGCCCGAGAGGCCGGGTCTCGTCCGCCACGCCAGCGACAACCGGGTGGAGGTCGACCGGGCCCGCCACGCCCTCGAACTCGCCGCCTCCGGCCGGCGCGTCGCGGTGGTCTCCGGCGGCGATCCCGGCGTGTTCGCCATGGCGGCGGCGGTGTTCGAGGCGGTGGAGGCCGGCGATCCGGCCTGGGCCCGGCTCCCCATCACGGTGGAGCCCGGCATCACCGCGATGCTGGCCGCCGCCGCCCGCCTCGGCGCGCCCCTGGGCGGCGATTTCTGCGCGATGTCCCTCTCGGACAACCTCAAGCCCTGGGAGGTCATCACCGCCCGTCTGGAGGCGGTGCTGCGGGCGGATTTCGTGATCTCCCTCTACAACCCGATCTCCTCCGCCCGGCCCTGGCAGCTCGGCAAGGCCCTCGATCTGGCCGCCGAGATCCGGCGCGGCGACACGCCGGTGATCTTCGCCCGCGCCGTCTCGCGGCCCGACGAGGCGATCCGGGTGCTCACCCTCGACGAAGCGCGGACGACCACGGCCGACATGGCCACAATGGTGATCATCGGCGCCTCGGCCACCCGCCTGATCCCGCGCGGCGACGCCACGCCGTTCGTCTACACGCCGCGCAGCGTGCCGGCGGCGTGATGCGCGGGTCGGCGCGGGCCTCAGAGGGCGGCGATCCCCGCGAGGGCCCCCGCGACGTCCGGTACGCTCGGCACGTCCGGCTTCTCCGGGCGGTCGACCATCACGACCGGCAGCCTCAGCGCCCGCGCCGCGGCGATCTTGCCGTAGGTGGCGCCGCCCCCGGAATTCTTGCTGACCAGGACCTCGATCGCGCCCTCGGCCAGGAACGCCGCCTCGGCGGCCGCGTCGAAGGGGCCGCGCGCCTGGACCGAAGTCAGCCGCGGGACCGCCAGGGCGATGTCCTCGATGGCGCGCACGACGTAGTCGTGCTGCGGCGCGCCGGCGAAGGCCCCGACCTCCTGCCGGCCGATGGTGAGGAAGACCCGGCGCGGCGCGGGGCCGAGCGCCCGAGCGGCGGCTGCCATGTCAGGCACCTCCACCCAGCGGTCTCCGGCCACCGGCCTCCAGGCCGGACGGCGGATCGCCAGCAGGCGCGTCCCGGTCCGGGCGCAGGCCTCGGCGGCGTTGGCGCTCATCCGGGCCGCGAAGGGATGCGTCGCATCAACCACGAGGTCGGTGCGGTCCTGGGCCAGCCACGCGGCGAGCCCCTCCACGCCGCCGAACCCGCCGATCCGCGTCGGCACGGGTTCCGGCTTCGGCCGGCTGGTGCGGCCGGCGAGCGACAGGGTGACGGCATCGCGCCGGTCCATGGCCAGGAGCCCGCGCACCAGGGCGCTCGCCTCGCCGGTACCGCCCAGGATCAGTATCCGCATGCTCCCCCCACCCTCGGGGCCGTTCTCCATGACCGGTAACGCCGTGTCCACCAGCCAGCCGGCCGCCCCCTGGCTCACCATCGTGGGCATCGGCGAGGACGGACGCGCGGGCCTGAGCCCCGCCGCCGCCGCCGCCCTCGACGGCGCGCGCCTCGTCTATGGCGGACGCCGGCACTTGGCGCTGGCCGCGCCGCTCGCCGCCGAGACGCGGATCTGGCCGAGCCCCATGGCGGACGCCTATCCGGGACTCCTCGCCCGGCGCGGCACGCCCACCTGCATCCTGGCGACCGGCGATCCGTTCCACTACGGCATCGGGGCCGAGATCGCCCGCCTCGTCCCGGCCGCGGAGATGCGGGTCTTCTCCCAACCCTCGGCCTTCAGCCTCGCCTGCGCCCGCCTCGGCTGGCCCCTGGCGGAGACGGGCTGCCTCACCCTGCACGGCCGGGCACTGCCCCGGCTGATCCCGCATCTCCAGCCCGGCGCCCGCCTCCTCGTCCTGACCTGGGACGAGACGACGCCGGCGGCGGTCGCCGCGCTCCTGGCCGAGCGCGGCCTCGGCGCATCCCGCCTCACCGTCCTGGAGGCCATGGGGGGCCCGCGCGAGCGCCGGCGCAGCGCGACGGCCGCGGGCTTCGACCTCGTGGGGATCGACCCCCTGAACACCCTCGGCATCGAGGTCGTCGGCGCGGCCGCGGCCCAGGTGGTCACCGTGAGCCCCGGCCTCGACGACGCCTGGTTCGAACATGACGGCCAGCTGACCAAGGCCGACATCCGGGCGGTGACGCTGGCAGCCCTGCGCCCCCGCGCCGGCCAGACCCTGTGGGACATCGGCGCCGGAGCCGGCTCCATCTCCATCGAGTGGATGCTGCGCCACCCGAGCCTGCGGGCCATCGCCGTCGAGGGCAACCCGGCCCGGGCCGCCCGCATCGCCCGCAACGCGGCCCGCCTCGGGGTGCCCGACCTGCGCGTGGTGGAGGGTCCCGCCCCGGCGGCGCTGGCCGGCCTGCCGGCCCCCGACACCGTCTTCATCGGCGGCGGCGTCACCGCGCCGGGCGTCCTCGACGCGGCCGTCGCCGCCCTGCCCCCGGGCGGACGCCTCGTCGCCAACGTGGTGACCCTGGAGGGCGAAGCCGTGCTGCTCGCGGCCTTCGGGCAGCAGGGCGGGAGCCTCAAGCGCCTGACGGTCGCCCATGCGGATCCGGTCGGGCACCTGCACGGCTGGCGCGGGGCGATGCCGGTGACGCAATGGGCCTGGGTGAAGGCATGAGGGGGGATGGCACGGCGCCGGTGGAACCCGGACCGGGCGACCTCGTCGCAGGAATCGGGTTTCGCCATGCGACCGCGCCCGCCGAGATTCTCGCCCTGGTCGCGCAGGCCTGCGACGCCGCCGGCCTGCCGCGCGCCCGCGTCGTCCGCCTCGCCACCGCCGGCGACCGGGCCGGGGAGCCGGCGATCCGCGCCGTCGCCCAGACGCTCGGCTGTCCCCTGGAGGCCGTCCCGCCCGAGGCCCTGATCGCCGTGGACGCCGAAGTGGCCACCCGCTCGCACCGGATCGAGGCCTCGCGCCGGGTCGGCTCGGTGGCGGAGGCCGCCGCCCTCGCCGCCGCCGGACCGGGTGCGACGCTGCTGCTGCGGCGAATCGCCAGTGCCGGGGCGACCTGCGCCCTTGCGCTTCGCGCACAATCCGTCACGCAGGAGCCATGACCGTACACTTCATCGGCGCCGGCCCGGGCGCCGCCGACCTCATCACCGTCCGTGGCCGCGACCTCATCGCGCGCTGCCCCGTCTGCCTGCATGCCGGGTCCCTCGTCGCGCCCGAGATCCTGGGCTGGTGCCCGCCGGGCGCCCGCATCGTCGACACGGCCCCCCTCGACCTCGACGCCATCGTGGCCGAATGCGCGGCCGCCCACGCGGCGGGCCAGGACGTGGCGCGCCTGCACTCGGGGGACCTCTCGATCTGGAGCGCGCTGGCCGAACAGACCCGCCGCCTGACCCAGGCCGGCATCCCCTTCACGGTGACGCCGGGCGTGCCGTCCTTCGCCGCCGCCGCCGCGCTCCTGCGGCGGGAACTGACCGTACCGGGCCTCGCCCAGTCCGTCGTCCTCACCCGCACCTCCGGGCGCGCCAGCGCCATGCCGGAGCGCGAAACCCTGGCGGCCTTCGCGGGCACCGGCGCCACCCTCGCCCTGCACCTCTCGATCCACGTCGTCGACGCGGTGGTCTCCGAGCTGACGCCGTTCTACGGCGCCGATTGCCCCGTCGCGGTGGTGTTCCGCGCCACCTGGCCCGACGAGCGGGTGCTCACCGGAACCCTGGCGACGATCGCCGGCCAGGTGGCCGAGGCCGGGCTGGAGCGCACGGCGCTGATCCTGGTGGGGCCCGCCCTCGACCCGGCGGAGTTCCGGGAGAGCGCCCTCTACGCCACCGATTACGACCGGCGCTTCCGGCCGACGGGCGAGCGCGCAAACGGAGACCGACCGTGAGCGTGCCCGGTCTCCTCGTCGCCGCGCCCCGTTCGAGCTCGGGCAAGACCACCGTGACCCTGGCGCTGATGCGGGCGCTGGCCCGGCGGGGCCTGGCCGTGCGCGGCGCCAAGTGCGGGCCGGACTACATCGACCCCGCTTTCCACCAGGCGGCCACCGGCCATCCGAGCTTCAACCTCGACAGCTTCGCCATGCCGGGGCCGATGCTCGACGCCGTGGCGGCCCTCTCGGCTCTGGGCGCCGACCTCGTGATCGCCGAAGGCTCGATGGGGCTGTTCGACGGCATCGTGGCACCGGAGGGGCGCACGGGCGCCAATGCCGACATCGCCGCGCGCTACGGCTGGCCGGTGATCCTCGTCCTCGACGTCTCCGGCGCCGCGCAATCGGCCGCCGCCCTCGCCCTCGGGTGCCGATCCTACGATCCGCGCATCCGCATCGCCGGGGTGATCCTCAACAAGGTCGCGAGTGCCCGCCATCGCCGCCTCGTGGAGGCAGGCCTGAGCCGCATCGGCATGCCGGTGCTCGGGGCGCTGATGCGGGATGCGAGCCTCGTCCTGCCCGAGCGCCATCTCGGCCTCGTCCAGGCCCGCGAGACCAACGACCTCGAGGCCCGGCTCGACCGGCTCGCCGACCTCGCCGAGGCCGGCCTCGACCTCGACGCGATCCTGGCCGCCGCGGCCGGCGCGGCCCCCGCCCCGGGCGCCGGCATCCTGCCCCGGCCGCCGGGCCAGCGCATCGCCATCGCGTCGGATGCGGCCTTCTCGTTCCTGTACCCGCACATGGCGGCGGGCTGGCGGGCGGCGGGCGCCGAACTCGTGCCCTTCTCGCCCCTGGCCGACGAGCCGCCCCCGGCCGATTGCGATGCCGGCTGGCTGCCCGGCGGCTATCCCGAGCTCCATGCCGGCGCCCTGGCGCAGGCCAGGCGCTTCCTCGACGGATTGCGGGTGTTCGCCCGGGGAAAGCCGGTGCACGGGGAGTGCGGCGGCTACATGGTCCTGGGCGAGAGCCTGGAGGATGCGCAGGGGGTCACGCACGCCATGGCGGGCCTGCTGCCGGTGGCGACCTCCTACAAGACCCGCCGCCTGCACCTTGGCTACCGCGTCGCGACGCTGCTGGCCGAGGGCCCCCTCGGGGGCGCGGGCGCACGCCTCGTCGGGCACGAGTTCCACTATGCCAGCGAGACGAGTGCGCCGCCGACCCCCGAGACGGGGCTCGCGGCGGTGACCGATGCGGAGGGCGTGCCCCTCGGCCACGCCGGACACCGGCGCGGCGCCGTGACGGGCAGCTTCTTCCACTGGATCGGTTAGGGGCTCGGCGAGCCCCTAACCGGCGGCGGCGGGCTCGGGTGCCTGCTTGCCCATCTTCGCGGCCGTCCGCACGATGGCGAGCACGTCGCGGCGCAGTTGATCGTCCTCGATCAGCGCGTAGGCCCGCAGCAACTCGATCGCGCCCTGCGCGCTGAGGAAGCCGAAGACATCGGACTGGGTGCCGCCAACCTCGTCTTCCTCGAAGAAGGCCGAGACCGGAACTTCGAGAAGACGGGCGATCTCGCGCAGGCGCCCGGCACCGACGCGGTTCTGCCCCTTCTCGTACTTCTGTACCTGCTGGAAGGTCACGCCCACGGCGGTCCCGAGCGCGGTCTGGCTCAGGCCGCGCGCCTTGCGCAAAGCGGTGATCCTCAATCCGACGAGGCGATCGACGTCGGTAGTCTGCTTAGGCATCATCTCTCGATTCAGTCCCTATAGAAATTTTCAGCCCCCGCCCGGACCAGCCCCGGGGACGATGAGGTTGGAGCGCTTTCGTACGAAGGCGTGCAGGATTCCTTAAGTTCATTCGCCACGAAACCAAGGCAGTCGATCAACGATTGAACGTGGTGGTAGAGACTATCCTTGTCTGCAGTCGAACGCCACTGGATGTTTACTCCGCATGAGCATCGGAGGTGACCGTTCTGAGAGCTTGACCACAAAGCTGGCACGGATTGCAAGCGCGACGTTGCGATCGTCCCTCGCGAGTTTCGCTGCACCGCGAACGCACCCACGGCTCCGAATGCCTGACGAACCGGGCGCGACCGGGCTTTCATCGGGCGGTCCGCGCCGGGCCGGAGCGCGGCGCATCCGCCGCACCGGATGGCTTTTCGTGCCCCTATGCCCCAGGTTAGAGGTGTCGCACGGGATCGTCCGAGACGCCGAAAAACCCAGGTGGATCATGTATATCGCAATGAATCGCTTCAAAGTCGTCAAGGACGCGACGGAAGACTTCGAGCAGGTTTGGCTCGGCCGCGACAGTCATCTCGGCGAAATGCCGGGCTTCGTGGAGTTCCATCTCCTCCGCGGTCCTGAAGGCGAGGACCACGTGCTGTACGCCTCCCACACCATCTGGTCGTCGAAGGCGGATTTCGAGGCCTGGACCCGGTCGGAACAATTCCGGAAGGCCCACGGCCGCGTGCCGTCGACCAAGCCCCTCTACCTGGGCCATCCTCAGTTCGAGGGGTTCGAGACGATCCAGACCGTCGCACGGCCCGATTCGGACGCCGCCGCCTGATGCGTGGGGACCTCTCGCGGCAGCCGCGTGGCCGGTCGGATCGACCCGGCGTGACGTGTCCCGGGTCGAGACGTGGCGGGGCAACCCGGCGAGGCGCGGCCGGCCCGCCGCGCCGGCCGCGCCTGAACCAGGGGCGTCGGGCGGAGGCCGGGATCGATCCCCAGCGCCCGGGCGCTCCGGGTCGAACGATAGTCGTGCGCAACCCTCTGCGCGGGACCGACGTTGTGGGGCGGTATGCGCGACCGGACGCATCCGCAGGATCGCGGGACGGCGCCTCAAGGGCCCACCGGAAGAGGTCCTTCTCGGAGCAACCTGTCGAACGCGCGACCCCGTCGCGGTCGAGACCCCGCGCCGCGCCGTCGGACGAGAGCAACGGACTCCGGGCCCGTGTCTTGCACCGATCGTCTCGGCATCCCTAACCGGTCCGTAATTTCGGTTCAGTTTCGGACAGTCTTCGCATCAGGACGGGACAGAGCGCTCCAGATGTTTCATGACCGAATCCCAGCCGCTCTCGAGAAGCTTCCGGTGTCGCGGGCGCGCCACGATGTCTGGGCGGCGCTTCTCCCCCGACGCAGCCGCACCGCGTTTCGGATCGGGCTCTCGGCCGCGACCGCCATTGCCGATATCCTCGTCATCGTCAGCGTCGCCGCGGGGATCGACGCCGCCTACCGGACGGCCTTCGACGTCACCGGGCCGGTGGCGGGACACAGCGGCAGCTTCGAGCTCGCCGCCCTGGTCGCCCTGTTCGTGCTGCTGACGAACCTCGTCCGCGAGGACTACCATATCGAGACGCTGCTCGCCCGCCGGCCGCACCTGCGGCGGGCGACGACGGTCTGGATCGGGGCCTGGGCCGTCGTGCTGCTGATCGGCTTCGCCACGAAGACCACCCATGAGTATTCGCGCCTGGTGTCCCTGGGGATGTTCGCCGGCGGCCTTCCGGCGATGCTGTTCGCCCGCGCGACGATGCTGCGCCTCGTCCGCAGCGCGGCGACATCGACATCAGGCAACACCAACCGGATCCATCTGGTCGGCTACGAGGAGGATATCGCGCGCTTCTATGCCCACAACGACCCCGAGGCCCTCGGCCTGCGCGTGATCGGCACGAGTTATCTGCGTCAGGTCGACCCGACCGGCGACGCGGCGGCCCGGCACGCCCAGAGATCGGAGGATCTCGATCTCGCGGTCTCCGTGGTGCGCTTCCTGCGCCCGGACGATGTGTTCATCCTCCTGCCCTGGTCGGACGCCTCGGACATCGAGCGCTGCATCGACGCTTTCCTGCGGGTGCCGGCGGCCCTCCACCTGCGCCCCGGCTCGGTGATGGATCGCTTTCCGGACCTCGCCCTCGCCCGGGTCGGCCGCCTCTTGGGCATCAATATCGGGCGTCGCCCGCTCCAGGCCGGCGAGTTGTTCCTGAAGCGCAGCCTGGACCTGACCCTGGCCCTGATCGCCCTGGTGCTGCTGAGCCCGCTCTTCCTCGTGGTGGCGGCGCTGATCAAGCTCGACAGCCCGGGTCCGGTGTTCTTCCGGCAGAGGCGGTACGGCTTCAACCAGCAGCCCTTCGGCGTCTTCAAGTTCCGCAGCATGAAGGCCGCTCCGGAGGAGGTCTTCAAGCAGGCGACCCGCAACGACAGTCGCATCACGCCGATCGGCCGCGTCCTGCGGCGCTCGAACATCGACGAGCTGCCTCAGCTCATCAACGTGGTGCTTGGCGAGATGTCCCTCGTGGGGCCGCGCCCCCACGCCCTGGCGCATGACCGCAGCTTCGAGAACCGCATCGCCCTCTACGCGCTACGCCACAACGTGATGCCGGGCATCACCGGCTGGGCGCAGGTGAACGGCCTCCGGGGCGAAACCCTCACCGACCTCGACATGCAGCGGCGGGTCCAGCACGACCTGCACTACATCGACAACTGGTCGATCTGGTTCGACCTGCGGATCCTGTTCATGACCGTGTTCTCGCCCCGCGCCTACGAGAACGCGTGCTGAGCCGACGGGCGGCCCGGCGCGAGGCCGCGGGCGTGCCCGCTCACTCCGCGGTGGTCCGGCCGAGGCAGGCACCGCACTCGCCCTCGACCTCGAGGATGCGGCTCGTCGGCTTGAAGCCGGCCTTGGCCAGGGTCCGGCCGAGCTGATCCTCCACTTCCGGCGAGGTGGTCTCGTCGATGGTGCCGCAGTTCCGGCAGATCAGGAAGACGAGGCCGGCGCCCTCGGTGTGGGCGTGGCCGCAGGACACGAAGGCGTTGCGGCTGGCGATCCGGTGCACGAGTCCGTGCTCGGTGAGGAAATCCAGGGCGCGGTAGACCGAGACCGCCGCCACGCGCCGCCCCGGCTCGCTTAGGGTCTCGGCGATGTCGTAGGCGCCCATCGGCCGCGTCTGCCCCGCCACGGCCGCCAGCACGTCGCGACGCAGGCGGGTGAATTGCAGGTCGCGCTCGCGACACAGGCGCTCCGCCCGGGCGATCGCTTCTTCCGCCCCGCCGCAACCGTGGTCATGCGTCGCCGCATGGTCGTGCATGATCTGCCCCGTGAACCCGGCCCGTTGAACTGCCCGAGTGTTACAGTGTATCACCGCCAACATAAGCCGGCGCTCCCGTTCGGGCAAATGATCCATCGGTGACCCGAGCCCCGCCGTGACCCAAGCCCCGCCGTGATCCAAGCCCCGCGCCCCCCTGCCGCCCTCCGCCGCTCGCTGTTCCAGGCCGGCGCATCCTTGCGCTTCGCGGTGGCGCTGGTCCTGACCCTCCTGCTCTGGGCCGCCATCCTGTGGGCCTCCCGATGAGTCGTGACCATGAGCTGTGATCTGCCCGGCGCCATCACGCTCCACGGGCTGACCCTGGGCTACGACCGCCACCCGGCGGTCCACCACCTCGACGGGGTCATTCCGCCCGGGGCCCTCCTCGCCCTGGTCGGGCCGAACGGGGCCGGCAAGTCGACCCTCCTGAAGGGCATCGTCGGTGAGATTCCGTGTCTCGAGGGCCGGATCGCCCGTCCGGGTCTCGAGGAGGCCATCGCCTACCTACCGCAGGCGGCGGAGATCGACCGCAGCTTCCCCCTCAGCGTCCTCGATCTCGTGGCCATGGGCCTGTGGCGGCGCCTCGGCCCCTGGCGGAGCGCGCGCCGGCATCGGGCGACGCTGCTGGACGCCCTCGCCGCCGTCGGCCTCGCCGGATTCGAGGCGCGCCTGATCGGCACCCTGTCGGGCGGCCAGTTCCAGCGGGCCCTGTTCGCGCGCCTGATCGTGCAGGAGGCCCGCGTCCTCCTCCTCGACGAGCCGTTCACGGGGGTCGACGGACGCACCACGGCCGACCTCCTGGCCCTGGTCCGCGCCTGGCACGGGCAGGGCCGCACCATCGTGGCCGCCCTCCACGATCTCGGACAGGTGCGGAGCCACTTCCCGCTCACGCTCCTGCTCGCGCGGGAGCGCGTGGCCTGGGGACCGACCGAGCGGGTGCTCACGCCCCAGAACCTCGCCCGCGCCCAGAGCCTGTCGGAGGCCTGGGACGAGGATGCCGCGGTTTGCGGCCGGCACGAGGAGCCGGGCCCGCCCCACGACCACGACCACGACCACAGTCCCGACCATGACCACGGCCCCGATGGGCGCCATGCGCATCCGCATGCCCACGACCATGGGGCGGTACGCGACCGGGGGCACGCCGCGTGATCGACCTCCTCTTCGGTCCCTTCGTCGAATTCGGCTTCATGCGCCGGGCCCTGGTCGGCTGTCTCGCCCTGTCGCTCTCGGCCCCGCCCGTCGGCGTGTTCCTGATGCTGCGGCGCATGAGCCTGATGAGCGACGCCATGAGCCACGCGATCCTGCCCGGGGCGGCGGCAGGCTTCCTGGTGGCGGGGCTGTCCCTGCCGGCCATGACCCTGGGCGGCTTGGCCGCCGGCCTCGCGGTGGCGCTGCTGGCCGGCTTCGTGACCCGATCCACCGTGATCAAGGAGGATGCGAGCCTCGCGGCCTTCTACCTGATCTCGCTGGCCGGCGGCGTCCTGCTGGTCTCCCTGCGCGGCTCGCAGATCGACCTGCTGCACATCCTGTTCGGCAGCGTCCTCGCCCTCGACGACCCGGCCCTCTGGCTCCTCGGCGGCATCGCCACCGTGACGCTGTTCGGGCTGGCGGCGATCTATCGGCCCCTGGTGATGGAATGCGTCGATCCGCTGTTCCTGCGCACGGTCAGCCGGGCCGGCGGCCCGGTGCACTACGCCTTTCTCGGCCTCGTGGTGATGAACCTCGTCGGAGGCTTCCAGGCCCTCGGCACGCTGCTGGCGGTGGGGCTGATGCTGCTGCCGGCCATTGCGGCGCGGTTCTGGGCGGCGGACCTGTCGGGCATGATCCCGGTCTCGGTCCTGATCGCGATGCTGTCGAGCGTGGTCGGGCTCAGCGTGTCCTACCAGGCCGATCTCCCGACCGGGCCCGCGATCGTACTCGCGGCGGGCGGCTTCTACCTGGTCTCGATGCTGATCGGGCGCCGGGGCGGCCTGGTCCGCCGGCTGGTGCGGGCGCGCCATCTCGAAGCCTGACGGGCGCAGCGCCCCTCGGAGCGCGGCGATCCTCGGCGCGGTCCGTCCGTCAGAGAGCGAACAGGCTCATGAGGCCGGAGATGATCGCATAGACGAAGCCGGCATTGAGGAGGACGCCCACGGCGCCGATGGCGAGGCCCCCCAGAACCACGACGCCGTCGCGCTCGACGAGGCCGAGGCCGACGAGGCAGATGGCGAGGCCGAGGGGGATCTGCCCCACGATCGGCGCGGCTACGATCAGGGCCAGCGACAGGGTCAGCAGGATGAGGCCGACGCCGCGCATGCCGAGGGCGGTCTCGAACAGGCTCATGCGCGGGCGCGACCAGTGCTCGAGGCGGCGCAGCAGCGGCACGGCCCGGCTGGCGGCCCGCTCGACGTCGCTGCGGGCGACGGACCGGCGCAGCAGCGCGCGGGGCAGCCAGGGCGAGGCCATGCCGGCCGTGATCTGAATCGCCACCAACAGCAGCAGAAGACCGCAGACCAGGGGGATCGGCGGCGGCATCGGAAGGCAATTGGGCAATCCGAGGATGACGATGAGGAGCGCGAAGGCGCGATCCTTCAGGACGGCGACGATCTCGCCGACGGTCAGCCGTTCCCCTTCCTGCTCGGCGAGCACGGTGAGAACCTCGGAAGTTCTGGCAGCTGGTGACAAGAAAGCTCGGCCATTGGCGACGGTCCTGAGCCGGGCTGTAGCCGAGATGGGCGCCGAGGCCAAGCGGCGCATCCGCGCGCCGGGAAGGCTCCGAAATGCGGTCCTCGAACGGATCCACCCGGTCCTGGAAATCGACTCGCGCACAAATAATCAATCTCAGGTTGCGAAAGATCTCGGTTAGTTGCGATGAGGTATCTTGACCAGATGTGTTCTGTGCGATGGGTCGGAATACAATCAGAAACTTATATTTTTATGCTATGCCCATTATAGATTGATTCCGCGGCCCGGCGCCATGACCGCCAGGGCGTCCTCGGGGTCGAACCTGGGACGCCCGTGCGCGCGACGACCACAGCCCTGTCCGAGGCGAAGCGAAAGCCCAGGCGGTTCGTCGTGCCGGCCGCCTGCGCCGCCGGTCTCCTCGGCACGCCGGCCCTGTCCTCCTCGCCGGCCTCGCTCGTCCTGTTCGGAAGCCTGGAGGCGAGCCCCTCCGTCTTCGTGACCACCGGGGCGAAGCTGGCACTGGACCGGGTCGACCGGGAGGGATTCGTGGCCCTGGGGAGCCTCGGCGGCCAGCGCCGCCGCGAGGGCGCCGCCACGCGCGACACCGCGATCGGCGCCGTCGTGCTCGGCTACCAGTGGTTTCGCGACTGGGGCGTCGTGGCGGCCTATGCGGGGCCGGAGGGATCGATGGAGGTGGTGTCGGGCTGCGGCTGCGTGCAGGCCCTGCCGCCCCGCTTCGGCCTGCGCCTCCACGGCGAGGTGTGGGCCCACCCCACCGACGCGACCCTGTTGGCCGCCACGCTGGTCACCGGCACCACCCGCATGAGCGCCTGGGGTCGCCTCGCCTGGGGCTATCGGCACTGGGGCGCCTATCTCGGACCCGAGATCGCCTTCTCCGGGGACGGGACCGGCTACCGGAAGTGGAACGTCGGCCTGCACGCGACGGATTTCGCCCTCGGCCGCTTCAGCCTGCGCCTCTCGGCCGGGCTGCAGCTCACCGGCGATCAGGACCCCGGCCCCTATCTCAGCCTTTCCGTCTGGACGCCCTGGTAGCCGTGTCCCGGGCCGGATGGCGGGCCGGCTTCGACCGGGGCGGCGCCAGGGCGAGGGTGCCCTGGTCGGCCGGGGCGGCCGGCGGCGCCGCGTCGAGCCCGTCGAGGAAGCGCGCCGCGTCGTCGAGGATCGCGGCGCGCTTCGTCGGGTCCATCCGCGCCAGGGTGCGGTAGGGCATGGCGAGGCGCGGATTGTCCGCCAGGCGCTCCGCGTGCCGGATGAGGAAGTTCCAGTAGAGATAGTTGAACGGGCAGGCCGATGGACCGGTCTTCTTGGCCACGTCGTAGGCGCAGCCCCGGCAGTAATCCGACATGCGGTTGATGTAGGCGCCCGAGGCCGCGTAGGGCTTCGAGCCCATCACGCCGCCATCGGCCCAGAGCACCATGCCGTGGACGTTGGGCAGCTCGACCCATTCGTAGGCATCGGCGTAGACGACGAGGTACCATTCCTCCACCTGCTCGGGGGCCAGGCCGGCGAGCAGGGCGAAGTTGCCGGTCACCATCAGGCGCTGGATGTGATGGGCGTAGGCGTGGGTGCGGGTGGCGCCGATGCACTGCGCCAGGCAGTTCATCGCGGTCTCGCCGGACCAGTAGAACCACGGCAGATCGCGGGTGGCCTCGAGGGCGTTCGACGCCGCGTAGTCCGGCATCCGGGCCCAGTACAGGCCGCGCACGTATTCGCGCCAGCCGAGGATCTGGCGGATGAACCCCTCGACGCAGTGAAGCGGGGCCTCCCCGGCGCGATAGGCGCGCTCCGCCGCCCGGCAGACCTCCTCCGGCGTCAGCAGCCCGGCATTCAGCGCCGGCGCGATCAGTGCGTGGTACAGGAACGGCGCGTCCGCGCGCATCGCGTCCTGATAGTCGCCGAAGGCCGGAAGGCCGACGGCGAGGAAGTGCTTGAAGGCGGCGATGGCCTCGGCCCGGGTGACCGGCCAGGCAAAGGCGTCGGTCTCGCCGAAGTGATCCGCGAAGTCGCGCTCGACCAGGGCGATGACCTCCTGGGTCACGGCATCGGGCGGGAAGCCGACGCGCTCGGGCACGCCGTGGCCCTTCGGCAGCCCCTTGCGGTTCTCGGGGTCGAAGTTCCAGCGGCCGCCGGTCGGCTCGGTCCCCTCCATCAGCAGGCCGGTGCGGCGGCGCATGCCGCGGTAGAACGTCTCCATGCGCAGGCTCCGGCGGTCGCCGGCCCAGGCGGCGAAGTCGGCGCGGGGGCAGAGGAAGCGGTTGTCGTCGCGAATCTCCACGGGCGGGCCGAGATCGGCGCGCCAGCCCTCCATCATGGTCCAGACCCGCCACTCCCCGGGTTCGGTGACGACGACGCGGTCTACCGCGTGGCGCGCGACGGCGCGTTCCAGCTCACCGGTGAAGCTGCCGGTGTTGCCCGGGGCATCGAGGCGAACATAGTCGACGGTGATGCCCTCCGCCTCCAGCTCCGCCGCGAAGTGGCGCATCGCCGAGAACAGGAAGGCGATCTTCTGCTTGTGGTGGCGCACGTAGGTGGCCTCGGCCCGCACCTCGACCATCAGGACGACGTCGTGGTCCGGATCGAGATCGGTGAGGGTGGCGATGCGGCGGGTGAGCTGGTCGCCGAGGAGGAAGCGGAGCGTGCGGATGGCGATCAGCCCTCGGCCTGCCGAAGAGCCCGCAGATCGTCCCGCGGCGGGCGCCGGCCGGGCGCTCGTCCGCCCGCGTTGCCGATGACGATCTCCCGCCTCATGCGCGCTCCCATATTCATGCCCGCTCCCAATTCGCTCCCGATGCGGTAGGTATGGCGGATGCCGGGGACGGGGAGCCGTCCCCGCGCGGGATCGACCGATCCGTGACGTCGCAGGACCGTCGGGAGCCGCATGAAGTTCGCCTTTGCCGGAATCGATTTCCTCGGCGGCGTGTTCGAGGCCCTGATCGGGGCGGGCTGGACGCCGATCAAGCTGTTCACCCGGCCCTGCGACGGGATCTACGACCACAACGAGGCGGTGGTGACGCAGGCCCGCCGCCACCGCGTGCCGATCCAGATCTCGCGGATGCGGCCGGAGGACCTCGCCGGGCTCGCGGAGGCGCAGGGCCGGGACTGGGCCCTGGTGGTGGCGGGCTATCCCTGGCTGATCCGGGGCTGGCGCGGGCGGTGCGCCTACGCGCTCAATTTCCACCCCTCCCCGCTTCCCCTGGGCCGCGGACCCTACCCGCTCTTCAAGGCGATCTCCGACGGGCAGCCGGACTGGGGCGTCACCGCCCACGTGCTGGCCGAGGACGGCTTCGACACCGGCGACATCCTGGCCCAGGAGCGCTTCCCGCTCGCCGCCCTGGAATCGCACGAGACCCTGCTGGCCAAGTGCCAGATGGCGGCGCGCCGCATCGCCGCCGGCCCGATCGCCCGGGACCTGCCCGCTCTGTGGCGGACGCCCGCTCCCCAGGGCACCGGCTCCTACTGGCCGCGGGTGACGGATGCGGATCGCACCCTCGACTTCCGCGCCGAGGTCGAGGCGATCCTGCGCCGGGTCCGCGCCTTCGGCACGATCGAGACGATCGCCCGGGTCGGCGAGTCCCGGGTCTACGTGGCGGCGGCCGAGGGCTGGCGCGAGGCGCATCGGCATGCGCCGGGGACGGTGGTGCAGCGCTACCGCCGCCACGTCGTCATCGCCGCCCGCGACGGCTACATCCAGCTCACCCGCTGGAGCCCGGTCCCGGTCAGCGAGGCCGGACAGCTGGGGCGGTAGGCTGCCCTATATCGAAGCGACCCCTCCACGAAAGCGATCGAGCAGACCCCATGGCGCGGATGCGCAAGAAGGCCGATCTTCCCAACAAGATCTGCGTCCAGTGCGGCAAGCCCTTCGCGTGGCGTAAGAAGTGGGAGCGGGTCTGGGACGAGGTCCGCTACTGCTCGGACCGCTGCCGGGCCGAGGCCAAGCGCGCGCCGGCACGGGCGCCGCAGGACTGATACGGGCTCCGCTCGATCGGAGCGGTGCCCGTCTCGGCAAGCCTGCGCGGCGCTGGAGCGAGGCCCAAATCCGCCATCCCGAAGGGATCAAACGGATTTGGAGGAGCCCCCTCAGCGGAGGGCCGCGAGACCGTCCGGCGTGTCGACGTCCAGGCGCACACCCGCATCCATCGCGCATTCGAGCACGTCGGCGCGTCCGGCGAGCAGCCGTCCGGCGCCCTGGTCACCCGAGAGACCGGCGAGGGCGGGAGCCAGGAGGCGCAGGTTCAGGAGGACCGGGTTGCCACGCACGCCCGCATGGATCGGCACCACCGCCGCGGGGGCCGGCTCCGCCCGGCGGAAGGCGTCGGCCAAATCCTGGAGGTGGCGGGCGGTCACCCGCGGCATGTCGCCCAGCAGCACAAGCGCGCCGCCAACCCCCGCCGGCAGGGCCGCGAGTCCGGCCTGGAGCGAGGTGGCGAGACCGTCCGCATAGGCCGGGTTCACGACCCGGGCGAGGTCGAGCCCGTCGAGGGCGGCGCCGACCCGGCCGGCATGGGCGCCGAGCACCGCAACCACCGGGCCGAGCCCGGAGGCGATCGCGGCCTCCGCGGCGTGGCGGACGAGCGGCCGCCCGGCCAGCGGCTGCAGCAGCTTCGGCTCCGCGCCGAAGCGCGTCCCGCGCCCGGCCGCCAGGAGGATGAGACCGAGTTCAGGCATCGTTCTCAGGCATCGTCTTCGGCCGGGTCGCCGCCGGAGCGGGGCTGGGGCCGCGACCCGATCTCCATGAGGAGCCCGCCGACACCGAGGGCGACGATGTCGGCCCGGGTCACTTCGAGGCCGGCGAGCAGCCGGTGCAGCACCCAGTCGAAGCCGTTCTCCTTGGGCGAGCGCGCACAGCCCGGCGCGCCGATGACCGGCACCGCGGCGACCCGTCCGACCAGGAGGAGGTTGCCCGGGTCCACCGGCATGCCGAGATGCGCGACGTGGCCGCCCGCCGCCTCGATCCCGGCGGGGATCACGTCGCGCCGGTCGGCGATGGCCGAGGCGCCGAACACCACCACCAGCTCGGCGCGATCCTCCGTGACCGCGGCCCGGATCGCCTCGGCCACGGCCTCGCGGCGGTGGGGCACCCGGGCGTCGGTGACGAGGGCGGCGCCCGTCGGGGCGAGGCGGTGGCGCAGGTTGGCGAGGGTCTTGTCGATGGTTGCGGGCTTCAGGCCGGGCAGCAGGGTCGAGACGACGGCGACCCGGGTCAACCGGTAGGGCGCCACCGCGAGCGCCCCCGCGGGCGCGGCGCCGCAGGCCCGGTCGAGGGCGGCGCCCGGGACCGCATAGGGGATGATCTTGACCGTGGCGACCATCTCGCCGGCCACCACGGGCTTGTAGGGCGCGAGCGTCGCCACCGTGATCGCCTCGTCGACGCCGTTGACGGCGTCGACGGCGGCCCGGTCGATGTGCAGGAGCCCGGCGGTCGCCGCATGGAGGTTGCAGCGGCCGGTGAAGGGCAATTCGCGGCGCAGGTGCGGACCGGCGAGATGCGCGGCGAGACGTTCGGCCGCCGGATCCTCGGCCACGTCGCCCGGCTCGAGGGTGACGGCCACGAGTTCGGACAGCCCGGCGGCCGCGAGGCGCGCGGCGTCCTCGGCCGGGATGACCCGGCCCTTGCGCAGGGTCACGTCGTGGGAGCGCACCGTATGGGCGGCGATCAGCCCGGCAGCCTCGCGCGTCGGGACGGCCCCGAACTTCACGCGGCGGCTCCGGTGCGGGGGGTGCGCTGCGCGGCGATGATCTGCGCCAGGATCGAGACCGCGATCTCGGCCGGGCTGACGGCCTGGATGGAAAGGCCGATCGGCGCCGCGATCCGGCCGATCTCGGCCTCCGCGAACCCCGCCTGGGTCAGCCGGCCGACGCGGGCCGCGTGGGTTTTGCGCGAGCCGAGGGCTCCCACATAGAAGCACCCCGCCCGGAGGGCTGCGGCCAAGGCCGGATCGTCGATCTTCGGATCGTGGGTCAGGGCCGCCACGGCGCAGTAGCGGTCCAGGGGCGGGACCGGACCGGCCAGGGCGTCGTCCGGCCATTCGGCCACGAGGTCGATGCCGGGGAAGCGTTCCGGCGTCGCGAAGGCGGTGCGCGGATCGATGACGGTGACGGCGAGATCGAGGGCGCGCGCCATCGGGCACAGCGCCTGGCTGATATGGACGGCACCGATCACCACCAGACGCACCGGGGGCGCCTGCACGGTGAGGAAGACCGAGCGGCCGTCCGCCTCGGCGAGGCCGCTCTTGCCGGAGGCGAGGTGGCGGGCGAGGAGGTCGCCCAGGGGATCGCCGGCGATCTCGGCCTCGCGCACCACCCGCTGGGCCCCGCCGTCGAGGTCAGTCACGAGGATGGCGGCGCGGCGCGCGGCGCGCTCGGCGTTAAGGATGGCGAGGGTCTCGAGCTGCATGCCGGCGCCTCAGGCCACGGACTCGACGAAGACGCGGATGCGCCCGCCGCAGGACAGTCCGACCCGCCAGGCGGTCTCGTCGGCCACGCCGAATTCGATGATGCGCGCCTGCCCGTCGGCAATCGCCTCCAGGCCCTCGGTGATCACCGCGCCCTCGACGCAGCCGCCCGAGACCGAGCCGAGGAAGTTGCCCTCGCCGTCGACCACGAGGTGACTTCCCACCGGCCGCGGCGCCGAGCCCCAGGTCTCGATGACGGTGGCGAGCGCCACCGCGCGCCCCTCGCGACGCCAGGCTTCGGCCGCGCCGAGAATGTCGTTGTCGGTGGAAAGCATGGTCCTGGCGAACTCCGGCGCGGGATCCGGCCCGCTGCGTGGAACTGGAATGAAAACCCGATAGACCGAGGTAAGGTCCCGCGCCGCCGTGGCAATGCGCACCGGGCGGCGCGGCCACCGGGGCGTGTCTTCCCGCACCGACCGGGCGCCCCTATCGTGGGGCCGCGTCACCCGCCCCGATGGAGCCCTGCCCCGATGCCCAGCCTCCGCGCCACCGCCTTCGCCTTCGCCGGCCTGCTGATGGGTTCGGCCTCCGGCTCCGCGGAGGCCCAGGTCCGCATCGGGCTGTCGGCGCCGCTGACCGGCCCGGATGCCGCCTTCGGACAGGGCCTGCGCCTCGGCGCCGAGCAGGCGGTGGCCGATCTCAACCGGGCCGGCGGTGTCGACGGGCAGCGCCTGGTCCTGGTGGTCGCCGACGATGCCGGCGAGGGCAGGCAGGGTCTCGCCGTCGCCCGGCGGTTCGCCGCCGAGCGGGTCGGCCTGGTGGTCGGCCCCTTCAATGCCGGCGTCGTGGGGCTGGCGATGCCGGTCTACGAGGAGGCCGGCATCGTCGCCGTGACGCCGGGCACCGGCTCTGCCGCGCTGACGGCCAAGGGCCTTTGGAACGTGTTCCGCACCGTGCCGAACGAGGCCGAGCAGGGGCGGCTCGCCGGCGCCTACCTCCTCGGCCGTCACGGCGGCCAGCGCATCGGCCTCGTGCACGACAAGAGCCCGTTCGGGCGCGGCCTCGCGGAGGGCGTGAGCCGCGTGCTCAAGGCCGCGGACCAGCCGGAGGCGGCCTTCGAGACCCTGACCCGCGGCGAGCGCGACGTCTCCGGACTGGTGGCGCGCCTGAAGCGGGCGCGGGTCGAGGTGGTGTATTTCGGGGGCCTCGCACCTGAGGCGGCCGTGCTCCTGCGCGGCCTGCGCGACGCCGGCGTGACCGCGCCCCTGGTGGGCAGCGACGGCCTCCTCGATCCGGCCTTTCCCCAGGCGGCCGGCCCGGCGGCCGAGGGCACGGTGATGACCCTCGCCGCCGACCCGCCCCGGCTGCCCGAGCCGAAGACACCCGATGCGAAGGCGACGAAGGGTCCCCGCAGCCCGGACGCGAACGCGGTGGCCGCCCAGGCCTATGCGGCCGTCGAGGTCCTGCGCCAGGGCGTCCTCGGCGCCGGATCGGCGGAGGGCCGGGCGGTGGCGGCCTACCTGCATGAGGGCCGGGCCCTGCGGACGGTTCTCGGCGACCTCGCCTACGATGCCCGGGGCGACCTGAAGCCCGATCCCCGCCGCCCGGCCACGGTCCTGCAGGCCTGGAAGCGGATGCCGGATGGGCGGATCGACTTTGCGGGCAACGACGTCACCCCGTGAGTCGAGTCTGCCCGCCGCCGCCGTCGCGCGTCCGGCCGGCCGGAAGCGCGACGGAGCGAAATCGCGGGCCAAATCTTGATCTTTCCGAATCCACGTCGGATCCGCGCGCGACTTGTGCCGGGTTCATCACCGGCCTGCATCGGGAAAAGCTTGCTTCCGGCCGATCCGGACATTATGTCGGGGCAACGCTCGCCGGTGTTGCGCATCCGATGGGATCGGACCCGCCGCCCGCCGCGTTTTGCCGAACGGCTTCGTTTTGTGTCCCGGGTCGCCCCTTTTCAGGCCGTCCGGCTGGAGAGTGTGGATGGCGAAAGAAGAGTTGATGCAGTTCGACGGTCTCGTGATCGAGATCCTGCCGGACGCGCGCTACCGCGTGCAGCTCGACCAAGGGCACGAGATCGTGGCCTATACGGCCGGCAAGATGAAGAAGAACCGCATCAAGACTCTGGCCGGCGACCGCGTCACCGTCGAGATGTCGCCCTACGACCTGGAGAAGGGCCGCCTCGTGTTCCGGCACAAGGACGAGCGCTCCTCCGGTCCGCGCCCGCCCATGCGGGGTCAGTTCCGCCGCCGCTGACTCAAGCGGCGCGACCCGGCTTCTCGCCTTGTAGGGATTCCTGTGCGGCAAGACTTGGTTTCCCGGGCCTTGCAGTGTGTGTTTGGCCCGGTTGACGACTGTCTGCCGGTCCTTGACGGATCTCCACCGAGCTCCTCGACCTGTCTCCTGCCATTGACGGACATGCGCCAACGGCGCGGTCTTGGGCATGACCAGCGCGCTCCCTACGGTCATCGAGACGAGGTCTATCTGCGCTCTGCCGAACGCGCCATGACCGATGTCGCGCGAAGTGCGGTGGTGGATTTCCTCGCGGCCCATCCGCAGGCACGCGAGGTGATTCCGGGACCTAGCGGCCTTCGGAAGGTTCGCGTTCTCTTGACCGGGCGCGGCAAGCGCGGCGGCGCCCGCGTGATCTCGTTCTCTGGGGGCGATGAGCGAGGGACGACGCGATGTTCGCCGAGTTGGCGCTGAGCCTGAAACAGGCGGTCGCCCATGCGCGCGGGGACATCGGAGCCGGGTTCGGCATCCACGTCCCGCAGGACATCGACGTCGCCGCGATCCGAAAGGCGACGGATCTCTCACAGGATGCCTTCGCCCGTCGGATCGGTGTCGCCGTCGGCACCCTGCGGAACTGGGAACAGCGCCGTCGCCAGCCCGAAGGACCGGCCCGCATGCTCCTGGCGCCCCTCCAGCGAAACCCGCGCCTCGTCGAGGAAACGCTCGGCCAGACGCCCTGAAATTCGCGTCCAGGCGCCTGGGGCCGACCGCGCCTTCTACTTCCCGAACCGCTCGAACTTCGGGAAGCTCCGGGTCATCAGGGCGCCGGCGTCCGAGCGGTGGCCCAGCCATTTCTCCAGAATCCCCGCATTGGCGAGGCGCGCCTCGCCGCCCGCCTCGCGCCAGGGCAGCCCTTCGGCCAGAGGGAAGACGTGGGCGTCGGTGAGCGTGGTCTGGCGGCAGCGCTGCAGGCGCACGCCCTTGCCGCGCACCATCTCGGGCAATTCGCTCAAGGGGAAGACCAGCATCAGCCGGTCGGCACTGCACACCGCCACGTGGTCGCCGGTGGCCGGCACCAGCACGGCGGCCGTCGCCGGCGCGTCGAGGCCCATGATGCCCTTGCCCTTGCGGGTGTTGGCCACGAGCGCATCGGCCGGCGCCAGGAAGCCGCGCCCGTCGGTGGCCGCGACCAGAACCTTGGCGCCCGGCTGGTAGGGGATGGCCGCCACGATCTCGGTGCCGTCGTCGAAATCCACCATCAGGCGGATCGGGTCGCCGAAGCCGCGCCCGCCCGGCAGCTTGGCCGCCTCCAGGGTGAAGACCTTGCCGTTCGAGGCCAGCACCAGGATCTTGGCCGTGGTCTCGCTGGGAAAGGCGAGCTTGAGGCCGTCGTCGCCCTTGAAGGCGACGCCCGAGAGGTCGGCCACGTGGCCCTTGAGGGCCCGGATCCAGCCCTTGTTGGAGACGATGACGGTGATCGGTTCGCGCTCCACCAAGGCGGCGGCGAAGTCGATGCCGGCGGTGTCGGGCGGGTTCTCCAGGGTGGTGCGCCGGGCGCCGATCTTGGTCTCGGGACCGAAGGTCTTCTTCACCGCGCGGATCTGCTTGGTGATGTCGGCCCATTGCAGCTTGTCGGAGCCGAGCAGCCCGTCGATCCCCTCCTTCTCCAGGGTCAGGGCGTCGAGCTCGCGCTTCATCTCCATCTCCTCGAGTTTGCGGAGCGAGCGCAGGCGCGTGTCGAGGATGGCGTTGGCCTGCACCTCGGTGAGTTCGAAGCGCTTCATCAGGGCGGGCTTCGGCTCGTCCTCCTCGCGGATGATGCGGATCACCTCGTCGAGGTCGAGATAGACGATGAGCAGGCCGCCCAGGATCTCCAGGCGGCGGTCGATCTGGCCGAGGCGGTGGCGCGACCGGCGCTGGAGCACGACGCGGCGGTGGTCGAGCCACTCGCGCAGGGCCTCGGCGAGGCCGATGACGCGGGGCACCAGCCCGCCCACCAGCACGTTCATGTTGAGCGAGATGCGGGATTCGAGCTCGGTGAGCCGGAACAGCGATTCCATCAGGATGACGGGATCGACGTTGCGGGCGCGCGGCTCCAGCACGATGCGGACGTCCTCGGCCGATTCGTCGCGCACGTCGGCGAGCAGGGGCAGCTTGCGCTCCTGCAGGAGCTCGGCGAGCTTCTCGATCAGGCGGGCCTTCTGCACGCCGTAGGGGATCTCCGTGACCACGATGGTCCAGGTGCCCCGCCCCAGATCCTCCTTGGCCCAGCGCGCCCGCACGCGGAAGCCGCCGCGCCCGGTGCGGTAGGCCTCGGTGATCGATTCGGCGCTGTCGATCAGGATACCGCCGGTGGGGAAGTCCGGCCCCTTCACGAAGGTGAGGAGCTGGGCGGAGGTCGCTTCGGGATGGCCGATCAGGTAGAGCGCCGCGTCGCAGAGCTCGGCCGCGTTGTGGGGCGGGATCGAGGTCGCCATGCCCACCGCGATGCCCTGGGAGCCGTTGGCCAGCAGATTCGGGAAGGCGGCGGGGAGCACCACCGGCTCCTCCTCCTGCCCGTCGTAGTTCGGGCGGAAATCCACCGAATCATCGTCGAGACCTTCGAGGAGGAGGCGCGCCACCTCCGTCATCCGGGCCTCGGTGTAGCGCTGGGCGGCGGCGTTATCGCCGTCGATGTTGCCGAAATTGCCCTGCCCGTCGACCAGCGGATAGCGCTGCGCGAAGTCCTGCGCCATGCGCACCAGGGCGTCGTAGGCCGCCGTGTCGCCGTGCGGATGGTACTTGCCGATGACGTCGCCCACGATGCGGGCGCATTTCTTGAAGGCCGAGGTCGGATCGAGCTTCAGGAGCCGCATGGCGAACAGGATGCGGCGGTGGACGGGTTTGAGCCCGTCGCGGGCATCGGGCAGCGCCCGGTGCATGATCGTCGACAGCGCGTAGGCGAGGTAGCGATCCTCGAGCGCGGTCTTCAGCTCGACGCTCTCGATGCCATCGGGACTCGATGGCGGCTCGAAGGGCTGGCCCATCACGAACTCCCGGGCCTCAGACGACCCAATTCAGAACAAAACACGAACGGAATTTAGGCGCTTCCCGTGCCCAATGCAACGAAGCGCGCGCGCTCCTCGGGCACGGGGATCGCGCGCGGTCCCCAGATGTGCTGGTCGAGGAAATACCCCGTCAAGGTAAACCCCGCGGTAACGTCCCGGGCGTCCGGCGTCATCGGCAGGGACGCACCCGGCGCCCGGGCCCGCAGGAAGTCCGGCAGCGCCAGGAGCCGGTCGCGATAGGGCTCGCCGGCCGAGGCGCTCACCGCCCGCCCGCTGCGGGGCGAGACGTAGATCAGCGCGTCGTTGCCCCCCGTGGCGGCGCAGGCCGCCAGGTCGAGCCCGAAGCCGAGCTCGGCCAGGATGGCGAGTTCGAAGCGGACCATCAGCGGCGGGGCGATGTCCGGGTCGTGCAGGTGCGCCACCAGGAGGCCGGCTGCCTCGAACAGTTCGGGATGGGGGTCGCGCTCGGGCAGCAGGCGGAGCAGGCCCGCGAGATGGCTCATGCCGTAGAGGGCGAGCCCCGACCCCATCAGCCGGGCGGCGACGGATTCGACGGGCTCCACCGCGAAGGCGCCCAGGCTCTCGTCGAGGCGCGCCCGCCAGGTGGCCTGCACCCGGTTACCGGCCTGCAGCACCGGCTGCATCCGGCGCGAGCGCCCGCCATGCACGAGCCCGAGGTGGCGGCCGTGGGTCCGGGTCATGAGTTCGAGGATGACGCTAGTCTCGCCCTGGCGGCGCAGGCCGAGCACCAGGGCCTCGTCGGTCCATTGCATGCCCGTGTCTTACGGCGCCGTCGAGGCGATGCAAGCGCGCTGCGTCCATTCCGGTTGCAAGTGGACACGGTTTCCCCCAAGACGGGAAATCCGATAGGCTCGCCATCACACTGAGTCGAGCCTGCCCCGATGTCCCTGCCCGCGCGCGCGGCCCGCCGCCGCCCCGCCCTTGTCCTCGCCGCCCTGCTGCCCCTCGCGGCCTGCGGGCCGCGGGCATCCATCCCGACGCCCGCCGCGACCGCGCCCCTGCGGGAACGGCTCGCCGCCTTCGCCCTCGGGCAGGCCGCGTTCGGCGCGGTCTCGCTGATCCCGGTGCGGTTCGCGCACAGCCGGGTCTCGCAGCCGTTCCAAGACGCCGGCCGCACGCTCTACTGCCTCTCGAGCCGGATGACGGGACGCACCTTCGGCCGCGCCGAGCGGCCGAAGATCGTCGTGCAGGAGGCCGGCGGCGTCCTCACCCGCGTCGACGAGGATCCGGAGATCTGCGAGGGGCACCGGACCGAGCCGCTGCCGGAACTGGAGGCTTTGGCGGCCGGCCGGGGCTGAGGCACGCCCCCCGGCGCGGCCGGTCTTGCGCTTCGGCGCGGCCGGTCTTGCGCTTCGGCGCAGCCGGTCTTGCGCCCCGGCCTGCCCGGTGGTTCGCTGGCCCCATGCCCGACCAGCCCCTCGCCCTGACCCTCGCCCTCATCGCCCGTGCCCATCCGACGCCGGTGGCGGACGACGCGACGGCCCTCGCGCTGCTGAGCGATGCCGAACTGGCCCCGGGCCTCGCCGCCGCCCTCGCCGCCCGGCCGATGCCCGCGGAGGGCTTGTGGGTGTTCGGCTACGGCTCGCTGATCTGGCAGCCGGAATTCGCCTATTCCGAGCGCCGGGTCGGCACCGTGCACGGCTATCACCGGCGCTTCTGCCTCCTCCAGCGCCGGTTCCGCGGCAGCGTGGACAATCCCGGCCTCGTCCTGGCCCTCGATGCGGGCGGCTCCTGCGAGGGGGTCGCCTTCCGGCTGACCGGTGCGGAGGCCGCCGAGACCTTGCTGCCGGTCTGGCGCCGCGAGATGGGCGGCAACGGCTATCTCGGGCGCTGGGTCCCGGTGGAGACGGCCGCCGGCACGATCCAGGCGCTGACCTTCCTGGTGAATCCCGAGAGTGACCGCTACACCGGCCCGATCCCGGACGACGTGATCGCGGACCGGATCGCCGCCGGGGCCGGCCATCTCGGGCCGAGCGCCGAGTACCTGTTTCGCACGGTGGCCGCCTGCCTCGAGGCGGGCATCCGCTGCCCGCACCTCCTCACCCTGCAGGCGATGGTGGCGGAGCGCCTGCGGGCGCGAGTCCGGGCCGGCACCGCCGGCTCGTCGGCGGCCGGCGCCTGACGCGCCCTTTCGGACCCTCGACGCGCGGGTTCCGCCGGAACGACGGGGCGTGGCGCGCGGGTGGACGTCGGGCGGTCCGTTCGTTCGACCCCGATCGACCGGACACGCCCGCGATCGGTGATCCGCGTGACGCTGCTGGTTCAAAAATGCTCACTTCGATTGTATAGATGGACCATATTAGTTCAGGTAGATCTGACGATGCAGATATATAATGTAATTTAAGACATTTTTATTGGTCAACACCTAGGAGAAATGCACAAACCACGCAACGGATCAGGCCTCTCGATGACATACGGTATCCGCGCTCGCCTCTACGCCGGATTCGGCAGCCTGATCCTGATCACCGGCGGAATTGGCCTGACCGCGCAGTATCAACTCGGCTCCATCGTAGCCGAATACGAACGGGTCGCTCGCCTCGAGGAGGGGGCACGCAACGTCTTCGCGATGAACGGCCTCGCGGAGCGGCTGTCCGGGCAGGCTCTGGATCTGCAGTCGAGCCAGACGCCCGATCAGCTCGAGCAGGTCGAGCAGACACGCCAGGCCATCACCACGGTGCTCCAGCGCCAGGTCGACATCGCGGTGTCGGAGGAGCGGCGCGCGATCTACGCCAGCATGCGGGACCAGTCTGCCGCCCTGAAGGACGATATCCAGCGCCTCGGACAAGCCGGTCTGGCGCTGACGGACAGCAAGACCAAGCTGTTCCGGACCGGCGACGAGCTGACGCGCGTGGCCGGCCTCCTGATCTCCGACATCCGTCAGAACGGCTCTGCGGCGCAGATCGCTCAGGTCGCGACGGTCGACAGCGCGGTGCTGCTGATGCGGGTCGCGAACTGGCGTTTCCTGGCCACCCGCGATCCCCAGGGTCCCGCGACCTTCGCCACGAACAGCCTCAAGGCCGACACCGCCATCAGGACGCTGAAGGAGCTCGACACGGGCGGCGCGTTCACGCGTCCGATCAAGCGGTTGCAGGACACGGTCGCCGCCTACATCGACGCCTTCAACGCGGCGGCAGCCGCCATCGAGGCGACGCGGGCGGCCCATGACGACACGCTCAAACCGCATGCGGCGGCCCTGATGCAGGCGGGCCTGGGAGTCCGGGCGAAGATCGAGTCGGCCGTGAGCGAGATCATCGCCGACACGGACGCGAGCGTGAGCCGGGCCCGCGTCCTGCAGATGGCCTTCGTCGGCCTGGCGCTGGCGCTCGGCGGCGCCCTCGCCGTCCTGATCGCCCGCAGCATCATCCGGCCGATCTCCGGCATGACGGACGCGATGAGTCGCCTGGCCGCCGGCGAGACGGCCGTCACGGTCCCCTCGCAGACGGCGGGGGACGAGATGGGCGCGATGGCCAAGGCCGTCGACGTGTTTCGCCAGAACGCCATCGCGCGCATCGAACTGGAGGCGCAGCAGGTCGCCGCGCTGTCGGCGCGCCAGCGCCGGGCGGACCGGGTCGACGAGCTCGTCCAGAGCTTCGAGCAGACCATCTCGGGCAACATCGGCATCGTCACCTCCGCGGCGACCGAACTCGACGCCACGGCCCGGTCGATGACCCAGGTGGCGGAGAGCACCAGCGGGCAGGCGCTCGCCTCGAGCGCGGCCGCGCGGGAAACCGCGACGAACGTACAAACCGTGGCCGCGGCCGCCGAGGAGATGGTCGCCTCCCTGCAGGAGATCGAACGCCAGGTTCAGCAATCGAACGCCGCCGCCGGTGCCGCGGCCCGCGAGGCGGAAGCGACGGACGCCAGCATGGGCAGCCTGATCCAGGCCGCCGACCGGATCGGAGAGGCCGTCACGATGATCTCCGGCATCGCCAGCCAGACCAACCTGCTGGCGCTCAACGCCACCATCGAGGCGGCGCGGGCCGGCGAGGCGGGACGCGGCTTCGCGGTGGTCGCCGCGGAGGTCAAGGAGCTCGCCGGCCAGACCGCCCGGGCCACCGACCAGATTGGCGGGCAGATCGCGGCGATCCAGCAGGCCACCGCCCAGGCCGTCGCGGCCATCCGCCAGATCGGCCAGACCATCGTGTCGGTGAACGCGATCACCGAGAGCATCGCCGCGACGGTGGTGGAGCAGACGGCGGCCACCGGCGAGATCTCCCGCAACGCGGCCGAAGCGGCCCGCGGAACCCAGGACGTCTCGACGAACGTCGCCCAGGTCCTCGCCTCCTCCGGCGACACCGGCTCCGCGGCCCAGCAGGTGCTGATGGCGGCGGGCGAACTCTCGGTCCAGTCGGTCACCGTGCGCCAGGAGGTCGAGGGCTTCCTCGCCGCCATCCGCGCGGCGTGAGACGCGGCGTCGGTTGCTCAGACCGGGGCATGGACAAGCAGCCCGCGCGGCGCCGAACAAGGCCGCGTAGCGCCCAAGTGAAGCCCGGATATGCCATTCCCAAATCCGCCATTCCGAAAAGATAAATCAGATCGGATGCGAGATGGCTTCTGCTTGATCGATCCGGTCGATTCGAGCACTGCCGGTTCTTAAAGCCCTTCGATGATGAGGGCCGCACGGTGCTTGCATCTCGAGCCGGATGAAGGGGCGCATTTTCAAAAAAGCAGAGCAGCTGAAGATTGTTATGCAGAAGGGTAGTGACGCCCTCATCCCCAAGGACAATGAGGCCTACGAATATTGCGGGATATTTTGTGGAGATGGAATTTTTTAAATAGAGTTTTAGATTTATAGGACTCACCCAGGTATTGGCGAAGACGCATATCCTAATTTTACATGATGCACAACTAGGCGCCAATAAAACCGGCATTACCGGCTCAACAGCGAGCGATTTTCAGCATTGCGTCTCGTCGCATTTGTCACCCATATGACAGGGTGGGAACTCACAGGCGAGCGAGCATCGACTTAATCATGGCGATCAATGTCGACTATCCGGATCTTCTCAAAAATTTCCAAGAGCATATTGCCCCTAAAAGGTCTGAAAGCGCATCATTCCTGATCTGGTATCTAGAGCAATATTATAGATTCGATCCGATTGAAGCGGTTGATGCTGTATGCGATCAGGCTGGCGACAAGGGTGTTGATGGAATCTTTATTAATGATAGCAATACTACTATAACCATATTCCAGTCAAAAATTTCTCAACGCCTCAATTCGACCGTTGGCGATGCAGCCTTGCGTGACTTCCTAGGTACATTGCAGCAATTCGAGTCAGTTGAGTCAGCTACTCATCTGATGCAGACCGCGAATAATACGCAAGTCGCAAGCTTGATCAGAAGGTCAGGCCTTCTCTCAAAATTAGATTCCTACACGCTCAGAGGCGAGTTTATCACAAATATCGACCTTGACCAGAATGGAAAAGACTTCTTACAACAACATGGAGACAAAATATTATTTGTAGGAAGAACTGAACTTGTTGACAGCTACATTTCAAATGAACGCGATTTACCCATTCAGAAGCCAGCGACATTCGATATTTATGGATTTGATGTAGGCGTATACAAAGTCGACAGCGAAATTGGAGCGATGATAGTCCCGGTTAAAGCCAGACAACTTGTCGAACTTGATGGTATTAAAGATCAATCTGTCTTCTCGTATAATGTCCGAGGACCTTTAGGGAGAACAAGCGTAAACAAAGATCTCGTAAAAGCATAAGGGATGTCGGTCTTCACAAGATGTTTCCACTATTTCATAATGGCATCACAATAATCGCGAAAAGTATATTTTTAGAAAAAGACAGTCTTAGCATCGAAGAGTATTACGTCATCAACGGATGTCAGAGCTTGACGTCGCTACATGAAAATAAAGATGCGATTACAGATGAACTCAGAGTTCTAGCAAAATTTATCTCAATGGATCCAGCATCGCCCAAAGCTAGACTTATTACTGAATATTCAAACAATCAGAACGGCGTTCGATCGCGCGATTTCAAGTCTAACAGCTCAATCCAGATCCGTTTACAAAATGAGTTCAATCAAAATTACAAAGGACTTTTTAGTTATGAAATAAAAAGGGGCGAAACCTCAATATCAGGAGAGCCCATTTCAAATGAAGAAGCCGGCTTGTATCTCATGGCTTTTGACCACAAAGAGCCCTGGCGAACACACTATAAATATGAAGTTTTCGAAGATAAACATAGCGCCTTATTTGGAAGACCCGAAGTAACCGCTGATCGTATCGTGCTACTTCGAGTTATTGACAATGAGATAAAATCACAACTTGGCAACTTAAAAGAGCAACTACTTGCCAAATATAAACTTACTCGTTTTATGATAATATATATCATACAAGAAATGCTTAGCGATGATGAAACATTCCAGAAGATCGTTGCTCGCCCTCAGGATTACATGCGCAACCAGAGCTCGCGCGAAAGGTTTAGACTCGTAATATCTGGTTTTGTCGCCAACATTATAATCGACATCAACGTCGAGAGTGATGATTTCGACGAGAATTTTGACTATCGAAGAAAAATTAAGGATGACGAATGGGTTAAAAACCTAACAAGAAATATGGAAAAGGATTTTAAGAAAAACGTTGCACGAAAAAAGCAGGATACCTTTGCAACAGAATGGGCATTACTTGAATCTAAGTGACATCTAGATTTTCCACGGCGACGATCATTGACCGTCGCCGGTCCTTTCAGTTCACCTCGACCTGCACCACGCCCGGCACCGCCCGGAGCGCTCCGGCGATCTGGGGCGTCGCCTGGTACCGGCCCGGCAGCTTGACCTCGACCTCGCGGGCGCCGTCGAGGAGGAGGATCAGGGAGACCTCGCCCTCCCCGCGCACCTGCAGGCGCTGCTGCACGGATGGGATCGGGCGCTCGTCCTGCAGGTAGACGCGCATGCCCTTCTGGTGGCGGGCCACCGCCACGTCGAGGGGCTCGGCGGTCATGATGCGGGCGCGCACGTCCTCGCCCTCGAGGTTGGCCTGGAGCTGGAGCACCAGCGGCCGGCCCGGCTCGAGGATCTCGCGGTACTGGCCGAGGCCCTCCGAGAAGATGATCGCCTCGAAATGCCCGGTCTGGTCGGACAGGATGACGATGCCGAGCTTGTTGCCGGTCTTGGTCCGGCGCTCCGAGCGGTCGAGCACCGAGGCCGCCACGCGGCCCACGCTGGTGGTGCCGGCCCGGACGGCGCGGCAGAACTCGGCCCAGGTCTGGACCCGGAGCTTGCCGAGGAGGTCGCCGTACTCGTCGAGGGGATGGCCCGACAGGAAGAAGCCGATCGCCTCGTATTCCTTCTTCAGCTTGTCGGCCATCGGCCAGGGGTCGTAGGGCGGCACCCGCAGGGTGACGTCGGCGGCGGTGATGCCGCCGAACATGTCCTCGATGCCGGTGCTGGCCGCCTCGGCCGCCCCTTGCGCCAGCTTCATCATCGGTTCGATGGCGGCGCAGGCCCGGGCGCGATCCGGCTCGATGGTGTCCATGGCGCCGGCCGCCACGAGGTTCTCCAGGGTGCGCTTGTTGAGCATGCGCGGGTTGAGGCGGCGGGCGAGGCAGGCGAGATCCTTGAAGGGCCGGTCCCCCCGGGCCTCGATCAGGGCCTCGACCGCCCCCCGGCCCACGCCCTTGATCGCCGCGAGCGCGTAGTGGATGCGCCCCTCGCGCACCTCGAAGCCGACGCCCGAGGTGTTGATCGAGGGCGGCTCGACGGTGATCTTCAGGCGCTGGGCGTCCTGGCGGAACTCCGCCAGCTTGTCGGTGACGTCGATGTCGAGCTGCATCGCGGCGGCCAGGAACTCCACCGGATGGTTCGCCTTGAGGTAGGCGGTCTGGTAGGTCAGCAGGGCGTAGGCGGCGGCGTGCGACTTGTTGAAGCCGTAATCGGCGAACTTGGCGAGCAGGTCGAAGATCTCGTTGGCCTTGGCCTTGGTGAGGTCGCGCTCGACGCAGCCCTTCACGAAGCGGTCGCGCTGGGCGTCCATCTCGGCCTTGATCTTCTTGCCCATGGCGCGGCGGAGCATGTCGGCCTCGCCGAGCGAGTAGCCGGCCAGGACCTTGGCCACCTCCATCACCTGTTCCTGGTAGACGATGATGCCGAAGGTCTCCTTGAGGATCGGCTCCAGCTTCTCGTGCGGGTACCAGCTCGCCTCGTTGCCGGCATCGCGGCCGAGCTTGCGCTCGCAATAGACCGGGATGTTGGCCATGGGGCCCGGGCGGTAGAGCGCCACCAGGGCGATGATGTCCTCGAAGCGGTCGGCCTGCATCTCGACCAGGGCCTTGCGCATGCCGGCCGATTCCACCTGGAACACGCCCACCGTCTCGCCGCGCTTCATCGGCGCGTAGGTCGCCGGGTCGTCGAGGGGCAGCGAGGCGAGATCCACGATGATGCCGCGCCGGGCCAGGAAGTCCGTGCAGCAGCGCAGCAGCGTCAGGGTCTTCAGGCCGAGGAAGTCGAACTTCACCAGGCCCGCGGCCTCGACCCACTTCATGTTGAACTGGGTCACCCGCATGCCGGTCTTCGGGTCGCGGTAGAGCGGCACCAGCTGTTCGAGGGGACGGTCGCCGATGACCACGCCGGCGGCGTGGGTCGAGGCGTGCCGGTGCAGGCCCTCGAGCTTCTTCGAGATTTCCATGAGCCGGGCGACGATCGGCTCCTCCTCGATCGCCTGCTGGAGCTTCGGCTCGCCCTCGATGGCCTGGACCAGGGTGACGGGATTGGCCGGGTTCTGCGGCACGAGCTTGGTCAGCTTGTCGACCTGCCCGTAGGGCATCTCCAGCACGCGGCCGACGTCGCGCAGCACGCCGCGGGCCAGCAGGGTGCCGAAGGTGATGATCTGCGCCACCTGCCGCTCGCCGTAGCGCTGCTGCACGTAACTGATCACCCGCTCGCGGCCCTCGACGCAGAAGTCGATGTCGAAATCCGGCATCGAGACGCGCTCGGGGTTGAGGAAGCGCTCGAACAGCAGGCCGAAGCGCAGCGGGTCGAGGTCGGTGATGAGGAGCGACCAGGCCACCAGGGAGCCGGCGCCGGAGCCGCGGCCCGGCCCGACCGGGATGTCGTGGTCCTTGGCCCACTTGATGAAGTCCGACACGATCAGGAAGTAGCCGGGAAACTTCATGCCGACGATGACGTCGAGCTCGAAGGCGAGGCGGTCGCGATAGACCTGCTCGGACATGCCAGGCGCGGTGCCGTGCTGGGCGAGGCGCCGTTCGAGACCGGCCTCCGCCTGCCGGCGCAGCTCCGCCGGCTCGTCGGGGGGGGGCGCCGCCGGGACTTCGGGGGTGCCCTCGGGGGCGGCGGCGTCGAGGGCGGCGACCACGCCGAAATTCGGCAGAATCGGCTTGCGGGTGCGCACGCGGTAGGCGCAGCGCATGGCGATCTCGACGGTGGCGTTCAGAGCGTCCGGCAGGTCGGCGAAGAGCGCGGCCATCTCGGCGCGGGTCTTGAAGCCGTGGCGCGGGGTCAGCTTGCGGCGGCGGTCGTCCGAGACGAGGCGGCCGTCCGCGATGGCCAGCAGCGCGTCGTGGGCGTCGTAGTCGCCCTCCCGGGCGAAGAACGGCTCGTTGGCGGCCACCACCGAGAGGCCGTTCGTGTCGGCGAGCCGCAGCAATTCCCGCTCGACCATGCGCTCGTCGGGCAGCCCGTGGCGCAGGATCTCGACGTAGAGGCCGTCCTCGCCGAAGGCCGCGCGCAGCTGCGCCAGGCGGCCGGCGGCGAGTTCGGCCCGGCCCTGCCGCAGGGCGCTGTCGAGGGGCCCGGTGGAACCGCCCGTCAGGGCGATCAGGCCGGCGCTCGACTCGGCCAGGGCCTCGACGCCGACCCGGGGGGCGTCGCCCAGCGCCCCGTCGAAATAGGCGCGGCTCGCCAGACGCAGCAGGTTGCCGTAGCCGGTCTCGTCCTTCGCCAGCACGACGATGTTGGCGCAGCCGGCCTGGCCCTGCCCGACGCGCGCCATCGGATCGGGCGCCTCGAAGGCGACGGTGAGCTGGAGGCCCGGGATCGGCTGGAGGCCGGCGCCGGCGGCCTTCTCGGAGAATTCCAGCGCCCCGAACAGGTTGTTGGTGTCGGTGAGCGCCAGGGCCGGCTGCCGGTCGGCGAGCGCCGCCTTCACGATGTCCCCGACCTTCAGGGCCCCTTCCAGCAGGGAGAACGACGAGTGAACGTGGAGGTGGACGTAAGCCGGGTCTTTCAGGATGCGCGCCATGAGACCACCAGCCCGAGTCGTGGTTTCCAATCCATGAGAATTCGGGGCCCGGACGCGTTTCCCTGTGGACCGCGCGACCCCTGTGACCCCGCCGCAACGCTAACGCAAGGGCGCCAGTGCGACAGCCCAGGCGGCGATGGACATCGCCAGGAGCCCGAAGGCCATGAACTCGACCGCACCCGTCAGGATCATCCGCTTGAACATGGGCCTCGCCTTTCGTTGACGCCCCGAGTTTTGTTCCTGTTTTGTTCTATGTAAAGCAAAACTCGTCGGCGCACCGCATCGTGGTTACGGCCCGGTAAATCCCGTCGCCTTGGCCATCGGTCGCGGATCGGCTCCGCGTGCTCACGCGAAGGCGTCGGACCTCCGCGGCCCAGCGATCCGCCGCCATTGATACCCGTGCCCGGCCCTCAGGGCAGCTGCTCGATCAGCCCGTCCCGGATCGTCACGCGCCGGTCCATGCGGGCGGCGAGATCCATGTTGTGGGTGGCGATCAGCGCGGCGAGGCCGGAGGCGCGCACCAGCGCCACCAGGATGCCGAAGACGTGGGCGGCGGTGTGCGGATCGAGGTTGCCGGTGGGCTCGTCGGCCAGGAGCAGGCGCGGGCCGTTGGCGACCGCGCGGGCGATGGCGACGCGCTGCTGCTCGCCGCCCGAGAGTTCGGCCGGCCGGTGCTGGAGGCGCTCCTTGAGGCCGAGGAAGCTCAGGAGTTCGTCCGCCCGCGCCCGCGCCTCGCGCTGCGAGAGCCCGCGGATCAGCTGCGGCATCACCACGTTCTCCAGGGCCGAGAATTCCGGCAAGAGGTGGTGGAACTGGTAGACGAAGCCCATCTCCTCGCGCCGCAGGCGGGTGCGCTCGGAATCCACCATCGCGGCGGTCGGACGGCCGCCGATGTAGATCTCGCCGCCGTCGGGGCGCTCCAGCAGGCCGGCGAGGTGCAGCAGCGTGCTCTTGCCGGCCCCCGAGGGCGCCACCAGGGCGACGAGCTCGCCCGGCCAGATCGCGAAATCCGCCTGGCGCAGGATCTCGAGGGCGCCGGCCCCTTGGGCGTAGCGCCGCTCCACCTTGGCGAAGAACAGGGCCGGGACCGGCTGCGCGCCGGGCGCCTCGGCTGTCGTGGTCATGGATGCTCGGGCCTCAACCGTAGCGCAGGGCCTGCACCGGATCGAGCCGGGCGGCGCGCCACGAGGGATACAGCGTCGCGATCAGCGACAGGGCGATGGAGGTGACGACCACCACGGTGATCTCGTTGGCGTTCATCTCGGCCGGGATCTCGGCCAGGAAGCGCACCGTGGGGTCCCAGGCGGAAGGGAACAGCACCCGCTGGATCCCCTTGATGTTCATCGTGATCAGGATGCCGAGGGCCAGCCCGCTCAGGGTCCCCACCACGCCGATCAGCGCGCCGTTGATGAGGAACACCCGCATGATGGTGCCGGGGGTCGCCCCCATGGTGCGCAGGATGGCGATGTCGCTGGACTTGTCGCGCACGAGCAGGATCAGCCCCGAAATGATGTTCAGGGTCGCGACCACGACGATCAGGCTGAGGATCAGGAACATCACGTTCCGCTCCACCTCCAGGGCGCCGAAGAAGGTCCGGTTGCGCTGGCGCCAGTCGGTGAGGAGCACCGGGCGCTCGGCCGCCATCTCGAGGTCGGGCCGCATCGTGCCCACCGCCTCGGCATTGTCGAGGTAGATCTCGATCAGGCTGACATCGGCGTCCCGGTTGAAGAAGGCCTGGGACTCCGTCAGGGGCATGAACACGAAGGTCGAGTCGAACTCGGTCATGCCGATCTCGAAGATCGCCTTGATGGTGTAGCCCTTGGTGCGCGGCGCCGTGCCGAACGGCGTCGAGGCGCCCTTCGGCGTCAGCAGGTTGATCTGGTCGCCGGCCTGGACGCCGAGGGATTCGGCCAGGCGCCGGCCGATGGCGACGCCCGACCCGTCGTCGAAGCCCTCCAGGCTGCCGCCCTTGATGTTGCTCGCGATGGCGCCGATCTTGTCGAGGTCCTCGCCCCGGATGCCGCGGACCAGCACGCCGCTGCCGGCGCCGCCATAGGGCGAAGAGGCGAAGGCCTGCCCCTCCACCAGGGGGATCGCCGCCCGCACCCCGGCGACCTTCGACAGGCGCTCGGACAGGTCGGCATAGTCGGTGAAGAGCTTGTCGATCGGGGCGACGAAGACGTGGCCGTTGATGCCGACGATCTTCGACAGGAGCTCGGTGCGGAAGCCGTTCATCACCGAGAGCACGATGATCAGCGTGGCGACGCCCAGGGCGATGCCGAGGAGCGAGAAGAACGCCACCACGGAGACGCCGCCGCCCCGGCGCCGGGCCCGCAGGTAGCGCCCGGCGATGATCCACTCGAACCCGGCGAAGGGGGGCGTGCTCCCGCGCCGGAACCGGGCGCGAAGGCCCGCAAGCCTGTCCGTGAGGGTCGCCGCCATGGGGTGCCTCAGAGCCGCTTCAGGCGGGCGAGCAGATCGATCGGGGCGATGCTTTCGCGCTCGCCGCCGGCCCGACGCTTCAGCTCCACCTTGCCCTCCGCGAGGCCGCGGGGGCCGACGATGACCTGCCAGGGCAGGCCGATGAGGTCGGCCGTGGCGAACTTGGCGCCCGGGCGCTCGTCGCGGTCGTCGTAGAGCACGCTGAGGCCGGCCGCCTCGAGGGTGGCCTGGATCTCGCCGCAGGCGGCGTCGGTGGCGGCATCGCCCGTCTTGAGGTTGATCAGCGCCACGTCGAAGGGCGCCACCGCGTCGGGCCAGATGATCCCGGCTTCGTCGTGGGAAGCCTCGATGATCGCCGCCACGAGGCGGCTCGGGCCGATCCCGTAGGAGCCCATGTGGACCGGGCGCTCGACGCCGTCGGGACCGGTGACCTTGGCGCCCATGGGCTCGGAATACTTGGTGCCGAAGTAGAAGATGTGCCCGACTTCGATGCCGCGCGCGGCCATCTGCTTGTCGGCCTGCACCTCGGCGAAGGCCGCCGGCTCGTGCATCTCGGAGGTGGCGGCGTAGAGCGAGGTCCAGCGGTCGACGGTGCCCTGGAGCGCGGCGACGTCCTCGAAGTCGGTGGTCACCGGCGGGACCTCGAAATCCAGGTACTGGCTGTCGCAGTAGACCTCGCTCTCGCCGGTCTGGGCCAGGATGATGAACTCGTGGCTGAGGTCGCCGCCGATCGGACCCGTGTCGGCCCGCATCGGGATCGCCTTCAGGCCGAGGCCCGCGAAGGTGCGCAGGTAGGCCACGAACATCCGGTTGTAGGCGTGGCGGGCGGCGGCCTGGTCGATGTCGAAGGAATAGGCGTCCTTCATGAGGAACTCGCGCGAGCGCATGGTGCCGAAGCGCGGCCGGACCTCGTCGCGGAACTTCCAGGAGATCTGGTAGAGGTTCTTCGGAAGGTCCTTGTAGGAGCGCACGCTGCCGCGGAAGATCTCGGTGACGACCTCTTCGGCGGTGGGGCCGAACAGCATCTCGCGGTCGTGGCGGTCGGAGATGCGGAGCATCTCCTTGCCGTAGGCCTCGTAGCGGCCGGATTCCCGCCAGAGCTCGGCCGACTGGATCGCCGGCATCAGGATCTCGATGGCGCCCGCCCGGTCCTGCTCCTCGCGGATCACCGCGCAGACCCTGTTCAGGACGCGCAGGCCCAGCGGCAGCCAGGCATAGATGCCGGCGGCCTCCTGGCGCACGAGCCCGGCGCGCAGCATGAGGCGGTGGGAGACGATCTCGGCCTCCTTGGGCGTCTCGCGCAAGGTCGGCAGGAAGTAGCGGGAGAGACGCATGAAAGGCCCTGGAAACAGCGTGCCAGCGGGTCGGCGGTACGCCGGGGCACACAACACATTGCATCGGGAAAACACAAGCGCGGAGGGGTGACACGGGTCCGCCGCGTGGCGTTTCGCCCTCAGGAGGCAGGGTGGTCCGGCCGAACGTTGCCCGCGAGCCAGGCTCCGCCCGCAAGCGCCGCCTCCCATTCCGGTAGAAAAGCGCAGGAATGTCTCACGAAGCAGGTGACAATGAGAATTGTTGTTCCTATAAGCGCGTCCGTGATGGATGCGCCGCCCAAGCAGTGGCGCCACACGGTCCGAGTCTCGGGAGGAATTTCAGCCGCCACGCCGTCAGCAATGCGTGAGACAATCGAGGCTGAGCAAACGACCATCTTCATAAAAGCAAGGCTTAGGCCTTGCTTTTTTTATGTCTCGACGCTTGCGCGAGGCTGTCGCCACTGCGTCGCGGTCCGACCGACGTCTCACGCCGACGCGCCGTCATCCCGGGGCCGCGCAGCGGAACCCGGGATCCAGAAACACAGGTGGCGCAAGACCTTGCACCGTCGGCGGTTCTGGATTCCGGGCTCGCCTGCGGCGCCCCGGAATGACGCGGTGCTGTCACTGCGGCCGTGGTTCGATGTCCCGCGTGCGCGACGTCCGTTCTTCGCGGGGGCAGCGACGCGCCCGGTCTGGAAGACGACGGCGGCGTGACCTTACATCCGTGCGCGGGCTCACGTCCGGTTCGACCGGACCACGCCGAACCCCCTCAGAGGCCGGCCAGCTCGAAGACCTGGATCGCCACCAGGAAGACGACGCTCGCCAGGAGCGAGGTCAGGATCGCCTTCTCGCGCAGGCGCGGGACGGCGGGCGCCCCGGGATCCTGGCCGGGCACGATCCGCTCCGGGTCGGTCTCCACTTGGTTGCGCAGGGGCAGGATGACGAAGAGCAGGGTCCACCAGACCACGAAGTAGAGGGCGAGCGCGCCGAATACCGAGAGCTTGAACAGGCCCACCGCGAGGGCGACCACCCCGGCGAGCACCACCACCATCACGCCGACGGTGCGCAGGGTGGAAGCTGCCAGGGCCTGGAGGACGGCGCCCATCCGGCTCAGACCTGTTCCAGCTCGACGAGGGTGCCGAGGAAGTCCTTCGGGTGGAGGAAGAGAACGGGCTTGCCGTGGGCGCCGATCTTCGGCTCGCCGGTGCCGAGGACGCGCGCGCCCTGGGCCTTGAGCTTGTCGCGGGCGGCGATGATGTCGTCGACCTCGTAGCAGACGTGATGGACGCCGCCGTTGGGGTTGCGCTCGACGAAGCTCTCGATGGGCGAGCCCGCGCCCAGCGGCGCCATCAGCTCGACCTTGCTGTTGGGCAGGTTGACGAACACCACGGTGACGCCGTGCTCGGGCTGCGGCAGCGGCTCCGTCACGGTGGCCCCGAGGGTGTCCCGGTAGATGGCGCAGGCAGCGTCGAGATCGCGGACCGCGATGGCGACATGGTTCAGGCGTCCGATCATGGTGTCCTCCCCTTCCTTCCCTCAATCCCGACCGCCACCCCTCCCCCGTCGAAGCGGGCGATATCGATGGCACCGCGGCGTCATTCCGGGGCGCCGCAGGCGAGCCCGGGAATCCAGAGCCGCCGACGGTGCCGGACGCGACGAAACCTATGGTTCTGGATCCCGGGCTCCGCTGCGCGGCCCCGGGATGACGGTGTGCTGCGCGCCGACGTCCCGCGCAACCCACCCGCATCGGCGACACCCCTCCCCCGCAGAGGGGGGGGAGGGTTCGCCCATTATACCTCGACCACCTGCACGTGGCAGGCGGGCTTCTTGCCCCAGACCTCGTTCACCGCGGAGCGGATCGCGCGGTCGACGGCCTTCTCGACGCCCTCGGCGTCCTTGCGCTTGGGCTTCGACAGCCCCGAGAGCGTGCGCGACACGCACTCCACGACGACGTCGAGCATCGCCTGGCCGGTCCGGCCGCGATTGGGCAGGCCGATGATGTCGATCGCGGGCTCGCCCAGGATCTCGCCCTGGACGTCGATGGCGATGGCCACCGAGACGAGGCCGGCCTGCGAGAGCTTGCGGCGCTCGGGGATGGCCCGGTCCTTGGCGTCGATCAGGACGTTGCCGTCCTTGAACAGGCGCCCGGCCTTGACGTGGTCGACGATCTCCGGCGTGCCGGGCGCGAGGCGCACGACGCTGCCGTTGCGGGCCTTGACGATGTTCGGAACGCCCTGGTCCCGGGCGAAGCGGGCGTGCTCGTCGAGGTGCAGGGCCTCGCCATGGACCGGGATCGCGGTCTGCGGCCGGGTCCAGGCATACATCTCCGCCATCTCGTCGCGCCGGGGGTGGCCCGAGACGTGGACGAGCTTGGTGCGGTCGGTGACCACCTCGATGCCGGCATTGACGAGGTCGTTGATGATCGCGCCCACCGCCCGCTCGTTGCCGGGGATCGCCCGCGAGGAGAAGATGACGCGGTCGCCGGCGGCGAGGGTGATGTCCGGATGGTCGTCGCGCGAGACGCGGGCGAGCGCGGCCCGCTCCTCACCCTGCGAGCCGGTGAGCAGGGCCACGACCTTGTCGCGCGGCAGGTAGCCGTAGCTGTCCGACGACCGGAACTCGGGCAGCCCGTCGAGGAAGCCGCACTCGCGGGCGACCGCGATGACCCGGTCCATGGCGCGGCCGACCGCGACGACCTCGCGGCCGCAGGCCTGGGCGGCCTCGGCCACGGCCCGCATGCGGGCGACGTTGGAGGCGAAGGTCGTCACCGCGACCCGGTGGGGGGCGTCGGCGATGAGCTCGCGCAGGGTGGCGGCGACCTCCGCCTCGCTCGGGGAACGCCCCTCGCGCACGACGTTGGTCGAATCGCTGATCATCGCCAGGATGCCCTCGTCGCCGAGCGCCCGGAAGGCGGTCTCCGAGGTCACGTCGCCGAGGATCGGGGTCGGATCGAGCTTCCAGTCACCGGTGTGGAGCAGGAGGCCGTGCGGCGTCCGGATGGCGACCGCGTTCGACTCGGGGATCGAGTGCGAGACCGGCACGTACTCGATCTCGAACGGACCGACCTGCACCCGTCGGCCGGCCTGGATCTCCTTGAGGATCACCTTGGGCGCGCCCGGCTCGCTGAGGCGCCGGGCCTCCAGAAGGTTCTTGGCGAAGCGCGTCGCGTAGACGGGCGCCTTGAGCTTGGGCCACAGCTCACCGATCGCGCCGATATGGTCCTCGTGCGCGTGGGTGATGAAGATGGCGAGGAGGTCGTCCTTGCGCTCCTCGATGAAGCTGAGGTCCGGGAACATCAGGTCGATGCCGGGGAATCCCTCCTCGCCGGCGAAGCCCATGCCGCAATCGACCATGATCCATTTGCGCCGCTTCGGGGGGCCGAAGCCGTAGAGCGCCGCGTTCATGCCGATCTCGCCCACGCCGCCGAGCGGCACGAAGACGAGTTCGTCTTGCCCTGTCGTCATTGTCCGTCCAAACCTCAAGCCGCCGTCGCGGCCGTTCCCAGATGCACCTCGCCCGCCGTCACGGTCCGTCGCGTCCCATCCTCCGATCGGACCACGAGCCGCCCTGCCTCGTCGATCGTCTCGAAAATTCCTTGTACGGACGTGTCGCCCATGCGCACCGAAACCGGCGCGCCGATTCCGGCCGCGTCCGCGATCCAGCGCTCGCGGATCCTCGCGAATCCGTGGCCACACGCCCAAAGCCGCGCGGCGTCGACGATTCCATCCGTCAGGTGGACGAACAGATCCTCGGCGCGCGTGTCGTACTGCATCTGCCTGAGGCACGTGGCGCGATAAGGCAAGCCCTGCGGCGTCGCAGCGACATTGACACCGAAGCCCATCACCACCGCGCGGCGCCCGCCGGGCCGGCTCTCGGCCTCCAGCAGGAGCCCCGCCAGCTTGGCGCCCGAGGCCAGGACGTCGTTCGGCCACTTCAGGCGGCACCCGGTGACGCCGGCCGCCGCGAGGGCGGAGACCAGGGCGAGGCCGGCGACGAAGCCGAGGGTCGGCACCAAGCCGGGCTCCACGTCGTCCACGGGCCAGAGCAGGCTCGCGGTCAGGTTTCCGGGCTCGGACAGCCAGCTGTTGCCGCGCCGGCCCCGTCCGGCCTCCTGCCGCCGCGCCACCACCCAGAGCGGCCCGGCCTCGCCGTCGCGGAAGCGCGCCAGCGCCTCGGTGTTGGTGGAGCCGAGGCTTTCGTGGACGTGGAGGCGGTGCCCCTCCCCCCGCGCCCGGGTGCCGAGGACGTAGCCGCTCAAGGACCTAGAACAGCGACTTGGCGGCCGCACCCGCGGCGCCCACGATGGGACCCGGCACGATCCCGAGCAGCACCACGACCAGGCTCGCCAGGGCGAGGACGATGCGGGCCCCCGGCGGCATCGGCTCGTAGGCGGCGACCGGCTCGTCGAAATACATCACCTTGACGAGGCGCAGGTAGTAGAACGCGCCCACCACGCTGGTGACCACGCCGATGATCGCCAGGGCGACGAGGCCCGATTTGATGGCCGCGAGGAAGACGTAGTACTTGGCGAAGAACCCGGCCAGCGGCGGGATGCCGGCCAGCGAGAACATCATCGCGGCGAGGCAGAAGGCCATGACCGGATGGGTGCGCGACAGCCCGGCGAGGTCGTCGACGGATTCGAACATCCGGCCGCCGCGGCGCAGCGACAGCAGCACCGCGAAGGCCCCCAGCGTCATCGCCAGGTAGATGATCATGTAGACGACGACGCCGCTGATGCCCTCCTGCGAGCCGGCGGCGAGGCCCACCAGGGCGTAGCCGACATTGCCGATGGAGGAATAGGCCATCAGGCGCTTCAGGGAGCGCTGGCCGATGGCGGCGAAAGAGCCCAGCGCCATCGAGGCGATCGCCACGAAGACGATGATCTGCTGCCAGATCGCGGTCACGTCCGGGAAGGCGCCGATGAAGAGGCGCACCGTCATCGCCATGGCGGCCATCTTGGGCGCCGAGGCGAAGAAGGCGGTCACGGGGGTCGGCGAGCCCTCGTAGACGTCGGGCGTCCACATGTGGAACGGCACCGCCGCGAGCTTGAAGGCAACGCCGGCCGCCACGAAGACGATGCCGAGCACGATGCCGAAGCCCGCGGTGCCGTCCAGCGCCGCGACGATGCCGGGGAACGAGACGGTGCCGGTGAAGCCGTAGACCAGGGAGGCGCCGTAGAGCAGCATGCCCGAGGAGAGCGCGCCGAGGACGAAGTACTTCAGCCCGGCTTCCGTCGACTTCAGGTTGTCGCGATGGAAGGCCGCGATGACGTAGGCGGCGAGCGACTGCAGCTCCAGGCCGAGATAGAGCGCGATCAGGTCGTTGGCCGAGGCCATGACCATCATGCCGATGGTGCAGAGGATCAGCAGGATCGGGAACTCGAACCGGTCGATGCGCTCCCGCTGGAAATAGTCGCGCGAGAGCAGGATCGTGGCCGCAGAGCCCAGCAGGATCAGGGCCTTCATCACCTTGGAGAAGTTGTCGACGATGAAGGAGCCGTTCAGGGTCGTGACCTTGGCGCCCGACTGGGACATGACCGCGAACAGCGCCACCACCAGCAGGATCAGGGCCCCGACGTTGACGCCCTCGGCGGAGCGCTCGCCCCGGAACGCACCGTAGAGGATCAGCACCAGCACGCCGACGCTGAGGATCAGCTCCGGCAGGGCGGGCCCGAGCGCGGGCAGGACGATCTGAGCGGCGTTCATCGGGTCAAGCCTTCAGCGCGACGCGGGCGGCAGGGTGGCCGCGGCGGTCTGCGTGTTCGAGAGCGCGGTCCGCATGCTCTGCATCAACGCGTCCGTGGAGGGCGCGAAGGTGTCGAGCACGGGGGCCGGGTGGACGCCGTAATAGATCGTCAGGGCGACGAGCGGCGCGATGATGATCTTCTCGCGCAGGTCCAGGTCGAGGATGCCCTGCAGGTTGGGCTTCTCGAGCTTGCCGTAGATCACGCGGGCATAGAGCCAGAGGGCGTAGCCGGCCGACAGGATGATGCCGAAGACCGAGAAGAACGCCACCGTCGGGTTGGCCCGGAAGGCGCCCATCATGGCGAGGAACTCGCCCACGAAGCCGGAAGTGCCGGGCAGGCCGACATTGGCCATGGTGAAGACCATCATGGCCGCCGCGTAGAGGGGCATCCGCTTCACGAGGCCGCCATAGGCCGCGATCTCGCGGGTGTGCATCCGGTCGTAGACCACGCCGACGCAGAGGAAGAGCGCGCCCGACACGATGCCGTGCGAGATCATCAGGAACAGCGCGCCCTGGATGCCCTGCTCGTTCATCGTAAAGAGACCCAGCGTCACGAAGCCCATATGCGCCACCGAGGAGTAGGCGATGAGCTTCTTGATGTCGGTCTGCATCAGGGCGATCAGCGAGGTGAAGATGATCGCGATCACCGAGAGGGCGAACACCATCGGGGCGAAGGCGTGGCTCGCGTCCGGGAACATCGGCAGCGAGATCCGGATGAAGCCGTAGCCGCCCATCTTCAGGAGGATGCCCGCCAGGATCACCGAGCCGGCGGTGGGCGCCTCCACGTGCGCGTCGGGCAGCCAGGTATGGACCGGCCACATCGGCATCTTCACCGCGAAGGAGGCGAAGAAAGCCAGCCAGAGCCAGGTCTGCAGTTCCACGGGGAAGCGGGTGTGCAGCAGGGTCGGGATATCGGTGGTGCCGGCGTGCCAGTACATCGCCATGATGGCGAGCAGCATCAGCACCGAGCCGAGCAGGGTGTAGAGGAAGAACTTGAAGCTGGCGTAGATGCGCCGCTTGCCGCCCCAGATGCCGATGATGAGGAACATCGGGATCAGGCCGGCCTCGAAGAACAGGTAGAACAGCACCAGGTCGAGGGCGCAGAACACGCCGATCATCGTCGTCTCGAGGACGAGGAAGGCGACGAAGTACTCCTTCACCCGGACGTTCACCGAGAGCCACGAGGCGCCGATGCAGAACGGCATCAGGAAGGTGGTCAACAGGATCAGCGGCATCGAGAAGCCGTCGACGCCGAGCTTGAACCGGGTGGCCTCGCTCAGCCAGGCATGGGTCTCGACGAGCTGGAAGTTCGCCGTGGTCGCGTCGTAGCGGCCCCAGGCCACCAGCGAGAGCAGGAAGGTGGCGAGCGTGGTGATGAGTGCGGCCCAGCGGGCGTTGCGCTTCGCGGCTTCCGTCTCCTCGCCCAGGGTGAGGATGAAGGCCGCGCCGCAGAGCGGCACGATGAGCAGGCCGGACAGGATTCCGAGGCCTAACATGAGCGGGCGCTCCGATACGTGACGGCGGCCATCAATGGGCGACCTTGGGCAAGCCGGTCAGCATGTACCAGCTGATGAGGGCGGCGACGCCGACGAGCATGACGAAGGCGTAGTGGTAGACGTAGCCGGTCTGGAAGCGGACCACGCCGCGGGTCACGTCGAGGACGCGGGTGGCGATGCCGTCCGGGCCCATGCCGTCGATGACGCGGCCGTCGGCCTCCTTCCAGAGGAACTTGCCGAAGTCCTTGGCCGGGCGGACGAAGATCCGGTCGTAGAGCTCGTCGAAGTACCATTTGTTGAGGAGGAACCGGTACAGGCTCGGCTGCTGGGCGGCGAGTTGGCCCGGCAGTTCCGGCCGGCGGATATACATCCAGTAGGCCAGCACGAAGCCGATCAGCATCATGATGAAGGGCGAATAGGCCACCAGCGCCGGCACCGCATGGATGTCGTGCATGATGTGGTTGTCGGGGCCGTGGCCGAGGGCGTGGCCCCAGAACGAGTCCATGCCCTCGCCGATGAACCGGTTCTTGAAGATCAGGCCGGCGAAGAGCGCGCCGAAGGCCAGGATGCCGAGCGGGATCGTCATCACCAGCGGGCTCTCATGCGGGGTGTGCGCATGGTCGTGGTGCTCGATGGCGCTGTGCGAGGCCGGCTCGACGTCGTGGCCGTGATCGTCGTGGGCGACGCCCTCGTGGTGGCCCGGGGCGCCGTCGGCCTGGGTCGAGGCGGCGGCATGCGCCACCGCGTGGGTGTCGTCATGGTGCGCCCCGTGGCCGGCCCAGCGGGCCGGTCCCTCGAAGGTCATGAAAAACAGGCGCCAGGAATAGAACGAGGTCATCAGCGCGGCGACGACGGTGCAGATGAAGGCCAGGGTGTGCCCGGGCCGCGTCGAGGCGTAGGCCGCCTCGATGATGGCGTCCTTCGAATAGTAACCCGCGGTGAAGGGGAAGCCGATCAGCGCCAGGGTGCCGATGGTCATCATCGCCGAGGTGAAGGGGATGTAGCGGCGCAGGTTCCCCATGTTCCGCATGTCCTGCTCGTGGTGCATCGCGTGGATGACCGAGCCGGCCCCGAGGAACAGCAGCGCCTTGAAGAAGGCGTGGGTGAAGAGGTGGAAGACGGCCGCCGAGTAGGCGCCGACGCCGAGCGCCACGAACATGTAGCCCAGCTGCGAGCAGGTCGAGTAGGCGATCACGCGCTTGATGTCGTTCTGCACGAGGCCGATCGTGGCCGCGAAGAACGCCGTGATGCCGCCGATGACCGTGACCACGACGAGGGCGTTGGGGGCGAGCTCGAACAGCGGCGACAGGCGCGCCACCATGAAGACACCGGCCGTCACCATGGTGGCGGCGTGGATCAGCGCGGAGACGGGGGTCGGCCCCTCCATCGCGTCCGGCAGCCAGGTGTGCAGCAGGAACTGGGCCGACTTGCCCATGGCGCCCATGAACAGCAGCAGGCAAGCGAGGGTCAGGGCGTTCCAGTCGTAGCCCAGGAAGTGGAAGGTCGCGTCCTTGATCTCGGGCGCGCGGGCGAAGATGCCGTCGAAGGCGATCGAGCCCGTCAGCACGAAGACGAGGAAGATGCCCAGCGAGAACCCGAAATCGCCGACGCGGTTGACGATGAAGGCCTTCATGGCCGCGGCGTTGGCGGAAGGCTTCTCGTACCAGAACCCGATCAGCAGGTAGGAGGCGAGGCCGACGCCCTCCCAGCCGAAGAACATCTGCACGAGGTTGTCGGCCGTCACCAGCATCAGCATGGCGAAGGTGAAGAGCGACAGGTAGGCGAAGAAGCGCGGCCGGTGCGGATCCTCCTCCATGTAGCCGATGGAATAGAGGTGCACGAGGGTCGAGACCGAGGTCACCACCACCAGCATGATCACCGTCAGGGTGTCGATGCGGAAGGCCCAGTCGACCACGAGGTCGCCGGCGGTGAACCAGGTGGCCACCTGCACGCGGGTGGCGTGCTCGGTGCCCGGCACCTCCAGGAAGGCGCCCCAGGACAGCAGCGCCGAGAAGGCGAGGAGGCCGGTGGTGATGCCCTCGCTGAGCTTCGGGCCGAGCTGGCGGCCGAACAGGCCGGCGAGCAGCGCGCCGACGAGCGGGAGGAAGACGATCGCGTGATACATCGCTGGCTTGTCCGGCCTCCTGGGTGCGCCCGGTCCCCGCGCGCTGCGCGGGGAGCCCGAGCGGCGCCCTGTGGGGTTCGTGTCACCGCCCCGGCGGCGCGCGCACCGCGCTGCCGGGCGTCGAATCGGGTGGCGTCGCGGTCCCGCGTCAGCCCTTCATCATGTTGACGTCCTCCACCGCGATCGAACCGCGGTTTCGGAAGAACACGACGAGGATAGCGAGGCCGATGGCCGCCTCCGCCGCCGCGACCGTCAGCACGAACAGGGCGAAGACCTGGCCGGTGATGTCGTTGAGGTGGGTGGAGAAGGCGACGAGATTGATGTTCACCGCCAGCAGGATCAGCTCGACCGACATCAGGATGACGATGACGTTCTTGCGGTTCACGAAGATGCCGAGCACACCCAGCGTGAACAGGATCGCGGCGACCGTCAGGTAATGGCTCAGGCCGATCATCGGATGTGGCTCCCGGTCTCTGCCGTTCGAGGTCCGCCGGCCATCAGACTTCCACGCCCTGGCGCGAGGGCACCTTGCGGGTTTCCACCGCCATGGTCTGCGTGCGCGCGTTCTGGACGGCGATGTTCTGGCGCTTGACGCCCGGTCGGTCGCGCAGGGTCAGCACGATGGCGCCGATCATCGCGACGAGCAGGATCAGGCCGGCGAGCTGGAAGAAGAAGACGTAGTCCGTGTAGAGCACCCGGCCCAGTGCCTGGGTGTTGGTCACCGCCTCGGCGCTGGCGACCGGACCGAGGGGCGCCTGCACGAGGCCCGGATCGATGGTCCAGGAGCCCACCACGAGCAGCAGCTCGATCAGGAAGACCGCGCCGATCAGCGCGCCGATGGGCAGGTATTGCTGGAAGCCCTGGCGCAGCTGGGCGAAATCCACGTCGAGCATCATCACGACGAACAGGAACAGCACCGCCACCGCGCCGACGTAGACGACCACCAGGATCATCGCCAGGAACTCGGCGCCCATCATCACGAACAGCCCGGCGGCGTTCACGAAGGCCAGGATGAGGAAGAGCACGGAGGCCACGGGATTGCGCGAGGCGATCACCATGAAGCCCGAGGCGATGGTCACACCTGCGAACAGGTAGAAGAAGGCAGCGGCTGCACTCATGCGATTCTAGAGATCAGCCGTCCCGAGGACGGCCCCTTCTGCCGAAATTGTGCCACGGCCCACCGGCCGCCCGTCTATAGAACCCGCCCCTGCGGCGCACAACCGCCTCGGCGGGGTCCGGCCGACTCCGTGGGAACGGAATCGCCCCTGATGTCTCGTCCGCGGGCCGCGCGAAGGATGCGCCCGGCAAGAGGATCCGCCCGGCGGGAGCGCGCGCTCAGCGGTAGGGCGCGTCCACCGCGAGGTTGCGGGCGATCTCGCGCTCCCAGCGGTCGCCGTTCAGGAGGAGCTTCTCCTTGTCGTAGAGGAGCTCCTCGCGGGTCTCGACCGAGAACTCGAGATTCGGCCCTTCCACGATCGCGTCCACCGGGCAGGCCTCCTGGCACATGCCGCAATAGATGCACTTGACCATGTCGAGGTCGTAGCGGGTCGTGCGGCGGGTGCCGTCGTTGCGGCGCGGGCCGGCCTCGATGGTGATGGCCTGGGCGGGGCAGATCGCCTCGCACAGCTTGCAGGCGATGCAGCGCTCCTCGCCGTTGGGGTATCGGCGCAGGGCGTGCTCCCCCCGGAAGCGCGGGCCGCGATGGCCCATCTCGAAGGGGTAGTTGATCGTGGCCTTCGGCTTGAAGAAGTACTTCATCGCCAGGACGAACCCGGACGCGAACTCCTTCAGCAGCAGACCCTGAGCGACCTGATCGAGCTTCATGGCTCGGATCTCCGTGAGGGGTTGTCAGGCGCCCGGCGCGAGGCCGGTGAGCTTGAGGACAAAGGCGACGACGATGACCGAGACCAGCGAGAGCGGCAGGAACACCTTCCAGCCGAGGCGCATGAGCTGGTCATAGCGGTAGCGCGGCACCATGGCCTTCACCATGGCGATCATGAAGAACAGGAAGCTGGCCTTGAGGGCGAACCAGATCAGGCCCGGCACCCAGGTGAAGGGTGCGAACGGGATCGGGGAGAGCCAGCCCCCGAGGAACAGCACCGTGCCCAGCGCGCACATGGTCATGATGGCCACGTACTCGCCCAGCATGAACAGCAGGTACGGCGTCGACGAATACTCGACCATGTAGCCGGCCACGAGTTCCGATTCGGCCTCCGGCAGGTCGAAGGGCGGGCGGTTCGTCTCGGCCAGGGCCGAGATGAAGAACACCACGAACATCGGGAACAGCCAGAGCCAGTACCAGCCCAGGATGCCGAGGCTGGTGTCCTGCGCCATGACGATGCGCGAGAGGTTGAGGGAGCCCGCGCAGAGCAGGACGCAGATGATGACGAAGCCGAGGGAGACCTCGTAGGAGATCATCTGCGCCGCCGAGCGCAGCGCCCCCAGGAAGGCGTATTTCGAGTTCGAGGCCCAGCCGCCCATCAGGACGCCGTAGACGCCCAGCGACGAGATCGCGAAGATGTAGGTGATGCCGACGTTGAGGTCGGCGATGGCCCAGCCCTCGGCCAGGGGAATCACCGCCCAGGCGGCCAGCGCCAGGGTGGCGAAGACCAGGGGCGCCAGCAGGAACAGCGCCTTGTTGGCGCCGGCCGGGATGACCGGTTCCTTCAGGACGAATTTCAGGAGATCGGCGAAGGACTGGAACAGGCCCCAGGGCCCGACCACGTTCGGGCCGCGCCGGAGCTGCACCGCCGCCCAGATCTTGCGGTCGGCCAGAAGCGCATAGGCGATGAAGACCAGCAGCAGCGCCAGGAGCACGAAGCTCTTGAGCGCCAGCAGCAGGACGGTGCCGAGGATTTCCCAGAAGGTCATCGCAGGAGATCCTTATTCGGCCGCTTCGAGGCCGCGCACCCGGGCGAGGCTCGAACACTCGGCGAGCACCCGCGAGGCGCGGGCGATCGCGTTGCTGAGGTAGAAGTCCGGCACCGCCGACGCGAAGGCCGCGCGGGTCGGCTCGCCGCCCAAGGTCGACAAGGTCTCCAGGGTGGCGACCGCATCGTTCGGGGCGATGGCGTCGAGGGCCGCGAAATGCGGATGCTCGGCATAGAGCGCCCGGCGCAGGGCCCCCAGCGAATCGAAGGCCAGGCGCTTGCCCAGCACGTCGGACAGGGCGCGCAGGATCGCCCAATCCTCGCGGGCATCCCCCGGCGGGAAGCCGGCGCGATTCGTGGTCTGGACCCGGCCCTCGAGGTTGACGTAGGTCGCGCTCTTCTCGGTATAGGCGGCTCCCGGCAGGATGACGTCGGCCCGCGTGGCGCCCTGGTCGCCGTGCGTGCCCTGGTAGATCACGAACGCACCCGGTCCCACCGCGACCTCGTCGGCACCGAGATTGTATACCACGTCGAGATTACCGCCGTTCGCGATCCCGGCGAAGTCGAACCCGCCCCCCCCCGGCACGAAGCCGAGATCGAGGGCGCCGACCCGGGCCGCCGCGGTCTGGAGCACGCCGAAGCCGCTCCACGCGGGCGTCACGGCGCCGATGTCGCGCGCGAGCTTCGCCGCCGCGGCCAGGATCGCGGCGCCGTCCGGCCGCGCCAGCGCGCCGGTGCCTACGATGACGAGCGGCCGGCTCGCCGCCTTCAGCGCCTCGGCGAAGCTGTGCCGGCCGGAGACGAGATCGGCCAGGGTCTCCGGTCCGGCCCCCAGGTAGGTGTGCGGATAGGTGAGGTCGACGGGCTCGCCGATGAGGCCCACCGCCAGGGGGCCCATGCGCCAGCGCTTGCGGATGCGCACGTTGAGGAGCGAGGCCTCCAGGCGCGGGTTGGTGCCGATGAGGAGAATCGCATCCGCCTCCTCGATCCCGGCGATGCCGGTGCCGAGGGTGTAGGCGGCCCGGCCCCAAGCCGGATCGATCGCCTCGCCGGCCTGTCGGCAGTCGAGGCTCGTCACCCCGAGGGAGGTCATCAGCGCCTTCAGCGCGTAGATTTCCTCGACGCCGGCGAGATCGCCCACCACCGCGCCGATGCGCTTGGGGTCGGTGCCCTTCACCTTCGCCGCGATGGCGGCGAACGCCTCACCCCAGGACGCAGGGCGCAGGCGGCCGTTCTCCCGCAGGTAGGGCCGGTCGAGACGCTGGGTGCGCAGACCATCCACCGCGTGGCGGGTCTTGTCGGAAATCCACTCCTCGTTGATTTCCTCGTGCACGCGCGGCTCGATCTGCATGACCTCGCGCCCGCGGGCATCGACCCGGATGGCGCAACCGACGGCGTCCATCACGTCGACGGATTCGGTCTTCGACAGCTCCCACGGCCGCACCTCGTAGCTCTGCGGCTTGTGGACGAGGGCGCCCACGGGGCAGAGGTCGGCGACGTTGCCCTGAAGCTCCGAGCCCATGGCGGATTCGAGGTAGCTCGTGATCTCCATGTCCTCGCCGCGCCCGATGGCGCCGAGATCCGGCACGCCGGCGACCTCCGCTAGGAAGCGGACGCAGCGGGTGCAGTGGATGCAGCGGTTCATGGCGGTCCGCACCAGCGGGCCGATGTACTTCTCCTCGACGGCGCGCTTGTTCTCCCCGTAGCGGGTCGAGTCGACGCCGTAGGCCATTGCCTGGTCCTGCAGGTCGCAATGGCCTCCCTGGTCGCAGATCGGGCAGTCGAGCGGGTGGTTGATGAGGAGGAACTCCATTACCCCCTCGCGGGCCTTCTTCGTCTGGCCCGAGCGCGTCAGCACCTCCGGCGGCTCGCCGTTGGGTCCGGGCCGGCAATCCTTCACCGCATAGGCGCAGGAGGCCACCGGCTTCGGAGCGCCCTTGAGCTCCACGAGGCACATCCGGCAATTGCCCGCGATGGACAGCCGCTCGTGGAAGCAGAAGCGCGGAATTTCCGCGCCTGCGGCCTCGCAGGCCTGGAGCAGCGTGTACTCCGCCGGAACATCGACCTCGGTGCCGTCGACGACGATCTTGGTCATGCGTGGGTCTCGGTCTCGAAACTTAAGGGCGGCGCGAGGGGCGGATCACTCCGCCGCCATCGGCACCGGATCGGAATGCGGGTTGGCGCTGTAGCGGTCGATGCGCTTCTCGATCTCAGGACGGAAGTGCCGGATCAGACCCTGGATCGGCCAGGCGGCCGCGTCGCCGAGCGCGCAGATGGTGTGACCCTCGATCTGCTTCGTCACGTCGAGGAGCATGTCGATCTCGCGGCGCTGGGCCCGGCCCTCCGCCATGCGCAGCATCACGCGCCACATCCAGCCCGTGCCTTCGCGGCAGGGCGTGCACTGGCCGCAGGACTCGTGCTTGTAGAAGTAGGCGATGCGGGCGATCGCCGAGACGATGTCGGTGGACTTGTCGAGCACGATGACCGCCGCCGTGCCGAGGCCGGAGCCGAGGTTCTTGAGCGTGTCGAAGTCCATCTTGGCATCGATGATCTGCTCGGCCGGGACCAGGGGCACCGAGGAGCCGCCGGGAATCGAGCAGAGCAGGTTGTCCCACCCGCCACGCATGCCGCCGCAATGCTTGTCGATGAGTTCGCGGAAGGTGATCCCGAGTTCCTCCTCGACGTTGCAGGGTTTGTTGACGTGGCCCGAGACGCAGAACAGCTTGGTGCCGGTGTTGTTCTTGCCACCGAGGCCGGCGAACCAGGCGCCGCCGCGGCGCAGGATGGTGCCCGCCACCGCAATGGATTCGACGTTGTTGACCGTCGTGGGGCAACCATAAAGACCCATATTGGCGGGGAATGGAGGCTTCAGGCGCGGCATCCCCTTCTTGCCTTCGAGGCTCTCCAGCAGCGCCGTTTCCTCGCCGCAGATATAGGCGCCGGCGCCATGGTGGACGTAGATGTCGAAGGGATAGCCGTGGACATTGTCCTTGCCGACGAGGCGGGCCTCGTAAGCCTCGTCCACCGCCCGCTGGAGGGCATGCTTCTCGGCGACGTACTCGCCGCGGATGTAGATGTAGCAGGCATGCGCGGCCATCGCGAAGGATGCCAGCATGCAGCCCTCGATCAGGAGATGCGGATCGTGCCGCATGATCTCCCGGTCCTTGCAGGTGCCCGGCTCGGACTCGTCGGCATTGACCACGAGGTAGTGCGGACGCCCGTCGGACTTCTTGGGCATGAATGACCACTTAAGGCCTGTTGGAAAGCCAGCGCCGCCACGGCCCCGCAGGCCCGACTGCTTCATCTCGTCGATGATCCAGTCGCGGCCCATTTCCAGCAGGAATTTGGTGCCATCCCAGGCGCCGCGCTGCTTGGCGGCCTCGAGCCCGGGAGAATGCAGGCCGTAGAGGTTCGTGAAGATGCGATCCTGATCGGCGAGCATGTCAGTTCCCCTTCTTTGGGGCGGAAAACCCGGGTGTCTCCGGCCTCGTCGTTGAAGCCTTCGTCGATGAGGCCTCGGTGCCGGCCGACTGAGGGTCTTTGACGTCCGCGCTGGCACCCGTGGCCGCTGGCTGGGGCGGTGGCTCGTTGCGCGGCAGGCTCGACTGGGTACCGGCTTCCGCACCTGCGGCTTCAGACTTCGCGATCATCTCCGGAGCCGGCGCGGTCGGCGAGGCTGGCTGCGCCGTCGAGTTCGTCCCGTCGGCGGCATCCATCTTATCGCTCGCCCTCACGGGAGACTCTCCGGCCGCAGCCCGCTGGGCAGGCCCGTCGGTCGCCGGCGTCCCGACGGCCCGACCCGCATCGGGACGGGCGGGCTTCGGGTCGCCGGCGGCGCGCTGTTCGGACGAAGCCGCCTCGGCCTTGCCCCGCTCGCTGCCACCTTCGGCCTCTTTCTGCTCGAAGCGCTTGCGCCAGGTTCCGACGCGCGATCCGTCGAACAGGTTCGCATCGGTGAGTGTATCGGCGCCCCCGAGCGGCTCGGACGAGGTCCGTCCGACTTGCGAGCCGACCTTCACCGGCCGGCCAGCGGCGAGGTCGTCCATCAGCTTGCCGAGGAGGTCGGGTGTCAGGTCCTCGTAGTAATCCTGATTGATCTGCGCCATCGGAGCATTGCAGCAGGCGCCCAGGCACTCGACCTCGAGCCAAGAGAAGTTACCGTCAGCACTCACGTGGCCGGGCGCTCCGAGACGGTGGTGCAGGTAGTCCTTCAACTCACGCGCGCCACACGAATCACACGGCACGGTCCCGCAAAGCTGGATCCAGAACTTGCCGACCGGCTCCAAGGCGAACATCGTGTAGAAGGTCGCGACTTCGAGCACGCGGATATGCGGCATGCCAAGTTCGTCGGCCACCGCCTCAATGGCCTTCTGCGGCAGCCAGCCGCCATTCTGCTCCTGCGCTTTCCAGAGCAGCGGGATCACCGCCGAGGCCTGACGGCCCTCAGGATACTTCTCGATTTGGCCCTTCGCCCAATCGGCGTTCTCGGACGAGAACGTGAAGGTGGCGGGCTGCTCGGCAGCGGAGGCGAGTCTGCGGTTGGCCATCAGTTTCGAACCTTGATCCTCACCGGTCCACTTCGCCGAACACGATGTCCAGCGTGCCAAGCACGCAGGACACGTCGGCCAGCATGTGGCCGCGGCACATCCAGTCCATCGCCTGAAGGTGGGCGAAACCCGGAGCGCGGATCTTGCAGCGGTAGGGCTTGTTGGTGCCGTCGGCGACGAGATAGACGCCGAACTCGCCCTTGGGTGCCTCGACGGCGGCGTAGACCTCGCCGGCCGGCACGTGGAAGCCTTCGGTGTAGAGCTTGAAGTGGTGGATCAGCGCTTCCATCGAGCGCTTCATCTCGCGGCGTGGCGGCGGAGCGATCTTGCCGTCCGTAGCTGAAATCGGCCCCTGGCCTGCCGGCTGGCGCAGCTTGATGCAGCACTGCTTCATGATCTTCGCCGATTCGCGCATCTCTTCCATGCGGATGACCTGGCGATCGTAGGTGTCGCCGTTCTTCCCCACGGGGATGTCGAACTCCATCTCCTCGTAGGCCTCGTAGGGCTGCGACTTGCGCAGGTCCCACGGGATGCCGGAACCACGGACCATCACGCCGGAGAAGCCCCAGGCCATCGCCTCGTCCACGGTGACGATGCCGATGTCGACGTTGCGCTGCTTGAAGATGCGGTTGCCCATGACGAGGTTGTCGAGATCATCGACAACCTGCAGGAACGGATCGATGAACGCTTCGATGTCGTCGATCAGTGCGGGCGGCAGGTCCTGATGGACGCCACCGGGCCGGAAGTAGTTGGCGTGGAGCCGAGCGCCCGATGCACGCTCGTAGAAGATCATCAGCTTCTCACGCTCTTCGAAGCCCCAGAGCGGCGGCGTCAGGGCGCCGACATCCATGGCCTGCGTGGTGACGTTGAGAAGGTGGGAGAGAATGCGCCCGATCTCGCAGAACAGCGTGCGGATCAGCTGCGCCCGCCGCGGCACCTCGAGCCCGAGCAGCTTCTCGATGCCGAGGCAGAAGGCGTGCTCCTGGTTCATCGGCGAAACATAGTCGAGCCGGTCGAAGTAGGGCGTCGCCTGGAGGTAGGTCTTGTGCTCGATGAGTTTTTCGGTGCCACGATGGAGCAGGCCGATGTGGGGATCGACCCGCTCGACGATCTCCCCGTCGAGTTCCAGCACGAGGCGCAACACGCCGTGAGCCGCCGGATGCTGCGGTCCAAAATTGATCGCGAAGTTGCGGATGTTGTGCTCGGTCATGGCCTCGCTTCGCTGCTCAAGCCGACGTCTTCTCATCGCCCGGGAGCACGTACTCGGTGCCCTCCCACGGCGAAAGGAAGTCGAAGTTTCGGAATTCCTGGGTGAGCTTGACCGGCTCGTAGACCACGCGCGCTTCGTCCTGGTCGTAGCGGACCTCGACGAAGCCGGTGAGCGGAAAGTCCTTGCGCAGGGGGTGCCCCTCGAAGCCGTAATCAGTGAGCAGCCGACGCAGGTCCGGGTGGCCCGAGAACAGGATGCCGTAGAGGTCGTAGGTCTCGCGTTCGAACCAGTTCGCGGCCGGAAAGACCTCGATTACGGAGGGCACCGGCGTCTGGTCGTCGGTCTGCACCTTCAAGCGGATCCGGGAATTATGGCGCAGCGAGAGCAGGTGATAGACCACGTCGAACCGCTTCTCCCGGGCTGGATAATCGGCGCCGCAGATGTCGATGAAGCAGCGAAAGGCGCAGGCTGGGTCGTCGCGCAGGTAGGTCAGCGCGTAGACGATGTCGCTGGCCTGCACCACGAGGGTGAGTTCGCCGAAGGCGATGGTGCGGGAGACGATCGCGGGCCCGAGCGCACCGGCGACATGGTCGCTGATCCGCTGCAGGGCGCCGACGCCGGACTCCGGCGCGGTATGGGCAAGGATGCTGATGCCATTGGTCATGCCGGGCGTCCTTCCTCAGCGCTCGATCGTACCAGTGCGGCGGATCTTCTTCTGGAGCAGGAGCACGCCATACAGCAGCGCCTCGGCCGTGGGCGGGCAGCCCGGGACGTAAATGTCCACCGGCACCACCCGGTCGCAGCCGCGGACCACCGAGTAGGAATAGTGGTAGTAGCCTCCGCCGTTGGCGCAGGAACCCATCGAGATGACGTAGCGAGGCTCCGGCATCTGGTCGTAGACCTTGCGCAAAGCCGGAGCCATCTTGTTGGTCAGCGTGCCGGCGACGATCATCACATCGGACTGACGCGGGCTCCCGCGTGGCGCAAATCCGAAGCGCTCGCAGTCGTAGCGCGGCATTGACATCTGCATCATCTCAACGGCGCAGCAGGCGAGGCCGAAGGTCATCCACATCAGCGAGCCGGTGCGGGCCCAGTTGATCAGATCATCCGTGGACGTGACGAGAAATCCGCGATCGGCGAGTTCGTCGTTGATCGACAGGAAGGTCGGATCATTGGCGCCGATCGGAAGGCCCGTGCTGGGATCGATGATGCCCTTGGGGGCCTGGGCGATCGCCGGGGCGCGGGAGAGGTCGGGGCTGAAGGCCATCGGTTTCTCGGGATCAGGCTTCGGATGGGCGGACTTCGTGGACGGCGCGATTCGGGAACACTAGTCCCATTCGAGGGCGCCTTTGCGCCACTCGTAGACGAAGCCGACGGTCAGAACGCCGAGGAAAGCCATCATCGACCACATGCCGAACCATCCAAGCTCACCGAAGGAGATTGCCCACGGGAACAGAAACGCGACCTCGAGGTCGAAGATGATGAAGAGGATCGCGACGAGGTAGAAGCGAACATCGAACTTCATGCGCGCGTCGTCGAAAGCATTGAAGCCACACTCGTAGGCCGACAGCTTTTCCGGATCGGGGCTGTTGTAGGCGACCAGGAAGGGCGCAACCAGCAGGGCCGCAGCAATGAACACAGAGACGCCGATAAAGACGATGAGGGGCAGATAGTCTGCCATCAGGCCGGACATGCGGGACCTCTCGTATTGGCAGGCGATTGCGACGCCTTCGACGCCTTAGGCCGCATGGAATTGCTCCAATGCCAGACTGCGCCGGCGCGAGGCTTAGACGACCCCCCGGAGTGAAACAAGGGCATCGTGCGTCGCACAAAATCGGTCATGCGCCTGAGGTAGTTCTTCCCCCGTTCCGAACAACACGACCGATGCGCGCAGGGGGTCGTTCGGCCGGTTTCCTACAATTCCTGCCATGGACTTGCCTGGCATGCCAGACGGCATCGAACGCGGGGATAGCGGGGACATCTTAGTCCGTTTGTCAGAGAGCTCTGGCGTAGCTCAAGGGCCGGGAACCATAACCTTGGCCGTCCGTTTCGTTCATGTCCCACTCAGGCCGGATCGCGTTAGGTCGGCGCAACATTCGACCTCATAGGAGACGCTTCGTGCGCATTGCCCAGATTGCTCCGCTTTCGGAGGCCGTACCCCCGAAGTTCTATGGTGGTACCGAGCGCGTGGTGTCATGGATCACCGAGGAACTGGTCCGCCAGGGCCACGATGTGACCTTGTTCGCTAGCGGTGATTCGGAGACCTCGGCCAAGCTCGCAGCCTGCACGCCCGAGGGCCTGCGCCTCCTCGGCTATCGGGATCACACTGCGAGCCACCTTGCCATGTTGCACCACGTGCACAAGCGAGCGCACGAGTTCGATATTCTCCACTTCCACATCGATCTGCTTCAGTATCCGATGTTCGAAGATCTAAATCACAAATGCCTCACGACGATGCACGGGCGCCTCGACGTGCCGGACTTCATGCCGGTCTACCGCACCTTCACGGGTATGCCTTTGGTGTCGATCTCGGACAATCAGCGTGACCCGATGCCCGAGAACGTCAACTGGCTCTCGACCATCCACCACGGTCTTCCGGCCCAGAACTGCCCGTTCTATCCGGAGTCGAAAGGCGGCTACCTTGCCTTCCTCGGCCGCATCTCCCCGGAAAAGCGTCCCGACCGTGCGATCGAGATGGCGATCCGTTCCGGCATACCGCTGAAAATCGCCGCAAAAGTCGACAAGGCCGACCAAGATTATTGGGACGAGGTCATCGAGCCGATGATCCACCATCCCCTCGTCGAGTTCATCGGCGAGATCAACGAGGAGCAGAAGAAGGACTTCCTCGGCAACGCCCTCGCCCTTGCCTTCCCGATCGACTGGCCGGAGCCCTTCGGCCTCGTGATGATCGAGGCGATGTCGGCCGGCACGCCGGTCATCGCTTTCCGGAACGGTTCCGTGCCGGAGGTGATCGCGGATGGTGTCTCTGGCGTCCTGTGCGACTCGATGGATGACGCGGTGGCGGCGGTCCACGCAGTGAAGTCGATGAGCCGTACTGGCGTGCGCAGGCACTTCGAAGGTAATTTCACCGCCGAGTGCATGGTGCGTAAGTACGTTGCCGCCTACGAGCGATTGCTCGCCGGCGCGAACTCGGTGATCAAGCTACCGCATGCCGGCGCTTTCTCCTCGCACTATGGCGAGATGAACGGCTCCGCCCTGCCCCAGATCTCCGTCGCTGCGATGCCTGCCTGATACTGTCCGAGCCGGGCCCCGCCCGGCATCGGATTTGCTCGCCGCCGAGCAGGCTGGCGCCGCAAGATTGCCGCACTACCTCTGCCACTGAGGGCCGCCGCGCCGCATCATGCGACCGGCGGCCCTTTTGATTCGACACCCATTTCGGAGACGCTCAGGCATGGCAGCGGATACACTGAAGGCGACCTCCGAGCCCGCGACCGAAACGCGGATTCCCCGGGGCTTCCAGGATGCCGACGAAGTCCTGCCGCAATATCACATCGAGGCGCAGACCTCACTTGTCGAGCGCCCGCTGCGCTCGCTGAAATACGGCGAGGCTTTCGCGGTTCTCGACAGCTACGGCGATATCGGCGTGCTCCCCGGTCCCGAGGGCCTCTACTTCCAAGACACGCGCTACCTCTCACGTCTGCATGTCACCATCGAGGACCAGCGACCGCTGCTGCTGTCCTCGGTGATGCAGGACGACAACGGCGCGCTCAGCGTCGACATGACGACGCCCGACATCCGCATCGACGCTCATGACGAGACCACGATCCCCCGCGAATTGATCGCGATCGAACGCACCAAGTTTCTCTTCAAGGGCGCGTGCTACGATAGGATCGGCCTCCGCAACTATGATTCCCGACACTGGCATCTTAAGGTTGCCGTCACCTTCGACGCCGATTTCCGGGATCTCTTCGAAGTGCGCGGCATGGACCGCCCCGTGCGCGGCAAGCGCAGCGTTCAGGTGGCGAGCGAATCCGAGGTCCAGTTTCGCTACGCCGGCCTCGACGAGGTCGTGCGCACCACGAGCCTGCATTTCGGGCCGACGCCCAAGCAGATCGAGCCGGGCCGCGCCGAGTTCGTCGTCTCCCTGCCGCCAGGCGGACGCGCTTCGCTGTTCCTGAGAGCGGTCTTCGAATCACACCGCGCCTTCACCAGCGCTCCCGCTGCCGAGCGGGTCGGCGAGGATGCAGCAGCCGGCCTGTCGCGCGCCGCAGGGAGTTCCGCTGCTCCGCGCCACCCGAAGGGTCTCGCCGAGGGTGTCATTTTCGCTCGGGCCTATCGCGACTCCCGTCGCGACCTGCGCCAGCTCACTGCCGGCATCACGACGATCATTTCGTCGAACGACCAGTTCAACGAAGCCGCCTGTCGCGCCACCGCTGACCTCTACATGCTGGCAAGCCGGACGCCGGAAGGCATCTACCCCTTCGCGGGCATTCCCTGGTACTCCACGGTATTCGGGCGCGACGGGATCATCACTGCCATGATGGCGCTTTGGATCGACCCGAACTTCGGGAAGGGCGTCTTGCGCTACCTCGCCTCGACCCAGGCCCAGGCCGTCGACCCGGCCGCCGACGCGCAGCCCGGCAAGGTTCTGCACGAAACCCGGCGCGGTGAGATGGCCATGCTCGGCGAGGTGCCGTTCCGGCACTACTACGGCACCATCGACGGCACGCCGCTCTTCGTGATGCTGGCCTGGGAGTACTATGCCGTCACCGGTGACCTGGAGACAATCTCGGGGATCTGGCCTGCTCTGGAACTCGCCCTCACCTGGATGGACGAGTACGGCGACCGGGACGGCGATGGGTTCGTTGAGTATGCTCGCGACACCGACAAGGGCCTTGAGAACCAGGGCTGGAAGGACAGTCACGACTCCATCTTCCACACCGACGGCAATCTGGCGAAGGGCCCTATCGCTCTCTGCGAAGTCCAGGGCTACGTCTATGCCGCCAAGAACGGGGCGGCCAAGCTCGCCTCGCTCCTGGGCCATGACACCCTGGCGCAGCGTCTCGGCGAGGAGGCGCAGACCCTGCGCGACAATTTCGATAAGGCATTCTGGTGCGAGGCGATCGGCACCTACGCCCTCGCCCTCGATGGCGAGAAGCGGCAATGCGCCGTACGCTCGTCCAACGCCGGCCATGCGCTTTTCACCGGCATCGCGCGGCAGGAGCGCGCAGCGAGCGTCGCTGCCAACCTCCTGTCGAAGGACGGCTTCAACGGCTGGGGCGTGCGCACGATCGCCCGCGGCGAAGCTCGCTACAATCCGATGTCGTACCATAACGGCTCGATCTGGCCGCACGACAACGCACTGATCGCCCTGGGACTGGCGCGTTACAACCTGAAACCGGAAGCGTCGCGGATCTTCGAGGGCATGTTCGACACGGCTCTCTATCAGGATCAGAAGCGGCTGCCGGAGCTGTTCTGTGGTTTCATGCGACGCCACCAGCGCGGCCCCGTCTCCTACCCCGTGGCCTGCTCGCCACAGGCCTGGGCCGCAGCGGCGCCGTTCGCCTTCCTGGCGGCCTGCCTCGGGCTGGAGATCGACCACGACCGTAATCGGGTCCGCTTCCGCAATCCGACCTTGCCGCCGTTCCTCGACGGCGTGTCGATCTTCAACCTGAAGATTGGCACCTCACGCGTGGACCTGCGCCTGCAGCGCTACGGCGAGGACGTCACGGTCAATGTCCTCCGGCGGACCGGCGATGCGCAGATCTCTCTGCTGAAGTAGGCCTCGAAGAGCGGGCGGCATTCGCGCGGGATGCTGCCCGCTGGGCAAAAACGCTCTCTACTTGGAAGACCGCCGGTCGACACACCGACGCGTCGTCGACCGGATTCATGCAGGCGTGGAAAACGAAAAACACCGCCTGCCGAGAGGAAGGCGGTGCATTTTCTGCGTCAGGCGCTCAGCCGAGAGCTGCTCAGCGCGGAGCCAGAATCATGATCATCTGGCGGCCTTCGAGCATCGGCTCGCTCTCAACCTTAGCGATCTCCTGGGTCTCGTTCTTCACCCGCTCGAGCAGGCGCAGGCCGATGTCCTGGTGAGCCATCTCACGACCGCGGAAGCGCAGAGTCACTTTGACCTTGTCGCCTTCCTCAAAGAACCGGATTACGGCCTTCATCTTTGTATCGTAGTCGTGCTTGTCGATCCCGGGGCGGAGTTTGATCTCCTTGACCTCGACCGTCTTCTGCTTCTTGCGCGCTTCGTTCTGCTTCTTCTGTTCGTTGAAGCGGAAACGGCCGTAGTCAAGAAGCTTACAGACGGGAGGGACGGAGTTCGGTGCGATCTCGACGAGGTCGAGACCCGCCTCCTCGGCCATGGCGATGGCGTCGAAGAAGGCGACGACGCCACGGTTCTGTCCGGTGTCGTCGATGAGCTGCACTTCGCGGACGCCGCGGATGTCCCGGTTGGCGCGCGGCCCGTCCTTCTGCGGGGCCGGCATAGCTCTCATAGGTCTACGAATGGCTTTGGTCTCCTAATGAAACGACGAAACGGCAGCCCGCGAACTCAAACCCCGTTTGGGGTCGATCCTGGCCACCCATCGCTCGCGAAATTCGGTGCGACACCTTGGCTGAACTCTCGTGCAAGTCAACACGGTCGTCGCAGTTTGGTTCATTGGACGCAGCGATCACCCGCGTGCGGCCACAGCCCGGCTGACGATGAGGTCGGCATAGACGGCAAGTGTGTCACCGACCATGCCTTCGAGGGAGAAGTGCGCCTCGACATGCGCTCGGCCGCGCCGAGTCATCGCATCGCGCGCGCTGGCCCCTAGGGACAGGGCGTCCGACAGAGCGTCGGCCAGAGCACCGGCATCACCCGGCGGAACTCGCCATCCCGTCCGCTGGGCCGGCGGAACTTCGGGAGGTGCCAACACCGTTTCCGGCACGGCTCCAAGATCCGACACCACCACAGGGGTGCCCAGGGCCTGGGCCTCCACGGCGGAACGGCCGAAAGCTTCGGGCTCCACGGATGGTACCGCCACGACGGAGGCCGCCCGGAAGGCCGCCGGCATATCAGTGCAGTGCCCAACCCGGTGCACAATCGCCTGAAGGCCGCGCGCCGCGATTAACGCATCGAGCTCGCGCTCGTAGGCGACGCGTCCCTGCGGGTCGCCGGCGAGGACGATGGCAACGTCGGTGATGCCGCGATCGCGCATCAGCGCCGCCGCCTCGATCAGGACCCGCTGACCCTTCCAGCCCGTCAGCCGCGCCGCGAGCAGCACCACGCGCTCATGCGGGGCGACGCCCCAGGCACGGCGCAGGGCTTCGACCCGCGTCGGCAAGACCGCCGCGGGCGTGAACTGCGCCAGATCGGTGCCGCGATGGATAACCCGAACCCGGTCGCCCGCCTGTTCCGGGTGCAGGGTGCGGATCAGGTCGGCCGTGTAGTGCGAGTTGGCGATGACCACGTCACCCCGTGCCATCACGGAGTTGTAGAGGACTTTTACCCCCGTACGGCCGGAATAGCTGCCGTGATACGTCGTCACGAAGGGAAGCTTCACGCGGCGCGCGGCACCCAAGGCGACCCAGGCCGGGGCCCGCGAGCGAGCGTGGACGACGTGCACGCCCTCGCGTCGGCACAGGCGGGCGAGGCGCCCCACATTTACGGCCATGGCAAGCGGATTCTTCGAAGCCGCCGGAAACGGGAGCCAGATGCCGCCCTTGGCCTGCAATTCGCCGATCAGGCGGCCGCCCTCGGTGGCCACCAGCGCCCGGGCGCCGGCCGCAGCCAAGGCGGCGGCGACATCGACGGTGGTGCGCTCGGCGCCGCCGGCATCGAGCTCCGGAATGATCTGCAAGATGGTCGCCCCCGCGAACGGCGCACGCTCGGACGGAAAGCTGCCGCGCACGTCGCCGTTCATGACGGGCAAGCCGGAATGGCCCACGGCCCGGGATCGAAGCTCGGGTCGCGTACCCAAGGAAAACAGCGTCCGTCTTGCGTGTCGGTCATGGCCGTGAGCTTGAACGCCGCGCTTTACGGCCCGGTAAACGGAATGCAAAGGCGATGCGTTCAGTTCGATGCATCCCAGGGCAAGGGTTAACGAATGACGTCTGTGCAGGATGGGGCGCTGGAGTTCCTTGAGGTCGGGACCGGATCGGCGGCACGGCAGATCGCAGTGCGACGGAGAGCCGGCGAAGGCCCTCCACTGGTCTGGCTCGGCGGCTTCCGCTCCGATATGGGCGCCACCAAGGCGATGACGCTCGATGCCTGGGCCAAGCGGCAGGGCCGACCTCTGGTTCGATTCGACTACACTGGCCATGGCGAATCGACCGGCGTATTCGCCGAAGCCACGATTTCAACTTGGCTCGCGGATGCACAGGCGGTCGTTGCTGCCTATGCGCCCGAGAACCCGATCCTGGTGGGTTCGTCGATGGGCGGCTGGATCGCATGCCTGGTGGCCTGTGCGCGCGCAGGCAACCGCCGGACGGCGCCGTCAGGCCTTGTCCTCATCGCGCCGGCCCTGGATTTCACCCAGAGCCTCCTCTGGGACCGGTTCACGCCAGAAATCCGGGCGCAGATCGAACGGGACGGCGCCTGGCTTCGGCCAAGCGCCTATGATCCGACGCCGGTCCCGATCACTCACGCGCTCATCCAGGACGGTCAGCGCCATTGTCTGCTCGGAGCGAACTTCGATCCCGGCTGCCCAGTCCATATCCTGCAGGGCATGGACGACCCCGACGTTCCCTATACGCACGCCTTGCGCGTGGTGGAGAGGCTTCCGAAGGCCGGCACCCTCCTCACCCTCATCGCGGACGGCGACCATCGTCTGTCCCGGCCGCAGGATCTGCAACAGCTTCTGACGACGGTCACCGAATTCCGGGTCAGTGCAGACTGACCGTGTAGAGGTCGTTGGCGGCCGCATTGGCCACCACGGCATCCCGAGAGTCGGCGAGCAGGATCGGTGCACCGCTGGCCGAGAGAAGCGCGAACAGGTCAAGACCAGGTGTCAGGTCAGGTGCCTGCGGAAAGATGCGCTTTACCTCGTCGGAGCGGATCGCGCGCACATAGGCGATATGTCCTTCGCCGAGCGCAGCGAGATCAGCCACATTGAAGTCGGCCGGGTCGAGATCGGCCTGGGTGAGCGGATTGGTGTTGAACTCGGTCATGGACTGCCCTCCTTCTTGGCAGAGCGGTACACCGGGAACGGGCCCGGCGGTCGATGTGAGCCGAAGCCCTGGCATCAGGCCTCGTCGCGGGACGCGATGGCAATCTTGCGGACGATTCTGTCCGGCTCCGGCCGAGTCAGGTCGATCGACAAGAGACCGTTCGAGAGATCGGCGCCCATCACCTCCATGCCGTCCGCGAGCAGAAATGCGCGCTGGAACTGACGCGCAGCGATACCGCGGTGCAGGAACTGCCGGGTCTTGTCGTCCACCTGCCGGCCACGCACCACCAGTTGGCTCTCCTCGAGCATCACGTCGAGCTGATCGCGGGTGAACCCCGCGACAGCCAGAGTGATGCGAAGGCGCTCCGGCTGATGCTCGGTCCGCGCCAGACGCTCGATATTGTAAGGCGGATACCCATCGTTGGCGGCCTTCGACACCCGGTCGAGAGCCTGTTCGATCTCATCGAATCCGAGGAGAAAGGGATGTCCGAACGGAGAGGGCCGAGTCGTCACGAACGCATATCCTTCCAGCGAAGCCCGAAACAGAGTTTCATGAGGCACTTCGGTGATCGGGGCCCGCCTTCGCAGCACCCCTCCCGGCATTCGATCGCCGGTCATCGCGATATGGAGGCGCGCTCGGAACGCATCAAGGGCGAGGCCGCCCCGACACATTGCCCCATCAGCCTCCGAGCACCCGTTAGCCCCTGAGGGCTCAGGCGCTTTCGGCATCCAAAGGCGGGACGGTTCGGCAGATCGCAAGCTAGACCGCTTCGGTGTCCCGAGTAACAGTTTGGAATTCCTCTGATATTCCGCCCTGCGCTTGATCTGCGGTCGCGTCCTCGGATATGCCCACCCCGCGTAGGGCAGTCCCTGGATCGTGGTTCTCAGACGGCGCGCCGGGGTGCTCACCGAAATCGATGCCGGGCCAAGCAGGGCTGTCGAGACATCCTGTCGAGACAGGCGATCGCGCTGGGATCTGGTTGCGTCGCGCTGAGCGACGGTACTTTAGCGGGAGTGCGCGGCGTGAGCGAAGACGGGTCCTTGCGTAGGAATAAGACCATCGTGGCGAAGCATGTCGTTGCCGGCCTCGCGTCCCTGGCGATACTCACGAGCCTTGCCGCACCGGTCACCGCGCAGGACGGCAAGACCGCGCCGATCAAGCTGGAACTCAATCGCCTGGAACCCGCCGGCGACGCCTGCCGCACCTATCTTCTCGTGGACAACAGCCGCGGCCCAGCGTTGAAATCCCTGAAGGTCGATCTGTTCGCCTTCGATACCGAAGGCATCGCCCAGAAGCGCCTGTCCGTGGAGCTGGGACCGGTGCAAGACCGCAAGACGATGGTCCGCCTCTTCGACTTCCCGGGGATCGCCTGCCCAAAGATCGGTCGCCTGCTCCTCAACGACGTCCTGGCCTGCGAGGGCGGCGAGGCCAGCCGTGAGACCTGCCTCGACCGCATTGAGACCGAGAGTAAGACCTCCGCGGCCTTCGTGCGCTGATCAGCGCATTCGAGATCCGATATCGAAGCCCGCACACCGTACGCACTGAGAGAGACCATCATGGACCCGACCGCAGCGCAGGCCGAAGTCACGCACGACTTTTCCTTCATCGGACTGTTCCTGCAGGCGGATCCGATCGTGAAGGGCGTGATGATCCTCCTCGTGATCGCCTCGATCGCGTGCTGGACCGTCGTCTTCGAAAAGATCGTCCGGATTGCCGCCGCCAAGCGTCAAGCCAAGGCGTTCGACGTGCTGGTGCGGTCCGGTGGAGCGCTTGAATCATCCGGCGGCGGCATGGACGCTCAGATCATGGGAGCGGCCGCAGAGGCTTGGCGGGATCAGGATTCCAGCGAGACCCGGGCCGAGCGGCGCGACCGCATCGAGCGCGCGATGCGCGCGGCCCTGACCAGCCGGATCAAGCGTCTGCAAACCGGCCTGCCTCTCCTGGCCACCGCTGGCTCGACGGCGCCCTTCATCGGGCTGTTCGGGACGGTCTGGGGCATCATGAATTCCTTCTCGTCCATCGCCAAGAGCCAGGACACCTCGCTGGCGGTGGTCGCCCCAGGGATCGCCGAAGCCCTGTTCGCCACGGCCATCGGCCTGATCGTCGCGATCCCTGCCGTGATGGCCTACAACAAGCTTATCAACGATGTCAGTCGGATCCAGTCCAGTTTCGTCTCCAGCATCGGCATTCTCGGCAATCGCCTCGCCCGCGACCGAGCCGTGCATGGCCGTGCCGCCGCCGAGTGAACGCTCCTATCTGACCAAGGCACGCTCCGGCGCCGCGCGAGCGCCGATTCCTGACAGCAACCTGTGCGGCGGACCGGCCTGATCGCCCTTCGCCCTGGCCCTGGAGGGCCGCTTCACGATGGCAATGGGTTCGATCCGCGCCGGCGGCGGCGATGACGATGATGGTCTCGACGCAGCGCCGATGTCCGAGATCAACGTCACCCCGATGGTCGACGTTATGCTCGTGCTGCTGATCATCTTCATGGTGGCCGCTCCCCTGATGACCACGGGCGTGCCTGTGCAGTTGCCCAAGACCACCGCCCAGAAAGTCGCCCAGGCCAAGAAGCCGCTCGAGATCTCCATCGACAAGGACGGCAGGCCCTACCTCGCCAAGGAAGAACTCACGCCGGATGCGATCCTGCCCCGCCTGCGCGCATTGGCGGCCCAGGACCCGACCCAGGTGATGCTGGTGCGTGGCGACCGCGACGTGCCCTATGGCAAGATCATGGAGGTGATGGGCCTCGTCGGCCAAGCCGGCTTCACGAAGGTCTCGTTGATCGCCCAATCGCCCGGCGGTGCGCTGCCCGCTTCGCCGGCCGCCGCTCCGGCCCCTGTCAGCGGAACGCCGCAGTAATCCATGAACGCCCTGCATCCCAACAGCGCCTTCGCGACACCGGTTGAACCGGAACAGCGCGGTCCGTCCGGGCTCGCCGCGGCGTTCCTCGTTGCGCTGGCCCTGCACCTCGCAGCGCTGGTCGGCATGGCACTGTTCGGCACGGCGCCAACCGCGCCTCCGGGCGAGAATATCGTGACGATCGATCTCGCCCCGCAGATGACAGAGGCGAACACCCAGGCGCCCGCCGAGCAGGCAGCCCAGGCACCCGCCCCGCCTGAAGCGAATCCGGTGGAAACGCCAGAGGCGGTTCCGGTCACGAAACCTCTTGAGACGACCGAGGTGGCGCCGCCCGAAGCCACCGTCCCGCCGCCGCCGGACGCGGCACCGATCGCCCCCGAAGCCACCACCATGGCCGAGCCGCCTGAGGCACCGGTCACGCCTCCGACCGAAGCGGTCGTCGAACCGCCGCCCGAGGATCAGGTCATCACCTCGACGGGACAGGAAGCGCCCGCCCTGGCGCCGCCCCCGCCCACGATCGCGGAGGCTCCCAAGCCTTTAGAGGTGGAGAAGCCGAAGCCGGATATGGCCAAGATCCTCGAGGCCAAGCGTGAGGCGAAGCGGAAGGCCGATCGCGAGGCCCGCCTGAAGGTCGAACAGGAGGAGCGCCGCGAGGCCATCGCCGAGGCCCGTCGCGAAGCTGCCAAGGAAGCCAAGGCAAAGGCTGCCAAGGAGGCTGCACGCCGCGCGGCGGCCGCGGCGAGCGAAGGGCGTGCCCAGCAGAATTCGGCTTCCGCTTCGCGGCAGAGCAGTGCGGGCTCAGCCGCTGGCGGAAACGATCCGAATGCGCTCAGGGCATGGCAAGGCATGCTGAGCTCGGCGATCCGGGGGCGAATGAACGCGAATGCGGCGGCTGGCACCAGCGGCGGCGTGGCCGTCGTTCGGTTCACGGTATCCCGCTCCGGTCAGGTGCTGAGTTCGGGACTGGCGAGCAGCAGCGGCGTCGGCGCCATCGATAGCGCGGCCTTAGCGACCGTTCGTGGCTCACTCCCCGCAGCACCCGCCGGGATCAGTCTGAGCAGCCTCGCTGTTACCGTGCCGCTGCGCTTCAGTCCCGGACGCTGATCGCGGCGCGGGCAGCCAACTGTGGCCGTATGGTTCACCAGCGACACGCATTTCGGCGATCCGCGCATCCTGCGGATCGACAAGCGGCCCTACGCCGATCTTGCGACACACGACGCCGCACTCATCGCCGCCTGGAATGCGGTCGTCGGGCCCGAGGACGACGTCTGGCACCTCGGCGACTTCGCCCTCGGTTCCTCCGACAGCCGCATTGCCGCGATCCTGGGAAGCCTGTCAGGCACCAAGCACCTCATCATCGGAAACAATGACGGGGCCGGGACACTGCATGCGCCCGGATGGGCTACGATCGCCCATTATGCCGAGATTACCGTCGATGCGCGGCGCTTGGTACTCTGTCACTACGCGTTCCGGACTTGGAACGGAATCAGTCGCGGTGCCGTCAACCTGCACGGTCACTCGCACAACAAGTTGAAACCGATTCCCCGGCAGTACGATGTCGGTGTCGATGCGCAGGGCCCCGCTCCGATTTCTCTGGCCGCAATTCTGGTTTCCCGGCGCCGGCGGACGACGCCATGGGCCAGCGTGGAACCTTAACGACAGGTTCGCCGTTTCTGGAACCTGCACGCGATATGAGTGCTGCTCCTCCGATGCAATATCGGAGAGTTCAGTACTGATCTTGCGGACACTTTCGAACGCTCGATGAATTCTGTTCACCGGCGGCACGTCTAAGTGTCCCCATCTCAGGTGTCCCCATGCGTCAATCCCTTCAACTGACTCTTGCCGCCGGCCTCGTGATGGCTCTCGTGACGCCAGCCCTCGCCGCCCCCGCCTGTCTCGACGCGCAACGCAAGATCGATGAGGCCAATGCCCTCCGCTACCAGTTCCGTCAGGAGGCGCGGATCGGCCATCACGACCGTGCCTGTGACACCCTTGACGAGATCGGCGACCGTTATGCCGACGCGCGTGATGCCTTCGAGGACTGCGGCGCTGGCGTCGTCGCCATCGATCTGCGCAGCGAGTCGCGGGCTCTTCGGGCGGCCAAGCGCGCCAATCGTTGCGATTGATGGGGTGTGGGCCCGCACGCCCGCCCGCCACGCTTCGTTTCACTGTCAACCCGCACGCGACAGATGAGTCGCCGCCAAGGTCAGCCATCATGAACACCACCGCCGCCTTCGACCTGAAGACCACGAATCGCAGCTTCTCCACCGGCCCCTCCTTCGCGGCCGCCCTCTGCGGGTTCGTCAGCACCACCGTGGCGACCACGATGGTGATGTTCCTGATCAGCAGCCTCTGAGTCTTACGGATCGTTCGCTCAGGGAGCGACGAACCAGAACCGTCGCTTTGAGAACAGCATGTCCGGTTGTCCTACCGTCGCGGTCTGACGGCATGGCGGATCTGGGCGAGATGCCTCCGGCGTCTTCGCCGATGGCATCAACAGCGCAGTGGATACGGGAAAAAGGCCCAGCTTGGCCTGCACGACCGGTTGGCGGACGGCGGAAATCGTGACGAGCCCGACCAGCAATCCGCCCGCGACAGTGCCCAGAATGAAATTCATCATGGTGGCGGTAATCCAACACCCTGCGCGTGATCCGCGTGGGCGCGCGCTCTCCGTCGTCGCATATCCGGGCATGATTACGGCACGGCGTGATATTACGGTCCCTTAACAATCGGATGCCTAAGTTCGGCCCGCGCCCCGAATCGGGTCTGCACACCTTGAGGGAGGATCGAGCGATGTCGTACGGGGCCAGCGCCTATGCCCGGGTTGCACAGACTGCACTGTCGCCGCGCGAGGCAGAGGCTGCCGTCTTGATCAAGGCTGCGACACGTCTGCAGGCGATCCAGACCGATTGGACCAATCAGTCCCCTGCCCTGAACGACGCCCTGAACTTCAATCAGAAGGTCTGGACCATCATCGCCGGAGCGGCCACGGCTCCCGAGAGCCCGTTGCCGGTCGAGATCAAGAACAACATCGCGGAACTCTCGACCTTCGTCTTCAAGCGGATGATCGACACGCTGATCGAACCGAGAGCCGAGAAGCTCTCCGCCCTCATCAGCATCAATCAGAACATCGCCGCCGGCCTGCGCATGTAGCTTCCGAACCACAAGCCTCCATCGAAAGAGCCCGCCGCTGGGAAGCGGCGGGCTCTTTCGATTCAGCCTCGGTATCCCTGCATCAACCGCGGGACGCCGTGGGCGGTGCCAGCCGCTCGGCCAGCGATTGCTCGTAGTGGATCAACTCCTTGCAGCGCTTCAGAGCACGATAAAGTTCGCGCTCGGCGATGAAATCATGGATGTCGCGCAGGTAGGGCGCCATGCTGGGCGCTGCCGCGATCAGGGCATTGGCCTGCGTGATGAAGAGATCCTCTGTCTCCGAGGTCACCTCGGCGAGGTACATTACCGTGAGGGTGAGATAGAGGCGCTTGCAGGCGGTGTCCGCCTCGCTCTCCAGGATGATGTCGCTCTCGCGCAGAAACTTCGTCACGGTCTCGATGACGAAGCTGGAACGCCGTGAACCGTTGCGAATCGCGGTGCCCCCGATCAGCAGGCGTTCGAACGGCTTCAGTTCGATCTTCAGGGGCATGGCGATCCTCGTTGCGAACCTGATGGGTACAATGGTCGATCTTGGTTAACGGGACCTCAAGGCCGATCCCGCCCTACATCATCAACACTTTGACAAAAAACATCTTTTTCAAAATCGATGGCAATTGATCGTTTCCGTCAAGCTTTCGTTCGATGCGTGTCTTAAGTCGATCGCAACGGATGGGTGTTCATGTGACCTTGCCTCCAAAAATGGAGGCGCACCGATCAGAATGGATCGAACAGCATGTCCTCAGGCATCACCCTTACCGCCGCGACCCGCCAGAACCTGCTCTCGCTGCAGGGCACGGCCGACCTTCTCTCCAGCACCCAGAACCGGCTCTCGACCGGCAAGAAGGTCAACTCGGCCCTCGATGACCCGACGAGCTTCTTCACCTCGCAGTCGCTGTCCGGCCGCTCGGGCGATCTCGGCTCTCTCCTCAACGGTATCTCTAACGGCGTCCAGACCATTCAGGCCGCCAACCAGGGTATCACCTCGATCCAGAAGCTGGTCGACTCCGCAAAGTCCACCGCCAACCAGGCACTGGCCGACAAGAGCGCTGTCTCCAGTGGAACCCCTGCTACTGCCGCAATCCTCACAGCGGTGACTGGCTTTCAGGGCACCACCACGGCTGCCACCGATGGTACGCAAGACTTTTCGGGCACCCGCAACGCCACTTTCACTCTTGGTGACGGGACCAACACCACTACGATTACGCTTGATGCGACAACTCTGAGCGGTGTTACCAGCAATGTTGCGAAAGCGACTGCCGACGACGTTGTCAAGGCGATCAACAATCAGCTTGCCAACGATACGACCAATCCGGCAGCGGTCTCCGCGTCCAAGACCACCGACGGTCGTATTGTCTTCACCTCGACGGCAACGGGTTCGGCAGCCTCCGCGGTTGTCACCAACACCGCTGGCAACGAAGTGGATATCGGGTTCGGCACGGCGGTCGCTGCGCAGACTGCCACGGGTGCCGCTGCTAAGAGCACGGCAACCGCTGCGATCGCAGTTGCCAATACGGCTGTAGCGACGACCCTTGATCTCTCCGGCGCCAACACGGCTGCGTTCAACATCCAGTTGGGCAGCGGTCCGACCAAGACTATCACGGTGGCGGCAGGTGCGACACCCGCTGCGACGACGAAGACCGAGATCCTTGCCTCGATCAACAGCCAGCTTTCATCTGATACTGGCTTCAAGGGCCAGGTCACTGCAAGCTTCGACACCAACAACAAATTGACCTTCACGTCGACTGCGACCGGCTCATCTCAGAAGATTACCATCGACAACTCCGCCGGCGGCAACACGGACCTCGGCTTCGGCGTTGCCGGTACCACGACCAAGGCTGTCGTCGCCTCGGGCTCTGGTTCGGCCAGTGGTACGAACTCTACCCGGACTGCGCTGGCCAAGCAGTTCAACGACCTGTTGACCCAGATCACGCAGCAGGCCCAGGACTCCAGCTACAACGGTATCAATCTGCTGTCCCGCTCGGGCAGCGATCCAAGTGAGAACTCGCTGAAGGTTACTTTCAATGAGACCGGTTCTTCGAGTATCACGATTGCCGGCGCGAAGCTCGACGCCGATGGTCTGGGTCTCAACTCCATCACCGGCGGCTTCCAGTCGGATGATGAGATCAACTCGGCCCTGACGGCCATCACTGCCGCCACCAGCCAGCTTCGCGCCCAGTCCTCGACCTTCGGCTCGAATCTCACGGTGGTGCAGAACCGTCAGGATTTCTCGAAGAACCTGATCAACATCCTCGACACCGGCTCGGCCAACCTGACGAACGCGGACCTCAACGAGGAAGCCGCCAACTCGCAGGCCCTGTCGACCCGCCAGTCGATCGGCATCTCGGCCCTCTCGCTTGCCAACACGGCGCAGCAGGGCATCCTGCAGCTCCTCCGCTAAGGGAAAGCCGGCCGCCGGCCTTCGGGCCGGCGGCTTTTTTCTGATTCGAGTGGACGTCAAAAGAGAAGGCCGGGGCGCACCGCCCCGGCCTTCTCTTCGTTTCGCTCGCTGCAGCTCAGGCGGTACGGTCGAAGGGGCGGGCCACGGGCTTGGCGCGGGCCTCGGCGGCCTCCGCATAGGCGCGGGCCTTGAGCACCACCGGGTCGGGCAGTTGCACCACGACGTCGCCCGAATTCGGATCCACCTCTTGGTAGACCACCGCCTTGGTGTCCTGGTCGATCCGGATACGTGGCTCCATCACGGTCTGGGTCGCCTTCGCGTCCTGCTCGGGCGTGGGTGTCCGGACGGTGCCTGCACGCGGATCGGCTCCCGGGTCCTGGCTGCGAATCTCCACCCGCACGGCCGGTGCGAGGGGCGCCGGGACCTGAACGGGCTGAACCGGGGGACTGGGAGCCGGCGTGGCGCCGGTGACGCGGGCCGGAAGCACGGCGCCGAGGCTAGTAATCGACATGGCACGCTCCTGTTCGCGGCTTTCGCGGTCTCCAGCTAGACAAGGCTTGCGGCGTGAATGGGATCTTAAGGAATCGGTTCCGCCACCGGCTTCTTGGCCGACAGGCTCAAGGTAATGCCAAGGCGACGCATCGAATCTTAACGATCGGTCAGATCTCGACGACGCCGGCCGCCCGTCCCATCCCGTGCGGATCGAAGGCGACGCTCTTGACGATGGCGAAGACCGGCCGTCCGGGGACGAGGCCGAGTTCGTGCACGGAGGCGCGGGTCAGGCGTGCGGAGAGCACGGCGCCGCCGCAATCCACCTCCACCAACACCGTGCCGTCCGCCTGAGGATGCAGGGCAAGGACTTGCCCGCTCAGGCGATTTCGGGCGCTCAAGCCGATGGGCTCGTCGAGGGAGAGCAGGACGTCGCGGGCGGGAACGTGGACGCGGATGCCGGTGCCGACCGCCCGATTGAGGCGCGGCACGAGGAGGCGCCCGGCCCGCCCGGAGAGGAGCGTCAGGCCGGAATTCGGGGCATCGGCCTCCACCACCATGTCGAGGAGGGCGCCGGCTTCGGCCGCGTGGAAGGCCCCGAGATCGCCCCGGCGCAGGATGCCCTCGGCGGGTCCGGCGGCAGCGACGCGGCCCCCTTCGAGCACCACGATGGTGTCGGCGAGGCGCGCCACCTCGGGCACCGCATGGCTGACGTATACCAAGGGGATCGCGGCCACGTCGCGCAGGCGCTCGATCAGCGGCAGGATCTCGGCCTTGCGCTCGGCATCGAGGGCGGCAAGCGGCTCGTCCAGGAGCAGGAGGCGGGGCCGCGACAGCAGCGCCCGGCCGATCGCCACGCGCTGGCCCTCGCCGCCGGAGAGACCGGCCGGCCGCCGGTCAAGGAGGTGGCCGATGCCCAGGAGCGCGATGACCGCCTCCGGTTCCAGGCCGCCTCTGTCCCGGCGGCCGCGGGCGAACCAGCGCCCGTAGGCGAGGTTCTGCCGGACCGAGAGGTGGGGCATCAGCCGCGCCTCCTGGAAGACGGTGCCGATGCGGCGGCGATGGGCGGGCACCGCGCGGCCGCGCTCGGTGTCGAGCAGGGTCTCGCCGTCGAGGGCGATCCGGCCCCGGTCGGGCCGGGCCAGACCGGCGAGGCAGGCGATCACCGTGCTCTTGCCCGAGCCCGAGCGGCCGAACAGGGCGGTGAGGCCCGGCGGAGCGGTGAAGGCCACGTCGAGGCGGAAGGCGCCGCGCGCCAGGGCGAGATCGACCGCGAGCGTCATCGGCTCACCCCGCCCCGATCCGGCGCCCGACCCGGCGGGCCAGGAGCTCGGAGACCAGCAGCGCCGCCATCGAGATCGCCACGGAGACCAGGGTGAGGCGCAGGGCCCCCGCCTCCCCGCCGGGCACCTGGGTCAGGGTGTAGATCGCCGAAGGCAGGGTCTGGGTCTCCCCGGGAATGTTCGACACGAACGTGATGGTGGCGCCGAATTCGCCCATCGCTTTCGCGAAGGCCAGCACCGCGCCGGCCAGGACCCCCGGCAGGGCGAGGGGCAGCGTCACGGTGAGGAAGACCGCGCAGGGTCCGGCGCCGAGGGTCGCGGCGGCCTGCTCGACGCGGGCATCGACGGCCTCCAGGGAGAGGCGCATCGCCCGCACCATCAGGGGAAAGCCCATCACCGCGCAGGCGAGCGCCGCCCCGGTCCAGCGGAACGAGAGGACGATGCCGAGATCGGCCAGGACGGCCCCGAAGGTCCCGCGCCGGCCGAAGGCCAGGAGCAGGAGGTAGCCCGTCACCACCGGGGGCAGGATGAGGGGGAGATGGACCAGCCCGTCGAGGAGCGCCCGTCCGGGGAAGCGCCGACGCGCCAGCACCCAGGCGACGGCCAGCCCCGGGCCGAGGCTCGCCAGGGTGGCGACCCCGGCCACGCGCAGGCTGAGGGCGATGGCGGACCATTCCTCCGGCGAGAGGCCGAGCCGGTCCAGGATCGCGGGGCTCAAGGCCGGACGATCAGGTCCGGTCCTCGGCGCCGATCACCGAGAAGCCCTGGCGCTCGAAGAACACCCGGGCGGCGGGGCTGCGCAGGTAGGCGAGAAGCGCGGCCGCATCCGGGTTGGTCGACTCCTTCGTGAGTGCCACCGGATAGATCACCGGCGGGTGGCTCGCGGCCGGGAAGGTGGCGACCACCCGGACGCTGGGGTCGGAGACCGCGTCGGTGGCGTAGACGATGCCGAGCGGCGCCTCGCCGCGGGCCACGAGCAGGAGGGCCGCCCGCACGTTCTCGGCCTGGGCGAGGCGGTCCTTCACGCCCTCCCAGGCGCCGAGAGTCTCCAGCGCCGCCTTGCCGTACTTGCCGGCCGGGACCGCCGCGACGTTGCCCATGGCGATGCGACCGTCGCCCAGCGCCTTGGCGAAGGTCGCGGCGAGGTCGGGGCCGGGCTTGAGCGCCAGGGCCACAGCCGAATCCTTGGGGGCGATCAGCACGAGGGCGTTGCGCAGGAGGTTCGAGCGGGTGCCCGGCTTGAGGCCGTCCTTGCCCGCCACGTCATCCATCCAGGCGAGATCGGCCGAGAGGAACAGGTCGGCCGGCGCCCCGGCCTCGATCTGTTTGGCCAGCGCGCTGGAGGCCGCGTAGGAGATCCGGGCGGTCTTGCCGGTCTCCGTCGTCCAGGCGGCGGTGGCCGCGTCGAGGGCGTTCTTCAGGCTGGCGGCGGCGAAGACCACCACGGGCGTCTCGGCCCGTACGGGTATTTCGGCCCGCGCCGGCGTCACGCCGGCCCAGATCGCCAATCCCAGCACCGCCCCGAGCCACGTCCGCCGCGTCGGAATCATCGATCAGCCCTTCGTCTGCGGCCGGCACGACCCGGGAGAGGCCGCCGGCGCCGGAGCCGCCATAGCACGGATCGGGACGGGGCTCGTCAGGCGCCCCGCTCCTCGTCCTCGACGGGCGGACGCTCCGAGCGGTGCAGACGGCTCAGGAGCACCAGCATCGGTCCGGGCAGGGGTCCCGTCAGCGTCTCGGCATCGGTGAAGCCTCCGCGATCGCGCACGAGGCGACGGCGGGCCTTGGACTTTTCCGCGAGAACGACCGGCGTTCGTCCGCCGGCTCTTCTGATTTTCATACGCACAACGCACGCTCCGACATCGACGCGAGCCTGGAGAAGCCACAGCAAACGCGGATCCGGCGGTTCCGTTCCGGCCAAGCTTGCGCGCGAGGTGGCGGCGGGACGTCGCGGGTGGTAGAGCCCCGATCATGCTCGAAGGCCTGCCTCCCCACCGTCCGACCCATGTGCTGCGCCTCCTCACCGACGAGGGGTCGGCGCGCGCGATGACCGACCTCCTCGGCGAGATGTTCGACCCGACCCAGACGGCCGTGGCCGCCTTCGAGGCCGAGGACGGCCGGACCTGGCGGCTCGAGGCCTACTTCGCCGATGCGCCCGACGAGGCGATGATCCGCGACCTGATCCGCCCCGTGGTCGGCGCGCAGGCGGACGTCGCCACCTTCGAGACCATCGACCAGCAGGATTGGGTCCGCGCCTCCCTGGAGGGCCTGAAGCCCGTCCGGGCCGGCCGCTTCCTCGTCCACGGCAGCCATGACCGCGACACGGTCCGGGCCAACGACCTCGCCATCGAGATCGAGGCGGCGCTGGCCTTCGGCACCGGCCATCACGGCACGACGCTGGGCTGCCTCCGGGCCTTCGCGGGGATCCTCAAGCGCGGGCGCCCGGCCCACGTGCTCGACGTCGGCACCGGCACCGGCATCCTCGCCTTCGCGGCGGCGAAATACCTGCACACGCCCGTCATCGCCGGCGACCTCGACCCGGAGGCGGTGACCACCGCCATCGGCAATGCCCGCCTCAACGGCCTCGGGCCGGTCCTGCGGCTCTACCAGGGGCCGGGGGTGCGCCACCCCCTCGCCGACCGGCCGCGCCGCTTCGACGTGGTCTTCGCCAACATCCTGGCGCGGCCCCTGAAGGGGCTGGCGCCCTCGCTGTCGGCGGTCGTCGCCGACCGCGGCGTGCTGATCCTCTCCGGCCTCATCGAGCGCGACGTGCCGGGCGTCCTCTCCACCTATCGGCACCGGGGCTTCCACCTCGCCCGGCACGGGCTGATCGAGGGCTGGGCGACGCTGGTGCTCACGCGCGGCGGCGCGGCGGCGCGCCCGCGCCGGACGCGGTTGCGGCCCCTCTGAGCCCGGCGTAACCCTGGGCGCCATGACCCGCGCCCGCTTCCAGACCTTCGACGATCCGAGCCACCGCCACGGGGCCGACCGCATCCGGGCCCTGCGCGCGGCCCTGCGCGACGCCGGCCTCGACGGCTTCGTGGTGCCCCGCGCTGACGAGCACCAGTCCGAGTACGTGCCGCCGCAGGCCGAGCGCCTGGCCTGGCTCACGGGCTTCACCGGCTCGGCCGGCACCGCCGTGATCCTGTCCGAAAAAGCCGCCCTCGTCGTCGACGGGCGCTACACCCTGCAGGCGCCGGCCCAGGTCGACACCGCCCTCATCACCCCGGTGCCCCTGGCCGAGACCAGCGTCGCGGCCTGGATCGGCGCCCACATCAAGGCCGGCCAGGTGCTGGCCTACGATCCCTGGCTGCACACCCCCGACAGCGTGGCGCGCCTGGAGCGCGCGGTGGCCAAGGCCGGCGCGCGCCTGCAGGCGGCGGATCGGAACCCCGTCGACGCGGTCTGGACCGACCGGCCGGGGCAGCCGGCGGGGCCCGTCGTCGCCCATCCGCCGGAGCTCGCCGGCGCGTCCGCCGCGGACAAGCTCGCCCGCATCCGCACGGCCCTGGCCGAGGCGGACGACGCCGCCCTGGTGATCTCCGATCCGCACAACCTCGCCTGGGCGTTCAACCTGCGCGGCAGCGACGTGGCCCACACCCCCCTGGCGCTGGGCTACGCCCTGGTGCCGCGGGACGGCCGCGCGGCCCTCTACCTGACCTCGCCCGCCGTGAGCCCGGAGCTGCGCGCCGCCCTCGCGCCGCTCGCCGACCTCCACCCGCGCGCGGCCTTCGCGGACGGCCTCGCGGCGCAGGCGGCGAACGCCGCGCGCCTGCGCCTCGACGCCGCCACCGCCGCATACGCCCTCAAGCAGCGGGTCGAGGCGGCCGGAGGCGTCGCCGATCTCGGCCCCGACCCGATCACGGCCATGAAGGCGGTGAAGAACGCGGCGGAGATCGCCGGCACCCGGGCGGCGCATCTGCGCGACGGCGTCGCCGTGACCCGCTTCCTCGCCTGGCTCGCGGACCAGGGCGATACACTGACCGAGATCGCCGCCGTGGAGGCCCTGGAGGATTTCCGCGCCGCGGGCGGCCTGCTGCGCGACGTCTCGTTCCCGACGATCTCCGGCAGCGGCCCCAACGGCGCCATCGTCCATTACCGGGTCAGCCGCGAGACCGACCGGCGCATCCGGCCCGGGGAGCTGTTCCTGGTGGATTCCGGGGCGCAATACCGCGACGGCACCACCGACATCACCCGGACGGTGGCGATCGGCACGCCCTCCGAGGCGATGCGCGACCACTTCACCCGCGTGCTCCGGGGGCATATCGGCATCGCCCGGGCGGTGTTTCCGAAGGGCACGACGGGCGCGCAGATCGATGCCTTCGCCCGCCTGCCCCTCTGGGAGGCCGGCCTCGACTTCGACCACGGCACCGGCCACGGCGTGGGGTCCTTCCTGTCGGTGCACGAGGGGCCGCAGCGCATCGCCAAGACCGGAACGGTCGCCCTCGAGCCCGGCATGATCCTCTCGAACGAACCGGGCTACTACCGGCCCGGCGCCTACGGCATCCGCCTGGAGAACCTCGTCCTGGTCGAGGTCCGCGACGTGCCCGGCGGCGAGCGCCCGATGCTCGGCTTCGAGACCCTGACGCTGGCGCCCTTCGACCGTCGCCTGATCCGCCCCGAGCTCCTGAGCCCGGAGGAGACGGCCTGGATCGACGCCTATCACGCCCGCGTGCGGGAGGCGCTGGAACCGGACCTCGACGGGGCGACGCGGGCCTGGCTGGCGGCGGCGACCCGGCCGATGGCGGCGTCGGTCTGACCCTGGCCCGGCCGGAGCGCCGGACGGCCCTTGCGACCATCCTGCGCCTTTCGGCGGCGCGGAAAGGCGGGGACAAGGGATCTCGCGGCTTCGGGATTTTGCGCTCCGGCCGAACGGACGTAACCTGCCCGCCTCCATCTCCGAACAGGATTCTATGATCCGGCTTCTCGCCCTGGCGCTCGCGCTGTTCGGCCTCGCTCTGCCCACCGCCTCCGCGCAGGGCTTCAAGGTGCCGGCCGACCTCGTGAAGGCGAGCCTCGTCGGGGAGCCCGCCGCGATCCGGCCGGGCGAGCCCTTCACGGTGGGGATCCGCCTGGTGATGCGGCCGCACTGGCACGTCTACTGGCGCAATCCCGGCGATTCCGGCCTGGCTCCGGAGGTCGCCTGGACGCTGCCGCCCGGGTTCTCGGCGGGGCCGATCCAGTGGCCGAGCCCGAGCCGCATCCCGGTCGCCCACCTGATGAACTACGGCTACGAGGACGAGGCCGTCCTCCTGGCGCAGGTGACCCCGCCGGCCACGCTGGCCTCGGCCAAGCCGGTGACGCTCCAGGCCAAGCTGACCTACCTCGTCTGCGAGCGCGAATGCGTGCCGGGCTCGGCCGAGCTGCGCCTGACCCTGCCGGTGGCGCAGACCGGCACCAGCACCGGCGTCGCGCCCGGATCGATGATGCTGTTCGAGGCCGCCCGCGCGGCCCTGCCCGCGCCCGCCCCCTGGCCGGTGCGCTACGGCGCCGAGAACGGGCGTCTGCAGGTGCACCTCGCCGCGCCGGCCGGGCTCGCGGCGTCCGACGTCGCCTACTTCCCCTATGCGGAGACCGCCATCGAGAACGCGGCGCCCCAAGAGGCGCGCAGCGACGCGGATGGGCTGCACATCGACCTGGCCCGCGGCGACGCCACCGCAGCGGCCCCCGCGACCCTGCCGGGGGTGCTGACCTTCGCGGAGGCGACGCCGGACGGACCCGTGCGCCGCGCCTACGCCATCGGGGAGGCCCCGGACGCCACCGCCGTCGCGACGGCCTCGGCCGCGACCACGAACGCGACGATGGCGCCCACACCCGCGCAGGTCCCGGCCGAGAGCCTGACCCTCTGGAGCGCGGCCGGCCTCGCCTTCCTGGGCGGCCTCCTCCTCAACCTGATGCCCTGCGTCTTCCCGGTCCTGTCCATCAAGGTCCTGAGCCTCGTGCGGCATTCCGGCGAGCCGGCGGGCCGGGTCCGGCTGCACGGCCTCGCCTACACGGCGGGCGTGCTCGCGTCCTTCCTGGCCCTCGCCGGCCTGCTGATCGCCCTGAAGGGGGCCGGCGCCGGCATCGGCTGGGGCTTCCAGCTGCAATCGCCCCTGGTGGTGGCGGGCCTCGCCTACCTGCTGCTCGCCATGGGACTCAGCCTGTCGGGCGTCGTCCATCTCGGCGCCGGCATCGCGGGCCTCGGGGACGGCCTGACCCGGCGGGCCGGCCTGGAAGGCTCGTTCTTCACCGGAATCCTCGCCACCGTGGTGGCCACCCCCTGCACCGCCCCCTTCATGGGCTCGGCGGTGGGCTTCGCCCTGACCCAGGAGGCCGGCGTGAGCCTCGCGGTCTTCGCGAGCCTCGGCCTCGGCCTCGCCCTGCCCTTCCTCGCGCTGACGATCTGGCCCGCGGCCCTGCGGCGGCTGCCCCGCCCCGGCGCCTGGATGGACACCCTGAAGGGGGCGCTGGCCTTCCCGATCTACGCCACCGTGGCCTGGTTGGTCTGGGTGCTGTCGCAGCAGGTGGGCTCGGCCGGGCTCCTCGCCGCCCTGGTCGGCCTCGTCCTCATGGGCCTCGCCGCCTGGGCCTGGGAGCGCGGGCACGGGGCCGGCCCGGCCGGCACCTGGGTCGCGCGCGGCACCGCCGTGGCGGCGCTCGCCGCCCTCGCGATCCTCACCCTCGGCCTCGACCGGGACCGGGCGGGGGCCGACGCCGCGCAGGCCGATGGCAGCGCCTTCACCCAGGCGCGCCTCGACGGGCTCCTGGCCCAGGGCAAGCCGGTCTTCGTGAACATGACGGCGGCCTGGTGCATCACCTGCCAGGTCAACGAGCGCGTGGCCCTGCGCGCCGAGGCGGTCCAGGCCGGGCTGAAGGCGCGGGGCATCACCGCCCTCAAGGGCGACTGGACCAACCAGAACCCCGAGATCACCCGCCTGCTGGAGCGCCACGGCCGCAGCGGCGTCCCGCTCTACCTCCTCTATTCCGGTGCGGGCGAGCCCACGGTCCTGCCCCAGATCCTCACCCCCGGCCTGGTGCTGGAGGCTCTGCAGGCGGTGCCCCTCGCGGCCGCGGACCGGAGTGCGGCCCTGACCGAAGTGCGACCCTGACCGAAGTGCGGCCCTGACGAAGGTCTCCGCCGGCGGGCCGGTCGCGCCGCGGACGGTCGAGCCCCGCGGCTGCACGGTTCAGTCCGCCCCATCATCCTTGCGCTTGACGCGCAAACCGCCCTGCCTCAGCACGGCCGCATGAGCACCGATGCCGCGCCGCGCTGGGACGTCTTCCGCAACGGCGATTTCCGCCTCTTCGGAGCGGCCCGCTTCCTCACCGGCCTCGCCTTCCAGATGCAGGCGGTGGCGGTGGGGTGGTTCGTCTACGACATCACCCGCTCGGCCCTGGCCCTGGGCCTCGTGGGCCTGGCGAGCTTCCTGCCCGCCATGCTCTCGGCCCTGGTGACGGGCCACGTCGCCGACACCTACGACCGGCGCCGCGTGGCGGCCCTGGCCTACGCGACCCTGGCGTCGGCGGATCTCGGCCTGCTCCTGGCGGCCTGGCTCGGCACCACGACCCTGTGGCCGATCTACGGGCTCGTCGTCGTGATCGGCACCTGTCGCGCCTTCGCCAACCCGGCCCTGCAGGCCCTGCTGCCGACCCTGGTGCCCCGCCCCCTGTTCAGCTCGGCCATCGCCTGGAACGCCTCGCTCTGGCAGAGCGCCTCGATCCTCGGCCCGGCCACCGGCGGCTTCCTCTACGCCCTCGGGCCGGCGGTGGTCTTCGGGGCGGCCGCCGTGAGCTTCGCGCTCGCCAGCGCCCTCATCCTGGCGATCCGGTTCCGGCCCGCCCCCATCGCCGAGCGGCCGCCCGTGACCTGGGAGACCCTCTCGGCCGGCCTGACCTACATCCGCACGCATCCGGTGGTGCTCGGCGCCATCAGCCTCGACCTCGTGGCGGTGCTCCTCGGGGGCGCCACCGCCCTCCTGCCGATCTTCGCGGCGGAAGTGCTGCACGTGGGCCCCCTCGGCCTCGGCGTCCTGCGCAGCATGCCGGCGGCCGGCGCCGTGCTCACCGCGATCGCCCTCGCCTACCGGCCGCTGCAGCGCCGGGCCGGCCTGCGCATGCTCCAGGCCGTGGGGATCTTCGGCCTCGCCACGGTGGGCTTCGGCCTCTCGACCTCCCTGCCCCTCTCCATGGCCTGCCTGTTCGTCACGGGGGCGGCCGACATGATCAGCGTGTTCGTGCGCCAGACCTTCGTGCAGGGCGAGACGCCCGATTCCATGCGCGGCCGGGTCTCGGCGGTGAACTCGGTCTTCATCGGCGCCTCGAACGAACTCGGCGAGTTCGAATCCGGCACCCTGGCGGCCCTGATCGGGGCCGTCCCGGCCGTGGTGGCGGGCGGCCTCGCCACCCTCCTCGTCGCGGCGCTCTGGGGCCGGGTGTTTCCCGCGCTGCGGGCCCGGGACCGGCTCGTGCCGGCGGAATGAAGGGCGGATTTATCCCTTAGCCGCCCGATTCGCTGCACACCAGGGATAAAGCCTGCGTAAACAGTGCCTTACACGATGTCTCGGAGCCCCGTTGCCGATCCATCGCGCCGGCACGGCCGAGCTTTTCGACATGACAGCGGCCTGCACGCATGCGTAGAAATCCTGCAGGAGGCTGCAATGGCTGACATCAAGGTGGTTGCCGGAAATTGCGGAAAAGGCAGAGGCACCTATGAGTCGGGCGTTCTGACCAGCCCGGACGGTGTCGAGCGCTCCGTCGAGAGCATCCTCGCCGTCGAGGCGCACGGAGAAATCGCGGGCAACCGGAACTGGGGCGGGCAACTTCTCGAAGGTCTGAAGGGAAGTCTCGCCCTCGCATCGAACATCGATCTGAGCGGCACGGCGCTGCTCGCCGCGACCGCCCTGACCTCGGTGTCGGCCGAGGAATCCCAACCTCAGACGCTGCTGGAAATCACGTTCCAGGACGCAGGCCTGCTGATCGCCCTGGCCGACCCGCGGCTTCCGGCGCTGATCAGCAACGATCGGGAAGTACTGCGACGGGGGTTCGCTCGGGCCTCACAGCGGATGACCCAGACGGTCGACGGACCGGGACACGCGGATTCGTCCCTGGCGACGACGGCGAGCGAGGCGGCTCAGGCGGCAGTCGGTGCCGTTCAGGCCGTGACCGGCGCCGCCGGCGCATCGCTGAGCTCGGCTTTCAGCTTCGTGCGCCGAACCACGGGCTACGAGCGCGGCTGACACGGCCGCCGCGCGCGTCCCGTCCTACTTCCCCGACAGCAGCGGCGACCAGGTCGGGTCCGAGGCGTAGGACGGGGTCGGGACCGGCTGCTCCACCTTGCCGGTGATGTCGACCATGTAGAGCTTGCCGCCGCCCTGGCCGCCCGGATCGCGGAAGAACAGCACGTACTGGCCGTTCGGCGCGAAGGTCGGGCCCTCGTTGTGGAAGCCTTCCGTGAGCACACGCTCGCCCGTTCCGTCCGGCTTCATCACGCAGATGGCGAAGCCGCCCTTGCGCTGGCGCGTGAAGGCGATGAGGTCGCCGCGCGGCGACCAGGCCGGCTGCGAGGCGGAGCCCTCGCCGAAGGAGAGGCGGGTGGGCGTCCCCCCCGAGGCGCTCATGACGTAGATCTGCTGCGAGCCGCCGCGATCGGACTCGAACACGATCTGGCTGCCGTCGGGCGAGAAGGTCGGCGAGGTGTCGATGGCATTGCCGTTGGTGACCGGCGTCTGCGCCTTCGAGGCGAGGTCCATGATGACGATGTCGGCGTTGCCGCCCTCCTGGACGCTCATCACGAGACGACGGCCGTCGGGGGAGAAGCGCGGGCTGGTGCTCATCGAGCCGGACTTGCCGAGGGCCTGCCGGCTGCCGGTCTCGAGGTTGATGACCTGGATGCGCGGCTGCTGGCCGGTGGTCTGGGTCATGAAGGCGATGTCCTGGGTCGCCGGCGAGTAGCGCGGCGCGACCACGGCGTTGTCGCCATTGGTGAGCGCCCGCACGTTGGCGCCGTCCTGGTCCATCACCATCAGGCGCTTGCGCCGGTTTTCCTTTGAGCCGGACTCGTCCACGAAGGCGATGCGGCTGTCGAACCAGGGGCCGAGGCCGGTGATCTTGGTGTAGACCGCGTCCGAGATGAGGTGGCCGGTGCGGCGTGCATTGGCCGGATCGGTGCCGTATTGCTGGCCGGTCATCTGCTGGCCCGAGGTGACGTCCCAGAGGCGGAACTCGACCTTGAGCTTGCCCGAGGCGTCACGCGCCACCCGCCCGGTGATCAGGGCCTGAACGCCCGCCGCCTTCCACTTCTCGAAACCCGGGACCGCATCGAAGCCCGGGGCCTCGGGGAACTTCGCTTTCTCGACGGGCGTGAAGTAGCCCGACCGGCGCAGGTTGTTCGTGACCACGCTGGAGACGAGGAGGCCCAGGCTCGGATCCCCCGAGAAATCCGTGACCGCGATCGGCATCGGCTGGAACGACCCGCCGCCGATGCGCAGGTTGAGCTGCGCCGCAGCCGGGTTCAAGCCGCACAGGACGAGGGCCAGGAGGGCGAGGAGCGACGTCAGGCCCTTGGGAAGACTGGGATGCATGATCGATTCCGTGGTCGTGGGAATGCGAGGATCGTCGATGTGGTCGGAGGGGAGCGTGGCTGCGGATCTGCGCCTGTCCTGGCGGATCGGGCCGAGGGCTTGCCTCGACCCCCGTGAACGCCGGGCATCCGCACGCTTCGACGCGGTCACGCTCCGACGGGCCTATCACACCCGCGAGAACTCGAACTCCGCGTTGATGGCTTTCCAGTCGTTGTAATACGGCGCGTACTGGGCCGGGATCTTGTAGGGCGCGCAGCGACGCACGGCGCGCTGAGCCGCCTCGGCGATCGATCGATCGACCGCGTTGGCGCCGCCCCGCATGATGCGCGGTTCGGAGGTCAGCGTGCCGTCCGGATTGAGCCGGATGTCGAGCATCGGCAGCACCACGCCTTGGGTGGCACCGGGCGGCGCCACGTAACAGCGCTCGATCTGCTGCTGGAGCATGCCCACGAGGGCATCGCGCAGGGAGGGCGACAGGCGCTGGGCGTTGCCGGAGGCCGCGCCCAGGGATGCGGTGCGCTGCACCTCGCGGCCGGTGGCGCCGGTGGATTGCGAGGGCGCCTTCGAGGCGAGGAGCGAACGGATGTCGCCCGCGCTGAACTTGTCGGCGAGTTCGGCCTGCTTCTTGGCCTTCGCTTCCCCATCCGCCTTCGCCTTGGCGTCGGCCATCGCCTTGGCCTTCGCCTTGGCGGCGGCCTCGGCCTTGGCCTTCGCGGCGGCCTCGGCCTTGGCCTCGGCGTCCGCCTCCGCCTTGGCTTCGGCGAGCTCCTTCTGACGCTCGGCCTCCGCCTTGGCTTTCGCCTCCGCGACCGCCTTCGCCTTGGCCTCGGCTTCCTTCTCGGCCTTCGCCTCGGCGTCGGCCTTCGCCTTGGCCTCCGCCCGTGCTTTGCGGGCCGCCTCCGCCTTCGCCTCGGCCTTCGCAGCCTCGACCTTGGCGGCGGCTTCGGCCTTGGCCTCGGCTTCCGCCTCCTGCTTCTCGATGAGTTCGGCGAGTTGCTCGCGCTTGACGGCCTCGGCCTTGGCCTTCGCGGCGGCGGCGGCCTTGGCTTCGGCGGCCGCGGCCTTGGCTTCGGCCGCCGCGGCTTTGGCCTCGGCAGCGGCGGCAGCCTTCGCCTCGGCGGCGGCCTTGGCTTCGGCGGCGGCCGCAGCCTTCGCGGCGTCCGCCTTCGCGGCCTTTTCCGCCGCTTCGGCCTTGGCCGCTTCCGCCTTGGCGGCTTCGGCCTTGGCGTCCTGCGGATCGGGCTCGCTGGAGCGCAGCGGCATCTCCTCGGCGCTCGCCACCTTCATGTCGGCGGGGCGCTTCGGCGGGGCCGGGGCATCGACCTTGGCGTTCTCGGGCTCGCGCTCCTCGAACTTCTCGGCGACGCGGTCGGCACGCGGCTTGGCGTTGGGCTGGGGCGCATCGGCGTTGCGCTCGCCCTTGGTCAGCTCCGAATATTGCTGCTCGGTCATCACCTCGACGGGCACGCCCTCCTGCGCGTCCGGCAGGGCGGGCGCCGCCACCGAGAGCAGGGCGACCGTCAGCAGGCCGACATGCGTCGCCGCCGAGACCCAGACGCCCGGTTCACTGCGCTTGAAGGGAATCCGCACCGCCGGGCCCGCTACTTCTGGTCCGGCTCGGTGACCAGGGCGACCTTCTTGAAGCCGCCGCCGGTCACGATCGCCATCACCTGGGCGACGCGGCCGTAATCGACCCGCTTGTCGCCGCGCACGAACACGCGCTCCTCGAAGCCGGCCTTCGAGCTCTCGGTGAGCTTCGGGACGATGGTGTCGTCGGAGAGTTCGCTCTCCCCGAGGAAGACCTGGCCCGACTGACGGATCGACAGGGTCACGGGCTTGGTGTCGGAATTGAGCGGGCTCGCCTTGGATTGCGGCAGGTCGAGGGGCACGCCCACCGTCATCATCGGCGCCGCGACCATGAAGACGATCAGCAGCACGAGCACGACGTCGATGAACGGCGTCATGTTGATCTCGTTGATGGCCGCGTGCCGGCGTCCCCGCCGACGCCGTCCGCCGCCACCCTGCGCTGCTCCGTGGGCCATGCCCATGATCGTTCCTCGGGTGTGGGGGTGGGGTCAGGCGACGAGCGAGAGGCGCTCGTCGATCTGCCGCGAGAGGATGGCGGAGAACTCGTCGGCGAAGCCTTCGAGGCGCGACTGGTTCTTGGCCACCGTGGACTGCAGCTTGTTGTAGGCGAGCACCGCCGGAATGGCGGCGAACAGGCCGATGGCGGTGGCGAACAGCGCCTCGGCGATGCCCGGCGCCACCACGGCCAGCGAGGTGTTCTTGGAGGCGGCGATCGACGTGAAGGCGGTCATGATGCCCCAGACCGTGCCGAACAGGCCGATATAGGGACCGGCCGACCCGATGGAGGCGAGGAAGAGCAGGCGCGACTCGAGGCGCTCGACCTCGCGCTGGATCGTCACGTCCAGCACCTTGTCGATGCGCTGGGACAGGCTCTGGATCTGGCGCCCGGAGCCCTCGAAGGAGCGCTTCCACTCGCGCATCGCGGCCACGAACAGAGCGCCCTGCCCCACCGGCTGCCGGTCGTTGAACGAGCGATAGAGCTCCTCCAGGGAGCGGCCGGACCAGAAGGCCTCCTCGAAGGCGTCCATCTCAGCCTTGGTGCGGCGGAACAGGAGGGTCTTGTCGACGATGATCGACCAGCACCAGATCGAGGCCCCGATCAGCCCGAGCATCACGATCTTGACGACGAAATGCGCCTGCAGGAACAGGCCGAGCAGGGTCATGTCGGGGGCCGGCATCGCCTGCATGGCATCGGCTGGGTTCATGACATGATCCTCGAAAAACCCCGCGCGGAGCCGTCACGGAACCGGTGGTCCGTCCTGCGCGCTTCAACCGGAACTTTGAGCGATTTCAAGGCTCAATGGCCCGCGAATCTGTCGAAAGTATGAGCCGGCCGTGTGCAGTGCACCCGTCCGGCCCGAGGGCAGTTAAGCACCCGGCAGGGTTAACATTCCCTTGCGGCCCGCGCGGGCGGAGCCCCGGAGGGGGCCGAGGGATCGGGATGTCCGCCGCGCGTCCTCGGCGAACGCCGCCGGAGGACAACATTTGTCCAGAGGCTGAACACGAACGGCTCAACTGCGCTTTAACGAAATTTTAAGCGTCATCACAGATAAAACCAGATCATTGCTATCGAAGACCAAATTCCGGCGGGTCGCTACGATGAAAACCCAGAGAACGATACTGGACGCATGGCGCCGCCCCCACGCCGAGAACCGGGCCAAGGTCTCGCAGCAGATGGATCTGGAAGCGGTCCTCGATGCGCTGCCGGTCAACGTGCTCGTCGTCGATCCGGTGAGCGCGAACATCACGTTCGCCAACCGGCGCAGCATCGAGACCATGCACGCGCTGCGGCAAGACCTGCCCCGGGACGTCGATCCCGACGGCATGGTCGGAACCTCGATGGATGTGTTTCACAAGAACCCCCAGCACCAACGCGGCATCGTGGCGGACCCGTCGCGCCTGCCCTGGCACACGAAGATCCGCCTCGGCCCCAAGACGCTCGACCTGCATGTCTCGGCGGTGATGGCGCAGGGCGCCTACATCGCCGCCGTCCTGTCCTGGGCCGACGTGACGCCGTTCGCCGACGCGATCACGGCCTTCGACGGGGCCATCCGGGCGGCCCTCGACGGCGCCGGCGGTGCCACCGACACCCTGCGCCACGCGGCCCACCAGGTCCTGGAGAAGACGGGCGAAACCTCCGAGGCCGCCGCGACGGCGTCGCGCGGCGCGTCCGGCACCTCGGCCAACGTCCGGACGGTGGCCCGCGCCGTCGAGGAACTCAACACCGCCAATGCCGAGATCACGCAGCAGATGGACCGCTCCCGGTCCGTGACGGGCGAGGCGGTGGAGGAGGCCCGCGAGGCGGTGACGCGCGTGCGCGCCCTCAGCGAGAATTCCGGCCATATCGGCCAGGTCGTCGGGATGATCGGGCAGATCGCCAGCCAGACCAACCTCCTCGCCCTCAACGCGACCATCGAGGCGGCCCGCGCCGGGCCGGCCGGACGGGGCTTCGCCGTCGTGGCCAGCGAGGTCAAGGAGCTCGCGGCCCAGACCGCCCGGGCGACGGACGACGTGTCCCGTCAGGTCGCGATGATCCAGGCCGCGACGACGTCCACGGCCTCCACCATCGAGCGCATCGCCGGCATCATCGGGAGGATCGACGAGAGCGCCATCTCCATCGGCTCGGCCGTCGAGGAGCAGTCGGCCACCGCCACCGAGATCCGCCGCAGCGTCGAGGAAGCCTCGGGCCGGACCGAGACGGTGAGTTCCAGCGTCGCCGCCGTCGCCACGAGCGCGACGGATTCGGCCGACGCGGCCCAGAGCATGCTGCGCGCGACCGCGGATCTCAATCGCGAGATCGAGGCGGTGGCGGGCGCGGTCAAGCTCTTCCTGGGCGAAGTCCGCAAGATCTGACGCGGACGCGGCCACCTCCGGGCGCGGGACCGGACGTCGGCACAGGCCCCGCTACGATGACCGGGGCGTGGGATCGGGGTCGTCGCGCTCCGGGGACAGGAGCCGCCGCAGGCTGTCGGGCAGGCGGATCGCGCGACCGTCGCGCACGCAGGCGACGACGACCTCGGCCTTCACCAGCACCGCGCCGTCCCGCCGGACCTCCTGGGCGAGGTGCATCGAGGCGCCCTTCATCGCGGTCGTCCAGGTCCGGACCTCGAGGAGGTCGTCCATCCGCGCCGGCTTGGCATAGTCGATCACCATGCGGCGCACGACGAAGTGCATTCCGGCCGCGTCCCGGTGCAGGTCGGACTGGTCGCCCGCGAGCCCGCGCAGGAGTTCGGTGCGTCCCCGCTCCATGAAGCGCAGGTAGCTCGCGTGGTAGACGAAGCCCGAGAAGTCGGTGTCCTCGTAATAGACGCGCACCGCGAGGGCGTGCACGCCGGGTTCGGGCTGGGTCAACGTGGCGGCTCCCGGATTCGTGATGAACGCCCCCCGCGGCCCGCAGACCGCCCGCCGAGGCCTCCGCGACGGGGTGCGCAGCGTCCGCGAGCGGTGGGCCGCTCTAGCAGATTCCGAGGGGCGAGCAACGCGGTCCCGCGGGAGGCCGCGCGTCGACGGCGCGGGTTTCGGCGCGGGCGGAGCAAAGATTCCGCCGGAAAGCACGGACGGAAAATTAAGGCGTTCCCACGTTGATCCACCGGAAGGCGCTGGAGCGCCGAGCACTTGGCGCCCCCCGGGAAGCAACGCCGAGTCGCTCCGGGGCGATGTCTGTGCCGCCGTGGCGGTACAAGGATAGGAACATGCTTACGGCCAGCGTTCGGAAGCGATCGGCTCATCTGATCGCCCTGGCGAAAACCCTTCACGCCGGCTCCATCGTGCTGCTCGCATCCGCGGGTGGCGTTCTCGGCCTGGCGATCGCCGCGGGGGCGGGACTCTTCATCGCGGACCTGCACGGCCGGGCCGTCGCCGATACCGAGCAGAACCTCGTCAGCCTCGCCACCGTCCTGGCGGACCAGGCCGACCGGGCCCTGCAGGCGATCGAGCTCGTGCAGGACGCCCTCATCGACGAGATCCGCGCCGCCGAGATCGCCACGCCCGCGGCCTTCGCGGCCCAGGTCTCGACGCGCGCCATGCACGAGTCCCTGCGCGCCCGCACGGCGGCCCTGCCCCAGGTCAACGCCGTCACGGTGGTCGATCACACCGGGACCCTGCGCAACTTCACCCGGTTCTGGCCCATCCCGGACGTCAACATCGCCGACCGGGCCTACTTCAAGGCCCTGGCCTCGGACCCGCTGCTCCAGCGCCTCGTCAGCGAGCCGGTGCAGAACCGCGGCAACGGAACCTGGACCCTGTACATCGCCCGCAAGATCTCCGCCCCAGACGGGACGTTCCTCGGGCTCGTGCTCGGCGCGGTGGAGCTGGAGTACTTCGCCGGCCTCTACGGGCAGATCGCGCCACAGCCCGATTACGTGATCTCGCTGTTCCGCACCGACGGCGTGCTGCTGGTGCGCCATCCGCACCGGGACAACGCGATCGGACGCGGGTACACCACGACCGGGGCCGCCCTGATCGCCCTGCAGAACAAGGCCGGCGGCGTCACCCGGACCGTCAGCCCGATCGACCAGCAGGACCGGCTCATCGCGACCCGGGCCCTCTCGACCTATCCGGCGACCCTGAGCGTCAGCCGCACCACCGCGGCGGCCCTGGCGCCCTGGCGCCGCCAGGCCACGGTGCTGGGCGCGGCCGCCGGCCTCCTCGACCTCGGGCTCGTCGGGCTCTTCGTGCTCGGCCGGCGCCAGGCCGGCGGCCAGGAACGGCTCCTGCGCGCGGAGGAGCGGGCCCGCAGCGAGCACGCGCTGCGCACGCAATATGCCCGCTTCGGGGTCGCCCTCGACACCATGACCCAAGGGCTCTGCCTGTTCGACCAGGACAACCGGCTGATCGTGATGAACGCGCGCTACGTCGCGCTGCACGGCGTCCCGCCGGACCTGCGCCAGCCCGGCACGACGCTGGCGGCCATCCGGTCCTATCTCACGGCGAGCAACGGCGATCGCGCTCCGCCCTGGCCCGCCCCGGAGGAGGCCGCGCGATCGCCGGCCTCCTTCACCTGGGATCTCGCCGATGGGCGGGCCATCGCCGTCAAGCACGTTCCGATCCGGGGCGGCTGGCAATGCACGCACGAGGACGTCACGGAGCGCCGCCGGAGCGAGGCGCAGATCGTCCGGATGGCGCGCCACGATGCGCTGACCGGATTGCCCAACCGGGCCTTCCTGCGCGAGCACATGGCGGGCGTGCTCGCCGGCCGCGGCGGCAGGCGGACGGCGGTGCTCTACCTCGACCTCGACGGCTTCAAGGGGGTCAACGACACCCTGGGTCATCCGGCCGGGGATGCCCTCCTGTGCCTGGCGGGGCAGCGCCTGCGGGAATGCCTGCGCCCGTCCGATTTCGTCGCGCGCCTGGGGGGCGACGAGTTCGCCATCGTGCAGTCCGGGATCGTCGCGCCCGGGGAGGCGGCCGATCTCGCCGCGCGCCTCGTCGCGATGCTCCAGATGCCCTTCGCGGTCCAGGACCGGGAGATCGTCATCGGCACCAGCATCGGCATCGCCCTCGTGGAGCCGGCGGACACCGAGAGCGACGCCGTCCTGCGCCGTGCCGACGTGGCCCTGTACCAGGCCAAGGCGGCGGGCCGGGGCACCTGGCGCTTCTTCGAGACCGACATGGACGTGGACATCCAGCGCCGGCACCAGCTCGGGACCGAGCTGCGGCGCGCCCTGGCGGCCGGGCAGTTCGAGCTGCACTACCAGCCCCTCGTCGCGGCCGGGACCCGGACCCTCAAGGGCTTCGAGGCGCTGCTGCGCTGGCGCCATCCCCAGGAGGGCCTGATCGGTCCGGCGACCTTCATTCCCCTGGCCGAGGAGATGGGCCTGATCCGGTCGATCGGCGCCTGGGTCCTGGCCCAGGCCTGCCGCGACGCGGCGACCTGGCCGGACACGCTCACGATCGCCGTCAACCTCTCCTCCGTGCAGTTCCTCCGCGGCGACCTCGTCGAGGACGTGACGCGGGCGCTGATCGGCGCCGGACTCGTGGCGAGCCGGCTGGAACTGGAGATCACCGAATCCGTGCTCCTGCGCGACCACGCCGACACCTTCCGGATCCTGCATCGCCTGAAGAGCCTCGGTGTCCGGATCGCGATGGACGATTTCGGCACGGGCTATTCGAGCGTCAGCTACCTGCGCCGGTTTCCCTTCGACACGCTCAAGATCGATCAGTCCTTCGTCCGCACCCTCGGGCAGGACGGGGGCGCCATCGCCATCGTCCGGGCCCTGGTGGGCCTCGGCAAGGCCTGCAACATGGGCGTCGTCGCCGAGGGCGTCGAGACGGCCGAGCAGGCCGCCCTCCTCGAGGCGGAAGGCTGCGACGCGCTGCAGGGCTTCCTCTTCAGTCGGGCCCGGCCGGCGCCCGACCTCACGGACATCCTGACCCGCCGGACCTTCGCCCCGCCGGATCGCGCGGACGCGCGGTCCGACCGGACGCACCAGCGCGACGCGGCCTGATACGGGGTCCGCTCGAGCGAAGCCCAAATCCGCCATCCCGTAGGGATCGGAAGGATTTGGTACGATCCCTCGGCCGCACGCCGTTCAGGCGTCCGGATCGCCGGCGTTGAACAGGCCGAACTGCCCGCTCGGTTCGCGCCGGGGCTCGGGAAAGCCCATGTGGCGGAAGGCGTGGGGCGTGAGCATGCGCCCGCGCGGGGTGCGCTGGACGAACCCCTTCTGGATCAGGAACGGCTCGATGATGTCCTCGATCGCGTCGCGGGGCTCCGACAGCGCGGCCGCGATGGTCTCGATCCCGACCGGCCCGCCGTTGAAGGAGCTCGCGATCATCGTCAGGTACTTGCGGTCCATCACGTCGAGGCCCGCCGGATCGACGTCGAGGAGTTGCAGCGCCCGGTCGGCGATGGCGCGGGTCACCGTGGGCGCATCGGCCACGATGGCGAAGTCGCGCACCCGGCGCAGCAGCCGCCCGGCGATGCGGGGCGTCCCCCGGGCGCGCTTGGCGATCTCGTTGGCGCCCTCCGGCGACATGCCGAGGCCGAGCACCCGGGCGCCCCGGCTGACGATCAGCTCGAGCTCGTCGACGTCATAGAATTCCAGCCGGATCGGAATGCCGAACCGGTCGCGCAGGGGCGTGGTCAGCAGGCCGGCGCGGGTGGTGGCCCCGACCAGGGTGAACTTGGGCAGCTCGATCTTCACCGAGCGGGCGGCCGGCCCCTCGCCGATGATGAGGTCGAGCTGGTAATCCTCCATCGCCGGATAGAGGATCTCCTCCACCGCCGGATTGAGGCGGTGGATCTCGTCGATGAAGAGCACGTCGCGCTCTTCCAGGTTCGTCAGCTGGGCGGCGAGGTCGCCCGCCTTGGCGATGACCGGGCCGGAGGTGGAGCGGAAGTTCACCCCGAGTTCGCGGGCAACGATCTGCGCCAGCGTCGTCTTGCCGAGGCCGGGCGGCCCGACGAACAGCACGTGGTCCAGGGCCGAACCGGTCTTCTTGGCCGACTCGATGAAGATGCTCATGTTGGCGCGCGCCGCCCGCTGTCCGATGAATTCGGACAGGCTCAAGGGCCGGATCGACTGCTCCAGGTCGTCCTCGCGCCGCTCGGGCGTGAGGAGCGATTCGGGAAGCGGATGGAGGGTCGGCGATTTGGGCGCCGATGCCTTCGAGGTGGGTCTCGCAGGTTTGCTCACACGGATTCTCGGTGGGGGCCGGGGCCAGCGTCCATCATCTGTTCTCCTGGCGGATGTCGCATAACGGCGCCGTTCGCGCTACATTCCCGTCGCGGCGCAGGGCGTGTGGGGCGCTGGTTCGTCGCAGGCGGAGAGCTTCCCGTGGGCGGTGCGTCGCAGGAATTCGAACGGATGGCCCTCGACGACTTCGAGGAGTTGCTGGCCGATAAGCCCCGTAACGAGCGCTGGGAGCTGATCGGGGGACGCGTGGTCCGGATGATGGTCGGCGCGCGCTGGGAGCATGCGCGGATCGTCCAGAACATCGCCCTGGGCCTGGAAGTCGGTTTTCGCGCGAAGGGATCGTCCTGCCAGACCTTCACCGAAACATTCTACATGAAGAGCAAAACCCTGGAGGCCGCGATGCTTCCGGATGTGCTCGTCGTCTGCGGCGACATCGAACCAGGCGCAACGTCTGTTGAGAATCCCACGGTCCTGGTCGAGGTGCTCTCGCCTGGGACCGAGGCCCGGGATCGCTTCGAGAAGTGGGCCGTCTATCAGCAGCTCGCCTCACTTCAGCACTATGTGCTGGTGGCGCGGGACCGGCCGCATCTCGAGGTCTTCGACCGCATCGAAGGACGCTGGAGCGGGTATCGGGTGATCGATGGCCTCGATGAGGTCCTCGATCTTTCGACGATCCAGGCGGTGCTGCCCCTGCGCGATATCTACTTTCGCGTCCTATCCGTTTGAGCGCCGGGCCTCGAAGCCCGGCGCCCCATCATTCCTACCTTTATTCGGCTTCGGGAGCGATCGGCTCCAGGCCGCCGATGTGCTTCTGGGCGTAGAGCGGCAGGCCGATCTGGCCGATCAGCTCCAGCTGCGTCTCGAGGAAGTCGATATGGCCCTCCTCGTCCTCGGCCAGATCCTCGAACAGGCGCTTCGACACCCGGTCGTTGATCGAATCACAGTACTTGGCCGCCTCGAGGTACAGCGCGCGCGCCTCGTTCTCAGCGGCGAGATCGCACTCGATGATCTCCTGGACATTCTGACCGATCCGCAGGGGATCGAGTTCCTGCAGGTTCGGGAAGCCGTCGAGGAACAGGATCCGGTCGACGAACCGATCCGCGTGGTTCATCTCCTCGATGGATTCCTTGCGCCAGAACTTGGCGAGCTCGATGTAACCCCAGTCGTTGAGCATGCGGAAATGGAGCCAGTACTGGCTGACCGCCGTGAGCTCGCTGCGCAGTCCCCGATTGAGGTACTCGACGACCTTCGCATCACCCTTCATCCGCCCAATCTCCCTTGAGGCACGTTCAGCCGGAGGGGAGCTTCAGCACCCGGAATGGGCGCTCAGGCGGCGATCCCCTCCTCCGCAGCCTGGACCTTGACCAAACTACAGGAGCTCGCGCAAGTCGCCGTGCACGCATGCGCGGCCTCATCGCGGGCATTTTCGAGGGCGTTCTGCAGGATGCCGCGGATGGTCCGGGCGCAGCGCCCGCATTTCGGGCTGCACCCGAGGCAGGCCTGGACCTGGGCCGGCGTGCGCGGACAATCCGGGCCGCGATGCAGGCAGGCGCGCACCGCGCGATCGGACAGGACGTTGCAGGAACAGACGATCATGCGGGACCGTGACTCGTGCGTGGCTCGCGTGTCGGGTAGAGGCCGCCGGGTGGGGGTTTCACCCGGCCACTTCGTCGAATCTGAGGCGGTGCTGACGCCAGAGCGCAAAAGCTGAGCCCGTGCATCGGATTGGCGCGTAGATTAGAACAATTGAAAACTGCTTTACTTTCAGCAGGTTAGCTGTCTCCTTCCAAACTGGCAACGGGAATGGCGAGCGTCAAGGGCACAATTCCGTCGCGCCCCAACGATCGACGGGCCGTCACCGGGCGAGTTCGCGCAATCCCAGCCGGATGAGGGTCTTGGCCTCGGCGCCCTCGCCCGCGTTCTTGAGGGCCTCGGCGATCGCCGCGGAGGCCTGGACCGGGGCGTAGCCGAGATTGACCAGGGCCGAGATGGCGTCGGCGACGGGCTGCGGCGCCGTGCGGGCCTCGACCGCGCCGGACAGCGCGATCACCGCGGGATCGATGGGCGCGAAGGCCGGGGCCTTGTCCTTGAGTTCCGCCACGAGGCGGGCGGCGAGGCGCGGGCCGACGCCGGGGGCCCGCGCCACCGCGCCCTTGTCGCCCATGGCGATGGCCGAGGCGAGGGCCGCGGGCTCGAGCACCGAGAGCAGGCCGAGGGCGACCTTGCTGCCCACGCCCTGCACGGTCTGGAGCAGGCGGAACCACTCGCGCTCGGCATCCGAGCGGAAGCCGTAGAGCCGGATCATGTCCTCCCGGACATGGGTCTCGATGGCGAGGTCCGCCGCCTCGCCGATGCCGGGCAGGCGCTGGAGCGTCCGGGCGGAGCAGTGGACCACGTAGCCGACGCCCTGCACGTCGAGGATCACGAAATCCTCGCCATAGGAATCCACCACGCCCTTCAGCTTGCCGATCATCGCCTCGCCCATCCCTCGCGCCGCCGGATGCCCATCCGTCGGCGGATTGCCTACAGGCCGGCGCGCCCGAGCGCCATGTGCTCCGTCGCGACGGCGGCCGGCCCGCCTTGAGGCCGCGCGGCGTTCGTGAAATCAAAGGCGCCCTGCCCGACACACACGGATGACCGTCTCGATGCGCCAGACCGCGCTGCTCCTCGCCTCCGGGCTCCTGTTCACCGCCGGCGCGGCCCGGGCGGCCGAGACGCCGACACCGGCACCGGCCACGCCGGCACCGGCCGCGCCCTCCAGCGATCCGACCCAGGTGCGTCCGGGCGCCTACGTGCTCGATTCCGCCCACGGCAAGATCACCTGGTCGGTGAGCCACCTCGGTTTCTCGACCTATTACGGCCAGATCACCGACGTGACCGCGCAGGCGGTGCTCGACCCGAAGGAGCCGGCCAAATCCACCCTCACGGTCACCATCGGCACCGACAGCGTCAACGGGCTCAACGACCGGCTCAACCAGCACCTCAAGGCGCCGGACTTCTTCGACACCGCAAAGTTCCCCAAGGCCACGTTCACCGCGACCAGCATCGAGCCGACGAGCCCCGCCACCGCGCGGGTCAACGGCGACCTGACGCTCAAGGGGGTGACGCGGCCGGTGGCCTTCGACGCCACCTTCAACCAGGCCGGGATCAACCCGGTGAACCAGGCCTACACGGTCGGCTTCGACGGACGGGCGGTGATCAAGCGCTCGGATTTCGGCATCAACGCCTTCCTGCCGCTCCTCGGCGACGAGGTGTCCCTGCGGCTCGAGGGCGAGTTCAAGGCCGTGGAGTGAGGCCGCGCCCCGACGGCCCCAGGCGCCGGTAGATCGCGGCGAGGAGGGCCGTCACCAGGACGAGCAGCGCCATGTCGATCAGGCTGGAGGCGAGGATCCGGACGGCCAGGACGACGGGGGGTAGGTCGGCCCCGGAGCGCTCGGGCGCGTGCAGCATCCGGTCCACGAGGCCGAGCGGCAGGATCGTGGCCACGAGGATCACGCCGATCCGGGCGGCCGATCCGCGGGTCATCGCGAGCACGCCGCGCAGGGTCGCCTCGGGGGCGCCGACCGCCAGGGCCGGCGCGAGCAGGCTGGTCCAGATCTGCAGGAGCAGGAGGGCGATCCAGGCGAGCAGGCCGACGATCAGCGGACCCGGACCGAGCCGCTCCGGCGAGAGGCCCCGGTCCAGCACCCCGCTGACCAGAAGCCAGAACAGCTCGAGGGCGAGGAAGTCCTGGAACGGCCCCGCCCGGCCCGCCACGACCGCCCGCACGGAGCCGTCGGCCCCGAGGAGGAGCCGGAACATCGCCATCCAGTAGGGGGCGAGCAGGATCGTGCAGAGGCCGTCGACCAGGAAGAGGTCGTCCTGGAAGCGCGCGGGCCGCGTCGGGTCGCCCATCAGCGTGTGGGCCGCCTCCTTGGCCAGGACGACGAGGAACGCCGCGGTGGTCGCCGAGCCGAGGGCGCGGATCGCCGGAAGCGCGGACCGCACGCCCTCCCGCAGCGTCTCGCCGACCGGCAGCGCCGGCCGCGTCGTTCCCTGGTGGGCCATTCCGTTCGATCTCCGCCCCGCGCGCGCGTCGCGCACAGAGGCACTGCACAAGCGCCCGGGCGGAGTCCAGGGCGCGGCGCGGTCAGGTGCGCGCCAGGGCCGCCGCGATGCGGGCCGCCGCCAGGCTGCTCGTCCCGGCCACGGGGGCGTGCTGGCGCTTGAGGGCATGGGCGCCCCGGTGGCTGTTGTGGGTGATGGCGATGGCGAGCGCATCCGCCGCGTCGGCCACCCTGAACTCGGCCTTCGGCAGCAGGAACTTCACCATGGCCTGGATCTGGACCTTGTCGGCATGTCCCGAGCCCGCGACCGTCTTCTTGATCAGGTTGGCGGAATACTCGAACACCGGCATGCCGGCGAGCGCCGGGACCAGCAGCGCCACCGCGCGGGCATGGCCGAGCTTCAGCGTCGCCTGCGCGTCCTTGTTGACGAAGGTCTCCTCGACCGAGACCTCGTCCGGCTGGAAGGCCCCGACGATGCGGGTGATGCCCTCGTAGAGCTCGCGCAGGCGCAGGGCGAGCGGCAAGTCCCCGTCCGAGGTGACGACGCCGCAATCCACGTAGGCGAGCTTGGTCCCCGTGGCCGTGACGACGCCCCAGCCGGTGCGCCGCAGGCCCGGATCGATGCCGAGGATGCGAACGGGAACGGTCATGCGGACTGGGTCATGGCTGGCGCGGCTCCGGGCGCGAAGATCGCGCCGTCCGAGCGTTAGGGACATACCGTGAACGGAGCGTTATGCCAATCCGCGCCGCGGCGATGGCGACCGCGGTGGCGCGACGGACCGAACAAACCCGTCGCAAGGAAATCCGGACTTCTCGTCGGACCAAACGGACGCGATGCGTCCGCGCGGGGCGGTCGTTACGAAGGACGCGGATCGATCGGACGAGACAGGCAGACCGGCGCGGGGACCTCCCCGATCCCAGACGGCCCTGTAACCGCTCCTTAGACTGTTCGCCCCTATTCTCACAGGACACCATTCAGGCGGACGGGTTTCCTCGTGATCGACGCCCAGGCCCATCGCCCGAACCGGCTCCGCGGACCCGTGGCGATCCTCGCGACCCCGATCCTGCCGGCCGGCCTGGCGGCGCGCGCCGGATCCTCCGACCGCGTCTCCCGGCTCGACGCGTCCGGAGCCCGGCTCGTCCCCGACGCCCGGTTCGCGACGGGCTGCACGCCCGCCTCGCGAACCTGATCGCTCCGACCCGAAGACCCCGACGCTCCCCTCTGGATCCGACCCGGCGATGACGACCCTCGACACCCTTCGGCAGCGTTTCGGCCGCTTCCTCATCGGCCTCCTCTGGCTGCACCTGCCGATCGTCGTGCTCGCGGCCTGGATCGCCGGCAATCCGATGCTGGTGCCGGTGTCGGTTGCCGGCGCCCTCGCCGGCCTCAGCACGCTGATGTGGCGGCGCTCCGCCATCGGCCCGGCGACCCGGCTGGTGAGCAGCCTGTCCCTGATCGGCATGGCCGCGATCCTGCTCTCGGCCTTCGCCGGGCATCCGTGGCAGGTCGACCTGCACATGTATTTCTTCGCCGGCCTGGCGGTGAGCGTCGCCTGGTGCGACTGGACCATCCTGGTGGCCTGCGCCGCCGCCGTCGCCGGGCACCACCTCACCCTGAACCTCGCGATGCCGGCCCTGATCTTCTCCGGCGCCGCCCAGCGCTTTGACCTCGCCCGCGTGATGCTGCACGCGGTCATCCTGATCCTCGAAACGGGCGTGCTGGCCTGGGTCGCCCGCACCCTCGCGACGGCCTTCGCGGCGCAGGCGGCCTCCGAGGGCGCCATCCGCGCCCAGATGGAGCGCATGCAGGCTCTGGAATCGGAGACCGCGCTGGCGCGGGCGGGCGCCGATGCGCAGCGCAGGGCCGCCCTGCGGCAGACCGCCCGGTCCTTCGAGTCGACGGTGAGCGGCATCCTGAGCCGGGTCACGCAGGCGGCGGGGGCGCTGCAGGGCAGCGCGCAGACCATGACGGGAACGGCAGAGGGCACGGCGGGGCGCGCCGGGTCCGTGGTCGGCGCCGCCGAGATGGCCGCGCAGAATGTCGGTCGGGTGGCCGGTGCGGCCGAGGAACTCGGCGCCACCGTCGCGGAGATCGGCCGGCAGGTCGCGGATTCGGCCCGGATGGCCCAGGGGGCGGTGGGGCAGGCCGATGCCACCGGCCGCCTGGTTCACGCCCTGAGCACGGGCGCGGCCCGGATCGGGGACGTCGTCGGCCTGATCTCGGGCATCGCCGGCCAGACCAACCTGCTCGCCCTCAACG